>NZ_JAVJSX010000012.1:0-217882 GCF_040219215.1 Thalassobaculum sp.
GTGAAACTGCCGGCCTCCGCGACCGCATGAAATACCCGCAGCTTGTCCCAGTCCATGACCCGCCCTCCGATCCTCGCGCGCCGAAGCGCTGCGACCGATTATCTCTACACGAGAGAGGCCGCCGAGTGAGCCGGTTGCGTGGACGCAAGGGTTAACCCGGCGGCCTCTCTCGTGTAGAGATAATCGGTCGCAGCGCTTCGGCGCGCGAGGATCGGCGGGCGGGTCATGGACTGGGACAAGCTGCGGGTATTTCATGCGGTCGCGGAGGCCGGCAGTTTCACGCACGCGGGCGATACGCTGAATCTGAGCCAGTCGGCCGTCAGCCGTCAGATCAGCCATCTGGAGGAGAGCCTGCGGGTGCCGCTGTTCCACCGGCATGCCCGCGGCCTGATCCTGACCGAACAGGGCGAGATCCTGTTCCAGACCGCGCGCGATGTGTTCGCCAAGCTCGCCACCACCGAGGCCATCCTGGCCGAGGGCAAGGATCGCCCGAAGGGACCGTTGCGCCTGACCACCACCGTGGCGCTCGGTTCGAACTGGCTGGCACCGCGGGTCGGGGCGTTCCTGGAGCTGTACCCGGAAATCAGCCTGACCCTGATCCTGAACGATTCCGAGCTCGACCTGTCGATGCGCCAGGCCGACGTGGCGCTGCGCCTGACCCCACCGCGCCAGCCCGACCTGATCCAGCGCCACCTGAAGACCATCAAGTTCCACCTGTACGCCGCGCCGTCCTACCTGAAGGCGGCGGGCGTGCCGCGCACCCCGGCCGATCTGGCGGCGCATCGGCTGATCATCTACGGCGAGACCGCGCATCCACCGTTCCCGAACGTCAACTGGCTGCTGGACGTCGCCTCCGGGCCGCGCGGCCGGCCGGCGTCGGTCCTGCGGGTCAACAACTACTTCGGCATGTACCGGGCGGTGCAGACCGGCATCGGCATCGCCGCCCTGCCCGACTACATGGCGCGCGAGGACGTGAACCTGATCCGCGTCGTTCCGGACCTTGAAGGCCCGCAGGTGCCTGCCTACTTCGTGTATCCGGAAGAACTTCGACACTCCAAGCGGATCACCGTGCTGCGCGACTTCCTGATTCAGGAGGTCGCTAAATCGCAGTTCTAGGCGGCTTGCAGGCTGCCCTTGCGATTCAGCATCGAGAGCTATGCGTCAGACGCATATCGGGGCTGCCGATTTGGGAATGGTCGTTAAGGCTTACGCAACCTATTTCTCATATTGTGTGGATGTTGCGTTGCAACATCTCCTCTGAGCCCCCCGCTCAGAGCAGGGCCCTCCGGGGTCCTACGTCTCCCAGACGTGAAGCCTCCCTGTTCAACTTGCCCGGAAGCCCAGTGCTTCCGGGCCATTTTTTTGTCCAGGGCGGGGTTTGCGGACACTTCTGGTCCACGATACGCTTCGGTGGACTGCAGGGTGGCCGGTCCGGCCCATCGCTGACCCAAACACCACCGTGTCTCGCCCCATAAGCCTCCTCGGCGGATGCCCGGGTTCCCTGCTGGATCGACCTTGCAGTCCGCTGCGAAAAGGAGTCCGATATGAGCGCCTCCTGCTGCGCGAGCATGCCTGCCAATCCAACGTCCGATCCGAAGCACCGGCGGATCCTCTGGATCGTGCTCGGCATCAACGCGGCCGGATTCATCGGCGAGATCGTCGCCGGACTCACTGCCGGATCGGCCGCGCTGCAGGCCGATGCCCTCGACTTCCTGGCCGACGCCGGCAACTACGCGGTCAGTCTTCTGGTGTTCGGCATGGCCCTGCGCTGGCGGGCCTGGGCCGCCCTCGCAAAAGGCGTGTCGATGGGCGTGTTCGGCCTTTGGGTCGTCGGCAGCACGCTCTGGTACGCATGGCAAGGCGCCGTGCCGGAAGCGGGGATCATGGGCGGGGTCGGCGCCGCTGCCCTGCTGCTGAACGTCGGGTGCCTGCTGTTGCTGACCGGTTTCAGGTCGGGTGATGCGAACATGCGGTCCGTCTGGATCTGCAGTCGCAACGACGTCATCGGCAACGTCGCGGTCATGGCGGCCGCGTTCGGCGTGTTCGGCACCGGCACGGGTTGGCCGGACATCATCGTCGCGGCGGTCATGGCCGTTCTGGCGCTGTGGGGCGCCGGTCAGGTCATCCGCCAGGCGGCCAGCGAACTCCGACACGTCTCGGACCCGCACCGGGGCCCGGTCCAGGTCGCGGTGGCAGACTCGTAGAGCCAGCGTAGCGACGCCAGCAGGTCTCAGGGTGACGGCTGTGGCCGAACCGCCCAGGGCTTGGTCACCAGCACGCCCCCGATATCGTAGTACGAGACCGTCTGCCAGGCCGGGTCGAGTGCCGCCACCAGAGCGGTAATCGGCGTGTCCGGATCGGCCACCGTGGTCAGCGCGGTTGCCAGCGACAGGCCGCTCCCGGGCGCAGTCTTGCCGGGAAAGGGCGTGAACAGGCTGACCGGCCGAAGGTAGACGGACAGGTCGTCGGCGACCTCCCCGTGCTCATGCGCGCTGGGCCCCGCATACTCGAAGATCCCGACTTCCGGATCCGCCCGAGACGCTGCCCGCGTCACTGCGATCTGGGCGCGGTACGGCTCGGCGACCATAGGGTTGAAACCCACCTTGGTGAGCGGGGGGTAGGTGGCGAACCCGGCTCCGAGCAGGCCGGCGGTAACGTTGAGTCCGTCGCTGCCCGGCAGGGGATCAAGTCGGTCGACCAGAACCGCGCCCTGCCCGGTGGCGGCGCAGATCGAGAGCTTCAGATCCCGATCGAACGAGGGATCTACCTTACTGTCGGATTGACGGACACCAAGGTAAGCTCATGCAGGCTACCCTGGGTGCTCGTTCGACGTCGACGAGCCCGACGCACTCCACCGTTGCGAACTGCCGCGACCACCCGTCAACCGTGTTCGGCCGAAGCAAGTCATGATCGAGACCATCGAACTGCCGTGGCGCTTGGGGACCATCGAGGTGCCGGTGCCGGATCGCTACATCCGGCCGGCAATCGAGATCACCGGGGAGTACAGCGGCCAAGAGTTCGACCTGTACCAGGCGCTGCTGCAGCCGGGGGATCTGGCGGTCGACGTCGGGGCGAACATCGGGGTGTTCTCGATCGCCATGGGCCAGGCGGTAGGTGAGACGGGACGGGTGCTGGCGTTCGAGCCGCAGCCACTGATCTTCGGCATCCTGACGCGCAACCTGGCCCGGCACGGCCTGGACCGAGTGGAGGCGCACCGGGCCATCGTGTCGGAGGTCGAGGGTGCCGGACAGTTTGCCGACGTTCGCACCCTGCCCGAGGGCCGCAAGGTGAACTTCGGCACGATCGGGGTAACCTCTCGAATCATGCCGGAGTACGGCGGCATGGCACCGACCCCGGTGCTGACCCTCGACGGGTTCGAACTGGCGCGTTGCGACCTGATCAAGATCGACGTCGAGGGTGCCGAGGAAGCGGTGCTGCGTGGGGCCGCGGCGACCATCGCCCGCTGCCGGCCGATCCTGAGCCTGGAATGCGACCGCCCGAATGCCGCCAGCCCGTGGGTCGACGGGTTCCTGGCTGCGGGCTACTCCTTGTGGCGGTTCCGCGGCACCAACCTGCGCGCGCCCAACCCGAAGGGCGTGCCGATCGACGGCGTCGCCAACTACACCTCGATCATGGCCCTGGCTGTGCCGCCGGAACGCAACGACGTACTTCGCCGCATCGACCATCAACGGCTGCAGCCGATCGACAGCCGGGAGACCCTCGAACGGCTGTCCCGCAACATCGTGGTGATGAACGGAAGCTAGCGCGGATCAACGAGCGCAGGCGGGCCGCCACCTATCGGTTCGTGTTCAGAAAGTTGAGCAGCAACCGTCGGACGAACCGATCGTCGGCGAGTTTGTCGGTAGCTTCCTGCTGGCTCTTCAGAAGATTGATGCAACCCCTGATTTTCTCGGGGTGCGGTTCATGGGCGTAGGCCATCCACCAGCCCGGGAAATCGCGCACGTCATCGTCGAACTCAACCAACGTGATGACGTGCTGATAGCGCTGGTCCCGCTGGATGGACGCGTAGACATCCGACACCGCCTGCTGCGGACCTTCCAGCGCCTGGATGAAATTTCCGGCGCCATAGATCAGCATCCCGGTGATTCCCAGGCGCTCGTTGCGCTCCCTTGCCTGAACCAGCAACTCTTCCAGGGCTTCAGCATCAAGAAGCTGCCTGGCGGTACTGACATACAACAAGTGGAATACTGAGTTCATTCTGCAACGCGCCTAAGATTTTCCAACCTAGATTAACGCAATGAACCGTTGTGCGCAGCATCGATTGTGTTGAATCAATCAGTTGCTGCCCGCACTTCCTCGCAAACCCACGCAAACACCAGCGTCAGATGCCGCCTGCGCGTCGATCGGAACAATCGTAGCAACCCGATTATGCGCAGATCGGTGAAAACCGATGCTGCCGTGCAACGGTCGGCAAAGAACCGTCATCGGCCATGTACCGCGACGTGAAACCCGATGACCGCCCTGCTAATGTGCATGGGTCCGATTCTAGGAGACGGGCTATGAAAATTGTCTGGATGCTGGTGACGCTGATTGGCAATCAGGTTGTCGAGAGCGGAATCACGTTCCCTACGGCGAAGCTATGTTTCGAGCAGGCCGCCGCCCTGCAGGTCGAAGCCTACAAGGCTGTCGATCTGGCCTTCATTCTGAACCATCAACAGAACCTGTCAGCCGAGCCGGCCCGGCCGATGTTTTCCTGCATCGTCACCGAATCCCTCGGCGAGTAGCCGCGGAATCGTGCGGATCCACCACCTTCCGCCATCGCTGGCCGTTGCGCTGGCGCTCGCATTCACGTCGCCGGCCGAAGCCCGCGAGGAACGGGTCGTCGCGATCGGCAGCCACGAGCTGAAGGTGGCGCTGGCCGATGGCGACTGCTTCTTCGACGCCGAACAACCCGGCGACCGCCACCTGATCGATCAGGTGGCGGCCGGGCTCGGCGGCAAGGTCGTATTGCTGGTTGCGTTCGCCGACTGCGGCACGCTTGAAGGCTGGCGAACCGGTACGCCGTCCACTGTGTCGCGCTTCGGCTATGTGATGATCGCCGATGCCCACCTGGAGCCGGTGTTCGCGTTCGACCAGGCGGCCCTGGCCGACGCCATCACCAAGGCGTTGGACGACCTCAAGACCCAGGACTACCGGGCCGACATCAACCGGCTGGCCGCCGACATCGACCGGATCTGGCCAACCCTGCCGGCCGGCGGCCAACAGGAACTCGGGATCGTGCACCGCGATCGGTTCGGACCGGTCCTGGCGACCGTGCTCAGCGTCGCCGGACCGTCCGGCCCGCCGGTCCCTCGCCTGCAGCTGCGCCAGTCCGTCCTGGTCGCCGGAAAGGTACTGGGCGTTGCCGCCACCCGCGACTACACGAACGCCGAGACCGTGTTCGACGTCTACGGCGACCTCTCAGCGGTGGTCGAGGCGACATCGGCGCGCAACTGACCCGCTGACGGTCGTACCGTCGATGTTACCCATTCGGCACCAGGATCTGGCGCACCACCTCCCCGTCGGCCAGCCGGTCGAAGCCATGGTTGATCGCGTCGAAGCCGATGTGGTCGCCGACCAGACGGTCGATCGGCAGTCGGCCCTGGCGGAAGGCCTCGATGAAACGCGGGATGTCGCGAACCGGCACGCACGACCCCATGTAGCTGCCCTTCACGGTGATCTCGCGAGTCACCAGGTCCGCGGCGTGCACCGCCAGCGTGGCCCCGGCCGGCGCCAGCCCGGCGGTCACCAGGGTCCCGCCGGTGCGCAGGATGCCGTAGCCGGTCTCCAATGCCTTGACCGAACCGGCGAGTTCGATCGCGACATCCACGCCGCCGCCGGTCAGGTCGCGAATCTGGTCGAGATGATCGGGTTCGCGGGCGTCGATCGCGTGGTCGGCACCGAGCTGGCGGGCGAGGCCGAGCTTGGCCGGATTGACGTCGACCGCGATCAGGATCGACGGCCCGGCGAGCTTCGCGCCCAGCAGGCCCGACAGACCAACCCCGCCGAGCCCGATCACTGCAACCTTCTGCCCCGGCCGGATTCCGGCGGTGTTCAGCGCGGCGCCGACCCCGGTCATCACCGCGCAGCCGAAGACCGCCGCCATGGCCAGCGGGACGTCGCCGTCGACCCGAACAACCGAGCCTCGGTCGACCACCGCGTACTCGGCGAAGCACGACACCCCGGACTGGTGGCTGATCGGCTCGCCCTTCGCGTCGCGCAACCGCTTGCCGCCGCCCATCAATTCGCCCTTGGCCCGGGCTGCACCGTGGGCGATGCAGATCTGCGGACGCCCCTCCAGGCAACGCTCGCATCGCCCGCAGCTGGCGGAGAACTGGAACACCACGGGGTCGCCCGCCTTGATGTCGCGCACCCCGACGCCGACTTCGACAACCGTGCCGGCGCCTTCGTGCCCGAGCGCAACCGGTATTGGCCGTGGACGCGAGCCGTCGATCACCGACAGGTCGGAATGGCACAACCCGGCCCCGGCGATCTGCACCAGCACTTCGCCGGCCTGCGGGCCTTCGAGTTCGACTTCCTCCACGGAGATCGGACGGGTCGTGGCATAGGGCCGGTCGGGAGCAATCGTCCTCAAAACGGCGGCGCGCATCTTCATTGGAATCCTCCTGTTTCGACCGGAGTCTAGCCTGATGCAGATGCAGTCCGACAGCGCGCGCACCGCGAATGCTGTGTCGCCCAAACCGATCGACGTCGCGGCGTCTGGCCTGTGTCAAGCCGCAGCGGTCCCTCCCGGCCCGCTCAAGATCATCGATAGTGCTTGTGCCGACAGCCCACGGGCGTGTAGGCGACAGGCGCATGTCGACATTCACGAAAGGTGCGCCGCGTGCTGATTCTGGGGGTTCACATGGGGCACGACGCCGGGGTCGTCGTCGTCGATGCTGGTCGGATCGCATCGTTTGTGGAACGCGAGCGCCACACCCGGGTCAAGCATGCAGCGATCTCGACGATCGACGATATCGAACTCGCTCTGGCCGACGCCGGGGCGACCATCGACGACGTCGACTACGTGTCGATCACCGGTACGCAGAACTGGCCGTTCGTGTTCTATGACAGCGATGAGTTTCGGTTTGATCTTGCACCCGATCTTGCCGGGCCGGTCGGTGTGTCTCCTGCCCTACGGAATGGCGTGGTTCAATTCGAACGCTACCTGAACTCGAGCAGGTCGCAGTTCTCCGAGATGATCGTCGATCGGTTTCAGCGAGACGGCGACTACAAGAATTTCTCTGCCCGCCCGGTCGACCCCGCCGCATCGGGTTTTGACTTTCATGGCACTCGCGAGTTTCCGATCTATCCCTCGTTCTGGGACGACCGGCATTCCCTGCGTGCCCTCAGAAGCATGGATGCAACGTCCGTCCGGGGCATGATCACGCCATGGCTTCGAACCGGAGCCTTTCACGTTCCGGTCCAGGTCCGGCTCCGCCACCGGATCGTGCCCGGCATCCAGATTTCCCATCACACGGCGCACGCTGCCAGCGGCTTCTATCAATCGGACTTCAACACGGCTGCTATCCTCACGACCGACGGCGGCATGACCAAGAACCGTTTCGGACACAGCGGCGGACTGTTCTGCGTCGGCGCAGGCAACAAGTTGTTTCCACTGCTGCCGAACTTCCTGACCTCCGGCAACATGTACATGCGCGTCGGCCGGTACCTGCGCCTCGACGACGGTCCGGGGGCCCCCGGCAAGCTCATGGGCCTGGCGCCTTATGGCCGCCCGCGCTTCTTCGACCCCGACCTGGTCGGCAATGCCTACGATCGGCTCGAGTTGATGTTGCCGGCCGGTGACCAAGCGGGCGGTACGGTATTCATGAACAGCGCGCAGACCCTGGTGGCCCGAGCGCTCCGCGTCGCCGGCGCCATCGGATACGATGCTGTCGAACCAGATCCAGGCGAAAAACTGACGCGGTTCAACAAGGATCTCGCTGCGTCGACCCAGAAACTGTTCGAAGAGCAGAGCCTCTTTGCGACGCTGACCTTGTTCGAGTTGTGCGGCAAGCTGAGCATGGGCACGCTGAACCTCGTCCTGTCCGGTGGCTGCGCGCTGAACTGCCCGGCAAACAGCCGGATCTGGCGCGAAGGTCCTTTCGACAACGTGTTCGTTCCGCCGTCTTGCGACGATTCCGGCCTGGCCATCGGCTCGGCACTCTATCTCAGCCATCATGTTCTCGATCTTCCCCGCCAACCACAGGGTTCCCGATCGTCCACCTCGGCGTATCTCGGGCGACGGCACGGCCCCGAGAGCTTCGAACACGCGCTGCGCGAGGCGGCCTCCGACATCGTGGTGACACCGGTCGGTGACGCCGCGGCGGATGCCGGGCTCGCGCTGTCCAACGACGCGGTAGTCGCCTGGTTCGAGGGTCGCAGCGAGATCGGGCCGCGTGCGCTCGGCCACCGGTCGATCCTGGCCGATCCAAGGAACCTGGCGAACTGGGAGCGCGTGAACCGGATCAAGAAGCGCGAGGCTTGGCGGCCATTCGCACCCGCGGTCCTCGAAGAGGAAGCTGCCAATTGGTTCGACGGCGCGCCGCTGCCGTCGCCATTCATGCTGTTCACCGCCCGCGTCCGATCGCGTGCGCTACCCGCTGTCACCCACGTCGACGGCAGCGCGCGGATTCAAACCGTCGACCCCGACGGCGGCGGATTTCGCCGTGTCCTTGAAACGTTCAACCAGCAGACCGGCATTCCCGCGGTAATGAACACCTCGTTCAACGGCCCCGGCGAACCGATCGTGGAAACCCCAGAAGACGCCGTGCGGTTCTTTCGCTCTTCTGACCTTGATCGACTGTATTTCGACGGGTTTCGCGTCGAGCATCGATAGAACCGCTAGACGGCAAGGCGATCTCCCAATGTCGCACTACGCGTCAGCACATCCACCAGCAAACCATTGACTGAAAATAATAAAAATCATAAACTCTAAGTAATTACACACCAATTACAGAACCACGACAGATGCCTCCAACCAATCCCCCGGAGTACGAGAGAACCCTCCAACAATACCGTGATTATCCGATGCCGGTCCGATCGATTGAGGATGATCGAAAGAAGCTGTTTCACCGGGTCGGCGATAATCCATCCGCAATCTGCACACTGATATTTGGCGGTCGCGACATTTTTTCTGGCGAATGCAGGATACTAGTTGCAGGCGGAGGCACAGGTGACTCAACATTATTCTTTGCGAAGTACCTGAGGGACATAGGCGGAAACGGTCGCGTTGTGCATTTGGATCAAAGCGCCGCAGCCAACGAGATCATTGCAACTCGATTGAGTCGTTTCGATCTCAATAACGTTGATATTCAAGAACGCTCACTACTTGACCTAGATCCTCAAGAGGATGGGCTTTTCGACTACATTAACTGCAATGGCGTTCTGCACCATTTACCCAGTCCTGTCGAAGGTCTCCACCGATTGTCATCTGTCACACGGCCCGATGGCGGCTTGGGCATATGGACGTATGCCAAGTATGGCCGAACAGGGATGTACCATGTACAGCGCATGATCTTGGATCTCGTGGGTAGCCGTCCGGTCGACGCTGATGCTATTGCTTTGACAAGAGATATTTTCTCGGAACTCCCATCCAGCTCTCTTGGTCGCTATGATGGCTCAGGTGTTCTATCTTGATTAAATGGCGCAGTAAGTAAGGATGTATATGGAGAGCAACTCGCAGATCGCTTTCTAAATTCAAGCGATCACCCGCTTTCGGCTCGAGAATTTTTTGAATTTATTGAAGGAACTGATTTAAACTTCGTCAGCTTGCAAAATCCACTCGAAGCGCTGTTGTACGAATCCCTCAACTTCGTAAAATCACCGCTAACGAGATCGACGCTCTCGACCCTACGCTTCCGCGATCGAGCGGAGTTTGCTGAGCGTTGGCATTGCCATATCAATATGCATCGCGCCTACCTGTCCAAAAGTGCGGTGCTCCCGATATTGTCTGGTAGTCGCGTTCTGCGTTGGACGCACGCCATGCCCCCGCATGAATTCGGTTCAAACGGCAAAGCCGCACTCAACGTTCACGGCTCCAAGATGCGGTTGCGCTTCAATGATGACACCGTCGCCTTGTTCACGGCATTGGATGGAAGAACATCAAACAGCCAAATCATCGACAAGCTGAACCTCAACAAAGAACTTATACAGCTTGAAGAGCAAAATGTACGAAATCTTATGACTCTTGAACTCGTTAAAGGCGAAATTTGATATTTCTTAAAACTCTGAACGAATATTATTTCTCAAACGACTAACCGCAAATACTCCGCCGCCCCCCGGGTGCGGTCCCACTGTCGAGGATAGCCGAGCGATACCTCCTCGAACCGGGTGCCGTCCACTACATCGGTCCGTCGGGTGTGCAAATGGCCCGAGACGACCGCGTGCGCCCGATAGCGCCGATGCCAGTCCTCGGTGGCTGTCGTCCCGCACCAGGGGGTGAACCTGGGAACCCGCGGAATCCGGATCAGGTCGCGGCGAAGCGGCCAATGGTTCACCAGGACCGTATGGGCATCCTCGGGCAGTTCGCGCGCCAGTCGATGACGGGTCTCGTCCAGCCGAGCCCGGCACCAGTCCGGACGGGTGCTGAACGGATCCGGAGCCAGATGGATCTCGTCGGCACAGACGTTGTGCGCTTCGTCCGCCCAGGTCACGACATCTGACAGCGCCACGTCCTGGGGCCGGAAGCTGTAGTCGTAGAGCAGGAACAGCGGCACGATCACCAGACGCCTCACGCCGTCCGGCAGCGCACCGGGCCAGTCCGGAAACGGATCCTCGGGGGTGATGACGCCGTGCGACCGGGCGATCTCGACCAGCCGCTCGTAACGCTCCACGCCGCGCGCGGCATCCGGCCCATCCCGACCGACGGTCCACAGGTCGTGGTTCCCCGGCACCCAGACGACCCGGCCAAAGCGTTGTGCGAGCAGCCCGAGGGCCCAGTGGTTCACCTCCAGCCGCTCTGCCACATCGCCGGCGACAATCAGCCAGTCGTCGGGATGCTCCGGCAGTTCCTGCAGAGCCTCACGGTTGTGTGCGGACGCCAGGTGCAGGTCGGAAATGGCAAGCAGCCGCATCCGCTAGAACGCGCTTGCGCCGCTTTCCGCCGGCATGATCGCACCGGTGATCCGACGCGACTCATCGGAAGCGAGGTACAACGCCATGTAGGCGATGTCGTCAGGCTCAAGCACGCCCATCAGCGACTTCTTCACCAGCGGATCGTCCGGCTTGAGCATAGCCTTGACCCGATCGGTCGCCACCACGCCCGGGCCAATCGCGTTCACCCGGATCTTGGCAACGTGCCACTGCATGGCCAGCGTCCGGGTCAGGGTCAGCACCCCGCCCTTGGCGGCCGAGTAGGCGTCGGCCCCGGCGGTCCCCGTCAGCGCGCGGATCGAAGTGGTGTTGATGATCGAACCGCCGCCGCCACGCTGCATGTGCGGGATCGCGAACCGGCAGCCCAGGAACGTACCGAACAGGTCGACCGACATGGTCCGCCAGAACTCGTCCAGCGGCATCTCGGTGACCTTGCCATCCTTCGGGGTCGCGCCACCGGCATTGTTGTACAGCACGTCGAGCCGGCCGTGGCGCTTGGCAGCACCGTCGATCAGCGACTGGACATCGGTCTCGGACGATACGTCGGTGACCACGAACTCGGCTCGTCCACCCGCCGCGACGATCTCGGCGGCAGCGGCCTCGCCAGCCTCGCGTTTGAGGTCGGCCAGGACCACCGTAGCGCCCTCGCGCGCGAACAGACTGGCCGACGCCCGGCCAATGCCCGACGCCGCGCCGGTGATGACTGCAACCTTGCCTTCGAGCCGTGCCATTCGCTGCCTCCATTGACGGACAGCCGAGACTTTAGCGAACGGAACCGGCCGGTGCACCACTCCCGGTAGGGGAAGTTACGGATTGTTAACCACAGCCGGCATAGTGTTTCTGACCTCGATCGTTCCCACGCCAAGGGAGTGCCCTGCAGTCCGGAGCTTGTTTCGTGCCACTTCCCGATCCGTCAGAGCCTTCGATCAATCAGGAGCTGAGCGCCTCGGCTGAAGAGATTCTTGCCCTAACGCTGCATCCGAAAATCCGGGCGCTGGTCGAGTACTGGCAGACGATTCACCCCGATACGGGATTGCCCGGCCGCTACCATTTCGAGCCACTCGATGTCCCCGCGCTACTGCCGAACATCTGGCTGGTCGACGTCGAACGTAAGCCCAAGCTCCGCCTGCGTTACCGTTTGGTCGGAACCAGCGTGGCCCGCGCCTTCGAGCGAGACTCCACCGGTCGCTACCTCGACGAAGTGCACTCAGAGTTCCTCGACAGCCACATCTGGCTCTACATGAAGGGCGTCGTGCAGGACGGTACCCCCGGATGGCGCTCGGGCACACCGCGCTTCTGGCATCTGCGGGAGTTCCTGAGCCTTGAGCGGATCTACCTGCCGCTGGCGAGCGACGGACGCGAGGTCGACATGATCCTCGCGCTCACCGTTTTCGTCGACCGGTTCGGCAACGAGTTCTGAGCCGCCGTCACATGAACAGCCGTTCGTTGTTCATGCCCTTGTAGATATCCGCCACATACTCCGTGTAGCCATTGTAGAGCAGTGTCGGAATGCGGTCGGACTGGCCCAGCGGCTGTTCCGTCGCCTGCGACCAGCGGGGATGTGCGACGCCCGGGTTCACGTTCGCCCAGAAGCCGTACTCGCTGGCCTGGATCGCTTCCCAGAACGACACCGGGCGCTGATCGGAGAAGGTGAAGCGCACGATCGACTTCACCGACTTGAACCCGTACTTCCATGGGGTGACCAGACGGATCGGCGAGCCGTTCTGCGGAGGCATCGGCTTGCCGTAGATTCCGGTCGCCATGAACGCCAGCTCGTTGGTCGCTTCGGCCATCGTCAGGCCCTCGACATAGGGCCACGGATACCAGTGCTGCTTCTGCCCAGAAGCGATCTCCGGATTCTGGAAGGTCTGCATGGTCACGTACTTCGCCGAGCCGAGCGGCTTGGCGTATTCGACCAGCCGCCTCATCGGGAAGCCAGCCCACGGCACCGTCATCGACCACGCCTCGACGCAGCGGTGCCGGTAGACCCGCTCCTCCAGCGGTCCCATGGCCGCCAGCAGGTCGTCGATCGCCACGCTCTTCGGCGCCTCGACCATGCCGTCGAAGGTCACGGTCCATGGCCGGATCGGCAGGACCTGCGAGGCCCGCCAGATGTTCTTATGGCTGCCAAATTCGTAGAAGTTGTTGTAGGTGGTCGCGAGTTCCTCGGTCGTCATCGGCCGCTCGCCGCGGTAGCGCATGTTGGTCTTCGGCGGATAAAGGCCTGTCGACGGATCCGCCACCGGTGCGGCGGCCTGCTGATCGGCCTCGGCCTCCTCCATGCACCCGGCCAGGCCGACACCCGCGCCGGCCAGGATCGGACCGGCCGCCAAACCCTTCAGCAGCCGACGGCGATCAAGCCAGGCGCTCTCGGGCGTGCTCCGGCCCTCGGGAATCTCCCATCCTCGGCGGCGCTTGATCAGCATGGCGGATCTCCTCGACTCTCCAATGTCCCTATCGAGCTAGGCGGTTCCGCGCCAATCACCAAATCAACTCGCGGTGAGGAAGCGTTACCTCCGGCAGATCCGTCGCCGGCCGGAGGTCCGCTATCGCTCGTCCTGCGGTAGTCGTCCTTGAGCATCCGCTCCGCTCAACGCGCCGTCACCTCGTCGCGCCGCTGGACGACCTGATCGGCCAGCCGCCCGGTCAGTTCGGACAGATGATCGAACCGCCATTCGAACGTGGCGAGCCCCTGGCTTTGGGCCCGCAGCTCCAGGATCAGGTCGTGGATCTCGGCTTCCGGCAGGTAAGCCGTGACCGCATCCCAGCCCGGCCAGCCGTCCTTGGCGTCGAAGCCAAGGATCTGGCCGCGGCGGCTCGACAGGATTCCGTGCACCCGGCTGGTCGCATCGGACGGCACCGAGATGGTCACCTGATGAATCGGCTCGAGCAGGACCGGGTCGCATTTCGGCAAGGCTTCGGACAACGCCATGCGTGCCGCGATCTTGAACGCCATGTCCGAGCTGTCTACCGAATGAAAGCCGCCGTCCGTCAGGGTTACCCGGATGTCGACCACCGGGAAGCCGAGCGGGCCTTTTTTGACGTAGTCCCGCGAACCTTCCTCCACCGCGGGGATGTACTGTTTCGGCACGGACCCGCCGACGATCGTGTCGGCAAACTCGAACCCACGCCCGCGTGGCAACGCGTCGACCTTGATCTTGATGTCGGCGTACTGGCCGTGCCCGCCCGATTGCTTCTTGTGCCGGGCATGCTGCTCGGTCGAGCGCCGGATGGTCTCCCGGTACGCCACCGCTGGACGATCGGTCTCGACAGCGAGCTTGAAGCGGTTGCGCAACCGCTCCGCGACCACCTTGAGATGGGTGTCGCCCTGCCCCCACAGCACCAGCTCGTTCAGTTCCGCATCCTGCTTGATCAGCAGTGACGGATCCTCTTCGGCCAGCTTGGCCAGCGCACCCGATACCTTGACCTCGTCGTTGCGATCGGGCACCCGCACCGCCACGGCGTACACCGGTTGCGGCGGCATCGGCCAGGTGATGCCGTGCTCCGGCACGCCACCGGTCGGCGTCAGGACGTCGCCAGTCTGAATCGGCTCCATCCGGCCAAACGCCACGACTTCGCCCTGCGACGCCGACGGCACCTTGTCCAGCTTGGCGCCTAGGATTCGATAGATGCCCGATACGCGCACCCCGTTCAGCACGTCACCGTCCTTGACGGTGCCGCGCCACATCCGAACGTACGACAGCTTGCCCATGTGCGCCGCGTGAACGGTGCGCAACACCTGGGCCAACGGCTCGCCCTCGACGGCGATGCCGCGCCGGGCGACCGTGGCGGTGTGACTCGGGCCCTCGTGCCGGATCAGCTTCAGCAACCGCTGCACACCGTGGTCACGCTCGCCCGCCCCCAGGACGACCGGGACCAGCAGGTCGGCCTGCATGGTTTCGGTCAGGTGCGCATAGACCTGCTTCTTGTCAGGGTCGATCTCTTCCAGAAGCTGCTCGAGCAGTTCGTCGTCGAAATCCGCCAAGGTTTCCAGCAACTGGTTGCGAGCCTCGATTTCCCGCTCGGCAACGGTCGCCGGCAGTTCGATCAGCGCCGACGGCTCGCCGTTGCGGTACTTGTACGCCCGCTCGCTGACCAGATCGACGTAGCCGGTAACCGCTTCGTCCTCGCGGATCGGAACCTGACGCAGAACGAGAGGTCGCGCGGAATAGCCCTGCAGGGCGGCCAGCACGTCACGGATCCGCTCGTTGTCGGTGTCCATCTTGTTGATCATCACGACATGCGGGATGTCCTGATCGTCCAGGAACTTCAGGATCGGGCCCGCTGCCGCCGCCCGACTGGCTTCCGGATCGACCACTACGATCGCCAGATCCGCCACCATGCAGGCGTAGCGCGCCTCCGGAGCGAATTCGATGTTGCCCGGCGTGTCGATGAAGGTCCAGGAGTCTCCGAGATACTGGCCATGCCCGATGTTCAGTTCGGTGCCGGCGTTGCGCGCACGCGCTTCTGGCGCCGTGTCGCCGACCGTCGTGCCGTCCTTGATCGAGCCTTTGCGCGGGATTGCCCCACAAGCGGCAAGCAGCGCTTCGAACAGGCTCGTCTTTCCGGACTGGTACGGTCCAACGATCACGGCGCATCGCGTGGCGCCGTTGGTATCCCCTGCCATGTGCTTCTCCCTCGGTACGCCCGGGTGATGCCACCCGTGTCGAGGTTCGAGCGGGGGCGTCCCGGGTCACGTGGTCCCGTGGTCGCCCCTGGTCCGAGGGCCTTTGTCGGAACGCCGGGACGACCGGCGTCGAGGCAGTCATCTTCGACCCGACCCGTCAGTGCGTGCAAGACGAATCGGGGCCGCTCCGCATTTGATTACCCGACATCCTGCATTCGCGACGCCTCGGGCATCATCCAGGATGCCCCCGCCGCGACGAACGCCAACGCCCCCAGCAGCACGATGGTCGCGGGTACGCCCACCACCTCGGCGACCAGTCCCAGCCCCGCCGCGGCCAGGGCGAGCAGGCCGACCAAGGTATTGGCAAACGCCACGTACAACGGCCGTTCGTCCTCCGGGGCCGCATTGACCAGGTAGGTCTTGCGGCCAAGCCGGACCCCGGCGACGGCAATCCCAAGCGAAAGAAACACTGCCCCGTACCCCCACGCCAGCACGGGACCTGCCGCGACCACCGGCAAGGTAATGGCCAAAGCCGCCGACGCCGCGCCGATCGCTCCGGCAGCGATCATCGCCCGGCGCGCCGAGTCATCGGCAAGAGCCCCCCAGAACGGACTGGCCACGACCCCAGCGAGACCGACCATGAGCACATAGTAGCCGAGATCCCCGATGCCACCGCCGACCAGGCCGTGGGCATGCAGGGCGTAGAACGGCACCGCCACCTCGACTCCCAGCAGCAGCGCTCGCGCCGTCAGAAACCGGCGGAAGCCGGGCCTGTCCTGCAGCAAGCGAAGTCCGCGGCGCCATTCCTCAAGAGGGCTGCGGCCGTCACCCCTCTCCCCCGCCGGCTCGGGAATTCCCGCAAACAGCAGGGCCGCGGTCGCCCAGAGCAGCGCTGCCGAGCCGACCAGGGTGAGAAGCGAGCCGACCGCCACGTCGTCGCCGAGCCCCGCACGCATCCCGGCACCCGCCAGCAGCGTGAGGGCGCCGCCGATCGCCGCCCGGTTCGCCAGCAAGCGTCCCCGGATGCCCTCCGCCACGGTCTTGCCCATCACATCCTGAAAGGCAATCGAGCCGCAGCCGCTCGCAATGCTGAAAATCAGCAGCAACCCCACCACGCTCCATCCCGCTGCGGCGGGAGAAAGCCATGCGGCCGGAATCATCGCCAGCAACGCGGCGGTCTGCACCAGGCCGGCGGCAACCCATGCCCATTTCCGATACGCCAGCCGCCGTATGGCACCCGACATCAGCAGTTGCGGGGCCAGCGACCCTGCCTGTTTGACCGGAACCAGCAATCCGGCCAGTCCGGTCGGCGCACCAAGCGCGCCGAGCAGCCACGGCAGGACCAGTTCCGGGCTTGCCACCTGCTCGGCAAGCTTCGTGCAGGCACCGTTACCGACGTTCAGCAGATACGCACGCGCCGACGGTGTGTCGGAGGACGCAATGTCGGCGCCACCGGCCAGCCATCGAACCAGTCTGGCGCCGGATCCGGTGGTCGGGTGCGCCGTCATCCCGTCAAGCTTCCATAAAAAGAAAGGGTGCCGACAAACCGGCACCCCTTCACGTCTGCTACTGCGTCAGGCCCGGCCTTGACCGAACCCTCCGGAACCAGGTCTGTCAGCGCAGCGAACCGCAGAAGCGCTGGATCCGGGTGCAGGCCTCTTCCAGCAACTCGGTGGAGGTTGCGTAGGAGATCCGGAAGTGCGGCGACAGGCCGAACGCCTCGCCCTGCACCGCGGCGACACCCTCCGCCTCCAGCAGGGCCGTCACGAAGTCGGAATCGTTGCCTATGACCTTGCCGTTCGGAGTCTTCTTGCCGATCACGCCCTTGCAGGACGGATAGACATAGAACGCGCCTTCCGGCGTCGGGCAGTTCAGGCCGTTGGCCTGGTTCAGCATCGAGACCACCAGATCGCGGCGCTGCTTGAACACTTCGTTGTGCTCGGCGATGAAGTCGTGCGAGCCGTTCAGGGCCGCCACCGACGCCGCCTGGCTGACCGACGACGGGTTCGAGGTCGATTGCGACTGGATGTCGGTCATTGCCTTGATCAGGTTGGCCGGTCCGCCGGCAAAGCCGATCCGCCAGCCGGTCATGCAGTACGCCTTCGACACGCCGTTCACGGTCAAGGTCCGGTCGTACAATGCCGGCTCGACCTCGGCCGGCGTGCAGAACTTGAAGTCGTCGTAGACCAGCTGCTCGTACATGTCGTCGGTCAGCACCCAGACATGCGGGTGCCGCAGCAATACGTCGGTCAGCTTCTTCATGTCCTCGCGGGTGTAGCCGGCCCCGGTCGGGTTCGACGGCGAGTTCATCACCAGCCACTTGGTCTTCGGCGTGATCGCCTTCTCCAGGTCGGCCGGTTGCAGCTTGAAGCCGGTCTCCTGCGGGCAGTCCACGAACACCGGCGTACCCTCCGCAAGGATCGCCATGTCCGGATAGCTGACCCAGTACGGCGCCGGGATGATGACTTCGTCGCCCGGGTTCAGCGATGCCATGAATGCGTTGTACAGGACCTGCTTGCCACCGGTGCCGACGATGATCTGGTTCGGCTTGTAGTCGAGGTTGTTGTCACGCTTGAACTTGGCGCAGATCGCCTCCTTCAGCGCCTGCGTGCCGCCGACGGCGGTATACTTCGTGTCACCCCGGTCGATCGCGGATTTCGCGGCGTCCTTGATGTGCTGGGGAGTGTCGAAGTCCGGCTCGCCGGCGCCCAGGCCGATCACGTCCTGGCCGGCGGCCTGGAGTTCCCGGGCTTTGGTGCTGACGGCAATGGTGGGCGACGGCTTCACGCGGCTGAGCCGTTCGGCAAGTATGCCCATGATCTTTCCTCGTGGACTGGCGGATTGCGGACGAAGGGCAACCTACGCCCGGCCCAAAGACCGTGCAAGTTCGCGAATGCCAATGTTTCGGCATTCCGAAAGAGAAACGGGGCTGGCCCTCCCCAGGAAGCCAGCCCCGCTCGATCGCAGCTGTAGACAGTCGCCTGAGGATCCTCTCCCCAAACTCCAGCAGTCGACCCGCGCGATCAGAGTTTCTCGACGTTCATCCCAATGGTGATGGCGCCGATCGGCTTGCCGGTGGCCGGATCAACGATCGTGGCGCTGACCTGCGACTGGAACGCCTTGCTCGACTCGTCGAACTCCACCTCGTCGATGAACATGGCATCGGGTCCGACGGGATAGGTCTTCTGCCACTTGCCTTCGTCACCCTGCATGTAGTCCGAGGTAACATCGCTCTGGCCGACGTTCAGACCCTTGGCGTCCATCACGAACAGTTCGGAGTACACGCCGTTCGCCGCCGCCTTCTTGCCTGCGAGGAACTTGGACAGTGCATTGCCCAGAAGCTCGTTGACCAGCGGACCGCCGCCGCCCTTGGCTTCGGCACGCCATTGCTTGTCGAGCTTGTCGATATCGGCGTCGCTCAACGACGCGGTCTTGGTGTTCTGCGCCTTGATGGCATCGACAACGACCGGATCGCTCAACCACGGCTTGACCTGCTCGTTGAACATCTTGGTGATCTGCGGTGCATAGTCGTTGGCGCTCGCGCCGAACGAAGTGAACCCCATAACCACTGCCGCCATCGCCGTTATCTTGACCACGCGTCCAATCATCTGATCTTCCTCCTTACTGGTGATTCTTAATGCGGATCGTTGTTGACCAACCGACCGTCAAGCAGAGGATTCCATTGAAATGCTTAAAAATTCATTATCAATTATTCCAGTTAGCGATATCCTCTGTATACAATCTTAAGTTTCTTAAAGTGTTTGTTAACTTATCCGCGCTTCTATTCGACCAACAAACGGAACGACGTTACGGAGGAACCGCGCAATGCGGATCGGGTCGAAGATCAGTGCCGGTTTTGCTGCGATGGTGGTGTTGACCGGGGTTCTCGGGCTCGCCGGATGGCTTGGCCTGGACCGCTATGCAGGGTCGGTGGACGGTGCCGACCGGATGGCGGCCATCGCGGAGCGCGTCGGTTCGGCGAACAGCGATGCCGTGACGTTCCGCGCCACCCGCGATGAAAGTGCCGTCGTCCGTGCCGGTTCGAGCCTTCACGAAGCCCGGCAGGCCGCTGAGGAAATCGGCGTGGTGAAGCTGTCGGACGCGATCGGACGGTTCGAGGGCGCGTTCTCCGAACTGGTTCGGCTGGCCAACGAGGCTGAGGGCCTTACCGCCGACATGGAGTTCAACGCCCTGAACCTGGAGCAATTCGCCAGTTCGATCCGTGAAGCGGAGCAGTCCCGCTATGGTGCCGTTGCCCAGGCCCGTGCCGAAGCGGCTACCTTGCAGAACGACCGGCTGGCCGGTGCCCAGGCCGCCGAGGCGCTGATCCGAGCCATGCTGACGGCGCGCCGCGAGGAAGCGCTGTTCCGGATGACCAATGAGAAGGAGCAGGCCGACGAGACCCGGACGGCCATCAAGGGCATGTTC
This sequence comes from Thalassobaculum sp., assembly GCF_040219215.1. Lineage (GTDB taxonomy): Bacteria > Pseudomonadota > Alphaproteobacteria > Thalassobaculales > Thalassobaculaceae > Thalassobaculum_A. The sequence continues at coordinate 20,150 of NZ_JAVJSX010000012.1, forward strand.
CTGGCCGCCCTGAAACTGAAGAAGGCCGCCGGTGCCGGCGAGGACGGAGCCTTGGCCGGCAAGGTCGCGACCGGCGCAAGTGGCTACCGGCAGGCATTCGAGGCACTGACCGAGGCCGCCCCGAAAACCGCCGAGGCGGACAAGGCAGCCGCCGAACTGGATTCGGTTTCCGAGGATATCCGCCAGGCGGCAACCGAGGTGTCGCGCCTCCAGATCGACAGCTACAACAAGGCACGCGCCAGGGCCGATGCCGCCGCCGATTCCCTCGAGAAGGCGGCCGCCACCAGCGCCCTCGCGCTTCAGATGGTGGCAGACGTCCGCGCGTTGTCGCTGGCCGAAATCAAGGTTGTGCAGAGTCGCGGCGAAGCAGACGCACGCGCGCAGGTAAACGCAGCACTGGATGCGCTCGCTTCGGACGTCGACCAACTGGCGGCCATCGCGACCGGCGAAGAGACCCGTGACACCCTCAACCTCGCCAAGGATGAAATCACCTCCTACCGCAAATCATTCGATGCCATGATCGGAGCGATCGAGTTGGAAGCCGAGGCCGCCGCCACCGTTGCCGACGCCGCCCAGGAGGTTGGAACGGTCGTCGGCCATGGCGTGGCGACCTTCGCCGCCAGCCGCGACGCCGACGGCCGGCTCGCACGGATCGTGATCGGGACCGGCGCCGCGGCAGCCGCCCTTCTGGCCATCCTGATCGCCTTCGCGCTGGTGCGCAGCATCGTCCGGCCGATCCGCTCGATGACGGATGTCATGGAACGTCTGGCCGCCGACGACCTGGACGTCGAAGTTCCGGGGATCGACCGTTCGGATGAGATCGCCGAGATGGCCAGAACGGTTCAGGTGTTCAAGGACAACGCCCAGCGCATGCGGCGACTCGAGACCGAGAAAGAGGAAGCCGACCGTCACGCCGCCGAGGAAAAGCGCCGCGTGATGGAGGAACTGGCCGCCAGCTTCGAACAGTCCGTCGGCTCGGTCGTCCAAGGCTTGACCGGCTTCATCACTGACGTTCGCGGCCGGGCCGAGAGCATGTCGGAAGCATCGGAACTGGCTCGCCAGCAGGCGATCGGTGTCGCCAGTTCATCGGAGGAGGCAAGCACCAACGTGCAGGCGGTCTCCGCCGCCGCCGAGGAACTGGCCGCGTCGGTCAACGAGATCGGCTCCCAGGTCGGCCGCGCGGCCCAGATGGCCAAGCGGGCCAGCGAGGAAGCGCAACGCGGCGACACCCGCGTCCAGGCTCTGGCGGAAACCGCAACCCGCATCGGCGACGTGATCACGCTGATCCAGGACATTGCCGAGCAGACCAACCTGCTGGCGCTGAACGCCACCATCGAGGCTGCCCGTGCCGGCGATGCCGGCAAGGGCTTCGCAGTCGTCGCATCCGAGGTCAAATCCCTGGCCGGCCAGACCGCCAAGGCGACCGACGAGATCCGATCGCAGATCGAGGACATCCAATCGAGCAGCCGGGATGCGGTCACCGCGATCCAGGCGATCAGCGAGGCGGTCAACGAACTCGACTCCATGAACGGCGCGGTCGCCGCGGCCGTCGAGGAACAAAGCGCGACGACCAATGAGATCGCACGGAACACCCAGGAAGCCGCAGCCGGCAGCTCGCAGGTCTCCGGCGCCATCGTCGAGGTCTCCAGCGCATCGGAGCGGACCGGCGAAAGCGCGTCGGCCGTGCTCGCCATGTGCGGTGAGTTGTCGAGCGTCGCCTCGACCCTGGACAAGGAGGTTCATGACTTCCTCGCCCGGATCCGGGCGTCATGAAGCCAGGGCCAGCACCCCAATGCGATTAGTCTAAAAATAGCGCAAAATATCCTAGAAGTAGAAAAATAACTTCCCTACTCGCGTCAATTAACCAGCGATTAACCCGATCCCGGGTTCAATGCAGCCAAGCAACGGTATTTGGCGACATTGTCTGGGGGTCGGAACTATGCGGATCGGGTCTCGTATCGGAATCGGGTTCTCGGTAATTGTGGTGCTGACCGGCGTTCTCGGCGCCGCGGGCTGGGTGGGCCTGCAGCGCTACGCCCTCTCCGTCGACAACGCCGACCGCATGGCAGCGATCTCAGAGGCCGCCCGATCGACCGGCGGCGATATCGACGCCTATCAGGCGAACCAGGATCCGACCCGAATCGGGATCGTGCGCAACAAGCTTCAGTCCGCCCGTGAGACGGCCGACGCCGAGGGCCTGACGGCCGTCGCCGAGGGCATCGAGCAGGTCGAATCGGCATTCGCCGGCCTTGTCGATCTGACCGAGACCGCGGCCACTGCCCGACGCGACCTGCTTGCACGCGTCGCCGAGCTGGAATCCGTCGCCGACGCCGTTCGGGCCCACGAGGAGGAGCATTACCGCGCATTGATCACCAAGCGTGATGAGGCGGCAGCAGAGCAGAACCGCCGGATCGGCGCAGCCAACCTCGCCGAAGCGTTGGGCCATGCGACTCTTGAGTCCCAGTTCGCCACCTACCGATTGCGCAACGGGGACGAAGAGGCCAAGGCGGCCGTGACCAAGGCGATCGCCGCGATGGCGAAGGCCGCCGGCGGCCTGCACGAGTTGATCAACACCGGCCCCGAGGCCCCGATCATCGTGAAGCTGGTCGAGATCGTGGACGAATATCAGAAGGCGTTCGACGCCTGGGTCGCGTCGGGCCAGTCGGATCCCGAGGCATCGAAGGCGCTCGACAAGGTCTCCCGGCGGATCGGCCAGACCGCCTTCTTCACGACCCGCGGGCAACACGATCACCGCAAGACAACCCAGGCGACCATTGCAGCCGCATCATCCGCCCTGGCCAGTTCAGTAGGGTCGATGACCGCCGCAACCAAGGCGCTGGCGGATATCCGGCAGCTCCGGCAATCGGTCAATGCAGTGTTCGAGACCAGCGGAGCGCCGGGCGCCATGACGGACGCCCAAGGCGGCATCGACCAGATCCGCGCCGACTTCTCGACACTCGGAGCGATGGCGACCGAACCGTCGACACACGAAGCCCTGACCAATCTGACCGGGTTGCTCGAGGCCTACCGGACCGCCCTCGAAGCCGCCAACACCACCCTGGCCGACCGGCTGGCGGCATCGGAAGCCATCAAGACGGCGACGGCGGAGGTCCTGGCCTCCATTCGAACCGCGGTCGATCAGGTCTCGGCGGCCCGCAGCCGTGAAGGACAACTTGCCGAGACGGTCATACAGGCCGCGACCGGCGGTGCGGTCGTGCTGGCCCTGCTGATCGCGGTCGTCCTCGGACGCGGCCTCACCCGGCCGATCCAGGCCATGGCCGGCTCGATGCGTCGGCTCGCCGACAACGACCTGGACGTCGACATTCCGGGGCAGGCACGCAAGGACGAGATCGCCGAGATCGCCAAGGCGGTACAGGTCTTCAAGGAGAACGCCCAGCGCATGCGGCGAATGGAGAGCGAGCAGAACGAAGCCGCGCGCCGCGCGGAAGCGGAGAAGCGGCGATCGATGGACGATCTGGCTGCAAACTTCGAGCAGTCGGTCGGGGCGGTCGTTCAAAGCCTGGTCGGGTATGTCGCTGAGGTTCGAAACCGGGCCGAGGGCATGTCCAACGCGACCGACGAGGCGCGCTCCCAGGCGACCCTGGTTGCCGGCTCGTCGGAGCAGTCGAGTTCCAATGTCCAGGCGGTCTCGGCAGCGGCCGAGGAGTTGGCAGCGACCGTCAGCGAGATTGCCCAGCAAGTCGACCGGGCAGCCCAGATGTCGCGTCAGGCCTCCGAGGAGGCCGCGCGCGGCGACGGACGAGTGCAGGCGCTGGCAGCGACGGCGCAGCAGATCGGCGATGTCATCACGCTGATCCAGGATATCGCCGAGCAGACCAACCTGCTGGCGCTCAACGCCACGATCGAGGCAGCGCGCGCCGGCGATGCCGGCAAGGGCTTCGCGGTCGTCGCATCGGAAGTGAAGAGCCTGGCCAGCCAGACTGCCAAGGCCACCGAAGAGATCCGGTCCCAGATCGAGGAGATCCAGTCCGCCAGCCGCGACGCGGTCACCACCATCAAGGCGATCGCCGACGTGGTCCGGTCCCTGGAACAGATGAACACCGCGGTCGCCTCGGCGGTCGAGGAGCAGGGCGCCACCACCCAGGAGATCGCCCGCAACACCCAGCAGGCCGCCTCGGGTGCGGCTCAGGTCTCCGGCGGGATTGCCGGGGTCTCGGCCGCCTCCGAGCGCACCGGCGAAGGAGCCGCCGAGGTCCTGCAGATGTGCGGGGAACTGGCCACCTCCACGGATACGCTGGAGCGCGAAGTCGGCGAGTTCGTCCGGCGAATCCGAACCGGGTGATGTCCGGGAGGCCGCTGGGTTCCCGGCGTCAAGCCCCTCCGCCTCAGCCCGCCTCGATGACCGGGAAATGCGGTGCCGCGTCCCGGGAGAACGCGCCGGTCAGCCGCGGGTCGTCGGCGATCTCTATCTGCCTTCGAAACGGCACGAAGCCGGAGCGGACATAGAACGCCAGCGCGTCCTGATGGTCGAGCGTACAGGTGTGCACCCAGAACCGCCGGATCGGCCGCGCCCATGCGCGCTCGATCGCACGGTTCATAAGCCACCGGCCCGCGCCGGAGCCCACGGCGTCCTTGGTCAGCCCGAAGAACGCCAGTTCGCATTCCCCGGACGTCCGATAGTCAAGCTCGACCAGCCCCTGGGTGACGCCGTCATTCGCGAACGCGTAGACCTCCACATCCGGTGAATGGATGATCGCGGTCAGCGTGTCGGCCGGCATCGACGCCCGCGAGAACCACAGCCAGTCCTCGCCGATCCGCCGGTACAGGTCCCGGTACCAATCGACATCCGGGTGATCGACCTTTCGCAAGGTCCAGCCGTCGCCAGCCCGCTCCGCCCGTGGTGCGGGGCGCGAGGTCATCTGCAGGGACGTCACGATGGCGGCAAGCTTGTCAGCCGGAAGATCGCTGTAGCCGTCGGGAAGCAGCATTCTGAATTCCTTGAGATGTCGTCGTCGTAAACCTCAGCGTATAGTCGCACGGGCATCCTGGCGAAAGCTCAACGTCCGGCCGGCACGACCGCCGCGCTGGACGCCCCACCCCCGAGCCGGGCTATGCTTCGTGGAGAAGATGGAGGAGACGATCTTGGACGTTGACGCCCTGCGCCGCGGGTTCGCGGACATTGCCACCAGCACGATTGCCAACGCGCTCGACGACCTCGGCCTGCACGGGGTTATCGTCGGCCTGCGCGCCGTCGTGCCGGGCACCAAGGCGATCGGTCCCGCCGTCACCGTCCGCGAACGCACCGGCGTGCGCGGCAGCTTCCCGGTCGAGGACTTCAAGGTCGGACACATGATCGAGGCCGCTCCGGCCGGTTCAGTCATCGTGGTCGACAACGGCGGCCACCCGGTGTCCACCTGGGGCGGCATGGCCAGCCGGGCGGCGCAGGTGAAGGGCATCGCCGGGCTGCTCGTGGAAGGCGGCGTCCGCGACTGGGAGGAACAGCAGCAGTTCCGGTTCCCGCTGTTCGCCCGCCACGTGGTCCCGACCCCGGGCAAGACCCGCATCAGGGTCGAGGCTATTGGCGAGCCGATCACCATCGAGGGAGTGCTGATTCGCCCCGACGACCTGATCGTCGCGGACGGATCCGGGATCTGCGTCCTGCCGGTCGAGCATGCCGAGCGCATCCTTCAGCTCTCGGCCCAGTTCGCCGCCGACGACCGGCAGGCCGAGGACGAGATCGCCAAGGGCCTGAGCTTCCGCGAGGCGCTCTCAAAGTTCGCCAAGATCTGACATCGGGCAGGAGGCTTGCATGCATGACCGCACCGAGGCCACGCAGTCACTGTCGGACCGCCTGTCCGTCGTGCAGGAGCATCTGCGCGCGGTGCTGACGCGAACCTCGGACCAGTCGATCGTCGAGGAACTGGGCAACGCCGCCCATGAGATCGGCCTGCTCCGCCTCGCGCTGGACAGCCCGACCCCGGAGTCGCGACGCCACCACCTGCGTGTGCCGGAATCGATCGGAACGGCCTTGATGGTTGATGGCCGGGAAGTCGATGCCGTCATCGTCGACATCTCGGTCGGCGGGGTCGGCATGGTGACCGACGAGCGATTGCCCGCCGGAACCCTGCTGCGTGTCGCGGTCCCGCCGGTCGGCTGGATAGAGGCCGAAGTGGTCGCCACCGACGACGATCGGCTGCATGTCCGGTTCCGCACCGATGGCGCCTCGACCGACCAGCAGCGTGCCCTGCTCGATCTGGTCCTGCGGCACTACGACTAGCGAGTCGGGGATTCGCCGAAAGAGGGCTTCCAAGCCAGCTTCGTTCGCACTATGTTCCCGGTCATGAGCACCCAGACCGCCGAGCGCGAACGGCCGGCCCCGCTCCCCGGCGCGGTCGCCCCAGACCTCAAATCGAACGCGGCCCGCCAGGATGCCAGTGTTCCATTCCAGGTAGTGTCGGACTTCGCACCGGCTGGCGACCAGCCGCGCGCCATCGCCGACCTGATCGCCGGCGTGCAGGCGCAGGAACTGGATCAGGTCCTTCTGGGCGTCACCGGATCCGGCAAGACCTTCACGATCGCCCATGTGATCCAGGAAGTGAGGCGCCCGACCCTGATCCTGGCGCCGAACAAGACGCTGGCCGCCCAGCTTTACGGCGAGATGAAGAGTTTTTTCCCGCATAACGCAGTCGAGTACTTCGTCTCGTATTATGACTACTACCAGCCCGAAGCCTATGTTCCGCGCACCGATACCTTCGTGGAGAAGGAATCCTCGGTAAACGAGCAGATCGACCGGATGCGGCACTCCGCAACCCGCGCATTGCTGGAGCGGCACGACGTGATCATCGTGGCGTCGGTGTCCTGCATTTACGGCATCGGCGCGGTCGAGACCTACGGCAACATGATCGTGACGTTGAAGGTCGGCGACACGATCGACCGGACCAACGTCATGCGCCGGCTGGTCGAACTGCAGTACAAGCGCAACGACGCCAGCTTCCACCGCGGCACCTTCCGGGTGCGCGGCGACAGCCTGGAGATCTTCCCCGCCCACCTGGAGGATCGCGCCTGGCGGCTGTCGCTGTTCGGCGACGAGTTGGAAGCGATTCAGGAGTTCGATCCGCTGACCGGCGAGAAGACCGCTGCGCTCGAGCAGATCCGGGTGTTCGCGAACTCCCACTACGTCACTCCCAAGCCGACCCTGCAGCAGGCCAACCGCCTGATCAAGGTCGAGTTGAAGGAGCGCCTCGACGAGCTGAACCGGGCCGGCAAGCTGCTGGAGGCCCAACGCCTGGAGCAGCGCACGACCTTCGATCTGGAGATGATGGAGGCGACCGGCTCCTGCGCCGGCATTGAGAACTATTCGCGCTACCTGTCCGGCCGAAACCCCGGCGAGCCGCCGCCGACCTTGTTCGAGTACCTGCCGGAGGACGCCCTGCTGATCGTCGACGAGAGCCACGTCACGGTCCCGCAGATCGGCGGCATGTTCAAAGGCGACTATGCCCGCAAGTACACGCTATCGGAGTACGGGTTCCGGCTGCCGTCCTGCCTGGACAACCGCCCGCTCAAGTTTGAGGAGTGGGAGGACATGCGGCCGCAGACGGTGTTCGTCTCGGCGACCCCCGGACCTTGGGAGTTGGAGCGCACCGGCGGGGTGTTCGTCGAGCAATTGGTGCGCCCGACCGGCTTGATCGACCCGGTCTGCGAGATCCGACCGACCAAGAATCAGGTCGACGACGTGATCGCCGAATGCCACGACGCCGCGGCGAAAGGGCATCGCGTCCTGATCACCGTGCTGACCAAAAAGATGGCCGAGGCGCTCACCGAGTACATGAACGAGGCTGGCATCAAGGTCCGCTACATCCATTCCGACGTGGACACCCTGGAGCGCATCGAGATCATCCGCGATTTGCGCCTCGGGATCTTCGACGTGCTGATCGGCATCAATCTGCTGCGCGAGGGTCTGGACATCCCGGAATGCGCCCTTGTCTGCATCCTCGACGCCGACAAGGAAGGCTACCTGCGCTCCAAGACCTCGCTGGTGCAGACCATCGGCCGGGCGGCCCGCAACATCGACGGCCGAGTGCTGCTGTACGCCGACCGCATGACCGCCAGCCTGGAGTATGCGATCGGCGAGACCGAGCGCCGCCGTCAGAAGCAGATCGAGTACAACGCCGCCAACGGGATCACGCCGGAAAGCGTGAAGAAGAACATCGGCGACATCCTGTCCAGCGTCTACGAACGCGGCGACCACGTGACCGTCGACACCGGCACCGAGGAAGGCGAACTGGTCGACAAGCCGATCCGCCAGATCATCGAGGAACTGGAGGCGCGCATGAAGGCCGCCGCCGCCGATCTGGAGTTCGAGGACGCGGCCCGCCTGCGCGACGAGATCAAGCGCCTGGAAGCCGCCGAGTTGGGAGTCACCACCGACGGCAAGCCGTTGCCGCGCGGCGGCGTGGTTCGGCTGAAAGTTCCGATCCAGCCACCCAGCGGCCGTCCGCCGGAGAAGGGCCGCAGCAGCAGCGGCCGCAAGCGGCGACAGGGGCGGTAACACCGCCGGTCTCAACCTTGGGCGTCTGCCTCGGCCTATTCCGCCTGTCGCACAACAGCCGGCGGCTCAGCGTCATCCGGTTCGATGGGAGCCGCTGCTTCGATCGCCGGGCTGACCGCAGCGGCAGCCTCGGGCCGGTTGTCGCGGGGTGTTTCGTCAGCTTGTGGCGGCGGGCTATCTCCCGCAGACCGTGCGGAACTCGGTTCAGCCGGCGCCGGGCTTTCTTCCTCTCGCTCGGGGCGTTCTGCCGCGGCCTCCTCCTCCTCCGCCATGGCCGCAGCGGCCAGCACCCGGTCGGTTGGCGCCGACTTCTCCGTATCGCTTCCCGGTCGAATGCCGATCGGCTCGGCAATACCGTCGACGAAGCGGAGTTGGCGGATCAACTCCTCGATATCCTGCCAGTCCGTGCCGGATCGGCGCAGCACCTCGCCGCCAAGCTGCAGGCTGGCTTCCAGCGTTTCCAGCACAGTGCCTTCCGCGCCCAGTTCCTCCAGCCGCCGGGCGTGCACCGCGTCACGGGCCCGGGCGTAGATCGGCAGTTCCGGAAACCGCGCATGCAGGTAGGTCACGGTGCGGTCTACCGCCAGCCCAGACGTCGTCAGGGTCACCACCACCGCGCGGGCGCGCTCACCTCCCAGCCGCCGCAGCACTTCCTGACGGCTGGCGTCGCCGTAGAACACAGGCTGCCCGGCGCGCCGTCCATCGCGAACCCGCTGGGCGTCGGTGTCCAGAGCGACATACGGAACCAGCTTGGCATCCAACAGGCGCGCCACCGTGCGTCCGACACGGCCGAAGCCGGCGATGATCACGTGATCCTCCCACTCGGTGGAGCCACCGTCATCGCCGGCTCCCATCGACTGGTTCTGGCGATGCTCGAGCAGATCTCCGACCCGACCGGCTAGCCACACGACCACCGGGGTGGTTGCCATGCTGATCGCGACGACCAGGAACAGCTGGTCGCTCAACCCATCGGGCATCAGGGAATGGGTGTCGGCAAGGCCCAGGATCACAAAGGCGAACTCGCCGCCCTGTGCCAACAAAGCCCCGGTCCGGATCGCCGCCGCGAACGGCATCCGGATCGCCAGCCCTATGCCAACGACGATGAGCAGCTTCAGGCCCACGAAGCCGACCAGGAAGATCAGCACCCCGCCGAACTCGCGGATCGCCAGGCCCAGGTCGATGGTCATGCCGACGGTCATGAAGAACAGGCCGAGCAGGATGCCGCGAAACGGCTCGATATCGGCTTCCACCTGATGCCGGAACTCGCTCTCCGACAACAGCAGCCCGGCCAGGAACGCGCCCAGCGCCATCGACAGGCCGACCATCTGGGTCGCCCAACCGATTCCGAGAACCACCAGCAGGGTCATGGCGGTGAACACTTCCGGCGCGTTGGCCGTGGCGATCACATGATACAGCGGCCGCAGCAGTTGCCGCCCGGCGACCACGATGACCGCAAGCGCAACTGCGGCCTTCAGCAGTGTCAACGCGAGGGCGATGGCGATCGACTCGGTGTCACCGCCCCGTGCGACCAGAGGCACCACCACCAGGATCGGGACCACGGCGAGGTCCTGGAACAGCAGAACCGCGAACGCCGCCCGGCCTTGACGGGTCGCCAGTTCCCCGCGCTCTGCCATCAGCTGAAGCACGAAGGCGGTTGACGACAACGCCAGCGCAGCGCCGACCACGGCGCTGGTCGCGGCGTCGTAACCCAGCGCGATCCCGGCAATGCCGACCGCGAGCCCGGTGGCCATCACCTGCCCCGCACCGAGGCCGAACACCAGGCGACGCATGACCTTCAGTCGTTCGAGCGACAGCTCCAGCCCGATCGCGAACAGCAGGAAGACCACGCCGATGTCGGCAAGCTCCCGCGTCGCCTCGACATCGTCGACCATGCCTAGAGCGTGAGGGCCGATCACCGCACCGGCAGCCAGATAGCCGAGCACGAGGCTGAACTTCAGCCGGCGCAGCAGCGGCGCCACCAGGACTGCCGCTGCAAGGAAAACCAAGGCATCGCCGACGGTGCCGGCGTGCCCGTCACCAGACGGCCCGCCGAACGCACTCAGCAGGCTCTCCACCGATATCCTCCAGCCGTCACGGGACCCTCAAACCGTACTCCGACGGCCGGCGTCCGGCCAGACATCAGACGAATTCCATTATATGCGCATTGAAATATGGCGGAGAATCACCACACCTTGTGGAATGCTGACGTTGCGTTACGTCGCCCCCTCGACCTTGACCCGCGATGCTCATCGACAACCGACGAGACATAAAGAATTGTGCATGGCCTAGGGGCGCAGAGCGCGTGCTGCGCTCATGATGTCCGCAGCCTGGATATTCGCGGGTCTCGTCCTACTCCTGCTCGGTGCAGAAGTAATGATTCGCGGGGCAGTCGCAATGGCGCGCCGGGCCCGCATCAGTCCCCACGTCATCGGCCTGACCGTGATTGCCTTCGGCACCTCGGCCCCGGAGCTGTTTGTCAGCCTCAAGGCGGCGCTGCATGGCTCGCCGGGGATCGCGATCGGCAATGTCGTCGGGTCCAACATCGCCAACATCCTGCTGATGATCGGAACCGTGGGTGTGGTGACGCCCTTCGTGTGCCGCGGCGCACCACTGCGCCGCGACGGCTTGGTGCTGGTGCTTGCCACCGTGCTGTTCGTCGCCGCCGGCATTCACGGCGTGATCGAGCGCTGGCATGCCGTCCTGATGCTGGCCATGCTGGTCGGCTACCTGCTGTACTGCTACCGCGAGGAACGCCGGGCCGGGCCCGAGAGCCTGCACGCCAAGGAAGTGGCCGAGTTCGACCAGTTGCCGACCAGCATGTGGCGCAGCGTCGCCTACACTCTGGGTGGGTTGATCGCGGTCATCGCCGGCGCCCGGCTGCTGGTCGACGGCGCGATCATGGTGGCCCGCATCGCCGGCATCTCCGAGACCGTGATCGGCATCACCGTGGTTGCTGTCGGTACCTCGCTGCCCGAGTTGGCGACCACCGTTGTCGCGGCGATGCGTCGGCACTCCGATGTGGCCTTGGGCAACATCATCGGCTCGAACATCTTCAACACGCTGGGCATCCTGGGCGTGGTCGCGCTGGTCTCCCCGCTGCCGATACCGCCGGAGATCATGTCGGCCGACCTGTGGATCATGGCGGCGGTGACGGTCGCGTTCGTTGCGCTGGCGATTCGTCTCCCGGCGTTCAACCGGCCATGGGCGATCGTGTTCTTCATGACCTACGTGCTGTTCATCACCAACCAGTTTCTGCCGGCCGGCGCCTGGGCCGCCGCGTTCGACATTGCAGCCAATTGATCATCGCCGTCTTGCGGCTTGACGCCGCTCTCAAGCTGTCCAGGCTGTGGCCATGATCCAGCGAGTCCCCAACCCGATTCCACGTACCGCCTTCGTCACCGGCGCCGGACGGCGCGTTGGCCGGGCGATTGCCCTCCGGCTGGCGCAAGGCGGCTGGAACATTGCCATCCATTACGGGCTGTCGCGGGACGAGGCTGAGGCCACCGCGGAAGAAATCCGGCGGCTGGGCGTGAAGGCCACCACCCTCGCAGCCGACCTGTCGCAAGAGGACCAGGTACAGCCGCTGCTGGCAGCGGCAACCGACGTCCTTGGTCCGATCGGCCTGCTGGTCAACAACGCGTCGGTGTTCGAGCCTGACCGGCTGTCGACCGTGACCCGCGCCGGCTGGGACAGCCACATGGCGTCCAACCTGCGCGCACCCGTGATCCTGATGCAGAACTTCGCAGCCCTGCTTCCCGACGACTGCGACGGCGCGATCGTGAACATCCTGGACCAGCGGGTCTGGAATCCGACCGAGGACTTCCTGTCGTACACGGTGACGAAAGCCGCCCTGTGGAGCCTCACGCAGACCCTGGCCCTCGACCTGGCACCACGGATCCGGGTCTGCGGGGTCGGGCCGGGACCGACGCTCGCGAATGCCAGACAAGCAACAAGCGAGTTCGACGCCCAGGCCGCTTCGGTTCCGCTGCGTCACGCGGCCGAACCCACGGAGATTGCAGACACCGTGGCATTCCTGGCCGACGCACGTTCGATCACCGGCCAGATGATCGCCGTGGACGGCGGGCAGCATCTGTGGTGGGCGCCGCCTTCGGACAGCACGCCTCGAGACTGACTTTGGGCCGGTGACGGCTCCGCCGGCATCCGTATCATCAGTGTTTGATTCTGAGCGATGATCCGGTCGTTTCGGGGTCTATTGACCTCAAACCTGCGCTAGAGCGGTGGAGTTGTTCACATGGCGTCGAGCCCTCCGCCGCTGTAACACTACTGTCAAGGAAATACCTGATTGTAAAAGGATCTTAATATTCGATCTCGCTTGAGTTGTTTGTTTTCAATTGGTTAGAGAGACTGATTAAAAAATGTGCAATGATGTGAATCACCACGGAGTCCTAGGCCTCGGGGTTTGGCCCCACGGGTTTTCCACATGGTTTTCCACTGATGCCGTGGATTACCGGGAACCGCCGCAGACATGCCCCAACGCTTGACGCGGACCCGGAGCATGCCCATCACGGTGCCATGAGCGACAGTGGCTTCATCGATCCGCCGACCGGAACCGAACGCGCCCGGCGACGGCGTCGCACGGAACCGGATATCGAGCGCGGGGTCTCTGTAATCCGGGAGCATCTCCGCACGATGCCGGCGGCGCCGGGTGTCTACCGGATGCTCGATGAAGACGGCGATGTTCTGTATGTCGGCAAGGCCCGCAGCCTGAAGAAGCGGGTGGTCAATTACACGCACCCGGCGAAGCTTCCGAACCGGATCTTCCGGATGATCAGCGAAACCACCCGCATGGAGGTGGTGACGACCCATACCGAGGTCGAGGCGCTGCTGCTCGAGAGCAACCTGATCAAGCGCCTCAAGCCGCGCTACAACGTGCTCCTGCGCGACGACAAGTCGTTCCCGCACATCCTGATGACCGGCGACCACGTCTACCCGCAGATCGTCAAGCACCGCGGCGCGCGTTCCCGCAAGGGCGACTATTTCGGGCCGTTCGCTTCCGCCGGCGCGGTCAACCGGACGATTGCCGCCCTGCAGCGGGCATTCCTGCTGCGCAACTGCACCGATTCGGTGTTTTCGGCCCGCACCCGCCCCTGCCTGCAGTACCAGATCAAACGGTGCAGCGCGCCATGCGTCGGTTTCGTCGAGCAGGCCGAGTACGCCGAACTGGTCGACGAGGCGCGGCGCTTCCTGACCGGACGCAGCCACGACGTCCAGCAGCAGTTGGCCGTCAAGATGCAGGAGGCGGCGGAGGCGCTGGAATTCGAGACCGCCGCGATCTACCGCAACCGCATCCGGGCGCTGACGGCGATCCAGGCCCACCAGGACATCAACGTCGACGGCATCGAGGAGGCCGACGTGATCGCCCTGCACAGCGAGGGCGGGCATACCTGCATCCAGGTATTCTTCTTCCGGGCCGGCAGCAATTTCGGCAACCGGGCGTACTTTCCAAGCCATGACAAGGAAACCGAGGATGGCGACGTCCTGTCGGCGTTCCTTGGCCAGTTCTACGACGACAAGCCTCCGCCACGGCTGATCCTGGTGTCCCACCCGGTGCCCGAGGCGAGCCTGATGGCCGAGGCATTGTCGACCCGTGCCGGACGAAAGGTCGAGTTGCTGGCTCCGCAGCGCGGCTCGAAGCGGAAGCTCATGGAGCACGCCACGTTGAACGCCCGGGAAGCCCTTGGCAGGCGGATGGCGGAGAGCGCCTCGCAACGGCGGTTGCTGGAAGGTGTCGCACAGGTGTTCGGCCTGGAGGCCACACCCGATCGGGTCGAGGTCTACGACAACTCCCACACCGGCGGCACCAACTCGGTGGGCGGGATGATCGTTGCCGGCCCCGAAGGCTTCATCAAGTCCGCGTACCGCAAGTTCAACATCCGCAATGTCGACGACGGGGCACAGGACGTCCGGGTGGACCAGCTGGAGGCCGGCGACGACTACGCGATGATGCGACAGGTCCTGATCCGCCGGTTCGCCCGGGCGTTGAAGGAGGATCCGGAACGGAAGTCCGGAACCTGGCCGGATCTGGTGCTGATCGACGGCGGGGCGGCGCACCTGGCCATCGCGCATGAGGTCTTCGCCGAGTTGGGGATCGACGACCTGCCGGTTGCGTCAATCGCCAAGGGTCCGGACCGTGACGCCGGTCGCGAGCGCTTCTTCATGGCGGACCGCGAGCCGTTCATGCTGGAGCGGCGCGATCCGGTTCTCTATTTCCTGCAGCGCCTGCGCGACGAGGCCCACCGGTTCGCCATCGAGACCCACCGGGCACGCCGGACCAAGGCGCTGGGTGGCAACCCGCTGGACGAGATCTCCGGCATCGGAGCGCGCCGAAAGAAGGCCCTGCTTCACCATTTCGGCTCCGCCCGAGGTGTCGCCCGGGCTGGACTCGCCGATCTCAACGCGGTGGATGGCATCAGCACCGCCGTGGCCAAGCGGGTCTATGACTTCTTCCACGAAGACGGCTGATCCGCGGATCCGGCCAACGCTACGGCGAGATCTGTTCCGGCTTGGGTGTCGGTTGCGGCGAGTGGCCCGCTTCCACGCTGGCCAGGTGCTTCAGCCCCGAGCGCAGGTAGTCCCATCCGGTCAGTAGAGTAAATCCCGCCGCCAGCCACAACCCGACCTCACCGACCAACTGGGCCTGTGTCCACGCTGGGGCATCGGTACCGATGATCAGAAAGCCGATGGCCAGCATCTGGATCGCGGTTTTCCATTTGGCTAGCCCGCTGACCGGCATACCGACACGAATCTCGGCCAGAAACTCCCGCAGGCCCGAGACCAGGATCTCGCGCAGCAGAATCACCAGCCCCGCCAGTACCGTCCAGCCCTCGATATAGCCCAGCGCACTGAGGATCAGCAGGCAGGCCCCGACCAGCAACTTGTCCGCGATCGGGTCGAGCAGCCGGCCGAACGCCGACTGTACGTCCAGCGTTCGCGCCAGATAGCCGTCGAAATAGTCCGTGATGCTGGCGAGGGCGTACAACGCCAGGGCCGCCCAGCGGAAGGTCTCCCCGCCGATCCACAAGCAGGCGATCAGCGGCGGCAGGACGACGATCCGGGACAGCGTGAGCAGATTAGGCAGGTGGACGAGCATGACGCTCGGGTCTCCGTGGTGCCGAAAGCGAGCGCTTTGGTAAACGGTCCCAGTGTACATAGCCCTCGAGCCGACACCAGTCGAGGCAGAGTTGCACAACATTCGATGGCAGCGCCACTGGGCTACCCGACAGGGTTCGGCCGGAACAGAATGCCTCAGCCGTTCTCGGTCGCTACTTCGCGGCCGAGCCGCCGGCGCTCGCGAGCCGCCGCGACCATACGTGACTTGCGCAGCGCGACCCGGCGTTCCAGGAAGCGTTCGATCTGACGGCCAATCCAATAGCCCACCGGCCAACCCACCAGCATGAACGGGATGCTGCCGATGAAGATCGCGAACGCGCCTGAACCGAGCGTGCCGATAACCTGATGCACCTGGTCTTCCGACTGGAACTCCATCACTGCCGAGCAGGCGATGGCGCGGCAACCGATGAAATAATAGAGCGTGTATGTCGGCACCATGGTCAGCGGATTGACCACCAGCGAACCCACCACCGCCACCACCATGTCGAACAGATACCGTCCGGCGATTCGGTTGATCGGAATGATGATCAGCAGGCAGAGGACCATCTGGAGGCCGACGGTCGGGGAGAAGCCAACCACCATTCCGAGGGCCATCGACCGGGCGATCACGCCGTCGGTCAGCGCCATCTTCTTGGCCTGGCGCATAATTTTGGTAACGATCCGCTTGAACAAGGCTTTCAATCAACGCTCCGGGGTTTCGGGCACGCGCGCGAGCGTATATTTGCGCTAAGAACGGGACAACCGTAACCATGAACCCTTAAATATGGGGTAAAGATCCGGCGAGGAAATGCCATGCGCGTGTTCGGGCTGGCCGGGTGGTCCGGCAGCGGCAAGACGACGTTGCTGTGCCGGCTGATTCCGGAACTGATCGGGCGTGGCCGACGCGTGTCTACAATCAAGCACGCCCATCATGCGTTCGACGTCGACCAGCCCGGCAAGGACAGTTTTGAGCATCGCGCTGCCGGTGCCACCGAGGTGATGATCGGCTCGGCGATGCGGTTTGCCCTGATGCATGAGCTGCGGGACGCGCCCGAGCCGACGCTTGCCGAGTTGCTGGGACGGATGGCGCCAGTCGACCTCGTCCTGATCGAAGGCTTCAAGCGCGACAGCCACGCCAAGCTGGAGGTCTACCGGGCATCGGTGGGCAAGCCGCCGCTATGGCCGACCGACGCCGCGATCGTCGCGGTGGCGAGCGACACTCCCCAACCGGAGTGCTCCCGTCCGGTCCTGGGCCTGGACGATATTGCAGGCATTGCAGACCTGGTCGATACCCGTGCCGTCGACGCCACAGCCCTGCTAGTCTGACCCCATGGTTCAACTGACCGACGATTGCTTCGCCTTCGAAGGCGGCCTGATACCGGTGGAAGCCGCGCTTGAACGCGTGCGCGCCCGGCTGGCGCCGGTGACAGGTATCGAAGCGCAGCCGCTGGATGCAGCGCTTGGACGGATCTTGGCCGCCGACGTGATTTCCGGTCTGGACGTTCCGCCGCACGACAATTCCGCGGTCGACGGCTGGGCGGTCTATCACGACGACCTCAACCGCGATGGAGAGACCCGGTTGCCGATCGGCGGCCGGGTAGCCGCCGGCCGGCACCTGGACCGGGCGCAGCGTCGCGGCGAAACCATCCGGATCTTCACCGGCGCACCGATGCCGTCCGGCGACGACACCCGGCCCGACACGGTCTTCATGCAGGAAGACTGCCGGGTCGACGGGGACAGCGTGGTGTTTCCGCCCGGCATCCGGCGCGGCGCCAACCGGCGGTTCGCGGGCGAGGATGTAAAGGCCGGCGCCACCATCCTGCGTAGCGGTCGGCGGCTCGGCCCGCCGGAGATCGGACTTGCCGCCTCGATCGGCCATACCACGCTTCCGGTCCGCACGGCCTTGCGCGTCGCGGTGTTCTCCACCGGCGACGAGGTCCGTGAGCCGGGTACCGACCGTTCAGCCGGCGCAATCTATGATTCCAACCGCTACACCCTGAAAGCCTTGCTGCGCGGACTCGGCTGTTCGGTCACCGATCTTGGGATCCTGGCGGATCATGGCGAGACCATTCGAACCGCGCTGGCCGCGGCCGCCGACAGCCACGATGCAATCATCACGTCCGGCGGCGTGTCGACCGGTGAGGAAGACCATGTACGGGCGGCGGTCGAAGCCGAGGGCCAGCTGGATGCCTGGCGGCTGGCCATCAAGCCCGGTCGGCCGGTGGCGTTGGGTGTCGTCAGGGGCACCGCGTTCCTTGGGCTGCCGGGAAACCCGGTGGCCGTCGTCGTCACGTTCCTGCATCTGGCCCGGCCGATCCTGCTGGCTCTCGCCGGAGCCGACGTGCCGACCCCGCCCCGGTATCCGGTCCGGGCGGGGTTCGCCTACAAGAAGAAGGCGGGGCGGCGCGAGTACGTTCGCGTCCGGATTGACCCGGTTGCCGGCAGCCTGCCAATCGCCCGGCGCGCGGGCAGTGAGGGTGCGGGGGTCCTGTCCTCGCTGGTGGCCGCCGACGGCTTGATCGAACTGGCCGATGACGCGCTGGGACTTTCCGAAGGCGACACCGCCGCCTATCTGCCGTTCAGCGAGGTGATGCGATGAAGGTTCTGTATTTTGCCTGGGTACGGCAGCGCATCGGGATCGGGCATGAGACCGTGACCCCGCCGCCCGAGGTGTCGACGATCAGCACGCTGGTTGACTGGCTGCGGACCCGCGGACCGGGTTACGCCGAGGCGTTTGCCGACACCCGCGCAATCCGCTGTTCGGTGAATCAGGAGTATGTCGAGCCGGATCATCCGGTGGCGCCGGGAGACGAAGTGGCGTTCTTCCCGCCGGTCACCGGGGGTTGAGAGGCCAGCATGTCCGTCCGGGTGCAGGAAGAGGATTTCGACATCGGTGCCGAACTGGTCCAGATGACCGCCGGCGATCACGCAATTGGTGGCCTGGGGGTCTTCGTCGGTCTGGTCCGGGATATTGCCGGGGACGCCGCGGTCGCCGGCATGACCCTGGAGCATTACCCGGGAATGACCGAGCGGCAGCTTGAGGCGATCGAGACCGAGGCGTGCACACGCTGGCCGTTGCAGGCCACCCGGATCGTTCACCGAGTCGGTCGGCTTGAACCTGGCGACAACATCGTTCTGGTCGCCTGCGCGTCGGCCCACCGCCAGGCGGCGCTGGATGCCACCGCCTTTCTGATCGACTGGCTCAAGACCAAGGCACCGTTCTGGAAACTCGAGGAGACCCAGGACGGAGAGCAGTGGGTCGACGCTCGCGAGAGCGATGATGCTGCCGCAGCCCGCTGGGGGCGCTAGCCCGATCGACACGGAAGCCCGGGGGCTCCCGCACCGCCCCTTCCCTCCGGCCGCCGCTCGCCGTATGTTCCGGTCGATTGTGCGCCCCGACAGGACCGCCACCTGGATGCTGATGACGCCGCTTCTCCGCTCCGCGCTGCCCGCCGTGCTTCTGCTCGCCGCGTTGGGGGCCTGCAGTACCGATGACGAGACTCCCTATGTCGACCGCCCGGTCGAGCAGATCTACAACGAGGCCTACGAGGCCGCGCTGAAGGGCGAGTTCAAGAAGGCAGCCCCGCTGTTCGACGAGGTCGAACGCCAGCACCCCTATTCGGTTTGGGCGACGCAGGCCCAGTTGATGGCCGCCTACTCGCTCTACCAAGCAAACAATTACACCGAATCGGTCAACGCCCTCGACCGCTTCATCCAGCTCAATCCCTCCAATCCGAACGTCGACTACGCCTATTACCTGAAGGGTCTGTGCTACTACGAACAGATCGTCGACGTCGGCCGGGACCAGAAGCTGACCAAGGAAGCGCTGGAAAGCTTCGACGAAGTGATCAAGCGCTTCCCGACCTCGAAGTTCGCCCGCGATGCCCGCCTGAAGATCGACCTCACCCGCAACCACCTGGCGGGCAAAGAGATGGCGATTGGCCGCTGGTATCTGGAGCGCGGCCAGTATCTGGCCGCGATCAACCGGTTCCAGAAAGTCGTCGAACAGTTCGACACCACCGACCAGGTGCCGGAAGCCCTGCTTCGCCTGACCGAGGCCTACACGGCGCTCGGCCTGACCGGCGAGGCCAAGCGGACCGCGGCGGTCCTCGGCTACAACTACCCGGGAACCGAGTGGTACCAGGACGCGTACGCGCTGGCGACCAACGGGGAGCCCCGCTCCGAAGCCGAGAGCGACAAGGGTTGGCTCGGCTGGGGCATCGGTCCGTTCTGATCCATGCTCGCCGCGCTCGCGATTCGGGACGTGGTGCTGATCGACCGGCTGGATCTGGCGTTTGCGCCAGGCCTGTCAGTGCTGACCGGTGAGACCGGGGCGGGCAAATCGATCCTGCTGGACGCGCTTGGGCTGGCGCTGGGCGCCCGCGCCGACTCCGGTCTGGTCCGCCACGGTCGCGAACAAGCCAGTGTCACCGCCGCGTTCGATCCACCGCCCGGCCATCCCGTCGACGCCATCCTGGCCGAGGCCGAGTTGGAGCCGCGCGACGGCGCGCTGATCCTGCGCCGCGTGGTGACGGCCGATGGGCGGTCGCGCGCCTATGTGAACGACCAGCCGACCAGTGTCGCCCTGCTGCGACGGCTCGGCGACGCTCTGGTCGAGGTCCAGGGCCAGTTCGACCAGCGCGGACTGATGGACCCGGGCACGCATCGCGAAACCCTGGATGCCCTTGCCGGATTGTCGGCCGATGTCCTGGCGGTACACGCCGCCTGGGAGACTTGGCGCGTTGCCGCGGACCGCCATGCCAAGGCACGGGCCGCGATGGAGAAGGCGCGCGCCGACGAGGACTGGTTGCGCCATGCGGTCGACGAGTTCGATCGCATGCGTCCGACCGAGGGCGAGGAATCGCGACTGACCGAGACCCGCACGGTGCTGGCCAACGCCGAAGCCGTGCTGTCGGCCATGAACGCCGCGGCCGATGCCCTGACCGGCGACGGCACCTCGGACAGCGGCGCCGACAGCGCGGTCGCGCAGGCGCAGCGGGCCCTGGACCGGGTGGTCGACAAGGCCGGCGGCCGCCTGACCGCCGCCGTCGCGGCCCTCGACCGCGCCGCGGCGGAGATCCAGGAGGCGGTGATCGAGATCCAGTCGGCCGCCGAGGACATCGAAGGTGATTCCGGACGTTTGACCGAGGTCGACGACCGCCTGCACGAGCTGCGCGATCTGGCCCGCAAGCACGGGATCGAGCCCGACCAGCTGCCGCTGCTGCATCGTGAACTGGTCGACCGTTTGGCCGCGTTGGATGGTCAAGGTGGCGGGCTGGGCGGGCTGGCCGAGGCCGAACGCCGGGCACGCGCCGACTACATCGCCAAAGCGGAGGCATTGTCGGCGAAGCGCGGAAAGGCTGCCGGCAAACTGGATGCCGCGATCGCCAAGGAACTGCCACCGCTGAAACTGGAGAAGGCGCGGTTCGAGACCGCCGTCGAGCGCCTGGACGAGCCCCGCTGGGGGCCCGGCGGCCTGGACACGGTGGTGTTCCGGGTCACGACCAACCCCGGCACCCCGCCGGGACCGCTGTCGAAGATCGCGTCCGGCGGCGAGCTGTCGCGGTTCCTGCTGGCGCTCAAAGTGGTTCTGGCGGAATCGAGCCCGGTGCCGACCGTGGTGTTCGACGAGGTCGACTCCGGTGTCGGCGGCGCGGTCGCCGCGGCCGTCGGCGACCGATTGGCCCGGCTCGCCGAACGCCTTCAGATCCTGGTGGTCACGCACTCCCCCCAGGTCGCGGCGCAGGGCGCGCACCATTGGCACGTCGAGAAGCGCGCTTCCGGCAACGCCGTCACCACCAACGTCGAGGCCCTGGACGCCGGCGCCCGGCGCGAGGAGATCGCGCGGATGTTGTCGGGCGCCGCGATCACCACCGAAGCGCGCGCCGCCGCAGACAGCCTGCTCTTGCAGTCGATTGGATCACGAGCCGCCGGAGCCGGATGATGACGGGCGAGGCCGATACTGCCGGCAAGCCGGTTGATGCATTGACCGATGCCGAGGCGAAGGCTGAATTGCAGCGCCTCTCGGACGCGATTTCCACAGCCGATCGGCAGTATCACGTCGAGGATGCCCCGGTCCTGACCGACGCCGAGTACGATACACTGCGGCGGCGCAACCAGGCGATTGAGGAGCGCTTTCCGGATCTGAAGCTTGCGGACAGCCCGAGCGAGCGGGTGGCGCCGGGTCCGTCGGAGGGATTCTCGAAGGTCCGGCACGCCCGGCCCATGCTGTCGCTGGCCAATGCCTTCGATGACGAGGATGTCCATGAGTTCGCCCGCCGGGTGCGGCGGTTCCTGAGTCTGGCCGAGGAGGACGAACTGGCGCTGGTCGCCGAACCGAAGATCGACGGGCTCTCGGCATCGCTACGCTACGTCGACGGCCGGCTTGAAGTCGGAGCGACCCGCGGCGACGGCACCGAGGGCGAGAACATCACCCGCAACCTGGAGACCCTGGGCGACGTTCCGACGGCGCTGCCCGCCGGAGTTCCCGGGATCCTGGAAGTGCGCGGCGAGGTCTATATGACCAAGGACGACTTCGTCGCCCTGAACGAGCGCCAGGCCAACGCCGGCGGCAAGATCTTCGCGAATCCACGGAACGCGGCTGCCGGTTCGCTGCGCCAGCTTGATCCGACGATTACCGCCGCGCGCCCGCTGCGGTTCTTCGCGTACTCCTGGGGCGAGATCAGCGAGAACATCGCCGATACCCACTGGGAATTCCTGGAGAAGCTTGAAGCATGGGGCTTCACCACCAACCCGCTGTCCAAACGCTGCGAGTCGGTAGCGGCCGCGCTGGACGTCTACGCCGACATCGGCGAGCGGCGAACGACCCTGCCCTATGACATCGACGGGGTAGTCTACAAGGTCGACCGGCTGGACTGGCAGCAGCGGCTGGGGATGGTCAGCCGCGCACCGCGCTGGGCGATTGCCCACAAGTTCAAGGCGGAGCAAGCCGAGACCGTCCTGAAGGCGATTGAGATCCAGGTCGGCCGCACCGGCGCCCTGACCCCGGTGGCGCGCCTGGAGCCGGTCAAGGTGGCGGGTGTCACCGTCTCGAACGCCACCCTGCACAACGAGGGCGAGATCCGCCGCAAGGACGTCCGGGTCGGTGACACGGTGGTGATCCAACGCGCCGGCGACGTCATCCCGCAGGTTGTCCGGGTGATCCTGGAAAAGCGGCCGCCCGACAGCGTCGAGTACGACTTCCCCCGGACCTGCCCGGAATGCGGCTCCGATGCCGAGCAGCCCGAAGGCGAGGCGATCCGGCGGTGCACCGGCGGACTGATCTGCCCGGCCCAGGCAGTCGAGCGGCTGAAACATTTCGTCAGCCGGGACGCCTTCGATATCGAGGGTCTGGGCTCAAAGCAGATCGACGCGTTTTACACAGACGGCCTGATCAAGCGGCCGGGCGATATCTTCCGGCTGAAAGCGCACCGGGACGCGCTGATCGGCGAGAAAGGCACGAAGACTATCTCCACCGACAATCTGCTGACGGCGATCGAGAACCGGCGATCGATCGGGCTCGATCGGTTCATCTACGCGCTCGGCATCCGACAGGTCGGCCAGGCGACCGCCCGGCTGCTGGCAATCAACTACGGCACGCTGGAAGCGCTGCGAACCGCCATGGCGGCAACGCACGACCCCGAGAGCGAGGCGCACGCGGATCTGCTGAACATCGACCAGATCGGCTCGTCGGTCGCCAAGGATCTCACCGATTTCTTCGCCGAAGAGCATAACGCCGAGGTGCTGGACGATCTCGCCGCTGAACTGACGATCGAGGCGTTCGCCGCGCCGGCCGCGACGGATTCCCCGGTTGCCGGCAAGACCGTGGTGTTCACCGGCACCCTGACCCGGATCGGCCGCAACGAGGCCAAGGCCAAGGCAGAGAGCCTGGGTGCGAAGGTTGCCGGATCGGTGTCGAAGAAGACCGACTACGTTGTCGTCGGCGCTGACGCCGGCTCGAAGGCAGCCAAGGCCGAAGCGCTCGGCGTGCCGACGCTGAGCGAGGACGAATGGTTCGCGCTGATCGGTGAGTAATCGGCCGGCGCCGGGATCCCGTGCCGCCCAGCCACACTCAACGGTGCAGGCGGAACGCGAGCTGCTTGGTGAACGGACCGATGGCGATGGCCGTCGCCTGCCATCCAGCATCCCGCCGGAACTCGTCGAAAGCCCGCATTTCGTGGTTCTCGAATCCCGGATAGCCGAAATACTCATCGAACACCACGACGCTTCCGTCGACCAGGCGATCCCCCAGGCCCGAGAAGATGTCGACGGTACTCGAGTATAGATCGCAGTCGACGTGCAGGAAGGCGACGGGTCCAGCGTGCTGCCGGCGAAACGTTGGAATGGTCTCGGTGAACCATCCGACATGGACCTGCACGTTCTCCGGCAGATCCGGGATCATCCCTCCGGTCGAGTAACTGCCGGCAGCCTCGTGCTCCCAGGCTTCCGGCAACCCCTGAAAGCTGTCGAAGGCGTGGAGCGCGCCGTCGAGCAGCCGCGCGATCCGGCTCGCTGAGGCTCCCTCGGCGACGCCGAACTCCAGATACAGGCCGATCTGCCCGAGCCGCGTTCCCTGCATCAACGATACGCAGTGGGCGAAGAGATCGCGTCGGGTTTGAAATGCCCGGATCTCCGGGTTGATCCATTGCGCCACACAGTCCACCGAAGCCTGACGGAAGGCCGGTGTACGCTCGGCGGCAAGCGCCCGGCGATCGTCCAGTCCCGACGATTGGCCATCGACGATCAGGGCAATCATCGCGCGGTAATAGGGCGTCCAGAGCAGATCCGGACGGGATGCAGCCAAGCGGGCGGCGTGCCTTTCGAAAACCCCTCGACCGGCGCCGTGGGCCTTGTGCAGCAGGACACTTGCCCGTGGGTCGTCCTTGACGAACCAGGGCGTCAACCAGTGGAGTGCCTGCAAGCCAGATCGGCCATCGCCGTGTGGCTCCGGAGCCGCTGCCAGCTGCTGGTAGGCCTCGCACCGGTCTGGAGCGGCCAAGACGGTTCGCCTTGCTGCGGCGGCGACGCCGGCGCCACCGCGCGCCACGTGGCAACGGGTCAGGATCTCCAGCAACTCGGACGACAGACCATGTTTGGCGATCCAGTCGTCACCCGTGGCGATCGCGTGATCATGGCGCCCCTGATCGGCGAGCATCTTGACCAGCAGAAGGACGACGCGACGGTCGGACGGCGCAGCGGCCAGCGCCATCCACAACACTTCCTCCACCAGAGACAAGTGCCCGTTGGCAAACAAGAATCGCGCAAGACCCAGCATTCGGGGGAGCGGTGGCGTCATGGTCGGATGGATCCCGTTCTCACATTGTTCGGCCGGACTATACCGCTGCCGCCGCACGGATCGTCGCTCGTTCGCTGATCGGCTTGGCTGGGACGCCCCCCGGAGTGTCACAGGAGCGGTCGCGCGCGTTCGCGACCTCGGCACAAGCCATGCAAAAACGTCATGACACGGTCTGCTATTTTAGGGCTTTTCCTGCCTCCCCAAGCTTCCTATGTGCTTTCCACAGTATTCGGCGCGGCGGACATCTGCCCCCAGGGCTCGATGCTTCGGTGTGAGGAGCACGCAATGATCATCACGAACACCAGCGGCTGGCTCGATCGCTACATTGCCGCTCGGCAGGCGTCTCTGGAGTCCGTCACCGATCTTGATCGTGCCGGGCAGGGCGTTGTCGATCGCGATGTTCGGTTTGGAACCTTGACCAGCGTGCTGCGTTCCTTCTTCGCCGTTCATCGTCCGAGGCGCCGTGCGCTGGTGGATGTGGACGACCGGGTGTTCGCCGATCTCGGCTTGGCCCGCCAACAGATTGTAGCGCTTGCGGCGCGCGCGACCGAGGCACGCTGGACGGCATACGATCCGTCGTTGCCACGGGTTGCGAACGCCAACACGAGGTTCCGGGCCGCCTGAAACGGCGGTGCGGTTCAGCCGGTTCAACGCCAGCAGAACCGGTTTCATTCCCTAGACTCCCTGACTACGGGTGCGCCCCTCTCCGGAGGGGCGCATC
This sequence comes from Thalassobaculum sp., assembly GCF_040219215.1. GTDB lineage: Bacteria > Pseudomonadota > Alphaproteobacteria > Thalassobaculales > Thalassobaculaceae > Thalassobaculum_A. Next base: position 45,785 of record NZ_JAVJSX010000012.1, read on the forward strand.
TTTTATGACCAAGCATCCCGTCTCGAACATGCGCTTTCGACTTATCCATGCATCGAACGCAATGCTGCACTGCAAAACCACTGCTGTCCGCGGCGAGTCCTCCGTCCCAAGTATGGACGCGACAACAGCGGACCCGAGACGACTTCGCCCACGGTCCGAGACCTTTCTCGGAGATGAGACCATGACCACCAAGCACTTTGCCGCCATCGCGGCTGACACCTTCTCGATTGATCCGATGGCGCTGGCACTGGCCGCCCGTCGCAATCGGGACGCCTACGTTGCCGATGTGCTGTCGCGCGGCGTTCGGGCGCTGACCGCCCGCGTCGGCGGTTGGCTGCGCCGGCGCCGGACGTTCGCAGAACTGGAACAGCTCGACAGCCGGCTGATGGCCGACATCGGCCTCGACCGCGCCGCGTTTGCGGCAGGCATCATCCGTCGGATGAACGACGACCGGACCCAGGCCATCGTCGGCCAGGCTTTTGGGTCGGTGGCCGCCCCGACGGTTCGCCACGCCGCCGACGCCCATCTGGCATCGCCCGTCACCCCGGCCGCTGCCAACACCACGACCGACTCGCGCCGGGCCGCCTGACCTCCCCCCTCCCCCCAGGCTAATTCGGCGCGTGCAACGGCCGGCGATCTTCGGATCGCCGGCCGATTTATTTCCGGGATCAGTTCTTGGCGAACACCAGCGCGCTCCAGCCGTCGCGCCGGTAGCGCGAGAGCAGCCTTAGTCCCTGAACGCGGTGAGCGGCCAGCACTCTGGTTTCCTGGTCGTACATGAGCCCCGACAGGATCGCCCGCCCGCCGGGAGCGAGGCCATTTGCCAAGTCGGGCGCCATGGCGCAGAGCGGACCGGCCAGGATGTTGGCAAGCACGAGGTCAAAGGGCGCGGTCCGGCGCACCAGAGTTGCCCTCCAACCGCGGGAAACCGCGGTGCGTATGCGTGTTGCCGTTCCGTTCAATCGGGCGTTCTCGGCAGCGGTCGTCACCGATGGCGGATCCAGGTCGACGGCCACGACCCGGGACGACGGCACCAGCTTGGCGGTAGCCATCGCCAGGATTCCCGAACCGCAACCGAGATCGAGGACACGTCGGGGCCGGCGGCGGCGAACCAGATCCTGCAGCGCCCGCAGGCACAGTGCCGTCGTCGCGTGGCTGCCCGACCCGAACGCGCGCGCGGCGTCGACGATCAATTCAATCGAACCCGCCGGCTTCGCCTCGGTCACATGGCTGCTGCGAACCCAGACCCGGCCCTCGCGGATCGGCGGGAACGACTGTCGGTTCAGGGTCAGCCAGTCGACGTCCGGCAGCGGTTCGATCACCGTGTCCGGCGGCGGGGTTCCGACCGTTGCCGCCGCAAGCGCCAGCGCCGCGACGATGGCCGGGCGCGCCGGCTCGTCTTCGCTCAACCCTTCGATCGACCAGTTCCCCCCCGGCGACTCTTCCAGCGCGGTGAGAGCGACGACGTACGGCTCGAGCGCAGCGCTCAGCGCGTCGGCAGCGCGGGCCGGCGCCGTCATCGCGATCCGCCAAAGCGGCGTGGACATGCTTGCAGTCTCCGTCGTTCTCGGGATCAGGGAGTCGACACGAAGGTCTCGACCACGTTCTTAAGGCCGGCGTGATCGAACACGATCTCCAGCTTGTCGCCATCGACCGTCTGGACGGTTCCCATCCCGAACTTCTGATGGAATACCCGGTCGCCAACCGCAAAGCGCGACGGCTTGGATCGGTCGACGGTATAGCCCTGCCCGTCGATCATCGGCGCGCGTGTCCGGATCGTCCCGCCGCCGCGCCGCATGTATCCGGGTCCCCGCCCGGCCACGCCGCCGGCGGCGTCCCAACGGCTGGACCGGGCGGCGCCAGAACGGTCGGGTTCGTCGTTCCGATCGCCGAAGCTCAGGCCATCGCGCCGACCGCCATAGCCGGCGCTGCCGTACCCGCCGCCGTAGGCACCGGTCGAGCCATACAGCCCGGCCTCGGAGATCGTCTCGACGTGCTCGGCGGGCAGTTCGGAGACGAACCGTGATGGAATAGCGCTCTGCCACAGGCCGTGAACCCGCCGGTTGGCGGCAAACACGATCTCCACCGACTTGCGCGCCCGGGTCAGGCCGACATAGGCGAGGCGCCGCTCCTCCTCCAGGCCCGCCGCCCCGCTCTCGTCGAGGGCCCGCTGGTTCGGAAACAACCCCTCCTCCCAGCCTGGCAGGAACACCACGTCGAACTCCAGGCCCTTGGCAGCGTGCAGGGTCATCAGGCTGATCTTCGCCTCGTCCGGATCGTCGGCGTTCTCCATCACCAGGCTGATGTGCTCCAGGAAGCCTGCGAGGGTTTCGTACTCCTCAAGCGCCGTCACCAGCTCCTTGAGGTTCTCCAGCCGGCCGGGCGCGTCCGGCGAGCGGTCTTTCTGGAGGGACTCCGTATAGCCCGATTCATCCAGGACGACCCGAACCAGATCCGCCAGCCCTTCGAGCGAAGCCGCTTCACGCCATCGACCGAACGCCTCCATCAGCGTGCGCAGGTTCCGTCGCGCCGCCGACGGTAACTCGTCGGTCTGGACCAGCGCGTCCACCGCGCGGGTCAGCGACAGGCCCTGGGCCCTCGCATAGCCGTGAACCGCCCGCATCGTAGTATCGCCGATACCCCGGCGCGGCACGTTGACGATGCGCTCGAACGCCATGTCGTCATCCGGCTGATGGATGACCCGCAGATAGGCAACGGCGTCGCGGATTTCCTTGCGCTCGTAGAAACGCGCGCCGCCGACCACCCGGTACGGCACGCCCAGCGTGATCAGCCGTTCCTCGAACTCTCGGGTCTGGAAGCCGGCCCGAACCAGCACCGCCATGTTCGACAGGTCTACGCCCTTGCGCTGGAAATCCTCGATCCGCTCGCCGACAACCCGCGCTTCTTCCTCGCCGTCCCACACCCCGCGGACCACGACCTTGTCGCCGTGGTCGCCTTCGGTCCACAGCGTCTTGCCGAGTCGTCCCTCGTTGTTGGCGATCACCTGCGATGCCGCGGCCAGAATCCGCGAGGTGGAGCGGTAGTTCTGCTCGAGGCGCACGACCGTGGCGCCGGGAAAGTCGCTCTCAAATTTCAGGATGTTGCCGATCTCGGCGCCGCGCCAGCCGTAGATCGACTGGTCGTCGTCGCCGACGCAGCAGATGTTCTTGTGCGATTGGGCCAGCAGCCGCAGCCAGAGATACTGCGAAACGTTGGTGTCCTGGTACTCGTCGACCAGCAGGTAGCGGAACCGTTCCTGATAGTCCTTCAGGATCTCGGGGCGACTCTGGAACAGGGTCAGGTTGTGCATCAGCAGGTCGCCGAAATCCGCGGCGTTCTGGGTGACCAGCCGTTCCTGGTACTGGCGGTAGACTTCCTGCAGGCGCCCGCCGGCCAGGTCTCCGACCTCGGCAACGCCGATCTTGTCCGGTCCGAGACCGCGGTCCTTCCAGCGCTGGATGACCCCCATCACCACCCGGGCCGGCCAACGCTTGTCGTCGATGTTCTCGGCCTGCAGAACCTGCTTCAGCAGCCGCACCTGATCGTCGGCGTCGAGGATGGTGAAGTTCGACCGCAGTCCAACGACTTCGGCGTGCCGCCGCAGGATCCGGGCGGCCAGCGCATGGAACGTGCCGAGCCATACCTGCTCGGCGGCCGGTCCGACGATCCTCGCCACGCGCTCCTTCATCTCGCGGGACGCGCGGTTGGTGAAGGTCACGGCCAGCACGTTCCACGGCCGTGCCTTGCCCAGCGCCAGCAGATGGGCGAGCCGGGTGGTCAGCACCCGGGTCTTGCCGGTTCCGGCGCCGGCAAGCACCAGAACGGGTCCGTCCAGCGCTTCGACGGCGGCGCGTTGGGCCGGGTTCAGGCCGGACAGGTAGCTGTCCGGACGCGGTGCACGCACCGGGGGCGACAGCGGCAGCGCCGACGGTTCGCGAGGGTCGGGTCGGGTCGAGAAAAGATCGGTCATGATGCTTCGGATATAGCACGCACGACGCACCGCCCCAGGATCAAAATCGCCCGTCAGAGCGTCTCGCCGTGCTCCTCGGCGCGCAGGTTGACCAGCGCGGTGTTGTAGGCCCGCATGACGTCACGCTCGTGCAGGCACCCGAGCAGCCGGGTGCCGTCCTGATCGTCGACCACGCCCAGCAACCCTTCGTCGACCTCGCCGAATCGCCGAATCGCCTTCTGCAGGTCGTCGGAGCGGGCCAGCACCGGCGGCGATCTGCGGGCCAGATTCTCCGCGCACAGCTCCTGGTCGTGACTCTTGTCGAACGCCGCGTCGCCCAACTCCTCCAGCGTGATGGTGCCGATCAACCGGTCATCGCCATCCACCACGAACAATTCGTTGAGCGGAGCCTGGCGCAGCCGGTCGCGCAGCGTGCCGAGCATGGCTTCAGGCGGAACGGTCACATGATCCTGACGCATCAGGTCATGCACCTTCAGGCTCCGCAGTGCCGCCATGTCGTGGCCGCCCTGCAGGTCGAAACCCCGGCGCTTCAACTGGTCGGCAAAGAACGACGGGCCGTGCCAGACCCGGGTGATCAGCGAGGCGATCACCACCGCCACCATCACCCCGATGGTGAGGCGGTAGTCATTGGTCAACTCGAAGATGATCAGGATGGTCGAGATCGGCGCCCCCAGCACGGCGCCGGCCACCGCGCCCATGCCGATCATCGTGTAGGCGCCGTGCCCCGACGACAGGTGCGGGAACGGGTGACTGGCAACCAGCCCGAACGACCCGCCGACCATTGCCCCGACGAACAGGGATGGCGAGAACACCCCGCCTCCGAATCCTGCCCCAAGGCAAAGAGCGGTCATCAGAATCTTGAGGACTGCCAGGGTCGCCAGAAGCTGGAACCCATATTGTTCTTTCAGCGCGTTGTCGGTCGCCTCATACCCGACGCCGAGGATCTCCGGGTACCACAGCGCGACGATCCCGACGATCAAGCCGGCGAACGCCGGGTGCAGCCAGCGCGGCCCGGGCAGCGTCTCCGACGTCCGCTCCACCATGGCAGTCAGCCGCATGAGGGCGATGGCCGCCGCCGCACACGCAACTCCCAGCAAGGCGAAAGCCGGGAACTGCAGGAACGACACGATCTCGTAGTTTGCCAGCCGAAACGCGGGGAAGTCCCCGAACCACATGCGCGAGACGATGGTACCGCAGACCGACGCGATGACGATCGGTGCGAACGCCGACAGCGCGTAGTGGCCAATCACCACCTCCAGCGCGAAAAACACGCCGGCGATCGGCGCGTTGAACGAGGCTGCCACTGCACTCGCCACCCCGCAGCCGAGCAGGGTGCGGGACTGGGAACGTGTCAGGTGCAACGGGCGTCCGATAAAGCTTGCCAGAGCGGCACCAAGGTGAACGGCGGGTCCTTCGCGTCCCACCGACGCGCCGGAGCCGATCGACAGGGTGCTGATCACCGCAGCCCCGATCCCCTGACGGAACGACATCCGGCCAGCGCGCAGCGCGCTCGCCTCGATCACGTTGGCAACGCCCTGCGGGCGCCGGCCGGGCATCAGCCAATAGGTGATCAGGCCGACCAGCAGACCGCCGGCCGCAGGCGCCAGCATGATCCGCCACCAATCCGACTCGCGGGCGCCGCTGGCCACCAGTTCGTGGTGAAAGCCCAGGAACAGCCATTGAACCGCGTCGATCGCCTCGCGGAATCCCACCGCACCGGCGGCGGCCGCGAAACCGACCACCAGCGCGGCAACGCTGGTCAGAAGCTGGTCGTTGCGAACCAACCGCTTCAGGCCCACAAGGGGCCGCGCGACTAATGTCTTGAACATGGCCGACCGAGGTCGTTGTCTGGCGAGTTAAGCCATTGCAGCTTAACGACGCTTTGAGTCAGTTGAAAGCAACCTTGCCGATCGTGCCGGCGGATCACTACCGTGGGGACCCATGACCATCCAATTGCGGCCGGCCGTTGCCGGCGATGTCGAAACGCTTCTGGAACTGATCCGACGGCTGGCCGCCGTGCAGGATGCCGACGGGTATGTCCAATCGACCCCGCAGGATCTCCTGCGTGACGGCTTCGGCACGACGCCACGGTTTCACGTGGTGCTGGCCGAGGCGATCGCCCGGCCCGATGCCGCGCCGACGCCGGTCGGGTTCGCGTTGTACTACTTCACCTATTCGACCTGGGCGGGCCGACCGAACCTGTATGTGGAAGACCTGTACGTCGACCCCGACCAGCAGGGCGGTGGTGTCGGCAAGCGCCTGATGGCCGCGCTGGCGCGGGCAGCGCTCGATGCCGGCTGTGGGCGCCTGGAGTTGTCGGTGAAGACCGATAACCGGGCGCGAGCCTTCTACGAGCGACTCGGCCTTACCCGGAAGGGCACGTGGTTGCCCTACGCGGTCGAGGGCGACGGCCTGCAATCACTGGGCCGGTCCGCGGACTGAACGGACGCCGCCTGCGTCCCGACCGCTCGGTTCCCCGACGACGGAAACGCGGTTGCGCCCTGCCTGCTTGGCGTCGTAGAGCCCGGAATCGGCGCGCTCGATAAACTGGCCCAGGGACTCGCCGGGCTGGTAGGCGGTCACTCCGAGCGACAGGGTGACCGTGCCCAGGTCGTCGCCGCTGCGGCGGCGCACGACGTGCTTCTCGCCGATGCGCTCCCGGATCCGCTCGGCGATCCGGGTCGCTTCGTCGAGACAGCAATCCGGCAAAATCACCACGAACTCCTCACCGCCGAAACGGGCTGCCAGGTCGTTTGGGCGAATGGCCTCGATCAGTACCCGTCCGACAAGCCGCAGCACCTGGTCGTCGACCATGTGTCCATAGGTGTCGTTGAAGGTCTTGAAGTGGTCGATGTCCGCCATCAGCAGGCACAATGTGGTGCCATGCTCCATGGCCTTGGCCGCCGCCGAGCGCAGCTCGCGCTCGAACTGCATCCGGTTCGCAAGACCGGTCAAACCATCCGTCGACGCCTCGCGCCGGGTCGCGACGAGCGACTTGCGCAGGCGTGCGATCTCCTCGGCCGACTTCTCCAACCGCCCGTGCAAACGGGTGTTCCGCGCTTCCATGACACGCGTCTCGTGCACCAGGCTGCCGACGAGACGATGCATCTCGCTGTCCACGGACTCCGTGCGGGTGAGAGCGTCGGAGATGTCGGAAAGGGCGCGGCCATAGGTTCGGGTCCCGTCGCCGGCGTCGGCGACCGTCGTCGACAACTGGCCGGCGACCGCATGCAGGCCATCGGCCACGGTCTCGATCTCTTCCGACTGGTACAGCGGCATGATGAAACGCGCGTGCAGGTCGGCGTTCCGGATGCTGTCGAACTCCTGGCCGTTGTCCCTCAGGATGTCGATCGTTCTGCAAAGGTGCCGGTCGCTGCGGTTCGCGTATGCAAACCAGACGGCAAAGTTCTCCGGCGTCGGAGGGATTCCCAGCACCGACATATGGCCCAGCGCCTCGTCGGCAATCTGGCCAACCTCGTTGACTTCCGGGTCGGTCACCATTGCGGGTCTCCCTCGACGCGCTGCCCGACATACTACCGTCTTCGAGCATCACTTAAAGCGCCGTCAGCGGCGAGGCCCGAGATTGGCTAGCGGCGGCGAATACGGATCGACCGCCCGGTGCCATCGGTCGGTGCTTGCCGCTGATGCGCTTCGCCCAGCGTCCGGACCTTCGCCATGGCGGCTGTCGGAAACGGCGCCGAGCGGCGTTGGGTCAAGTCGACATGCAGGCACATCAGCTCGTTGGTCGCGGCAAGAAACCCCTGTTCGGCATGAAACATCCGATGCAGCAGGTGGAAGCGCTTGGCGTCGAAATCGACGATTCGCGATCGAAAGACCAGAGGGGCCGCCTCCAGAACTTCCCGGTCGTAGGTCACGTGGGCTTCAACGACAAACATCGACGCGTTCGCCTCGCGCCGATAGGCTTCACCAACCCCGAAATGGGCGCATACCGCCTCGGTCGCCTGATCGAACGCGACCACGTAATAGCCGACGTTCATATGCCCGTTGTAGTCGATCCAGTCTGATCGAACGATTGCCCGTCCCGAGTCGAACCATCCATCGTCATTCATGTCAGCCACGCAGCAACCTCCTGTCTTGACCGTCATCGATCCGTCCGATCCGGCGTCCCGGTCATGATGGGCATCCTGTCCTGGTTGGGCAAACGCGCGACCGGATGCCTGGCAGCCGGCGTGTTCCTGGCGCTGGCGATCCCGGACCTCTCGGCATTGGTGCGACCGTTGCTGGTGCCGGCGATCACGGCGATGCTGACGGTGTCGCTGCTGCGTTTGGACCCGGCAGCCATTCGTCGAGCTGCCGGGGCACCGCTTCATGTCTTGCCGGCGGTTGGCTTCGTGCTGCTGATTTCACCGGTAATCGGCTATCTGGCTGCCACCGCTCTGGAACTCGACGACGGCATCGCCACGGCCTTGGTGGTCTGGACAGCGTCGCCGCCCTTGATCTCGGTCCCGGCCATTGCGGCGCTGGTGGGATTGGACGGTGCGCTCGCCCTCACGGTTACGACGGCCGCCGGCCTCCTGGTGCCGCTGACCCTGCCGCCGATCGTGTTCGCCCTGATCGGCTTGGAACTGGACATCAGTCCGATGGCTCTGGCGCTGCGGCTGGCGGCCCTGCTGGTCGGCGCCGGGCTGGCGGCGGCGGCCATCCGACGCGTGGCCGGGATGGCCAGGCTGGATCGGCATGCCGATGCGATCGACGGGGTATTCGTACTGATCATGCTGTTATTCGCCGTTGCGGTACTGGACGGCGTCACCCAAGCCGCGTTTGCCGACCCGTGGCGCATCGCCGGCCTGCTGGTCCTGGTGTTCGCGGCCGCCTTGGGAATGCAGGCTCTCGGCTGGCTGGTGTTTCGGCCGACCGGCCCGCGAACTGCGGGAACGCTCGCGCTGGTAGCCGGAAACCGCAACATGGCGCTGGTTCTGGGCGCGGCGCCGGCGGCGTTCGAGCCGGACACGTTCTTGTTTCTGGCGTTACTGCAGTTTCCGATCTATCTGCTGCCTGTACTGCTCCGGCCGGTATACCGGCGCGCGCGCTGACAGGGTTGGAGTAGCTCGGCAAATCGACGATAATTCCGATGCTTGGCGCGGCTCGGCCGAGATGAGCCGTCGGCGCATACGATCCAGGATGGGACCGGGTCCGTGAAGGCGATCCAAAGTGCTCGACGGCGTGGCCGGCTCGGAACCTGGCGGCGTCGGATCACGATCCTGGTGCTTGCCACGGTCGCCACCGTGGCCAGCTACGTCTTCACCGCTGACAAGCCGCAGAACTATCAGAACCTGTTCGCGGCGGTTGTCGGCTTTGTCGGACTGTGCGCGCTGGTTCTCGACTGGTGGGTCAGCCGGAGCATCAAGCGCAGCGGCGGGGTCCAGGCCATGCGGTCGGGCGGCGTGCTGTCGACCGGCACCGCTGCAATGGCCGGCCGTTTGTGGGCGCAGGGCGAAGGGTTTCGGATCTGCGGCCTGCCGGACGATGCCCGCAAGACCTTCTCCGAAGCGGCATCTCTGGCACGCGAGGCCAAACAGGATGCCCTGGAAGCCACCGTCAAGCTCAGCCAGGGCGAACTCGCCGGCGAAAGGGCGGAGTTCGACGACGCCGCGCGGTATTTCGATGAGGCCTCGGCCAAATTCGAGGCCGCCAAGGACAACCGGGGGGTCGCCCGAACCATTACCGCAAAAGGCTTTCTGGCCCTGTCCCGACGTGCCTACGACGCGGCGCGCCAGAACTTCGAGGAAGCGCGCTCACTGTTTGCCCAGGAAAACGATCGATTCGGACAAGGCAACGCGTATCTCGGTCTCGGCGAGGCCGGAATCCGATTGAACAAGATGGATGAAGCCGCAGGCAACCTCGATCAGGCGCGGTTCATGCTCACCCAGGTCGGCGACCGTATCGGCGAAGCCCATGCCCTGTACTGCCGAGGCGAATTGTTTCGATTGGAGCGCAACGCCGCCGAGGCCCAGAACCACTTCGAACGGGCCCTCACTCTCTACCGACGAACCGGTGACTACGTCGGTGAGGGTCTGGTCCGTCTGGTGATCTCCGACGGATATCGCAAGATGCAGCGTCCGACCGAGGCGCGCGAGACCGCCCTGGAAGCCGCCCAGCGGTTCAAGCAGGCCGGGCGACGGGTCGGGTCCAGCGGATTGATCGCCGGTCGAGGCGATGTCCGGCGGTGCCGGGTCCGGTTTGATTGGGGACGCACCAATGGCAACACCGCCCGCAATCTGTTCGTCGAATCCGGAGACAAGGACAACGAATCGCGGCTGATGATCGGGCTCGGCGAGATGGAGCGCCTTGTCGGGAACGTCGAGGAGGCGCGAAACCTGTTCGAGCGTGTTCTGTCGCAATCCAAGAGTTCGGAAGACCTGTTGATCATCGCCGATGCCCAGAAGGGGCGTGGGCACGTGGACATTGCCCGGGGCCAGAAGCGCTCCGCCCGCGAGGTCCTGAAGGAAGCCTACGGCCACTACCAGACCATCGGCGGCGCCCGCGATGCCGCTCAGGCCCTGATGGACCTCGCACAGGTCAGCGTGCTCATGGAGAACCCCGACCGGGCCAGGGTGGACTACGCTCAGGTGCGCACAATGTACCAGAGCCTACGGGACGCCCATGGCGAGGCGTCATCCCTGCGCGCAGCGGGCGACCTCGAATCCTCGATCGGCAAGCTGCCCGAAGCCCAGTTCGCCTATGCCGAGGCACGCATCCTGTTTCAGAGCGTTGGTGATCGCCTGTCGGAGGCCGACTCCGCCTTGCTGATCGGCTTGCTGGCCGTCAACATCGACAACGCCACGGCGGCGGCACTTCTTGTCCAGGCTGGGCGCCTGTACCGCGCTGTCGGGGCCGTGGAATGGCAGCGCAAGGCGCACGCCATGGCCCAGAGGGTGCGCTAGCCGGCCCAATCGGAAGCGATGAACGATCGCGGTATTTTTGCAACACGCGCCGTCAAGCACCAGCCACCGACTTGCGTCTGTCTGGCGCCGTGAACGGCTCTGTGGTAACTCCTTGGAACGCTGGAAGTCGCCCGCGACAACGGGATTGGTGCGCCCGGCCGCGGTAATCTCCCGGCATCGATGCATGGTAATCTGGTTGGCACAGGCAGAAACAGGATTTTGTCGAATGCGTCGCATGTTGATGACCACTGTGGTTGCGACAGGGCTCCTTGGTGGCTGTGCCGGCCAGGGTGAGCTTGAGCAGGGCGAAGTCTACGATCCGATCGAGCCCGCCAACCGGATGGTTTTTGCGGTCAACGAAACGCTCGACACGTTCGTCCTGCAGCCGACCGCATTCATGTACAAGGAGACGGTTCCGGATCCCGTCCGGGACATGGTTTTCAGCTTCCTGAACTGGCTGAAGAGCCCGGTGATCCTGGCGAACAACGTGTTTCAGGGCGACTGGCAGGGAGCTGAGGTCACGGCATCCCGCTTCGTCGCGAATGCACCGTTCTTCGGCTTTGTCGACAACGCCACCGGACTTGGCGTCGTTCATCGCGATGAGGATTTCGGCCAGACGCTGGCGGTTTACGGCGCCGACGACGGCCCGTACATCGTGCTGCCGTTGCTCGGGCCGTCCAACGTGCGCGACACCGCCGGACTGGTGGTCGACCACTTCCTCGACCCGATCAACTATATCGGCAACGGTGACCCCTTCGACGGCAACGATGACCGTGCCGCATTCCAGATCGGCCGGCGCGTTGTTGGCGCCGTTGATTTCCGGGCCCGCAATTACGACACGATCAATGACCTGAAGCGGACATCGGTTGACTATTACGCGCGGGTTCGAACCATTTACAAGCAGCGTCGTGACATCCTCATCTCCAATGGCACGCCGAAGAACGGCAACGGCTCGACCGGCTCAACCGGCGAGTTCGAGGAGTATGTGCCGGGCGGGCAACCCGCGGAGCGTGCGGGAACGTCGGCGCCTAAGAGCTGAGCATCCAGAAACGGCGAGGAATCGGTTACATGAAACTCGCACGGGTTTTTGCGATTGTTTTGTTCGTAGCGACCACGGCCGGCCTTGCCCGCGCTGACGTGTCGTCACCGGATGCGTTCATCGGAAAGCTGGCTGATCGGGCTTTGGCGCTGGTCACCGATCGCACCACCGACATGCCGGCGAAGCGAGAGAGCTTCGACCGACTGCTGTCGGAGACCTTCGACATGGAGGGAATCGGCCGGTTCCTGCTCGGACGCTATTGGCGCCTGGCCACTCCGGAGGAGCGCGAGGCCTACCTGAAGGCCTTCAACGAGAGCATTGTCTACACCTACACCGCGCGGTTCGACGAGTATTCCGGCCAGAAGCTGGTTGTCGACAACAGCCGCGAGGATGGCCAGTTCACCATGGTCGCCAGCCGGATCGTGGACCCGAAGGGCACCCCCGATGTGCGTGTCGACTGGCGCATCATCCGCCAGGGCGACAGCTTCAAAGTGGTCGACGTGGTGATCGAGGGCGTGAGCATGAGCGTCACCCAGCGTCAGGAATACGCGTCGGTAATCCAAAGCAACGGCGGCCAGGTCCAGGCCTTGATCAAGGCGCTGAACGACCGGATGGCAAAGCTGAAGTCGTCAGGCTCCTGACGACCCAGGATCTCGGCAGGGGCAACGACCGACCGACACCCGCCCAATCGCCCGACTTGTCGCCGCGTGCGAGTCCATACGCGTGCAGGGAAAGCGCAGCGCCGACGACCCGGCGCTGCGACTGCAGAACGATCAGCTGCGGCGGATCGGCTTGTATTTGATCCGGTGCGGCTGCGCCGCCTCTTCACCCAGCCGGCGCTTGCGATCGGCCTCGTAGGCTTCGTAGTTACCCTCGAACCACTCGACGTGGCTGTCACCCTCGAACGCCAGGATGTGGGTTGCGATCCGGTCGAGGAACCAGCGATCGTGGCTGATCACCACCGCACAGCCGGCAAACTCCAGGAGCCCCTCTTCGAGCGCCCGCAACGTGTCGATGTCCAGATCGTTGGTCGGCTCGTCAAGCATCAGCAGGTTTGCGCCGGACTTCAGCATCTTGGCGAGATGAACCCGGTTGCGCTCACCGCCTGACAACTGACCGACCTTCTTCTGCTGGTCGCCGCCCTTGAAGTTGAACAGCCCGACATACGCCCGGCTGGCCATCTTGCGCCGGCCAAGGTCGATCTCGTCGTGACCGTCGGAAATCTCCTCGAACACTGTCTTGTTGGCACGCAGCGTGTCGCGGCTTTGATCGACATAGCCAAGCTTGACGGTCTCGCCGATGCGAATGGCGCCGCCGTCCGGCTTTTCCTGCTCGGTGATCATCCGGAACAGCGTGGTCTTGCCGGCACCGTTCGGCCCGATCACTCCGACGATCCCGCCGGGCGGCAGTTTGAAGGACAGCTCGTCGATCAGCAGTCGGTCGCCGAATGCCTTCGACAGGCGGTCCGCCTCGATCACCACGTCACCCAGCCGCGGTCCGGCCGGGATGACGATCTGCGCGGTGTCCGGCGCCTTCTCCTGGTTCAGGGCGAGCAGATCCTCATACGCCGTGACGCGGGCCTTTGACTTGGCCTGCCGTGCGCGCGGGCTCTGCTGAATCCACTCCAACTCGTGGTTCAGGGTTCGCATGCGCGCGGCCTCGGTGCGTCCCTCCTGCTCCAGGCGCTTCTGCTTCTGCACCAGCCAGCCGGAATAGTTGCCCTCGTAGGGAATGCCGCGGCCACGGTCGATCTCCAGGATCCAGCCTGCAACCTCGTCGAGGAAGTAGCGGTCGTGAGTGACGGTGACGACGGTGCCCGCGTAGTCGGCGAGCGTGCGCTGCAGCCACGCGACCGAGTCGGCATCCAGGTGGTTGGTCGGCTCGTCGAGCAGCAGCAGGTCGGGCTGCGACAGCAGCAGCTTGGCCAGGGCCACGCGGCGGCGCTCGCCACCGGACAGCTTGGTCACGTCCGCGTCGCCCGGCGGGCAGCGCAGCGCGTCCATGGCGATCTCGACCTTGCGATCGATGTCCCAGCCGTCGGCGGCGTCGATCTTCTCCTGGAGTTCGCCCTGCTCGGCGAGAAGGTCGTTCATCTCGTCGTCGGTCAGGTCTTCGCCGAACCGGGCGCTGACCTCGTTGAACCGGTCCATAAGGGCCTTCAACGGCCCCAGCCCCTCGATCACATTGCCCTGAACGTCCTTGGTCGGGTCGAGGTCGGGCTCCTGCTTCAGGTAACCGACCGTCGCGCCCTCCGCGGCCCAAGCCTCTCCGGTGTAGTCCTTGTCCTCGCCGGCCATGATCCGCAGGACCGTCGACTTACCTGCACCGTTGACGCCGAGCACGCCGATCTTGGCTCCCGGCAGGAAGGACAAGCGAATGTCCTTAAGCACCTCGCGGCCGCCTGGATAGGTCTTGGAGAGACCGTTCATCACGTAGATGTACTGGTAGGAGGCCATCGGGTCGGCTCGCCGTCGGTTGCGGGTGACGGCGGGTTCTAGCGCACGCGGCCCACCCACCGCAACGTTCGGCTGCCCTCCGATTGATCTGCAGCATTGCGGTCGGCACCGGGGCCCTGCAGATTCACGCTGTTGACGGCGAACCCGATGGCCGGCGATCGGTTGAGGAGGGCCGGATCAGATGCCCATGAACGGCGCTACACCGTTGTTTGCGCTCGATGCGGTAGCGATCGATATCGAGACCACCGGGCTCGATGCATCACGGGCGAACGCCGTGCAGATCGGGACGATGCCGATCGTCAAAGGTGTCCTGAGAACGGATCGCGCCTGTGAGCAGTTGCTCAATCCCGGTATCCCGATCCCACCGTCATCGACCACCATACACGGCGTCACCGATGAGATGGTGCGTGACGCGCCGCCGCTGGCCGATGTCTGGACCCGGTTCACCACGCAGTGGGAGAATCAGGTCGTCATCGGACATTCGATTGGATTCGACCTGACCGTCCTGGCTGGCGAAGCGAAGCGCAACAAGCTGGAATGGCGAAAGCCCCGGGCATTGTGCGTTCGCATGCTCGCGACCATCGCGGCACCGACGCTCGCCAGCCATTCGCTCGATGCCCTCGCCAACTGGCTCGGTCTTGAAATCAGCAACCGTCACCGGGCCCTGGGCGACGCCGAGGCCGCCGGCCGGATATTCATCGCCCTCGCCCCTCGCCTCCAGGCCAAGGGCATCCGCACGCTGGCGGAGGCCGAGCGCGCCTGCAACGGCCTGACCGCTGAACTCGCCCGGCACAGCGAAGCCGGATGGGTGCCCCCGGTCTCCGAGCCCGATGACGCAGAACAGGGACGCGTCGACACATTCGTCTACCGCCACCGGGTCGCCGACATCATGGCCAGCCCGGTGATCGCCGTATCGACCGGTACCACCCTGAACCGCGCCATGGAGATCATGGCCTCCCACGCCGTCTCGTCCGTGTTCGTTACTTCTACCGGAGAGGCCGGACTTCCGGTCGACCAGTACGCGATCGTCACCGAGCGTGACGCGGTCCGACACATCGTCCGGCGCGGCGCCGCTGCCCTGGACGATCCGGTAGGGTCGATCGGTTCACGCCCGATACGCACGATCCGCGAACATGCCTTCCTCTATCGGGCCGTCGGCCGCATGAGCCGGCTTGGCTTCCGTCACCTCGGCGTTCATTCCGAGACCGATACGCTGGTCGGTGTGATCTCTGCGCGCGATCTGCTGAAGCTGCGCGACGGCCCGGCGGTCGAACTCACGGACGCCATCGACGAAGCGAGCTCCTCGACGGAACTGGCGCTTGCCTGGGCGACCTTGCCGCGCGTTGTCCAGTCGCTCTCGGCCGAGCAGGTCGACGCCCGCTTGATCGCCCAGATCATCAGTGAGGAGATCCGCTCGATGACCCGGCGGGCGGCGGTGCTAGCCTCCCATGCGATGAAGGACGAGGGCTTAGGCGATCCACCCTGCCGGTTCTCGGTGCTGGTCCTGGGGTCCGGCGGGCGCGGCGAGAGCCTGCTGGTTCCAGATCAGGACAACGCGATCGTCTTCGAGAGGGGAGAGCCGGGCGGGCCGGAAGATGCTTGGTTCGCCGATCTTGGTGCGCGTACCGCCGACATCCTCGACGGTGCCGGAATTCCCTACTGCACCGGCGGCGTGATGGCGAAGAACCCAGATTGGCGGGGATCCGTGAACACCTGGAACGAGCGGGTCGATCGCTGGGTCCGGCAGTCGAGGCGGCAGGACCTTCTCAATGTCGACATCTTCTTCGATGCCGTACCCGTCCACGGCACTTGGTCACTGGGGAACGACCTTCTGGACTACGCCTGTGCAAAGGGCAGCCGGGACACCACGTTCGCCAAGCTTCTCGGCGAACGGCTGGCCTCAGTTCACACTCCCCTGTCGATGTTCGGCCGTCTGAAAACCCGTGACGGACGATTCGACATCAAAATGCACATCCTGTTTCCAGTGGCTTCCGCCGCCCGCACCTTGGCCATCCGTCACGGCGTCACGCAGCGGTCGACACGCCAGCGGCTGGATGGCCTGATGGCGCTCGGCCTCGGCAACGACAGCGACATCGCCGCGCTGCAGCAAGCTCATATCCTTGGGCTTACCTTATTGCTGGCGCAGCAGAGCCAGGACATCGGGCATGGCCTCAAGCCGACAACGTCCATTGATGTCGCGGCACTGAACCGGCGGCAGAAAGCCGACCTCAAGAAGACATTGGCCGACCTGCAGAACATACCGATGCTGCTGCGCAGCATCATGTTCGAGTCCGGCTCGCCAGGACCAGCATCCTCAACCAGCGACCGTGACTAGCCCCGGCGGGTACTTGCCGAAGCGGCCCGATCGTCGCCCCGACGGACTGTAGGCCGGCGCCTTCCGCCAACCGATTGGAATTCAGTATCCAGACGACACCGTCTGGTAAAGTTTTACGAAAACCCGACAAGAAATCGCAACCCCGATCGACACTAGACGAGTCCGTCATCTCATCGAGCCGTGGAGAGACGGGAAGTTGGGTCTTCACTAGACCGAAGCACTGGGCATTCGCTCTGCTTTTCAAGGTCGAGGAAACGAGTTAATCTACGTAGTAGTGTGGGTGGTCGAGCCATCCATCCTAGGGGAATGAGCAAAAAGTAGGGCGCCTCACGCATAAAGTATAAAAGCCCAAACTCAAGGGGAGGTAAAGACGTTGACCGACCATGCCTCACAAGATCGAGTAGAGCATTGGAGTAGAACTCGAAACCTGATGATCCTCCACCTGATTATCTGGTTCTTCTTTGCCTATCTGCTTCAATGGTTCGCGTACGACCTCAACCAGTTCCGGTTCCTTGACTTCCCGGTTGGCTTCTACATGTCCGCCCAGGGATCGCTGTTCGCGTTCGTTATCCAGTTGTTTATTTTTGTAAAGCAACAGGATCGAATTGATCGCGAGTGCGGCGTAGCAGAAGCAGACTAGGGGGGTATCGTGTCATGAGTTTGTTTAAACTTGAGGGAAGGTTCATTGACAACCTTCCCAAGATCTACGCGCTGTACACCGGAGGGTTCCTGGCGTTTGTTGCGTTGATGGCGGTCCTGGAACAGGCCGGTCTCAGCGCCGATTCAATCGGGATCCTGTTCGTCGCGTTCACTATCGTGATCTACGCCTTGATCGGCTGGTTGTCGCGCACCATGCAGGTCGACGCCTATTACGTCGCCGGGCGAGAAGTCCCGCCGGTGTTCAACGGCATGGCGACGGCGGCGGACTGGATGTCCGGTGCCTCGTTCGTCGCGATGGCGGGTGGCATCTATGCGGCCGGTCACCCATACCTCGCCTTCGTGGTGGGCTGGACCGGCGGTTATGTGCTGGTGGCGGTGCTGATGGCGCCCTACCTGCGGAAGTTCGGCTGCTACACGGTTCCCGACTTCATCGGCACCCGCTACGGCGGCAACCTCACCCGGTTCCTGGCCGTTGTCGTTCTGGTGGTCGCCTCCTTCACCTATGTGACGGCCCAGATCAACGCGACCGGCACCATCGCGGCCCGCGCGTTGCAGATTCCGTTCGAAGTCGGCGTCTGGTTCGGTCTTCTCGGCATTCTGCTGTGCTCGATGCTGGGCGGCATGCGGGCCGTCACCTGGACCCAGGTGGCGCAGTACATCGTGCTGATCATCGCCTACCTGGTGCCGGTGTTCTGGATGTCGATCAAACAGGACTTCGGCTGGTTCCCGCAGTTCGCCTACGGCGACGCCGTGGCGCGAATCCAGGAACTGGAGCCTCTCGTCGGCGTCGGGAAGCTGCTTCCCACCGAGAAGGTCGCGGGGATGAGCGCCCTCACGGTCCTCCACGCGTCACCGGCCGACACGACAATCGCCGCCTGGCGCTTCGTCACCCTCGTCGCATGCATGATGCTCGGCACCGCCTCGTTGCCGCACATCCTGATGCGCTACTTCACCACGCCGTCGGTTCGCGCGGCGCGGAGTTCTGTGGCCTGGTCGTTGTTCTTCATCACGCTGCTGTACTTCACGGCACCGGCGCTGGCGACCCTGACCAAGCTGCAGGTCCTCGATCCGAACCTCGCAACCAGCATCATCGGCAAAGCGGTTGCCGACGTGAACGCGCTCGAGTGGATCCAGAAGTGGAGCGCGGTCGACATGCTCAGGGTCATCGACTCAAACGGTGACGGCATCCTGCAGATCAACGAGTTCTTCATGCGCGCCGACATCGTCGTGCTGGCGACTCCGGAAATCGCGGGATTGCCCTATGTCGTTTCCGGCCTGGTGGCCGCGGGCGGCATGGCGGCGGCGATGTCGACGGCCGACGGCCTGCTCCTGGCGATCGCCAACGCGCTGTCGCATGATCTTTACTACAAGATCATCGACCCGAAGGCGGAGACCCGGAAGCGGCTGCTGGTCGCACGCATCCTGCTGATCGGCATCGGTGCCTTGGCGGCGTTGGTGGCCAGCATGAAGCTGACCGGCATTCTCGGGGCGGTGGCCTGGGCCTTCTGCTTCGCGATGTCCGGGCTGTTCTTCCCGCTGGTGCTTGGCGTCTGGTGGAAACGGGCCAACCGGGCCGGTGCGGTTGCCGGCATGGCAGTCGGCCTTGGTGTCGGTTCCTGGTACCTCTACATGGTCAAGTTCGCCGGCATGGCACCGTGGATCGGCCTCGATGATCTGCGGTTCGGCATCGTCGGTGCGGGCGCCAGCCTGATTGCCATGGTGGTGGTGACCTTGCTGACCGAAGCTCCCGACGCGGAGACCCAGGCCATGGTCGACGAGGTCCGGGTGCCATCGGGCGAGACGATCCTGGGCTCGACCCACTAACACCTGCTACGACGAAAGCCGGGGAGAGCCTCGCTCTCCCCGGCTTTTTCGTTTCCCGACGACGATGCTTCCGCGACAAATAGGCCTGGAGAATCCTGATGATCGAAGGCGTGCCGCTCTGGGCAGTCGTGATCGACTACATCCTCGGCGTGGTGATGTGGACCCTCGTCGGGCGCTTCGGAATGAGCCTGTTTCTTCCGGAGAACAGCAACTTCTTCTTCATGCGGTTCTTCGTGCAGTCGACCGACCCGCTGATCCGATTGTTCAAGCCGATCACACCGGGGTTTCTGATCGCCCCGATCGTGCCGCTCTACGTCGCGTGGTTCTTCTACATGACCCGGTTCTACCTGATGCCCTGGCTGCTCGGGTACTCGGTGATGGGCATGCTGTCGTTCCCGCTCGAAGGCGAGATCGCCCAGGGCATCGCGTCACTCGCCCGCCTGCTCGGGAACTGAGCGGATCGCGACCGGCGACGGCGCGAAAGCCGACCCGTCCGACGGCTTCGCCTCGTCCGCCAGCAGCGCGCGCGCGTCAAGCGACCGGCGAAGCTCGCGGCGCACCTCCTGCCAGCGGAACCGCACCGAGTTCAGCACGATCGGCTCGTCAAGCGCTTTCATCTCGTCGACGATCGGTGCCCAGCGCACCAGCGCCGGGGGACTCTCAGTGAACGCCGCCGCATCGTCGGTCACCGCATGCCAGTCGCACGATGCCAGTCGCTCCAGGACAGCCTCGGCCGACGACGCGAAGGCAGGGCCGGCGTCGGTTGGAGTACCGGTCACCGCAAGGATTTGCGAGACCGCCGTGCGGACGATCCGGCCCACCTCGGAAGCCGCATCCGGCTGCGCCCCTGCCATCAGCCCGCCGGCGTACACCGACAGGTCCGACAGGCACGCCAGCCAGACCTGCCACTTGGCAATGTTCATCGAGGCGACGAAGCCGTCATTGTCGAACAACTCGGGGTACCGCATGCCGGATCGGGTACGCACGTAGCCATACAGCGACGTCTGGGCCACGAAGCTGGCACGGGTGTCCAGGAAGCGTTGCAGGCTTGCGATGTCGACGACGGGTTCAGCCCTTCGGCGGCGACCCACGCCCACGTAGTCGCGCAACGTGGCCAGCAGTTCCCGAGGCCTGGCGAGCACGCCAAGCGCGGCGGCAATCGTGTCCGACAGCGATTCGGGATGTTCAACCCGCTTGAGACGCCGCATCCCTGCCCCCATCCGCAAACCGCCGGAACCGACAGTCTGGCATCAGCCTAGGGCAGGACACGCTGCAGCAGCAACCGGGATGGACAGTGCCCGGGGGGATCAGGCTCGGCGTGCGGCAATCCGGTCGCGGGTGGCCAGTACGCGCTGGGCGCGCTCGACGATCGGCTTGTCGATCATCTTGCCCTGATACGCGACAGCCCCGAGCCCGTCGGACAGCGCCTTTTCGAAGGCCGCCAGCAGACCTTCCGCGTGCGCAATCTCCTCGGCACTCGGCGCGAACGCGGCGTTCAGAACCGGCACCTGGGCCGGATGGATCGCCATGCCGCCCTCGGAGCCGGCACGGCGTCCGGCCTCGGCGGCCCGCCGGAACAGGTCGAGATCGCTGAACTCCGCAATCGACCCCGGATAGCCCAGGGGCATCACCCCCGCTTCACGTGCCGCGAGCCGGACGGCTGCCTCGTAGGGTGCCAGCACGTCAGGATCCGGCTCCGGCAGCCCAAGATCCGACGCCAGATCTTCGCCGCCGGCGGTAATCCCGGCGACCCGCGGACCGGCCGCGATCGACCGCACATCGGCGATTCCCTGAGCGGTCTCGACCAACACGCAGAATCGGATCCGTCCGACCGGCAGGCCGCGCTCGGCCTCCAACTCTCCGACCACCTGGTCGATTTCCACCAGATGATGATGCGAATCGACCTTCGGAAGGCACAGCGCGGTCACTCCGGCGATCACCGATGCCTCCAGATCCGGCAGGGCCAGCCGCCAGGGCCGGTTGATCCGGACGAGCACCTCGCCCCCGCGTGCACCGACAGCCGGGACCGCCGCCGCCAACGCTGCCCGGGCCGCGGACTTCGAAGCCGGCGGGATCGAGTCCTCCAGGTCCAGCACGATGCCGTCGGCACCACGCTCGGCCGCCTTGGCCACGAACCGCTCGGCCGTCGCGGGCACGTACAACAGGGAACGCCACAACGGCAGTGGAATGGTGTCCGGCATCACAGCGCTCCCGCTTCGTTCAGGGCGGACGGGTCATGCCCCAGCGACCGCCAGATTTCGTTGTTGTGCTCACCAAGCTCCGGCGCCGGCCGGCGCAGCTTACCGGGCGTCGCCGACAGGCGCGGAATGACGTTGTGCATGGCGAGGCGTCCGGTATCGGCATCTGGCAGCGACACCACCACCTCACGGTCCATAGGATAGGGGTGCTCCGCCAGTTGCGCCACGTCGGCCACCGCGCCGACGGTGACACCCGCCTTCTCGAACAGATCCAGACACTCTTCCTGGGTACGCTCCGCCATGAAGGCCGCGACGATCGGGTCGAGCTCGTGGTTGTTCTTGACCCTGTCGGTGTTGGTGCGGAACCGCGGATCGGTGATCAGTTCGGGCCGGCCCATGGTGCGGAACAACCGCTCCGCCATCGCCTGCATCGAACCGCTGAGGGCGACATACTTGCCGTCGCTGCACTGGTACACATTGCGTGGCGCCGTCTGGTTGGACAGCGAGCCGGTGCGCTCGGGAACCTGGCCCGCCAGATCGTAGTTGGCGACAACCGGGCCCAGGACGGAGTGGATCGGGTCGAATAAGGGCAGGTCGATGACCTGACCGGGCCCGCCCTTCAATTCGATCTCGCGGATCGCCACCATCACCGAGAACGCGCCGTACAGCCCCGCGATCATGTCGGCGAGCGCCAATGGTGGCAGCACCGGCGCCCGATCGGCAAAGCCATTCATCGCCGCGAAGCCGCTCATCGCCTCGACCAGGCTGCCGAAGCCGGGCTTGTGCGCCCACATGCCGTCCTGGCCCCATCCGGAAATCCGCACGATGATCAGGTTGGGATTGCGAGCGTGCAGCACATCGGGACCGATGCCCATCGCCTCGAGCGTGCCGGGTTTGAAGTTCTCAACCAGCACGCGCGAGGTCGCGGCCAGATCGAGCATGAGCTCCACTGCCCTTGGGTGCCGGAAGTCGAGGGTCACGCTCTTCTTGTTGCGGCAATAGACCTTCCAGTGGGTCGAAACGCCCTCGGTCTTCCAGTTCCGCAGATCGTCCCCGACGCCAGGCTTCTCGACCTTGATGACCTCGGCGCCGTGGTCGGCCAGGACGTGCGTGACCGCGTTGCCGGCCACCAGACGCGAAAGATCCAGCACCCGGATTCCGTCGAGGGCCGCCGGCGCATCCGGCTCCCAAGGTTTTTCGACGCCGCTCATCAGTTCTTCTCCTGCAAGGCTTCCAGGACGGCATCGGCGATCACGACACCGACCCGGGAATTGCTCTCGTCCGTCA
Organism: Thalassobaculum sp.; assembly: GCF_040219215.1. GTDB lineage: Bacteria > Pseudomonadota > Alphaproteobacteria > Thalassobaculales > Thalassobaculaceae > Thalassobaculum_A. Next base: position 68,459 of record NZ_JAVJSX010000012.1, read on the forward strand.
CTCCGGCGATGTGCGGGGTAAGCACCAGATTGGGGCACCCGTCGAACACCGCGCCGGCTTCGGCGGTCAACGGCTCTACCTCGAACACGTCAAGGGCCGCTCCCGCCAGCCGGCGCTCCTTAAGGGCAGCAGCAAGCGCCGGTTCGTCGACCACGCCACCGCGTGCCGCGTTGATCACAACGGCTTCCGGACGCATGGCGGCCAGTGCCGCCGCGTCGATCAGGTGATGCGTACCGTCGGTCAGCGGAACGTGCAGGCTGACCACGTCGGCCGCGCCCAGGAGCCCATCCAGTGCCGCGTGCCGAACGACCCCGCTCTGCCAGATCGGATCATCCGCCGGAACGTAGGGATCAAACGCGGCGACGGTCATACCAAGTGATCGCGCCAGGATCGCAGTTTTGCGGGCAATGGACCCGAAGCCGACCAGCCCGAGGGTCTTCCCCGACACCTCGCGTCCGATCAGCCGGGTCCGTGGCCACCGCCCGGCCTGGACATCCGCGCTGGACGCGTAGGCCCCGCGCAGAAGGTGCAGGGTCATGGCGATCACGTACTCTGCAACCGAGTCGTCGTTCGCGCCGGTCGCCGGAACCACCGGCACGCCGCGGTTCCGGGCAGCCGCGACGTCGATGTTGTCGAGACCGACACCCAGTCGCCCGACGATCCGGAGCCCCGGCCCCGCCGCAAGTACCGCGTCGGTCACCTGGGTGCGGTTCCGGACCACCAGCGCCCGTGCCTCTGAGAGCAAGACCGGGATCGCTTCAGGCCGATCGACGAGGCCGGGGTCGTAGAGCGTGTCAAACCGCGAGGTCAGGCGCTCCACGCTGGGCGCATCCATGAACTCGGTGATGACGATGTCGGGCATGGGGAATCCGGGGCGGGTGACGGTCGCCGGACGATAACGGCACCGCCGGTTCAGGAGAAGGCCGCGCTCCGCCGCGACAGTGTTTCCCGCTGCGCGACGTCAGGGCTCCAGGGGATCCGGTTTCAGCCGGATCATGCCCAACGACCGGCCGCTTTCCAGATCAACGATCATCAGCGCCTTCTCGCGGCCGGCAAGCTGCAGGTGCAGCACCAGGCGCCGCTGGTCCATCGCCATGTCCAGGATCCGCGCCCGCGGCGGCAACTGCAGCGAGACCTCACCGAAAGCGGTTGGCGGCGCGATCGCAACCGGCGCGGCGACAGCCACGGCGCCGGCTGCCTCGGACTTGCCGCCGCCGGCCCGCTTCATGACGGTCACACCAAGAATGCCTATGCCGGCGACGATCATGACCGCCATGACCACTGCCGCGACCTTCACGGCGCCGAGATACGGCACAACCGGCCGCTTCTCCGGTGTTTCGCCTTGCCCTATGGTGCCGGCCATGATTCCCGAACCCTCACATACCAGTCCGCGCGGCGCGCATGATTCCATCAGTATTGTAGCATCGGCGGACGCTCTTGCCGCCCATCCCAGCGACCGGATCGACCGTTGGCTGGCCCGCTGTCTGGAGGATCGCGCAAATGATCCGCCGCTGTCGCGCAACCGACTGAAAACGTTGATCTTGGAAGGCTGTCTCTTCGTCGACGGCGCGACGATATCCGACCCCTCCAGCCCGGTCAAACCGGGTGCGACCTACCGTCTCGACGTTCCCGAGGCGACACCGGCGATCCCCGAAGCCCAGGACCTGCCCCTGACGGTCGTCTATGAAGACGCCGCGCTGATCGTGATCGACAAGCCCGCCGGCATGACCGTTCATCCGGCCCCGGGCGCACCGAAGGATACGCTGGTCAACGCGCTGATCGCCCACTGCGGTGACAGCCTGTCCGGGATCGGCGGGGTGAAACGCCCCGGCATCGTCCACAGGATCGACAAGGACACCAGCGGATTGCTGGTGGTCGCCAAGACCGACGCCGCCCATCACGCGCTTGCGGCCCGCTTTGCCGATCACAGCATCGACCGGGCCTACCGGGCGCTGTGCTGGGGCCGGCCGATCCCTCCGGCCGGCCGGATCGAAGGAGCGATCGGCCGGCACCCCCGCGACCGGATTCGCATGGCGGTCCGTCCGGAAGGCTCCGGCAAGGCCGCGGTCACCCACTACCGCACCGTTCGGGCGTTCAACGAGGCCGCAACGCTGCTGGAATGCCGGCTGGAGACCGGTCGAACCCACCAGATCCGTGTGCACCTGACCCACATCGGACATCCGCTGGTTGGCGATCCGGTCTACGGGAGAGGACGTTCCGCGAAGCTCGGTGGAGTGCCCGAAGCGACGCGAATCCGCCTCCGCGGCTTCTCCCGTCAGGCGCTGCATGCCGCGGTTCTCGGCTTCAACCATCCGATCTCCGGCGAGCCTCTGCGCTTTGAAAGCCCGCTGCCACCGGACCTTGCCACCCTGATCGACGATCTCGATCGCGTGATCTGACAGGCCCCCTCTTCAAATCAGACCACGGCGGTCCTATTTTAGGCATAATGCTGGGGCATAAGGCTTCCGAGACAAACAGGGACTAGGGGTCACATGGCGGCGCCACGTGCGAATCTTCCGTCGATCAGCGTTGAGGGCAACCTCTCTCGCTACCTGCAGGAAATACGCAAGTTTCCAATGCTGGAACCGGGCGAGGAATACGTGCTGGCCAAGTCCTGGCGCGAGCACGATGACGTTGAATCGGCTCATAAACTGGTCACCAGCCACCTTCGGCTCGTCGCGAAGATCGCGATGGGCTACCGCGGCTATGGGCTGCCGCTCGCCGAACTGATCTCGGAGGGCAATGTCGGCATGATGCAGGCGGTAAAGCGCTTCGACCCGGAACGCGGGTTCCGTCTGGCAACCTACGCCATGTGGTGGATCCGCGCGTCAATCCAGGAGTACATCCTGCACTCGTGGTCGCTGGTGAAGATGGGCACCACGGCCGCACAGAAGAAGCTGTTCTTCAACCTGCGACGGCTCAAGGGCCAGATGCAGGCGATCGAGGACGGCGACCTGTCGCCGGAGCGCGTGACGGCAATCGCCGAGAAGCTGGACGTATCCGAGGCCGACGTGGTCTCGATGAACCGCCGTCTGGCCAGCCCCGATCATTCGCTGAACGCGCCGCTTCGGCAGGACGGAGAGGGCGAGTGGCAGGATTGGCTGGTCGACGAGGGCCAGAACCAGGAAGTGAGCTTCGCCGAGGACGAGGAACTGTCCAAGCGGCGTCGCCTCCTGAACTCGGCGATGGAGACGCTCAACGACCGTGAGCGCCACATTCTGACCGAACGCCGTCTGCGTGATAACCCGACCACCCTGGAGGACCTGAGCCAGGAGTACGACATCAGCCGCGAGCGCGTGCGGCAGATCGAGGTACGGGCGTTCGAGAAGCTGCAGAAGGCGATCAAGAACGCCGCCATCGAAGAGAAGCTCCTGCAGGCCAACCACTAGGCGAAGCCGATGGCGCAAGCCGGCGAGGGTTACTGAGACCTCTCCGGCTTCTCCCCCTTCTCGTCGGCGTCGCGCCGTCCGCCGGCCACCCCGGGGCCCCATTCCTCGACCAGGTCGCGCTGGCGCCGACGGAGCCGCTGGACGCGCTGCTCGGTGCGCATGCCGATGAACATCCCGACTATTCCAGGGGCAACGAAGTAGATTGCCCAGCCCAGAGCCGCTGCACCGAACATCACCAGCCAGGTGAACGGATCGCCGATCACCTTGAACGCGTTGTCGTAGGAGTGATCCTCGGTCCACAGCTTGATCATGAACGGCAGCACGCCCACGAAGTTCATGCAGCCGACGCACAGCGTGGCGTATTTCTCCTTGCGCCGGTCGGAGATCATCGCGGCCACCGTCGGCAACATGCCGATGCCGAGGATCAGCACCGTCGGCAGCGTGAAAACCGCCACCCCGCCGATGATGAAGATGAAGATCACGCGGGTTGCGGCGCTGTTGGCTGAACTGGCGGTCATGTTGGTCGGTGATTGCGTGTGCGTTGGCGCGGACGATGCGCGGAAGCTCTCATCATAACATGTACATGATGATGATGGAGGTGGCACCGATGCTGCCGATCACCCCCGAGGCGACTGCGGCCACCTGCTCGCCAAGTTCGGTTGCCATGTGCTCGCGGTTCTGGATCTCGATCGACAACTGCTGGATCTGAGCGCCGCAGTACTGGTGTTCCTGCATCGCCCGGGCATAGCCCTGCTGGTCGCGCTGAACCGACTTCGTATCACCGTAGATGTTCTGCAGTTCGATCAGCAATCCCGTCTCGGCAGCGCGTGAAATGCTGAGTTCCATCGCCTTGCGCTGCTTGAGATTGTGGAAGTCATTGACCGCCGACTTCATCAGGTCGACGAACCACGCCGCCAATGACGGCGCAGGGCCGTTCTTTGACATGGCCTGAACCCGGGCGAGCAGCGTGAGAGCGGCCAGGACGTGGCTGGTTCCGTTCTGCTCGGCGCCCGCCAACGGCCGCACGAACCGTTCGTCGACATCCGGCGAACGCGCCACCGAGAACGCGGCGATGTGCCGGTCCATCGGCCGGCCAGCGCGATCCTTGCCCGCGGCGACCCGCTCCAGTGCCGGAACCAGTTCCTCGATCCGGGTGACGTACAGATGATCGATCAGCGGGCTGCGGCAGTGAATGTTCGGGTTAAGTGCGTAGAGAACCCGCTCGATGCCGAAGCCGGGGCCGGTCTGGCTCAGGGCCAGCGGGAGTTTGTCGTAGATCGCGTAGAGATCGTTCAGATCTGAGCGCGTTCGCGCCTGCAACGACATCCAGACGCCGATGAATCGCCCGTTGATGAAGTCGGCTACCTTCTGACGAACGTCGTCGCGCTCGAAGTCCATGGCCAACGCGGCCCCGACGCCATCAACATGCGCCGAAAAGCCTTTGTGCCGGATGGGTGCCGCCGGGTCGAGCGCCATCCCGACCCGGGTGATCAGCTTGGCCGATTCCGCTTCGGGCGCGCTCTGCAGGTTGGTTTGGCTGCCGAAAACCTTGGTGACGGCCTCCAGCACCTTTTCGTCGTTCAGGCTTCGACGCAGCCAGTTGTCGAAGTCGGGGCTGCGAATCACCTCGCCGGACGTCAACCAGTTGCGCGCCAGCGCTTCGGCAGCCGCGCGCACGTTCTCATAGTCCCTGCCGGCAACGTTGAGCGGCCGGGCCGCCTTCGAAGGCAGCTTCGCCTGCTTCGGAGTCAGTCGCCGGCCGCCGATCCACAACTCGGTCTCCCGGATCGACCACCGCTCGCGCGGGTCGTCCGACAGCAACCCCCGCAGCAGCTCCATCATGTTCATCTGGATGCGCGCGCCGCTGGTGAGCACGGAGTACGAGCCCTGGTTGATCTTGCGCTCGACGATCTCTGCCGCGGTGAGTTCGTGGACTGGATTTCGCCCGAGCAGCAGGAAGATCACGCACACGCCGAGCGCGTAGAGATCGTCGGCCACGCCGCCACGCCCGCGCGCCGAGGGCTCGGCCATGGCCTGTTCGATGGTCTCGGCGAATGCGGGGTTGGTCATGCCGGGGGGAGCCGTCAGGCAGTCGCCAAGCATGATCTGCTTGCGGGCGGGATCCGCGTAGAACAGGTTGTCAGGCCGTACCGCGCGATGCGGGACGCCTCGGGTCGACAAATCCCTCAGGATTGCAACTGCAGGGGTCAGAAACCCGCGCACCAGCCGCTCGTCCGACATCGGTTCCAGGACATCGGCATTTGACTTGGCAACCCGGCCGCCCGCCGGTTTTTCATAGACCAGGATCGGCAGCCGCCGACGGGCCGGTGCCCAGGCGGCAATCCCCCACTCGACGAAGCGCATCAGCGCGCTTCCGGCGGTCAGGCCGCGAATCGAATCGATGTCGTCATAACGATAGGGAACACGCGAATCGCACACGTAAGCGATCAGTTCGCCATGCTCTTCGCGCCGCGCCGTCGCCGCGAACGCCTTGGCGCCCGGCAAATCGAACTCCGGGAGAGGATGGCCAGGGTCGACATCGACCCGTTCCTTGATGACGACGCTATCAGCCATGACGATCTCCGGCGCACGGACCGCGGCAGTCTATCATGCCAATCGGCGATTCGGCATGCAGAGACCGTACGGTCGCCCTTCCCTTCCCGTCGATCCTGGCGCGTGTTCCTGGGCACGCTACCGCCGCTTGCCGCCATCGTCGCGGACTGTTACGGCAAGGGGATCGCTGTTCCCGCGCCCTTCACCAAGGAACGTTGCCATGCGCTCCCTATCGATCACGTTCGCCGCCGCCGCTATCGCCCTCGCCACCTTCGTATTGACGCCCGTCGCGGACGCCGCGACCGACGCCAAGTGCGACCCCGATACGCTTTCGGCCAAACTGCACGAGCGGATGAAGAGCGACGGCAAGACCGACGCCGAGATCCGGGACATCCTCAGCAGCAGCATGAAGCGGCGCATCATGACCGGCCGGATCGCCGATGGCAGCGGGTGCACCGCCGAGCAGACCGAAAAGGCGCTAGAGAAGCTTGAGACCACCATCAAGCACGGATAGCAGCCGCCTCTGCCCCGCCGGTCAGAGCCCGTCGGCGAACGGATCGCGGACCAGGATCGTATCGTCGCGTTCCGGGCTGGTCGACAGCAGCGCCACCGGCGCTTCGATCAGTTCCTCGATGCGCCGGATGTACTTGATGGCGTTGGCCGGCAGTTGGGCCCAGGACCGTGCGCCCCGGGTGCTGTCCTTCCAGCCCTCCAGTGTCTCGTAGATCGGCTCCACCCGGGCCTGGGCCGCCTGGCCGGCCGGCAGATAGTCGAGCTGCTGTCCGTCGAGCCGGTAGCCGGTGCACACGTTGAGTGTCTCGAAGCCGTCGAGCACGTCGAGCTTGGTGAGTGCGATGCCGTTGACGCCGCCGGTCTTGATGGCCTGGCGAACCATCACCGCATCGAACCAGCCGCACCGCCGCCGCCGGCCGGTGACCGTTCCGAACTCATGACCGCGTTCGCCGAGCGAGCTGCCGACTTCGTCATTCAGTTCGGTCGGGAACGGGCCGGACCCGACCCGCGTCGTGTAGGCCTTGGTGATCCCGAGCACGTAGCCGATGTTGGTCGGCCCCATACCGGAGCCGGTCGCCGCCTGTCCTGCAACGGTGTTCGACGAGGTGACGTATGGATAGGTACCGTAGTCGACGTCCAGCATGACCGCCTGGGCGCCCTCGAACAGGATGCGCTTGTTGGCGACCCGTGCGGCCTCCAGCCGTTCCCACACCCGGCCGGCAAACGGCAGGATCCTCGGCGCGATCTCGGTCAACGCCGCCAGCAGTTCCACCGGATCGATCTCCGCCTCGCCCAGGCCGCGCAGGTACGCGTTGTGGTGCTCGGCCAGGTACTCGACCTTGGCTTTCATGGTCTCCGGTTCGCCCAGATCGCAGACCCGGACGGCCCGGCGGCCGACCTTGTCCTCGTAGGCCGGGCCGATGCCGCGTCCGGTGGTGCCGATCTTGCCGTCGCCGCGGGCGGCCTCACGGGCCTGGTCGAGGCGGCGGTGCACCGGCAGGATCAGCGCCGCGGTATCGGCGACCAGCAGGCTGCCCGGCTTCAGGTCCAGGCCCTGGCCGCGCACCCGCTCAAGCTCGTCCAGAAAGGCCCAGGGATCGACGACCACGCCGCTGCCGATCACCGACAGCTTGCCCGGCCGCACAACGCCCGAGGGCAACAGGCTGAGCTTGTAGACCTGGTTGCCGATCACCAGCGTGTGGCCGGCATTGTGACCGCCCTGGAAGCGCACTACCACGTCCGCGCGCTCCGACAGCCAGTCGACGATCTTGCCCTTGCCCTCGTCGCCCCACTGGGCGCCGATCACGGCCACATTGCTCATCTCTTGTCCTCCGACGCCCCGAGGGCGATCACTTTTCCATCCCGCCACACCCCGGTGCAGCGCTGGCGCCGTGCCTCGGCGTCGATGTCGTCCACCGGTTCCAGTCCCTGCACGGTGACGCGCCCGGCAGCGCGCAGTGCCGCAGTCGCCTCGCGCGGCGTGCCGTAGGGCGCGTAGACCGCCTCTCGCTTTGCCGGTGCCGGCAAGGCCTGCAGCACCATCTCCATGTACAGCGTGAAGCCGGTCGCAGTCTCGGTCGGGTCGCCGTTCGGCCGATACCGCCCGCCGCGCCCCATCTCGCCGCGCACCCCGCGGGCGAACAGGCTGAACGCGATGCCGGTGTGGTACTCGAAACCGCGATTCTCGACCGGATCCAGGGTGATGGCCAGGTCCGGCTCCGCCGCCGCCACCAGGTCGACGACATGGGTCAACCGGTCCAGGGCGGCGCGTGCGTCGTCCGGCAGGTCGATGCCCGCCAACGCCGCCAGAGCGGCGTCCTTCGGCCCGGTCGCCGCCAGCAGGCGCGTCAGCACCGTTGCCACACCTCCGCCAAGCGCCTCGACGGCGGCAATGTCCTTGCGGTCGATCGCTGCGCGCAGACGCGCCAGATCGGACGACGGCAGATCGACCCCGGCCAGCACCGCCGGCACCAGCGGTGGCACCATCAGGTCGACCGACAGCCCCTTCACGCCAGCGGATCGCAACGTCTCGATGCCGACCAGGATGATCTCGGCGTCCGCCTCGGCGGTTGCACTGCCGATCAGCTCGGCGCCGACCTGCACCATCTCGCGTTCGGGATTCAACTGGTCGGCGACGGTGCGCAGCACTTCACCCGAGTAGCACAGCCGCAGCGGCCGAGGCGCGTTCTTCAGCCGGGTCGAGGCAATGCGGGCGACCTGCACCGTCATATCGGCGCGCACGCCCATCATGCGCTGCGACATCGGATCCATCAGCCGGAACACCCGGTCGGACGTTGCGGCCCCGGGCCCTTCCAGCAGGCTGGTCTCAAATTCGATCAGCGGCGGTTTCACCCGCTCGTAGCCATGCGCCACGGTGCGCGCCACCAGCAGCTCGATCAGCCGGGCTTCGTTGCCGGCGTTCGGCGGAAGAATGTCGCGCAGCCCCGCGGGCAGCAGGGCGCGGCGGCCGAGTTCGGTCAGCGTGTCGGACACGGGCGGCGCAAGCCTCTCGTCAGGGTATCGAACGGGCGCCCTGTCCTAGAGGAAACCATCGAACGGGGCAACGGTGGCATCAGGCCGCCACCGCGTCGGATCGCAGAATTACTCTGCCCCGGGACAGAACGGGTACTATAGTACCAGTACGCTGCGCTGCGCGGCCGGAGGCTCCGTTGAAGCCCGCAGGGATCCACCGACGTCAACTCCTGAAGGTCGCGCTGTTCGCCAGCGGCGCTTGGGCCGTGGTTCCGACACGCACTCCTCGGGCACAGACCCTGCGCGACACCAGGGTGGTCGTCGTCGGAGCGGGAATCGCCGGACTGGCCGCCGCACGAACCCTTGCCGACCAAGGCGTATCGGTTGTTGTCGTGGAAGCCAACGCCCACATCGGCGGCCGGCTGCGCACTGACTGGACGCTGGGCGTTCCATTCGAGGCGGGCGCCGGATGGATCCACGGGCCAAGCCGCGACAACCCGATCAGGCGCTTGGCCGATGCCGTGGGCGCCAAGACCAAGGTCACCGACGACGACAGCCTGAGCGTGTTCGATGCCGCCGGCAGGAAACTGCCCGATCCCGAACTGTCGAAGATCAACGCGGACTGGGAACGACTGATCAAACGGCTCGACGATGCGCTGGAGAGCGACGACCCACGCAGCCTGCGCGACGCCATCGCCGCCCTGGCGCCCGGGGCCCTGAAGGATCCCGGCGTCTTGTGGGCGCTGTCGGCGTATACCGAGTTCTCGAAGGGCGGCCCGATCGAGGATCTCTCGGCGCCTCTGCACGATGACGACGGGGCGTTTACAGGTGCCGACGTGGTGTTGGTCAGCGGATACGACAAGATCCTAGGCCCGTTGGCGGCCGGGCTCGACATCCGGCTGTCGCACCCGGTCAGCGCGATTACCACGGCCAACGACGGCGTGGTGGTGCGTGCCGGCGGCGGCGAGATCGAAGCGGACTACGCTGTCTGCAGCGTGCCGCTGGGCGTGCTGAAGGCCGGCACGATCGCCTTCAAGCCCGCACTGCCGCCCGGACATCGCAAGAACATCGCTGCCCTCGGTTTCGGCAGCGTGACCAAGATCGCCTTCGAGTTCGCCGCTCCGTTCTGGGACCTGAAGACCCAGTACTTCGGGATCGTCACCGCAGCGAAAGGTCGCTGGAACTACTGGATGAACTACCGCACCTTCTCGAACAGCAACGTGCTCCTCGGGCTCAGCGTCGGCGCCTACGCGCCGGTCGCCGACCGGATGACCGACGCGGAGATGGCGGCCGATGCACTGGCCGTGCTGCGCGGCGTGTGGGGCACGAAGGTCACCACGCCGCTGCGCGTCCTGACCACCCATTGGTCAACCGATCCGTACGCCCTGGGCGCCTACAGCTATCCCCGGCCGGGCAATCGGGCGGCGCAGTTCGACGACCTGGGCGAACCGGTTGCCGACCGGCTGTTCTTCTGTGGCGAGCACACGACCTTCGACCACGCCGGCACCACCCACGGCGCCTATCTGTCAGGTTTGCGGGCGGCGGCGCAGGTCGCCGAGGAAGCCCGCTGAGACGACGTCACACCTGGCACACCGGATTGAACGGCCGGATGGACCGGACAGACACTGGATTCGGCATCGCCGATCGGTTAACGCTCGACCGGCGACCGACGGGGATGACATCCAATGATGCGATTGCCGATCTGCGGCCTGGCTTGCCTGCTGCTTGCCGGATGCACCACGTCGGAACCCGTTCGGCAGCAACCGCAGGCCGCCGCACCGGTGGCGGCCACCGGCCCGGCCGTCATCGCGTCAACCATGGAAATCCGGATCGACGCCTCGGCGGTTGGCAACCCGCCGCTGGACAGCGCCAACCTCCATGATGCGCTCGCCAACGTCACGATCACCGAGTTCCAGTCGGGATACGGCGTGGCGGTGTCGCCGGTTCTGGGGTCGCACGTCGAGGGCTCACGGATCATCACCCACTACGCGCCGAACGCCTATCGCCAGACCGTCCGCGTTGACGACCACGGCACGGTGCATCTCGCTCACGCCACGGTCAGTCCGGGATGGTACACCCTGTACAGCTACGGCTCGACGGCGGGGTTCGATATCGCCCAGCCGCGCAAGGGACAGCGCTCCTGTCTGGTGTCCGGTCTCAAGCCTGCGCCCGGCGTCAGGCCGGTCGACCTGAAACCGGGCGATGTCGGGTATTTCGGACACTTCGTGATCGTGATCGCGGTCCTGCCCGGCAAGAACGGCGCCCCGGCCTTCGACCTTGAGGTCGCCGATTCCTTCATCGAACCGGCCCCGGCCAATCTCAACGAACTTTTGAGCGCCAACGGCCTGGATGCCACCCGCGCGCGGCGCATCCCGGCTAACCGATTCCCCTGCCCATGGTCGGTGCCACGACCTGCCACCGGCTGACCGATCGGCGCCGATTCACCACCTGAAACCGACGCCGATCCGTCGTCCGCGGCAAAACGTCTGAGCTATGCGACGCTAGGGTGCGCGGCATAGTGTTGTCGCAGTGTTTCTGGGGGAGTTGGCCGCATGGCCGAGGCAGGACGGCGGCGCGGCCCGACAGGCAAGCCGCGCTACTCGATCTTGGCGCTGGCGCGCAATGCGCTCAGCTACCACGAGAACTGGCAGGCTGCCTGGCGCAGCCCGGAGCCGAAGCCGTCCTATGACGCCATCGTCGTCGGCGGCGGCGGACATGGCCTGGCCACCGCCTACTACCTCGCCTCGGTCCACGGCATCCGCAACGTGGCAGTCCTGGAGAAGGGCTGGATCGGCGGGGGCAACACCGGGCGGAACACCACGATCATCCGCTCCAACTACCTGTGGGACGAGTCGGCGGCGATCTACGAGCACGCACTGAAGCTGTGGGAAGGCCTGAGCCAGGAGCTGAACTTCAACCTGATGTTCAGCCAGCGCGGCGTGATCACCCTCGCCCACTCCGAGCACGAGTTGAAGGAGATGCGTCGCCGGGTCGAGGCGATCCGTCTGAACGGCATCGACACCGAGGTCCTGTCGACCGCCGACGTCAAGAAACTGGTGCCGATCATCAACACCGACCAGGGCATCCGCCACCCGGTGATGGGCGGTTTCATCCAGCGGCGCGGCGGCACCGCCCGGCACGATGCGGTCGCCTGGGGCTACGCTCGTGCCGCCGACGACCTGGGCGTCGACATCATCCAGAACTGCGAGGTCACCGGCTTCCTGAAGGACGGCAACGGCGCGATCGAGGGGGTTGAGACCAGCCGCGGCATCATCCGCTCCAAGAAGATCGGCTGCGTCGCCGCCGGCCATTCCGCCGTGCTGGCCGATCTCGCCGGGTTCAAGCTGCCGATCCAGGCCCGGCCGCTGCAGGCGCTGGTGTCGGAGCCGATCAAGCCGGTCATCGACACGGTGGTGATGTCGAACGCCGTGCACATGTACATCAGCCAGTCCGACAAGGGCGAACTGGTGCTGGGCGCCGGCACCGACAGCTACAACTCCTACGCCCAACGCGGCTCGCTGAACATCGTCGAGCACCAGTTGGCCGCCGCGTGCGAGCTGTACCCGATCGTGTCGCGCCTGCGGGTGCTGCGAACCTGGGGCGGCATCGTCGACACCTGTCCGGATGCCTCGCCGATCGTCTCCACCACCCCGGTCGACGGGCTGTACTTCAACTGCGGCTGGGGCACCGGCGGGTTCAAGGCGACACCAGGCTCCGGCCATGTGTTCGCCGACCTGATGGCGCACAACCGGCCGAACCCGATCGCCGCTCCGTTCACGCTGCAGCGGTTCAAGGGCGGCTACCTGATCGACGAGCACGGCGCCGCCGGCGTGGCGCACTAGGAGGGCGACGAGATGATGCTGATTCCCTGCCCCTGGTGCGGCCCGCGCGACGATTCTGAGTTCGCCTACGGCAACCAGGCCCACATCGCCCGACCGAACGACCCGTTGGCGACCAGCGACCAGCAATGGGCGGAATACCTGTACTTTCGCGACAACCCCAAGGGCCCGTTCGCCGAGCGCTGGATGCATGCCGCCGGCTGCCGGCGCTGGTTCCACGTGGTCCGCGACACCTACAGTCACGTGATCCTGCAGGTCTACAAGGTCGGCGAGTGGCCCGACCCGGCGCTGGGCGTTGGCCCGGCGAGCAAGGAGTCCTGAGGTGGCCAGTCAGTCCAACCGCCTCGCCGCCGGTGGCCGCGTCGACCGTCGTAGGCCCCTGGTGTTCCGCTTCGACGGCCGCCGCCTGCAGGGATACGCCGGCGACACCCTGGCCTCGGCCCTGCTGGCCAACGACGTCCACCTGGTCGGGCGCAGCTTCAAGTACCACCGTCCGCGCGGCATCCTCGGCCTCGGCTCGGAGGAGCCGAACGCGCTGATCCAGCTCGGCCGCGGCAACCGTACCGAGCCGAACCTGCGGGCCACCCAGATTGAACTGTTCGACGGGCTCGACGCCCACAGCCAGAATCGATGGCCGTGCCTGCGCTTCGATGTCGGTGCCGTCAACTCGGCGTTCCACCGGCTGTTTCCGGCCGGGTTCTACTACAAGACCTTCATGTGGCCGGCGTCGCTGTGGAGCACCTATGAGGAGGTGATCCGTCACGCCGCCGGGCTCGGTCGGGCCCCGGAAGGACCCGACCCCGACCGCTACGAGCGGATGCACGCCCACTGCGACGTGCTGATTGCCGGTGGCGGCCCGGCCGGTCTGGCAGCGGCCCTGGCGGCCGGACGCAGCGGCGCGCGGGTGATCCTGGCCGACGAGCAGGCGGAATTCGGCGGTTCGCTGCTGGGAGACGACGATGTGACGATCGGCGGCACACCGGCGGTCGACTGGGTCGCCGAGGTCGTGGCCGAGTTGGAGTCGATGCCGGAGGTCACTTTGCTGCGACGCTCCACCGTCAACGGCTATTACGATCACAACTACCTGACGATCGCCGAGCGGGTCACCGATCACCTGGGCGTCGGCCTGCCGACCGTGCCGCGCCAGCGGCTCTGGAAGGTGCGCGCGGCGCGGGTGGTTTTGGCGACCGGCGCGATCGAACGCCCGCTGGTGTTCCGTGACAACGACCGGCCCGGCGTCATGCTGTCCACTGCCGTGCGCGGCTACGCGATCCGCTACGGCGTTCTGGCCGGGCGCCATCCGCTGATCGTGACCGGCAACGATGACGGTTATCGAACCGCCTTTGCGCTGGCCGACCGGCAAGCCCGGGTCGCCGCGATCGTCGACCTGCGCGCCGATCCGACCGGCTCCGTCGTCGCCGAAGCCAGACATCGCGGGATCGAGGTGCTGGCCGGCCACAGCGTCACCGCCACCCATGGTGGGCGACGGATCGAGGCTGCCGAGATTGCACCGATGACCGCCGACGGTTCCGGCCTTGCCGGTTCGACCCGCACCCTGGAATGCGACGTGATCGCCATGGCCGGCGGCTTCAATCCGACGGTCCACCTGTTTTCGCAGTCGCGCGGCAAGTTGCGCTGGGATTCAGAACGCTCCGCCTTCCTGCCGGGGACCAGCCATGAGGCAGAGGTGTCGGTGGGCGGCTGCGCGGGAACCGACAGCGTGGCCCAGGCGATCAAGGACGGCATCAGGGCCGGATTGGAGCAGGTCCGCGCGCTGGGCCACACCGCCCGCCAGCCGGCGGCACCGGCGGTGGAGGAGCATGGCCAGGGCGAGACCCGCACGCTGTGGCTGCTGCCGTCGACCCAGCCGGTCGGCCGCAAGGGCAAGCACTTCGTCGACTTCCAGAACGACGTCACCGCCGCCGACCTGATGCTGGCGACCAGAGAAGGCTACCGTTCGATCGAACACGTCAAGCGCTACACCACCACCGGCATGGGCACCGACCAGGGCAAGACCTCCAACGTCAACGCCCTGGCGATCGTTGGCCAGTCGCTCGGCGTCGACGTGCCGGCGGTCGGCACCACCACGTTCCGGGCGCCGTACACTCCGACGACCATCGGTGCGTACGGCGGCCGCGACGTCGGCCACCTGTTCGCCCCGACCCGCACCACCGCCATGGATCCCTGGCACCGCGCCAACGGGGCGAAGTTCGAGCATGTCGGTGACTGGATGCGCGCCTGGTACTACCCGAAGGCAGGCGAGACATTCCGCCAAGCCGTCGACCGCGAGGTCACGGTCGCGCGCAACGGCGTCGCCCTGCTCGACGCCTCGACGCTGGGCAAGATCGACATCCGAGGAACCGACGCGGCGGAATTCCTGAACCGGGTCTACACCAACGCCTGGGCCAAGCTGGGCGTGGGACGCTGCCGCTACGGCTTCATGCTGAAGGAAGACGGCATGGTCATGGATGACGGAGTGACCACCCGGCTCGCCGACGACCATTTCCACATGACCACGACCACCGGTGGTGCGGGCCGGGTAATGAACTGGTTGGAGGAATACCTGCAGACCGAGTGGCCGGAGATGGATGTGCGCCTGACCTCGGTCACCGAACAATGGGCGGTCGCCTCGATCTGCGGGCCGAAATGCCGGGAACTGCTCGGCCGGCTGTGCCCCGACATCGACCTCGGCAACGACGCCTTCCCGTTCATGGCCATGCGCGACGGCACGGTGGCGGGCATCCCGGCACGAGTGTTCCGGATCTCGTTCACCGGTGAACTCAGCTTCGAGATCAACGTGCCGACCCGATACGGTCTCGCGTTGTGGGAAGCGCTGATGACGGCCGGCGCCGACCTCGGAATCACGCCCTACGGCACCGAGGCGATGCACGTGCTGCGCGCCGAGAAGGGCTTCATCATCGTCGGCCAGGACACTGACGGCTCGGTGACGCCGCTCGACCTGGGAATGGACTGGATCGTCTCCAAGACCAAGCCGGACTTCATCGGCAAGCGCGGCCTCGCCCGCCCGGATCTGCACAAGCCCGACCGCAAGCAACTGGTCGGCCTGCTGACCGAGGATCCGATATTCGTGCTGCCGGAGGGCGGGCATGTGGTCGAGGCCGTCAAGCCGAAGCCGCCGATGGCGATGCTTGGCCACGTCACCTCGTCCTACTTTAGCCCAAGCGCCGGCCGTTCGATCGCCATGGCGCTGGTCAAGGGGGGCCACGCTCGCAAGGGCCAGACGCTTTACGTCCCGCTGGAGGGCAGGACCATTCCGGTGACGGTCGCCGACACCGTTTTCTTCGATCCGGAAGGGAGCCGCCGCGATGGCTGAGCCTCAGACCCCTACCGCGCGCACGCCGCTCGACGGCTACACCGGACCGATCGGCGGACCGTCCGATGCCGGCGTGGTGCTCGGCGAGGTGCGCTTCCAGGGCAAGCTGAACCTGCGCGGCAATCCCGGCGATGCAGCCTTCCGCAAGGCCGTCGCCGGCGCGATCGGCGTCGAGCCGCCGACGGCGCCGGGTGCGGTCGCCACCGCCGGCGACCGGTCGATCCTGTGGCTCGGACCGGACGAATGGCTGATCGTGACCCCCACCGGCGACGAGACCGCCCTGAAGCCCGCACTCGATGCAGCACTCATCGGCCTGCGCGCGTCGGCCGTGGACGTCTCGGACAACTACACGACGGTCCGGATCGGCGGTCCCAAGGCGCGGTGGGTACTGGCCAAGGGCTGGCCAGTCGACCTGCACCCCCAGGCGTTCGGCCCGGGCCGGGTCACCCAGAGCAACCTGGCCCTCACCAACGCCATCCTGCGCCAGACCGACGATGCCCCGACCTACGAGATCCTGGTGCGGCCGTCCTTCGCGAAGTATCTCTGGGACTGGCTGACCGATGCCTCCCTGGAGGTGGGTTGCCGCATCGACGCTGCGTGAGCCGATCGAACGGATGAACCGACGCACGCTGCTGACCCTCTTCCTGCTGGCAGGCGCCGCAGCGGCGCTCGTTCTCCGCGTGCCGGAGATCGTTCTGGAGCCGCGGTTCTGGGCCGAAGAGGCCCGGGTGTATTTCGTCTATGCCCTGGACAATCCCGCCGGCAGCGCCCTTCTCGCCCCGCATCAGGGCTACTACTCGCTGGTACCGAACCTGGCGACCTGGCTCGCGACCCTGGTACCGCTCGAGGCGGCGCCGGCCGTTACGACCACAACCGCCCTGCTAGTCCAGTTCCTGCCCGTGCTGGTCGTCGCGACCAGCACGGCGGCGTGGACCCGCGACCCGCGGCGATTGATCGTCGCCGTGCTGGTGGTGCTCCTGGTCGGTGCCGCGGGCGAACTGCACGCGACGACTACCAACAGCCAGTTCCACCTGGCGCTCGCCGCCGCCGTCATCTACGTCGAGTTCGCCTTCGAACAGCGGCCGGTGCGCCGCACCCTGCTGCTCCTGGCGCTACTGCTGGGCGGCCTTACCGGGGTGCAGGCAACCCTGCTGGCTCCGGTCTTTGCCTGGCGCTGGTGGCGGGACCGGCAGGGCCACGACGCCGCCGCTGTCGTCGTGCTCGGCATCTGCCTCATCCTCCAGTTTGCCGTGGTGATGGTTGTGTCGGGCGAGGCCGACCGATTCGAAGCGCCGGGCGAAACCACCGGGGCGCTGATTGGCGCGCTGGGCGATCTCGCAAAGGGGCTGCTGATCTACCCGATCGCCGGAGGCCTCGGGCCGAAGGACCTCAAGCTGCCGTTTGGTGCCGGGTTTCTGATCCTGGGGGTGGTCGGCGTGGCCGCGGCGGCGGTTGCCCAGGTCGCCATCCTGCGGCGCGGTCCCGGGCGAGACCTGATCGCCGCCGCCTGGGTCGTCGCGCTCATCTCGTTCATCGGCTCGCGCCGCATGGCCGGAGGTGACCGGTACCTGGAAGCGTCATCGGTCCTGGTGGTGCTGGCGATTGCCGGGGTGGCGTTCGACGCTGGCCGGCACCGTCTGGTGCGGGCCGCTGCCGCCACCGCCGTGCTGATCGCCGTCGCGATGAACGCCTGGCTGTATGGCGCGCGCACCAGCGATGTACACGACCCGGGCTGGCCGGTCTGGCGGCAGGAGGTCTCGGCATGGCGCGCCGGGACACGGGCTGAGCCGCGCATTCATCCGCAATGGGCCGATGGCGTGTGGACGGTTCCTCTGCCGGAGCGCCTGCGGACGCCGTGACCCCATCGCAGCGAACCTACAGCCCCGCATAACTCGCGAGGTAGGCGTAGGGCGCGGTCAACATTCCGTCGACGGCAATGGTCGCACCTGCGATGCGTCCATCGTCTTCGGCCTCACCCAGCAGGGCCGGGAACACCTCCTCGACCAGGGCGGCACCGAACTCGGCGGTTGCGTCGCGGGGCACCGCTGTCGGCAGGTTATCGGCCGCCATCATGGTGATCCCGTCGGAACTGAACGGCGGCCTTTCCTCGAACCGCAGCGGATCGACGTCATAGCTGGGGTTTGCAATGTCAGCGGCGCGCAGCGTCGTCGGCACCGATCCGCCGATGTCGCATGTGATGTCGGCGATGGTTCGGATGCGGAACCCAGGATCGACGACCTCGCTTCGTTCGAACAGCCGCGGCCCTCTCGGATTCCAGACATGGCCGGTGATCAGCAGGTCGGCCGCCTGCGTGAACGGCGCGAATGCGCTCTCGAACTCCTCCGGATGCCGCACAAACTGGTGGAAATCGAACGGGCCGCCATCGCGGCGCCGGGCGTAATGTTCAGGCGGCAGGCGGGCAAACCGGGCGGCCCCGGGCATCGGAGTCCGCAGGGCATCGGCCGAAACCTCGTCGGCCCCGGCAGCCTGCACGACCAGGGCGGCGCCCGTGGCGACCCGCCCGCTGCCGGTAATGGCGATCACCGGCGTGCCGAGGTCAATCGTCGACAGCGCGGCGAGCAAGCCTTCGATGCGGCCGACGTCGAGCGCCGACGGCAGTTCGAAGCGGTCGACCTTGCGGCCATAGGCCCGCAACCCTTCATAGGCGCCGACAATCCCGGCCCAGCGTCCGAAGCCGAGGACGCTCAATCCGTCAGGGCGCACGATCCGGGAGTAGTCGATCAGACGTGTATCCAGTCGGATTGCCGCCTGCATCAGGGCACGGTTCTCCGCCTGCTCGCGAACCACGTGGGCAAAGCAAAGATAGGTGCGGCCGCGGATCAATTGTTCCGGAGCCACCTCCTTGACACCCAGCAGGATATCGGCGTCCGGCAGGCCGCTCACCACCTCGACACCGGCCCGCCGGTACTCGGCGTCGGTGAACGCCCGCTGATCGCTGGACTCGACGAGCACCTGCACGCCGAAACGGTCCATCAGTTGCCGCGCCGATGCCGGATCCATCGCCGCACGGCGCTCGTCCTTGGCCTCGGCAAGGAGACCGACAACCGTCACGGCAGGCGGCCATCCAGCGCGTTGAGGAACATCGTCTTCATGTCGGCCGCGTTGACCGGCATCGGGTTGGACTCGGTCGACGGATCGGCCTCGGCCGCGGCCGCAATCTCATCGACCCTCGCCCCGTCGACGCCCAGGCCGACGAGGGTGTGCGGGATCGCGAACCGCTCGCGCAGCTCCAGAACCCAGTCCATCACCCCGTTCACCCCGCCTTTCGGCAAGGCCAGGTAGGCCGCCACCCGGTCGCACTTTTCCAGGATGGCAGAGCGGTTGTGGGCAATCACATAGGGAAAGAACACCGCGTTGGTCAGGCCGTGATGGGTGTCGTAGCGCGCGCCGACCGGATGGCTCAGCGAGTGGATGGCGCCCAATCCCTTCTGGAACGCCGTCGACCCCATGGAGGCCGCCGCCAGCATCATGCCCCGCGCCTCCAGGTCCCGGCCGTCGGCTACCGCCCGAGGCAGGAACTCCTTGATCAGCCGCAGTCCTTCGACAGCCACCCCGTCGGAGAACGGATGAAGCTCGGGCGCGCACAGCCCCTCGAAGCAATGCGCCAACGCGTCCATGCCAGTCCAAGCGGTCAGGTTCGCCGGCAACCCGACGGTGAGTTCCGGATCTTCGATCACCACCTTCGGCATCATGGTAGCGTGCAGGAAGATCCGCTTCTCATGTACGCTCTCGTCGGTGACAACAGCGGCGCGCCCGGTCTCGGAGCCGGTGCCGGCGGTGGTCGGTATGGCGATCATCGGCGCGACCTTGCTGCCGTCGATGGCGGCCGGGCCGCCGGACGAGACGTGCAGGTCGAACAGCGGACGCGGCTGATGCGCCGCCATCGCGATGGTCTTGCCGGCGTCCAGGGCCGATCCGCCGCCGATCGCGACCACACCATCATGCCCACCGTCGCGGAATGCCTTCATGCCGGCTTCGATATCGGATCCGACCGGATTGCCGCGCACCTGGGAGAACAACTCGTTCGGCAGGCCGGCACCATCCAGCCGGGCACGGGCGTCGACGATCATCGGATTGCCGGCCAGCCCGTGGTCGGTCACGACCAGCGGTCGCTTGATCCCTGATGCCTTCACCGCCGATGGCAGTTCCGCAATCGCCCCGACTCCAAACCGAATCTCGGTCGGATACCGCCAAATGCCGCTGGGAAATCCGCTCACCTTACCCTCGCCCCGTTTGATCCATTCCGATTGGCCAGACGGTACCGTCACCGCCGCCTTCGAACAAGCAAACCGTGCCGCGGAGTGCAGCGCTGCGACTTGGATTCAGATGGCGACTACTGGTCGACCCCGACCCTGCCGAATGCCGGCAAGCGCAGGGCGGGATTGACGAAATCGAGTCCGACCGACAGTCCCAGCAGATTGATCTCCACGCCTTCCTCCGGCGCCAGGATCAGGCCCGCCAGTCCGAACAGCGAAAGCTGAACTCCGCCACCGCTGGGGGCCCGGCCGATGGCGTCGGACAGCGCCCGATAATCCTTGCCGATCGCCGTTGGCGGCAGGTCGAGGCCCAGTTCCGGAACCGAGCGGGCAACGTGGGCGGTGAAGGTGTTGCTGTTCGGGCCGGGATAGCTGCGATAGCGCTCCGGAAACGGATAGGACTTCACCGCGGCCTCGATCTTCGGAATCAGGGCTCCCGCCGCCTCGCCCCGACGATCCAGCAGCAGCCGTGGTGTTTGGCCGTACCACATGGCGTCCGCGGCAGCGTAGTTGTGCCGGACCACCCGCCCGCCACCCCAGCCGACCACGTCCCATCGCGTGTAGGCATCTCCGTCGGCCGGCTTGGTCACGACCCAGGTGTGGACCGCGACAATGCCTCGCCAGCCGTAGGTCGGTGCCGCATACACCTGGACCACCGCCCGGCGCTCGACCTCGGGGTCAGGCGCCAGCCCGGTTGGCGCGCGCGATGCCTCGTACCAAGGCACACCGGCCCAGGAATGCCCAGCGCTCTTGATCAGCACCGGCCCGACCAGGGCCAGCGTCGCAATCCCAAGGCTCAACTTCGCCAACAGGCTCATTCGGTCACTCGTCCGGTCACAGGCCCACCCATCCCCGCACCGGCGGATCCGAGATCGATGGCAGATGGCCGCTCCTCAAGCCCAGGACAAGTGCGGCCGCCGTCAATTCATCCGGAACAGCTTGCCGGGGTTCATGATGTTGTCGGGATCGAGCGCTTGTTTGACCGCGCGCATCACCGGAACCGCCTCCGGGAGTTCCGCCGCCAGGAACTCGATCTTGCCGTACCCGACTCCGTGCTCGCCGGTGCAGGTTCCCTCCATCGCCAGGGCGCGCAGCACCATCCGGTCGGAGTGTTCCTTGGCCCGCCGCATCTCGTCCTCGCTGCTCGGATCGATGACGTAGACCAAGTGGAAGTTGCCATCGCCGACATGTCCGACCAGCGGCGCGTACAGGCCGGTCTCCTTCAGATCCTTCTTGGTCTCGACAATGCATTCCGCCAGCCGCGAGATCGGCACGCACACATCGGTCGGCCAGCCCTTGGAGCCCGGCCGCTGGGCCAGGGCCGCGTAGTACGCGTTGTGCCGTGCCTCCCACAGCTTGCTGCGATCCTCCGGCTTGGTCGCCCACTGGAAGTCGGTGCCGCCCAGTTCCTGGGCGATGCCCTGCACGGTCTCGGCCTGCTCGACCACGCCGGCGCTGGTGCCGTGGAATTCGAAGAACAGGGTCGGCATCGCCTCCAGTCCCTCGAGCTTGGAATGCGCGATGCACGCCGCCATCTGGGCGTCATCCAGCAACTCGACCCGGGCTACCGGCACGCCGGTCTGGATCGTCAGGATGCAGGTGTTGACCGCGCTCTCCAGGTCCGCGAACTGGCAGACCGCCGCCGAGATCGCCTCGGGGATGCCGTAGACCTTCAACTGGATCTCGGTGATGACGCACAGCGTGCCTTCGGAGCCGACGAACAGGCGCGTCAGGTCGTAGCCGGCCGCCGACTTCTTGGCCCGCCGCGCCGTGCGCACCACGCGTCCGTCGGCCATCACCACCGTCAGGCTCAATACCTTGTCGCGCATGGTGCCGTCCCGTACGGCGTTGGTGCCCGACGCACGGGTGGCACACATGCCACCGATCGAGGCGTCGGCGCCCGGGTCGATCGGGAAGAACAGTCCGGTGTCGCGCAGATGCTCGTTGAGCTGCTTGCGGGTGACGCCGGCCTGCACCCGGACATCCAGGTCCTCGGCGTTGACCTCCAGCACCGCGTTCATGCCGGACAGGTCGATCGACAGCCCACCGTGCAGGGCCGCCACGCCACCTTCCAGGGAAGTCCCGACACCGAACGGAATGACCGGCCATTTGTGCGCCGCGCAGATGGTCACCGCCTGCGACACCTCCTCGGTGCTCTGGGCGAAGAATACCGCATCGGGTGCCACCGTCGGATGATAGCTCTCGTCGGTGCCGTGCTGGCGCCGGATCGCCTCGCCGGTCGAGATCCGGTCACCGAACCGAGCCTGGAGGGCGGCAAGCGCCGCGGCGCGGGCAGTGGCATCGGATGCGACAGGGTTCACCTGCATGACGGACATACTCCCAGGAACCGGTTCCGGCGAAACACTGGCCAGAATGCCCCGCCGACGGAATTCGGTCGAGAGGCGAACGTCACAACCCAAGGACTGTCCATTTGCGGTCGACGCCGCCACCGTATACTGTGTCCGGGATCGCAGAACGCATCGCGTAAGCCTTGGGCCAAGACCCAAGCGTCCGACGGCAGGCCGAAGGTGGGGACCATGGCCCTGGACTCAATCGGATCCGCCAGCGGTGCGATCAACACCCTGCGGAATCTCGACTCGATCAATCGAACCGATCAGACGCGCGGCACTCCGCCGCCAGCGTCTACCGACGGCGACATCCGGGCTTCCGATGCGGCGGTCACCGACGTGCGGCAGACCGAGCAGCAGACCCTCGACACCCTCCGCCAGGGATTGAGCGAGGCGTCGGCGGTCGGCAATGTCGCGTTGGCCGGCGCCCGATCGGTTTCCGACAATCTGGACCAGATCGGCGAGCGTCTTCAGCAGCTCACCGACCCGCGGCTCGCCGCCGATCAGCGGGCAACGCTGACCACCGAGATCGAAGGCCTGGTGCGTCAGGGTCTCGACACCGTCGACCGCGCCAGCTTCAACGACGTCAACCTGCTGGACGCGTCGCGCAACCAGGATGTCGAGGTGACCGCCGGCCGCGACGGTGGCACCGCCACGGTTCGCGACCAGGATCTGCGCACCGGGCTTGAGAGCCTTCAGGGCCTCGACCTGTCGACCGCCGAATCGGCACAATCCGCGCTGAACAGCGTGTTCGCCGAAGTCCGCACGACCACGAACACCGCGGTGGACAACCTGACGGAAGACACCCGCCGGGTCGACGAACGCAACCAGGATGTCCAGCGGCTCCAGGCACAGGTTCCGACACCCGACGACAACGTCGACGCCACGCTTGACGCAAACGGCGCCCTGCAGATCGCCAACCAGCTTCAGCAGGCGCTCGGCGGCCAGTCGCTCGGGATCGTCAACCAGCGGCCCGAAACCCTGGTCGGGCTGTTCCGGTAACCCTGCCAAGCCCGATCGTTTGGACGCCCGGTCAACTGCCGGTTCGGGGCGGGAACGCCAGATCGTAGGTGCGCTGCTCCGGCAGGATTGCCAAGTTCGGGCTGTACCACGGGTCATAGTCAAGCCGTTCGCCCCAGCGTGCCCGCATGGTGGCGGCCTCGGCCTGCCAGCGTTCCCGTTTGGCTTCGGTGAGATACGGGCCGCGACTGGCTGATTCGTGGTGCAGCAAACGCGCATACGGCGTCCACAACGTAGCGTAGCCGGCGGCCTGAGCCTTCAGGCACAAGTCGATGTCGGAGAAGTCGACCGCCAGACCTTCGGCGTCGAACCCGCCCGCGCAATCGAAGACTTGGCGCCGGATCGCCAGACACGCACCGGTCACAGCCGACTGGGCCTGCACGCAGGTCATCCGGCCCCCGTGACCGGCCGAACCATCCGCCAGGCCGACGCCGACATGACGGGCGACATAGTCGCCGGCCACCGCAACCCCGGCGTGCTGCACCTTACGGTCCGGATACAGCAGCTTGGCGCCCACCGCGCCGATTGCCGGGCGCCAGGCCTGCCGCACCAGTTCGTCCAGCCAGCCGGCATCCAGCGGTTCGACGTCGTTGTTCAGGAACACCAGCACGTCGCCCCGTGCCGCCGTCGCCCCATCGTTCATCAGCGCCGAGAAGTTGAACGGCCCCGGCCGCGCCAGCACGCGCACGCCGGAGGCTCCGACTATCCGTTGCAACCACGCCCGGGTGTCCGGCCGCTCGCTGCCGTTGTCGAGCAGGATCACCTCGCGCCTCGGATACCCGGTCTTGTGCAGGATCGCATCGACGCAGCGGCTCACCAGTTCCAGCCGGTCGCGGGTCGCAATGATCACGCTGGCCAGCGGCGCCGGGTCCGGCAGCGGCCATTGAACGCGATAGCGCTGATCGACATCGACCAGCCGGGCGTCCGGCTGGGTCCTCGCCAGATGCTCGGCCACCGCCCGACGGGTCGCGGCAGCGGCGTAGGGCTTGGCCTCAACGCCGCGCGCGGTCGAGCCGGCGACCGTCCGCCAATGATACAGCACGCGCGGCAGGTGCCGGATCCGCGCCGGCGTGGTCCGCTCGGCGACGCGGAGAACAAGGTCGTGGTCCTGGCTGCCCTCCAGCCCTTGCCGCAGCCCCCCGACGGCATCGACGAGAGTCCGCCGATAGACGGCGAGGTGGCAGACGTAGTTCTGGGCCAGCAACCGGTCGGGATCCCAGTCCGGCTTGAAGTGCGGCTCGAAATGCGAGCCCGCCTCGTCGATCTTGTCTTCGTCGGAGTAGATCAGATCGAGGCTCGGGTCGGCGACAATCGCCGCCGCCATGTGGTGCAGCGCGTGCTCATGCAGGCGATCGTCATGGTCGAGGAAGGTCACCCACTCGCCGGTGGCGCCGGCCAGGGCGCTGTTGGTCGCCGCCGAGATGTGTCCGCGTTGCGGACGCCAGACCACGCCGATGCGAGGGTCGCGCGCTTCGGCCGCGGCCAGGACCTCTCGTACAGCCGGGTCGCGCGACGCATCGTCGGCGATGCACAGTTGCCAGTGCGGATAGGACTGCCGCTCGACCGACGCGATCGCCTCCTCCAGGATCGGCGAAGGCGGATCGCAGACCGGCAGCATGACGGAGATGGTCGGGTGCGCTGGCCATCGGCTGGCGGAATCGGCAAGCACTGCGGCATCATCGCCGTCATACGCCGCGCGCCACTGCTCGTACCGGCTTTGACGGGTTCGCGCCCACCCGAGCCCCGCACGCCGACCGACGCGCAACGCCAGATCGGGTATGTCGTCTCGTTCGGTGAAACCGGCCAGCGCCCGGGCGGCACCGTCATGATCGCCCGCCTCGGCCAGGATCTCCGCCAGCCCGGTTGCGGCCTCGTCATCCGCCGGGTCGATCCAGGTCCATCGTCGGTACGCCATTGCAGCGCCTGTCAACCGCGCTTGGTCACCCGCGGCTTCGGGATCGTCGGGCGCCAACAACAGGGCCCGACGCAGTTGGATGCCGGCCCGTCCGGGTTCGCCGAGCCGCGCAGTCGCCCGTGCCAGCCGGCCCCAAACGCCCGGACGCCTCGGATCCAGCACCGCCGCACGTGCCAGCCACCGCCGACCATCTGCCCGGGTGCCGAGCAGCGGCAGCATGACTCCCAGATTGTACGCCGCTTCCGGATCCATCGGCCGCAGCACGCCCAGCCGGCGCAGCGACCGGGCCGCTTCCTCCATGCGTCCTGCGGTATGGCAAGTCCCGGCCAGTGCCGCGTGCCGGTCCGGATCCGCCGGGTTGAGGCGGGCCGCCGCTCGGAACGCTACGATCGCATCCTCGATCCGATCGGCGCGGCGCAGCAGAACCCCCAGGTTGGCGTGCGCAACCGCAACCTTCGGCCAGCGCGTGACCACTCCCTCGAACGCGACGATCGCCGCTCCGATGGCGCCATCAGTCGCCAGGGCAGCGGCGGCGGCGAACGCGGTCGGAAGGTCGGCGCTCGGTTCATTGGTCATTCGTGCCCGTCCGGTCGGCCTTCGGAAGTGCCAGCCCTGTAGCACGCCGGGTCACCGGATTTCAGCGATTTTCGCGCGTTAACGGTTCGTTCACAGTGAATCGATTAACGTCGCGTCGGGGCAGAGGGGGAGTACGAGACATCAACGGGCGGTAGTGTTATGTGGTCGGCAATCAAAACAGCATTGAGTGGCAACGCGGATCGGCGGATTGCGCCGCGGATCAGCGCAATAGGCCAGGTGCATGTGGACAGCCGGACCTATGCGCTCGAGAACTGGAGTTCCTCGGGTGTGCTGTTCAGCGGGCACAACGGCCATGTTGCCAAAGGACAGCGCTTCAAGCTGCGGGTCGAGGTACAGGGCGACCGCGGGCTGATCGAGTTCAGCGCCGAGGCCGTGGTGGCGCGGACCGCCGGTGACAAGGTCGCTGCCCAGTTCTTCATGATCGACAAGATCAAGAAGCGGGCCATCGTCGAGTACTTCGCCCGCGTTCAAGCGAAACGCTGACGGTACCGCTCGTTCGATTCGATCCGGCAGCAACACGGCAACACAAGCCGTTCGGGTTGCGTTCGGACTGGACGTCCGACCTGACACCCCCATATCCGGGCGATGCTCAACGGTTCGCAGCCCGCGAAAGCCCACGCACTTCAAACGTCAGCCACCGACGGTGGTGATCCGGTCCCGGAATGGTTAACGCCAGACGTTGACCACTGCCGGTCCGGGCGCCAGACTCGGACCGATCGTCGGGATCGCGGAGCTGGCCGGGTCTAAGCGTGAGCATCTGGGGAAAAATCATTGGCGGCGCCGCCGGCTTTGCGCTGGGCGGGCCTATCGGTGCGTTGATGGGGGTGATCGGCGGTCACGCCATTGACCGCTATGCCCTGCCCGACGAGGCGATCGACGAAGAGGCCGCGACCCGCAAGATCGCGTTCACCATCGGGGTCATCGCGCTTGGCGCGAAGATGGCCAAGGTCGATGGAAAGGTCACGCGTGACGAGATCGCGGCGTTCCGCGAGGTTTTCCACATTCCCTCAGAAGAGACCCGCAACGTCGGTCGGGTCTGGGACATGGCGCGGAAAACCAGCGACGGTTATGAGGCTTACGCGGAGCAGATCGCGCGGCTGTTCAACCCGGGATCGCCGGTTCTGGAGCAGCTTCTCGGCTCGCTGTTTCACATCGCCCGGGCCGACGGCGTTGTTCACGAGAAGGAAGTGGAGTATCTGCAGCGCGTCGCGGCCATCTTCGGGTTTGACGACATCGCCTTCGAGCGGATGCGCGCCACCTTCGTCGGCGGCGCGTCCAACGATCCCTATGCGGTGCTGGGTGTGACGCCCGATACCGACGATACGACGATCCGGAACGCGTACCGCCAACTGGTTCGCGAGCATCACCCCGATCGCCTGATCGCCCAGGGACTTCCGGAAGAGGCGGTGGCGGCGGCGACGGACAAGCTGGCGCGGATAAACGGCGCCTGGGATCGCATCAAAGAACACCGGAAGCTGGTTTAAACGCATGGCATCTCCCGGCGACAGGGCGGCCCCTCCGGCCGTCGCACTTCGTGGCGCGCAATTGGGCTTCGGCGGCCGCCCGCTGTTCAGCGGCGTCGACCTGCCGGTGGCCAAGGGCGAACGGCTGTGCCTCGTCGGGCGCAACGGCTCCGGCAAATCGACGCTGCTCAAGGCGCTGTCCGGCGAGATCGACCTGGATGGCGGCGAGCGGTTCCTGCAACCCGGCGCTCGCGTCGCGTACCTGCCGCAGGATCCTCGCGCACCGGGCGACCAACTGGTGTTCGAGAACGTCGCAGCGGGCCTGCCGCCGGCACCGGAAGGTATTCCGCGCGACCATCTGGTGGAGGCCGCCCTGGCCGGCCTGGGTCTGGACGGGGAGCGCCGGATGGGCACCCTGTCCGGCGGCGAAACCCGGCGTGCCGCCCTGGCCCGCGCCCTGGTGTCCGATCCCGACGTGCTGCTGCTGGACGAGCCGACCAACCATCTCGACCTGCCGACCATCGAGTGGCTGGAACAGGAACTGGTGCGCAGCGAAGCCGGCCTGCTGATCATCAGCCACGACCGGGCGTTCCTGCGCCGACTGGCCAACCGCACCCTATGGCTCGAGCGCGGCGCCCTGCACCGCCTGAACGACGGCATCGACGCGTTTCCGGACTGGGCCGACCGGATGCTGGCCGACGAAGATGCGCAGGCCCACAAGCTGAACCGGAAGATCGCCGAGGAAACCCGCTGGCTGCGCGAGGGCCTGACCGCCCGGCGCAAGCGCAACATGGGCCGGGTCCGGTCCCTGCTCGGACTGCGCCGCGACCGGGCCGACCGCATCAAGCGACCGGAAGGCCTGAAGCTCGACACCGGCGAGGCAACGCGCAGCGGCACTTTGGTGCTGGAGGCGATCAACCTCACCAAGTCGTTCACCGACGAGCGTGGGGTCGAGACCAAGGTTGCCGACAACGTGTCGTTCATGGTCCGCCGGACCGACCGGATCGGCGTGATCGGCCGCAACGGCACCGGCAAGACCACCCTGCTGCGCATGCTGCTCGGTCACGAAGCGCCGGACTCCGGCCGGGTGAAGACCGGCTTCGGGGTCGAGGCAGTATACTTCGACCAGAAGCGCGCCCAGCTCAACCCGGAGGACACGCTGTGGTCGACGCTGTGCCCCGGCGGCGGCGACACCGTGACCATACGCGGCAAGCCCAAGCACGTGGTCTCGTATCTCCGGGACTTCCTGTTCGAGGACCGTCAGGCGACCGCCAAGGTCGCGACCCTGTCCGGCGGCGAGCGCAACCGGCTGCTGCTGGCCAAGCTGTTCGCACAGCCGCACAACCTGCTGGTGTTGGACGAACCGACCAACGACCTGGACGTGGAGACCCTCGACCTGCTGCAGGAGGAACTGGCCGACTACGACGGCACGATCGTACTGGTCAGCCACGACCGCGACTTTCTGGACCGCACCGTGACCTCGATCCTGGCGATCGAGGGCGACGGCAAGCCCCGCGAGTATGTCGGCGGGTACAGTGACTATGCGGCCGAGCGCAAACGCACCGGCGCCGATACGGCGGACATCGACGCGCGTTCCTCCCGGTCGGTCAAACCGGCGGCCGAGCGTCCCAGATCGAAGCCGAGCAAGCTGAGCTACAAGGATTCCCGCGAGCTCGATCAATTGCCGAAGCGGATCGCCGCCCTGGAAGCCGATATCGCCAAGCTGGAGACGGTGATCGCGGATCCGGACCTGTATCGGCGAGACCCCAAGCGGTTCGAAGCCGAGACCGCAAAGCTTGCCGCCGCCAAGGACACGCTGGCGGCGGCCGAAGATCGTTGGCTGGAACTGGAGGCCATGCGGGAGGAGCTGGAGAGCGTCTCTTGAAGCCAATCGACCTGCTGGCGGCGGTCGCAGTCAACCTCGCCTGGGGTCTCAACTTCGCGGTCGCCAAGCTCGGGGTCGGCGAACTGCCGCCAATGCTGCTGATCGGGCTGCGCTACGCGCTGACGGCCGTCCTGCTGATCCCCTGGCTGCGCTGGCCGCACGGACAGTTTCGCAAGATCCTCGGCATTTCCTTCACCCTGGGCTTCCTGCACTTCTCGCTGATGATCACCGGGCTCGCCGGGGTGGAGTCCTCGGTGGCGGCCGTCGCCGTGCAGGCCCAGGTGCCGTTCGCCGCCATTCTTGCCTTCTTCTTCTTTCGCGACGCCATCGGCTGGCGGCGCGCCGGCGGCATCGCGCTGGCCCTGGTGGGGATCGCCGTGCTGGTCGGACAGCCGCACGGCACCTCCGACCCATTGTCGCTGGCCATGGTGATCGCGGCATCCCTGGTCTGGGCGATCTCATCGATCCAGGTGAAGAAGCTCGGCTCGATCGACACGCTGGTGCTGAACGCCTGGATCGCCGTCCTGGCCTTCCCGCAACTTCTCGTCGGGTCGTACTTTATCGAAGGGGACCGCTGGGCCGACGTTCCCCAAGCCGGGTTCTGGGGATGGGCCGCAGTGGTCTACATGGCGGTGGCCGTTACCGTGTTCGGCTACGGCATCTGGTACCGCCTGCTGCTGCGCTACCCGGTCACCACCGTGATGCCGCTGTCGCTGCTTGCCCCGACGTTCGGCGTGCTATGCGGTATTGTCCTGCTGGGCGAGCCGGCGAGCATTGAGAAGCTGGTGGGCGCCGCCATCACACTGTCGGGTGTGGCGATCGTTCTGCTGGCGCCGCGCCCCGTTCCACCCGTCGAACCGGAGAAGCCTGCGTGACCGTCCAGCCGAACGTGATCGAGCACCCCTCGCCCAATCACGGGCCACGGCCGACCGGAGCGACCATCGACATCCTGCTGCTTCACTACACCGACATGGCCCGGGCCGACGATGCGCTCGACCGGATGTGCGATCCGGCGGCCCAGGTCAGCGCGCATTATCTGGTCGGCGAAGACGGTCGGATCTGGCGCATGGTTTCCGAAGACCGACGCGCCTGGCATGCCGGGGTGTCGTGGTGGGACGGCGAAAGCGACATCAATTCCCGCTCGATCGGCATCGAGCTCAGCAACCCCGGTCATTCGCACGGCTACCGTCCGTTCCCGGACGCCCAGATGAGTGCGCTCGAATCGCTGTGCCAAGGCATCCTCGCCCGTCACCCGATTCCGCCGAGTCGGGTGCTCGGTCACTCCGATGTGTCGCCCGGCCGCAAGATCGACCCCGGTCATCTGTTCGACTGGCGGCGCCTGGCCTCGCGCGGCATCGGCTTGTGGCCGACGGATGCGGCCCCCGCCGATCTGTCGCCGGAAGACATCACCGCGGCATTGGCCACTATCGGATACCGCACGGAAACCGCGGAACTGGCCGATCCGACCATGCGATCGGCGCTCTGGGCCTTCCGCCGACACTGGTGTTCGCGGCCCCTGAACCAGCCCTTCGACCGGCACGTTGGCGGCATGCTGAAAGCGGTATCCGAGGCCGTCAAAAAAACCTGAAAAAACCGTTGCACCCTGGGGGGATAGAGCATACGTATTGGGCTCTTGACGCGTGCGCACGTGCCGCTGGCCCCATAGTGGTTACGCAACGACGAGGCGTCTCTTTTCACAACCCCGGCCTTTGATGGCCGGTTGCGAAGGGGGAACCCACGATGCTGCGACCCGAAGCGGGCCTGGAGGCCCGCCGTCGTCAGATTCTCGACACCAATCCGTCTGCTTCGGCCGTCCGGCCGCCGCTCAGTCTCGTTCCCACCGTGGTTACTCCACGTGGCGAGCCGACCGATGCGATCCGCCGGTTCTTTGCCGAGACGCCCCACGATCATCCGCTGCTGGCGGTTGATCTGTCGGTCGTCGAATGGAACTACCGCTCGCTGGCCTTCGCGCTGCCGGAGACCGCGATCTACTACGCGGTGAAAGCCAATCCGGAGCCGGAGCTGGTCGATTTGCTGGCCGCCCTCGGCAGCCGGTTCGACGTTGCCAGCCGCGGTGAGATCGAGCTGTGCCTGTCGCGCGGGATCTCCGCCGACCGGCTGTCGTTCGGCAACACCATCAAGAAAGAGCGCGACATCGCGTTCGCCCATGCCCAGGGCGTCCGGATGTTCGCGGTCGACTGCGAGGCGGAAGTCGAGAAGGTCGCCCGGGCTGCCCCCGGCGCCGACGTGTTCTGCCGCATCCTGACCTCGGGCACCGGTGCGGAATGGCCGCTGTCCCGCAAGTTCGGCTGCACCCTGGCGAAAGCCGAGACCGTGCTGCGTCACGCCGCCGACCTTGGCCTGACCCCGCGCGGCGTCTCGTTCCACGTCGGCTCGCAGCAGATCGATCTGTCGCAATGGGACATCGCACTGGCGGAGACCGCTCAGCTGTTCGCGCGGATGGACGACCAGGGCATCACCCTCGACCTGATCAACCTCGGCGGCGGGTTTCCAGCCCGATACCGCGAGGACGTGGCGGGTGCCGAGGCTTACGGCCGGGCGATCTACGCGGCACTCAACCGCCATTTCGCCGGCCGGGCGATCAGCACGATCGCCGAGCCGGGCCGCGGCCTGGTCGGTGACGCCGGCGTGATCCGGGCTGAGGTCGTTCTGGTGTCCCGCAAGGACGACAGCGAGGACACCCGCTGGGTCTACCTGGACATCGGCAAGTTCTCCGGACTGGCCGAGACCATGGACGAGGCGATCAAGTACCGTGTGACCACCGACCACGATGGCGGGCCCGACGGCCCGGTGATCCTGGCCGGCCCGTCCTGCGACAGCGCCGACATCCTGTATGAGAAGGCCGGCTATCGGCTGCCGCTCGACCTTGCAGTCGGTGACACGGTGCTGATCCTGGCGACTGGTGCCTACACCTCGACCTACTCGTCGATCGGCTTCAACGGCTTCCCGCCGCTTGAGACCGTCTGCATTTGATCCCCTGACCCGCCCCGAGGCTCTTTGCCTCGGGGCGTTTTTTCCTAACCCCCTTCCCACTCTTCCAGCGGTGAGCGCGTAGCGATCGTCGACCGTCGTCGACGCATGCGTGTCAGCCAGCCGTTCAGGCGCGGCACGTCGGCCAGCATTGCCCGGCCAGGCTCGGTCTCGGCGAAGTAGATCAGCATCGGTAGCGCATGGGTATCGGCCAGGGTCAACGTGTTCCCCACCAGGAATTCGCTCCCCCGCGGCATCAGCCGATCCAGCACCTCCAGCACCGTGCGGGACTGTGCCAGTCCGTCGTCCAACGGCAAGCGCCCCTCCTCCCGCTCGCGGGCCAGCATGACGAATACCGTCCAGATCATCGCCGGGTAGGCATAGCCGTCCATGACCCGCATGACCTGGGTCATCCGGGCAATGCCGGGCGGATCTGCAGGGGTCAGCGGATGCTCGGGATACGCTGCATCCAGGTAGCGCAGGATCGCGTCGCTCTCGAACAGTTCGACCCCGCCATCGCGGAACGCCGGGATCTTGCCGAACGGATGCAGCGCCCGGTACCACGCCGGCGGCCCGCCCGGTTGGAACGGATCGACTTCGTTCAGGGTATAGGGCAGGCCCTTCTCCTCCAGCGCCAGCCGAACCGAGCGCACATAGACGCTGGCCGCAAACCCGTAGAGGTCGAACGGTTGTGCCGGCATGACCGTCTCCTGCGAGGTGTAGGGCGCGATCCTAGAGCAGCGTGCCGCTTGACGGACACCCCCCGCGTGCTAAGTCCTGGCCACGGATCAGACGGTCGGACGGCCGCCGGTCCCGGCCCTTCGGGGATCGGGATGGGAGGAAAGTCCGGGCTCCACGGGAATACGGTGCCGGGTAACACCCGGCGGGGGCGACCCCAGGGATAGTGCCACAGAAAGCAAACCGCCCGTTCCAGCCGGATTTCGGTCCGGACCAGACGGGTAAGGGTGAAAGGGTGCGGTAAGAGCGCACCGCGTCTCCGGTAACGGCGACGGCAAGGTAAACCCCACCGGGAGCAAGACCGACTAGGGACGACCGGTCGCGGCTTCAGCGATGAAGCTGGCGGCGGATGCATTCCCGCATCGTTGTCCGGGTAGGTCGCGCGAGGCGGTCGGTAACGATCGTCCCAGATGAATGGTCGTCACCCGCCGACCGGTCTCGTCCTTCGGGATCGGGAAACCACGGCGGGATACAGAACCCGGCTTACAGACCGTCTGATCCGTGATTGCCCTCGCAACCGATGCCCAGCCGGCGGCGTTCCTCTCGCGCCCTATCGCGAACGAGGTCCAGCCGAATGCGTCCGATGCAGTATCTCTCCGCCCGGCCGAAACTGGTGCGGGGGCTGAAGGTTGGCGCCTTCGTCGCAGGCGCACTCGCGGTTGCCGGCCTGCTCACCGTGGTCGGGCTGCTCTGGCATCTGCCGCTGACCGCCGACTTTCGCGAACCAAGTCGATTGGCCCTGGTCATCCAGGACAGGGACGGTCAGCCGATGGCCTACCGCGGTGTCAGTCCCGGTGGATCGCTGGCGCTGTCGGCCATGCCGGAGCATCTGCCACAGGCGTTCATCGCGTTCGAGGACCGGCGCTTTCGGGAACATCCGGGCGTCGACATCTTCGGCATAGCGCGTGCCGCCGTGGTGAACGCGTCCGACGGTTCCTGGCGGCAAGGCGCCAGCACCATCACCCAGCAGCTCGTCAAGAACACCTACCTGACCCCCGAGAAAACCCTCAGCCGAAAGGTCCAGGAGGCCGCGCTCGCCATCTGGCTGGAGCGACGCCTGACCAAGGATGCGATCATCGAACGCTACCTGAACACGGTCTATCTCGGCGCCGGTGCCTACGGGGTGGACGCCGCCTCGCGACGCTATTTCGGCAAATCAGCGGGCGAGGCGACGTTGTCGGAGGCTGCCATGCTCGCCGGCCTCGCTCAGGCTCCGTCCCGCACCGCGCCGACCGTCGCGCTGAAGACCGCCCAGGAACGCGCCTCCCTCGTGCTGGACACAATGGTGGAAGTCGGCTCGATCACGCCGGAACAGGCGGCGGCGGCAAAAGCTCAACCCGCAACACTCTCAGCCCAGCCTGTATCCTCGATCGCTTCGGCCTATCCCGCTGACTGGGCGGCTGCGAGCGTCCGAAGCGACATAGGCGACCTGTCCGGCTCGCTGACAGTGCGCACGACCATCGATCCCGGGCTGCAGGAGTTGGCGACCAGAACCCTGCAGGACTTCCTCCACAAGGAGGGCCCCGACGCCGGCGCCACCCAGGGGGCCCTGGTCGCGATGCAGCCGGACGGGCGGATCCTTGCTGTTGTCGGCGGGGTGGACTACGCGGCATCCGAATACAACCGCGCCGTCCAGGCGCGGCGGCAGCCCGGCTCGCTGTTCAAGCTGTTCGTCTATCTGGCAGCCCTGCGGGCAGGGGTGATGCCGGACGACCGCGTCGAGGACCAGCCGGTCACGATCGATGGCTGGAGTCCTGGCAACTACACCAACAGGTTCCACGGGACGGTCACGGTCCGCGAAGCCTTCTCACGCTCCTACAACGCCGCCTCGGTCCGCCTGCAGGAACGGGTCGGCCGCGACAAGGTCATCGAACTCGCCAAGTCCATGGGCATCAGCGGGTCGCTGCCTGCGCATCCGAGCCTGGTACTCGGCACCACGGAGGTCTCGCTGGTCGAGATCACCGCGGCGTTCGCCGCTGTCCAGGCCGGCAAGGTGCGGGTGCGGCCCCGCGTTGTCGAAAGCATGACCACCCCGGCGAACCTGCCGCTGGCCGCGCGGGTCGACGACTTTCCCGACTCGCGGTGGCCGCGCGCGGCGATGCTCGACCTGCTGAGGGCCGTGGTCGACGGCGGCACCGGAGGAGCGGCGCGGCTGCCGGTCCCGGCCTACGGTAAGACCGGAACCACCCAGGACAATCGCGATGCCTGGTTCGTCGGCTTCGCGGGCGATCTGGTTGTCGGCGTGTGGGTCGGGAACGACGACGACCGACCGATGAACAAGGTCACCGGCGGCGGCCTGCCGGCCCGGGTGTGGCAGGCGTTCATGACCGACGCGCTGAAGGGCGCTCCTGCGTACTCGACCACTCCGGTGGCGGCATCGCAACCTGGAACGGCCGCACCGATCGAAGGCCAGGCCGCGGTGGTCGACACCGGCACCCTCCGGGTCGACGGCCAGCAGGTCCGCCTGCTGGGGGTGATCGGCAAATCCGGCGCACCGGCGCAGGCCATGGCTGAGTATATCGGCCACCGCGACGTGCAGTGCCGGGCTTCAGCGAATGGCCAGCACCGATGCGAGGTCGACGGCTGGGATCTCTCGGAAGTCGTGCTGTTCAACGGCGGCGGCCGGGCCTCCCCGGACGCACCCGCCGGCTACGTTCGCGCCGAGCGCAAGGCACGGCTGGAACGCAAGGGCATCTGGGCGGAAGGCGGCTAAGCGCCTTCTGCAGAGACGGTCACTGTGGGTTCGTCCACCCGCCCTTTGCGTTCGACGAGGTCGGGTTCTGTCCGGTCTTCGGGCTGCCGCCGGACGTACCGAAGACCTTCTGGCTGTCCTTCTCGGCCCCCTTGATGGTGTTCGTACAGCCTCCGAGGGCCAAGCCCATTGCCGCAATCACCACCAGGGCGGCGCGGCGGGCATTCCCGTAGTCAAATCCATTTGCCATCACAGTGCTCCGTTCGAACTCAAACGACCGGACTGGCCGTTCCCGCAACCGGAACCCATGGCGACCGGCCCCGGTTCCGAGGCCCAAACAAGAACATTTCAAGAACAATAAAACCCGCACGCTGTACCACGCTGCTCCTTTGGATCGCATTGCGTGTTCTTTCGAGCACTTCTCGATTGGAGGCAAAACCGCAGTTTGACCGGGTACAGCCCAAGGAATGACGCCGCGCTCCCGTTGACGCCCACCGTGTCCCATGATATCCCAGATCATCCCATGAACGAGGCGGGCCTATCCCATGCCGCACCGTTCGCCGGGCCGGGTCGATCGCCCGGACGCGGTTCGGGGACGAGGAGGGCGATCGGGCCGAGAGGTCGACGAATAGGGATCGAAATCCCGACACGCGAGGGCCGCAGTGGCAGTTTTTCTGTCCACATTCGCGAACAAGATCGACAAGAAGGGGCGGGTATCCGTCCCGGCGACCTTTCGTGCGGCCCTGGAGCAGGAAAAATCGACCGGCCTGATCCTGTACCCCTCGTTCAAGCACCCCTGCATCGAGGGTTGCGGCGACGAGCGGATCGAGCAGATCGCGGAATCGATCGATGCGCTGGACGCGTTCTCCGAGGAAGCCGAAAACCTGCAGACCATCCTGGCCGACTCCATTCGCCTAACCGTCGACGGCGACGGTCGGGTCATGATGCCGAAAGAACTGATCGAGTTCGCGGAAATTGACGACACCGTCGTTTTTGTCGGCCAGGGCAAGGGTTTCCAGATCTGGAAACCCGCCACCTACGAGACCTATCGCGCTGAAAAGCGCGCCCGGGCACGGCAATCCGGCGCCACCCTGCGCATCGTCAAGAACGACGACAGCGGGGGTGGGCGATGACCGACGCCGCCCTGCACGTCCCGGTGATGCTTGAACCGGTGGTCGAAGCGCTGGCGCCGCGTGATGGCGGCCGGTACGTCGACGGCACTTTCGGTGTCGGCGGCTACACCCGGGCGCTGCTGACAGCCGCCAATTGCACGGTCTACGCCATCGACCGCGATCCCGAGGCGATCAAGCGCGCCGGCATCCTGGCGCAGGAGTTCGGCGGCCGGTTGATCGCGATCGAAGGCCGGTTCGGCGCCATGGACCAGCTGGTGGCCCATGCCGGTGCCGCACAGGTCGACGGTGTTGCCCTGGATCTCGGCGTGTCGTCCCCGCAGATCGACGATGCCGAGCGCGGCTTCTCGTTCCGCTTCGACGGTCCGCTCGACATGCGCATGGAGAAGGCCGGGCCGAGTGCGGCCGACGTCGTCAACGGCGCCACCGAGGCCGAACTGGCCGACATCGTGTTCTATCTGGGCGAGGAACGTTACGCGCGCCGGGTCGCCCGGGCCCTGGTTGCCGCACGCCTGAACGGCCCCATCACCCGCACCGGCGAGCTCGCCACAATCGTCCGCCGCGTCGTGCCGTCCTCCAAGTCGGGCGGGATTGACCCGGCCACCCGGACGTTCCAGGCCCTGCGCATTCATGTGAACCGCGAACTTGACGAACTCGACCACGGCCTTCAGGCCGCCGAACGGCTGCTCTCCCCGGGAGGCAGGCTGGCCGTGGTCTCCTTTCATTCGCTTGAGGACCGGCGGGTCAAGACCTTCCTGCGCCGCCGGTCCGGCCGGACGTCCGGCCCGTCGCGCCACGCGATGGCGGCCATCGCCGGCCCGGTCGACGGCCCGCGTCCGACCTTCGAGGTGATCACCGGCCGGCCGATCGCGCCGAGCGACGACGAAGCGGCGCGCAACGCCCGTGCACGCTCGGCCCGACTGCGGGTCGGCCAGCGCACCGATGCTCCGGCCTGGCCGGTGGACGAGGTGGCGTAATGCGTCGCTCAACCATCCTGTGGTTCCTGATCGCGACCTGCCTGGGCGTCGCGCTGTTCCTGGTCAAGCACGAGGTGCAGCGACGCGAGGAACAACTCGCCCAACTGCACCGCCAGATCCTGTCCAGCCAAGAGGCCATCCACGTGCTGGAGGCCGAATGGAGCTACCTGAACCGCCCCGACCGCCTGGAAGCCCTGGTAAGGCGGCACCTCGACCTGGTGCCACTCGACAACCAGCGCATCGGCTCCATCGAACTGCTGCCGATGCGCCTGCCGCTGCCGGACCCCAACGGTCCTGACGGCATGTCCGTGACGCAGGCTTCAATCGGGCCGGACGCCACAAACCTGCCCCCGCTCCCGGTGGGCCGGCCGGTTGCCTTCACCCGGGAGGCCCGCCGATGAGGACGCGCTCTGAAACGGTTCGCCTGGAAGGTCACGCCAAACAGGCGATCGAGACCGGGCGCAACCGGCTGATCCTCGCCGGCTGCCTGATCGGTCTCGCTTTCGTCGCCGTCAGCGCGCGCGTCGTCGAGTTGTCGGCACTGCGCAATCACGGCGAGCCAGCGTTGAGCGCGTCGTCCGTCGACACGACGCTGACCGTCGGCCGTGCTGACATCGTCGATCGCAACGGACTGCTGGTCGCAACGTCGCTGCGCACCCCGTCGCTGTACGCCGATCCGAAGGAAGTGCTCGACGCCGAGGACGCGGCCTTCCGCTTGGCAACGGCGCTGCCCGACATCAACCCGGCGGAAACCGCTGCGAAACTGGCATCCGACCGGCGCTTCGTCTGGCTGAAGCGCAACCTGACACCGCGCGAGCAGCAGCAGATCAACAGCCTGGGGATTCCGGGGCTGCACTTCTTCGACGAGTGGAAGCGAGTCTATCCCCAGGGATCGCTGACTGCGCATGTGGTGGGCTTCACCGACGTCGATGACCGCGGCATCTCCGGCGTGGAACGCAGCTTCGACGATGTTCTGCGCGGCGGCCGCGAACCGTTGCGGCTGGCGCTCGACCTGCGGGTCCAGCACATCGTGCGTCAGGAACTGGCCCAGCAGATCGCCACGTTCGACGCCATTGGCGGCGCGGGCGTCGTCGTGGATGTCGACACCGGCGAGACCATCGCCATGGTGTCGTTGCCTGATTTCGACTCCAACGTCGCCGGCCAGATGGACGCCGACGCTCTGTTCAACCGGGCGACGCTCGGCGTGTACGAAATGGGCTCCACCTTCAAGATCTTCAACACGGCCATGGCGCTCGAAGCGGGCACCGCCACCATGCGCAGCGGCTACGACGCCACCAACCCGATCAAGATCTCCCGCTTCACGATCAGCGACTACCACGCAAAGCGGCGCTGGCTGTCGGTGCCGGAGATCTTCAAGTATTCGTCGAACATCGGCTCGGTGAAGATGGCGGTCGACGTCGGCACCGAGGGGCAGCGCGCGTTCATGGCCAAGCTTGGCATGCTGCGCGAGACCGCCCTTGAGCTGCCAGAACTCGGCCGGCCGATGGTCCCCAGCCCGTGGCGGCCGATCAACACCATGACCATCGCCTTCGGCCACGGCCTGTCGGTCAGCCCGATGCATCTGGTCGCCGGGGTCGCCGCCATGGTGAATGGTGGCATCCGTCGGCCGCTGACGATTCTTGAAACCGACATCCCCTCGCCCGGCGAGCGGATCATCTCTGACCGCACATCGCACGACATGCGCCGCCTGATGCGTCTGGTCGTCGGCGACGGAACCGGCCGCAAGGCCGACGCCGATGGCTACATTGTCGGCGGCAAGACCGGCACGGCCGAGAAGGTCGGCGGGCGCGGCGGATACAAGCGCAAGGCCCTGATCTCTTCGTTTGTCGCCGCCTTCCCGATGCAAAAGCCGCGCTACGTCGTGCTGGTCATGGTCGACGAACCCAAGGGAACCAAGGAATCCCACGGCTACGCGACCGGCGGCTGGGTGGCAGCCCCGGCCATCAGCCGGATCATCGCACGGTCAGCTCCCCTCCTCGGTGTGGCACCGGTGGACCCGGAATCGCCCGAGATTCGCCGCGATCTGATGATCGAAGTGCCGGTCGAGGGAGGTAAGCGCCTTGCGTCTTTCTGAGCTAATCGACGGCCGAAGCATGAACCCGGCGATCATCGGCGGGGCCGATCCGGATGTCGCCGGCCTGACCGCTGACAGCCGCGAGGTCCGGCCCGGCTGGCTGTTCGCGGCTCTGCCCGGCCACAAGCTGGACGGTCGCCGCTACATCGATGACGCGCTGGGCCGCGGCGCGTGCGCGGTGCTGACCACGCCGGACGCCGAAGCCCGCATCGGCGGCCGCGTTCCCCTGGTGATGGATGCCGATCCGCGCCGGCGTCTGGCCCGGATGGCAGCCCGATTCTACGCCACCCAACCGGACACCGTGGTGGCGGTCACCGGGACCAATGGCAAGACCTCGGTGGCCGAGTTCACCCGGCAGATCTGGGCGCTAACCGGCCAGCGCTCGGCCAGCCTCGGCACCCTGGGACTGATGGTCGACGGCAAGCCCGAGGGGCCGAGCCTGACCACGCCGGATCCGATCCGGCTGCACGCGGTCCTGAAGGATCTCGCCGAGCGCGGCGTCACCCACGCCGCCATGGAAGCGTCGAGCCACGGCCTGCACCAGTCCCGGCTGGATGGCGTGCGGATCAAGGCGGCGGCGTTCACCAACCTGACCCGCGATCACCTCGACTACCACGGTTCGATGGACGCCTACCGGGTTGCCAAGCTCGCGCTGTTCGAGCGGGTTATGGACACTGCCGGAACCGCCGTCCTGAACATCGATTCAGCGGAGTATCAGGGCTTCGCAGCAGCCGCCGCCCGGCGCGGCCACCGCATCCTCAGCTACGGCCGGCGGCCGGGTGCCGAGTTGCGATTGGCGAGCCGGGTTGCCCGGCCCGACGGCCAACTGCTCGACCTGATCGTGCTGGGACGGGCCCGCACGGTCGAGTTGCCGCTGGTCGGCGACTTCCAGGCATGGAACGCACTCGCCGCACTCGGCCTCGCGATCGCCAGCGGCACGCCCGAGGCCGAGGCGATCGCCGCGCTTGGCCAGCTTGCCGGCGTGCGCGGGCGCATGGAGCGGGTCGCCGTCCTGGCGAACGGTGCCGCGATCTATGTCGACTACGCCCACACCCCCGACGCGCTGGAGACGGTGCTGAACGCCATCCGTCCGCACACTCACGGAAAGCTGTGGTGCGTGTTCGGCTGCGGCGGCGACCGCGACCCAGGCAAGCGCCCGATGATGGGTTGCACTGTCGGCAAGCTCGCAGACAAGCCGATCGTCACCGACGACAACCCGCGTTCGGAAGATCCGGCAACGATCCGCGCCGCGGCGCTGGCCGCCTGTCCCGGCGGCGAGGAGATCGGCGACCGCGCCGAGGCGATCCTGTCCGCCGTGTCGCGGCTCGGGCCGGGCGACGTCCTGATGATTGCCGGCAAGGGTCACGAGCAGGGCCAGGAGATCAAAGGCGAGATCCGTCCGTTCGACGATGCCACGGTCGCCCGCGAGGCTGCCTCTCGCCAGGGAGCAGCGTCATGAGCGCGAAGCTGTGGACCCGTGACGAAGCCGTAGCGGCGACCGGAGGCACGGCACTCGGCCGCGGCTGGCAGGCGTCCGGCGTGGCCATCGACACCCGCACGGTGCAGCCGGGCGACCTGTTCGTGGCGTTGCCGGGCGAACGGGTCGACGGCCACGACTACGTCGAGCAGGCATTGCAGGCCGGGGCATCCGCAGCGCTGGTGTCCCACCGGC
Source organism: Thalassobaculum sp. (assembly GCF_040219215.1). Taxonomy (GTDB): domain Bacteria; phylum Pseudomonadota; class Alphaproteobacteria; order Thalassobaculales; family Thalassobaculaceae; genus Thalassobaculum_A. The sequence continues at coordinate 110,359 of NZ_JAVJSX010000012.1, forward strand.
CGGCCGGTCTCGCGGATTCGGCGCCGCTGTTGATGGTGGCCGACCCGCTTGCCGGTCTTGCCGCCCTCGGACGTGCGGCACGGAACCGGTCGTCGGCACGGATCGCAGCCGTCACCGGCAGCGTCGGCAAGACCGGTTCCAAGGAGATGCTGGCCGCGGCCCTGGCCGCCTACGGCTCGACCCACGCCAGCAAGGGCAACCTGAACAATCACATCGGAGCGCCGCTGTCGCTGGCACGGTTCAGCCGCGACGCCGCGTTTGCCGTGTTCGAACTCGGCATGAACCATCCCGACGAAATCCGCCCGCTGTCCCGCATGGTCCGGCCGCACGCCGCGCTGATCACCAACGTGGAGATGGTGCACGCCGGCTTCTTCACCGGGATCGAGCAGATCGCCGACGCCAAGGCCGAGATCTTCGACGGCCTGGAGCCAGGCGGCACCGTCGTGCTGAACCGTGACAACGGCCAGTTCGACCGCCTCGCCGGCCACGCCGGGCGATTGGCCATCAAGCGGATCATCGGCTTCGGTGCCGGAAGCAACGCCGAGGTTCGGCTGTTGGACACGGCTTCCGATCATGCCGGAACCCGCGTCGACGCGGACATCGCCGGACGGCGGCTGTCGTGGACCGTCGGCGGTATCGGGCGGCACTGGGCGATGAACAGCCTGGGCGTGGCGGCCATGCTGCTGGCGCTCGGACTCGATCCGGCGATCGGCATGGCTGCCCTCGGCCGCGTGACCGCCATGCGTGGACGCGGTGGCCAGGTCCAGCTCGGCCTGCCCGACGGCGACCTGACCCTCATCGACGAGAGCTACAACGCCAGCCCGCCTGCGGTGCGCGCCGCCTTGGCGGTGTTTGCCGACACCCGGCCAGCCGCGGGTGCCCGGCGGATCGTCGTGCTGGGCGACATGCTCGAACTCGGCGCCGCCGCCCCGGAAGCCCACCGCGGCCTCGCCGAGGCCGTGGTCGCGGCCAAGCCGGACGCCGTGTTCCTGGTCGGGCCGGAGATGGCCGCGCTTGCCGCTGCCTTGCCCACTGCCCTGGTCGCCGGCCATGCCGATACCTCCGACGCCCTCGCCGCAACAGTCGCCGCTGCGGTCGCGCCCGGCGACGTGGTGCTGGTGAAGGGATCGCTCGGCATGCGGATGAAATCGATCGTGTCAGCGCTGGAGGCCCTGGCGGCCCCGCCCCGTCGCGTCGTGAACGGGAGCTGAGGCCATGCTGTACAACCTGCTTGTCCCGCTCGCCGACCAGCACCAGGCGTTCAACCTGTTTCGCTACCTGACGTTCCGCACCGGCGGAGCCACGATCACCGCGCTGCTGATCGCCTTCGTGCTTGGTCCGTGGCTGATCCGCTGGCTGAAGAGCCGGCAGCGCGGCGGCCAGCCGATCCGCGAGGACGGCCCGGAAGGCCATCTGCTGACCAAAAAGGGCACGCCGACCATGGGCGGCCTGCTGATCCTGATCGGACTCAGCGTGTCGACCCTGTTGTGGGCCAACCTGGCCAACTCCTACGTCTGGGCGGTCCTGCTGGTCACCATCGGCTTCGGGGCGATCGGGTTCGGCGACGACTGGCTGAAGCTGACCCGGCGCAACTCCAAGGGCCTGCCGGGCAAGCTGAAGCTGGCGTTCCAGATCGCCATCGGCACGGCAGCCACCCTGGCGATCTCATCGACGATGTCGGAGCCGCTGACCTTCGGGCTGGCGGTGCCGTTCTTCAAGGACGTGCTGATCCAGCTGTCGTGGTTCTTCGTGCCGTTTGCCGTATTCGTCATGGTCGGCGCCTCCAATTCGGTGAACCTGACCGACGGCCTCGACGGGCTGGCGATCGTGCCGGTGATGATCGCCGGCAGCTGCTTCGCGCTGATCGCCTACCTGTCCGGCAACGCGGTGTTCGCCAACTACCTGCAGATCCACCACGTTCCGGGCGCCGGCGAACTGGCGGTGTTCTGCGGTGCGCTGGTCGGCGCCGGCCTGGGCTTCCTGTGGTTCAACGCCCCGCCGGCCATGGTGTTCATGGGCGACACCGGCTCGCTGTCCCTGGGCGGTGCCCTCGGCACCATCAGCGTGATCACCAAGCACGAACTGGTCCTGGCGATCATCGGCGGGTTGTTCGTGCTGGAGACGGTGTCGGTGATCGTCCAGGTCGCGTCGTTCAAGCTGACCGGCAAGCGGGTGTTCCGCATGGCACCGCTGCACCATCACTTCGAGAAGAAGGGCTGGCAGGAGCCCACCATCGTCATCCGGTTCTGGATCATCGCCATCATCCTGGCGCTGATCGGCCTTTCAACCCTGAAGCTGAGGTGAGCCGATGCTGAACCTCGGCTTCGCGCGCGACCACACCTACGCGGTCATGGGCCTCGGCAAGTCCGGGGCCGTGGCCGCGCGTGCGCTCGCCGCAGCCGGGGCCACTGTGTTCGCCTGGGACGATTCCGCCGATCGTCGCGCTGCACTGCAGGACGTCGACGGCGCGACCGTTGTCGATCTCGCCGAGCGCGGTCTGGGCGGCGTCGATGCGCTGGTCCTGTCGCCCGGAATCCCGCATACCCACCCCGAACCGCACCCGGTGGCCGCCGCCGCCAAGGCGGCCGGCGTGCCGATCATCGGCGACGTCGAGTTGCTGCTGCGCGCCCTGCCGGACCGCCGGTTGGTGGCGATCACCGGGACCAACGGCAAATCGACCACCACGGCCCTGATCGGCCACATCCTGGCTTCGGCCAACGTGCCGGTCGAAGTCGGCGGGAACCTCGGCCGGCCGGCCCTCGAGTTCGCCGACCCCGGCCCGAACGGCGTCGTCGTGCTGGAGTTGAGCTCGTACCAGCTCGAACTGACACCGTCGCTCGCTCCGACCGTAGCGGTCTGGCTGAACATCACCCCGGACCACATCGACCGGCACGGCTCGCTCGCCGGCTACATCGCCGCCAAGCGCCGGATCTTCGCGCATCAGACCCCGAGCGGCCTCGCGGTGATCGGCAACGACGACGTCCACTCGCGCGATGTCGCCGACCGGCTGCGCCGCGACGGCCGCCGGATCGTCGATCTGTCGGGTTTGGGACCGGTCGTCGGCGGCGTCTACGCCGAGGACTCCGAACTGATCGACGCCCGATCGGGCCGGCCTGAAACCGTGCTGTCCATGACCGAAGCGCCTGCCCTGCCCGGCGAGCACAACGCCCAGAATGCGGCCGCCGCGTTCGCCGCCTGCGCAGCACTCGGGATCGCGCGCCCGGCAATCGCCGACGGCATCCGAAGCTTCCCCGGCCTGGCCCACCGCCAGGAACGGATCGCTGAAGCCGGTGGCGTGCTTTATGTCAACGATTCCAAGGCCACCAACGCCGACGCAGCGGCCCGCGCGCTGGCCTGCTACAGCGCGATATACTGGATCGCTGGCGGCCGCGGGAAGGAAGGCGGCGTCTCCTCCCTCGCTCCTTTCTTCCCGCGGATCCGCAAGGCCTACCTGATCGGCGAGTCGGCCGGCACGTTCGCCCGGGAGATCGGCGACGGGTGTCCGACGGCACTGTGCCGCACTCTCGAGATGGCGGTCCGTCAGGCGCACCTGGACGCCCAGGCCGACCAGCGCCCCGGCGCGGTCGTGCTGCTGTCGCCCGCCGCGGCATCCTTCGACCAGTTCCCGAACTTCGAGGTTCGCGGCGAACGCTTCCGCGCCCTGGTGCACGACCTGCTGGACGGCAACGGCGCCGGCGACCACGCCGGCGAAAGGCGGGCGTCATGAGCGCGATCGCCCGCACCGATACCAGCATCTTCGGCAAGTGGTGGTGGACCATCGACCGCTGGACGCTCGGCGCCCTGTTCCTGCTGGTCCTGATCGGCGCCCTGCTGATCCTGGCCGCCAGCCCGCCGGTCGCCGAACGCATCGGCCTCAACGCCTACCACTTCGTGCAGCGCCAGTTCGTGATCATGCCGGTGGCGGTCGCGCTGATGATCGGCGTGTCCCTGCTGTCGCCCCTGCAGATCCGCCGGATGTCGGTCCTCGGTTTCGCTGCCACCCTGGTCCTGCTGGTGATCGTGCCGCTGGTCGGCAACGAGATCAAAGGCGCCACCCGCTGGGTGTCGATCGCCGGCTTCACCATGCAGCCGAGCGAATTCGCCAAGCCGTTCTTCGCGGTGGTCTCTGCCTGGATGTTCGCCGAATGGCGCCGCAATGACGGATTCCCAGGTCACATCATCGCCATCGGGCTGTACCTGATGACGATCGCCCTGCTGCTGTCGCAGCCCGACCTCGGCATGACGGTGGTGGTCTCGGCAATCTGGTTCGGCCAGTTCTTCCTAGCCGGATTGCCGATGATCCTGGTCGGCGCGTTCATCGTTGCCGGCGTCTTCGGCCTGATCGGTTCCTACTTCCTGTTCCCGCATGTCGCCAGCCGGATCGACCGATTCCTCGATCCTTCCGCCGGCGACAGCTATCAGGTCAACCGGTCGCTCGAGGCGTTCATGAACGGCGGCATGATCGGGACCGGGCCCGGCGAAGGCACCGTGAAGGCCTACCTGCCCGACGCCCACGCCGACTTCATCTTCGCGGTCGCCGGTGAGGAATTCGGCGGAATCGCCTGTTTGGTGATCATCGCGCTGTATGCCTTCGTGGTGCTGCGCGGCTACGCCCGGCTGCTGAGCGAGCAGAGCCTGTTCGTGCTGCTGGCCGGGACCGGCCTGCTTACCCAGTTCGCCCTGCAGGCGCTGGTTCACATGGCCTCGTCGGTGCACCTGATGCCGGCCAAGGGCATGACCCTGCCGTTCATCAGCTATGGCGGCTCTTCCCTACTGGCGCTCGGGCTTGGCATGGGCATGGCGCTGGCCCTCACCCGCAAGCGCTTCGGCGGGGAGGAGTTGCCATGACACGGCCGATCCTGCTCGCCGCCGGCGGCACCGGCGGTCACGTTTTCCCCGCCAAGGCCCTTGCCGACGCTCTGCTGGCACGCGGCCACCGTGTCGGGCTCGTTACCGACCGCCGTGGCACGGCCTTCGAGACCGCAAGCGGCCAACTGGAAGTGCATCGGATCCGCGCCGCCGGAATCGCCGGGCGTGGCCTGATGGCCAAGGCCAAGGCGGCGGGCGAGCTGTTCATTGGCTATTTCGAGGCCCGCCGGCTGATCAGGAAGCTCGACCCTGCCGTGGTCGTTGGGTTCGGTGGGTATGCCAGCGTGCCGACCGTACTGGCGGCTGCGGCGCGCAAGGTTCCCGTCGTGCTGCACGAGCAGAATGCCGTTCTCGGTCGTGCCAACCGGCTGCTGGCCACGCGCGCCGACGCGATCGCCGTCTCGTTCGCCGACGTCGACAAGGTGAGCCCGTCCGATCGCCGCAAGCTGGTGCTGACCGGCAACCCGGTCCGCGAGGCGATCCGACAAGTCCGTGATGCTGCCGTGCCCTCGCTTGCCGACGACGCGTCGATCGCCGTGCTGGTCACCGGTGGCAGCCAGGGCGCCAGCGTGTTCGCCGAACTGGTGCCGGCCGCCATCGCCCTGCTGCCGGAGCCTCTGCGCAACCGCCTGCGCCTGTCGCAGCAGGCGCGCGACGCCGAGTTCGATCGGGTTGTCGAAGCTTACCGTGCAATCGGCATCGACGCCGACGTGCGGCGGTTCTTCGACGACATGCCGGCCCGGTTGACCGACGCCCGGCTGCTGATCTGCCGATCCGGCGCATCCACCGTCGCCGAGAACACGGTCGCCGGCCGGCCGGCCCTGCTGGTGCCGTACCCGCACGCCATCGACGACCACCAGACAGCCAATGCCCGTGCCGTGGCCGCGGCCGGCGGCGCCCGTGTCCTGCCGCAGGCAACGACCGACGCCACCGTGCTCGCCCGGATCCTCTCGGAGATCCTCGGTGACCCGGCGACGCTGTCCACCATGGCCGAGGCCGCCCGCAGCGTCGGCGTGCCGGACGCCGTCGACCGACTGGCCGACCTGGTCGAACGCCAGGCCAACCTCGTACCGACGGGTCAGGCGCATCAAGGCGCCGCCGCCACCACCGCATCGAGCGCCCGGAGGGCCACCGCGTGAGACAGCTTCCGCTCTCGATCGGAACCATCCATTTCGTCGGCATCGGCGGGATTGGCATGAGCGGGATTGCCGAGATCCTGCACAACCTGGGCTATACGGTCCAGGGCAGCGACATCGCCGAGAATCCGAGCGTCAAGCGCCTGAAATCACTGGGCATCCCGGTGTTCGTCGGTCACGCCGCCAGCAACGTCGACGACGCGTCGATCCTGGTCGTGTCGACCGCCATCAAGGGTGACAACCCCGAACTGGCCGCCGCCCGCAGCCGGATGCTGCCGATCGTCCATCGCGCCGAGATGCTGGGCGAACTGATGCGGCTGAAGTGGTCGATCGCGGTCGCCGGCACCCACGGCAAGACCACCACCACCTCGCTGATTTCCACCGTGCTCGACGGCGCGGGCCTCGATCCGACGATCATCAACGGCGGCATCATCAACGCCATCGGCACCAACGCCCGCCTGGGCGCCGGCGACTGGATGGTGGTCGAGTCCGACGAGTCCGACGGCAGTTTCGTAAAGCTGCCGGCCACCATCGCGGTGGTCACCAACATCGACCCCGAGCATCTGGATTTCCACGGCACGTTCGAGAACCTGCAGAAAGCGTTCGAATCGTTCGTCCAGAACATCCCGTTCTACGGCTTCGCCGCGATGTGCCTGGATCACCCGACGGTCCAGACCCTGATCCCGAAGGTGTCCGATCGCCGCATCGTGACCTACGGCTTCAGCCCGCAGGCCGATGTCCGCGGCATCGACGTGGAGATCACGTCCGCCGGCTCGCGGTTCACGGCGATCATCACCGACCGGGTGCACGGAGCCGAGCGGCGGCTGGAGAACGTGCTGCTGCCGATGTACGGCCAGCACAACGTGCAGAACGCCCTGGCCGCGCTGGCGGTGGCCAGCGAGATGGGGCTGCCGGACGACCGTGTGGTCGCGTCGCTTCAGGGCTTCGCCGGCGTCAAGCGCCGGTTCACCAAGACCGGCGAGGCCGGCGGCATCACGGTCATCGACGACTACGGCCACCATCCGGTCGAGATCTCTGCCGTGCTGTCGGCCGCCCGGTCGGCGTCCGGCGCCGGTCGCGTGGTCGCGGTCGTCCAGCCGCACCGCTACACCCGACTGCGCGACCTGTTCGAGGATTTCTGCACCTGCTTCAACGACGCCGACGCCGTCATCGTGGCCGACGTCTACCCGGCCGGCGAATCGCCGATCCCCGGCATCGATCGCGACGCCCTGGTCGAAGGGCTGCGGGCTCGTGGCCATCGCCGGGTCCAGCCGCTCGGCGACCCGGTCGAACTGGCCGCCCGGGTCCTGGACTTCGCCAAGGACGGCGACATGGTCGTGTGCCTGGGCGCCGGCAACATCACGACCTGGGCCCAGGCACTGCCCGACCAGATCCGCCACGCCTTGGGCGAAGGAGGTGGCGCGTGATCACCCTTGCTCCCCCAAGGCATCGCAAACCCATGACCCATCTCATCGAACGGCTGCCGCCGGTGCGCGGCGAGTACCGCGCCGACGCCTCGATCGCGCAACTCACCTGGTTCCGCGTCGGCGGCCCCGCCGAGGTGTTGTTCCGCCCGGCCGACGAAGCCGACCTGATCGACTTTCTTGCCGGCCGGCCAGGAGACATCCCGGTGACCGTCCTCGGCGTCGGATCCAACACCCTGATCCGCGACGGCGGCGTTCCAGGCGTGGTCATCCGCCTGGGCAAGGGCTTTGCATCCGCCGTTGTCGATGGCGAACGGGTAACCGCCGGTGCCGGTGCGCTCGACGTCACGGTCGCGGCAACCGCACAGCGCGCCGGGTTGACCGGGCTGGAGTTTCTGTCGGGCATCCCCGGCACCATCGGCGGCGGGTTGCGGATGAACGCCGGCGCCTATGGCTCGGAGATCAAGGACGTCCTGGTCTCGGCCCGCGCGGTCGATCCGCTGGGTCATGCCCACACCCTGGCGCCCGTCGACATGGGGCTCAGCTACCGTCACTGCGGCGTGCCGGAGGACTGGATCTTCACCAGCGCTGTGTTCCAGGCGCGCACCGGCGACCCCGCGACCATCGCCCAGGCCATGATCGACATCCGCGACGCCCGCGAGGATACCCAGCCGCGCCGGGTTCGCACCGGCGGCTCGACCTTCGCCAATCCGGAAGGCGGCAAGGCCTGGCAGTTGATCGACGCCGCCGGGTGCAGGGGCCTGCGCATCGGCGACGCCCAGGTGTCGGAGAAGCACTGCAACTTCCTGCTGAACACCGGCGACGCCACTGCCCAGGACATCGAGAGCCTCGGCGAAGAAGTCCGTCGGCGGGTGCTGGAGAGCAGCGGAATCACGTTGCGCTGGGAAATCAGGCGGATCGGCCGGAGCACGCCGGGCGCGGGGGGTGCGGCATGAGCCGGGCCGAGACACACGTCGCCGTCCTGATGGGCGGCTGGTCGGCGGAACGCGCCGTCTCGCTGTCGTCCGGCCGGGAGTGCGCCAAGGCGCTGCGTCAGGCGGGATGGCGGGTCAGCGAGATCGACGTCGATCGCGGGATCGCGCGCAAGCTTGAGTCGGTGAAGCCCGACGTGGTGTTCAACGCGCTGCATGGCCCGGTCGGCGAGGACGGCAACATCCAGGGCGTGCTGAACATCCTGGGTATTCCCTACACGCACTCCGGCGTCCGCGCATCGGCAGTCGCCATGGACAAGCCAACCGCCAAGGACGTGTTCGCCCGCCATGGCCTTCGCTGTCCCGAGGGTCGCGTCGTGACCCTGAGCGACTTCGACGACGGCGAGCCGATGACACCGCCCTATGTGATCAAGCCGATCGACCAGGGCTCCAGCGTCGGCGTCCACATCGTTCGCGAGGGCGACAACTACCGCCCCACCGCCGAAGACTGGCCGTTCGGCGACGCGGTGCTGGTCGAACGCTACGTCCCGGGCCGTGAACTGACGGTCGCGGTGTGGGACGGCGAGGCCATGGAGGTGACCGAGATCACCTCGTCCCATGGCTTCTACGACTACGATGCGAAGTACGCCGAGGGCGGCTCGATCCACATGCTGCCAGCCCCGGTACCGGACGAGATCCGCCGTCAGGCCATGGACATCGCGGCCCGCGCCCACCGCGCCATCGGTTGCAGGGGCGTGAGCCGGGCCGACTTCCGCTACGACGACACCGCCGGTGAGCCCGGCCAACTCTACCTGCTGGAGATCAACACCCAGCCCGGCATGACCCCGACCTCGCTGGTCCCCGAACAGGCGGCCCATCTCGGCATCTCGTTCCCCGAGCTGGTGTCCCGGATGGTGGAGGACGCACGATGCGACGACTGATCGGGAACAACCGGAAGACCAGTCCGGGCGGCCGGCTGCGCCGTCGCGCCCGTCCGACGTGGCTGGCGCCGGTGGCGCGCTGGGGTGCGGTTGCCGTCCTGCTGACCGGCATCGGCGGAACGGTGGGCTGGGCGATCGAGACCGGCCAGGTCGGCGCGGTCTGGTCGACCACGGTCGATGGCGCGAACCGCATCGCGGCGGACGCCGGGTTGGCCGTCGACGATGTGCTGGTGACCGGCCGCCAGGAGACTGATCCGATGATGCTGCTCGACGTGGTCGGCGTCGAGCGAGGCACGTCGATCCTCAGTCTGGACCTGGACGCCATTCGCGAGCGGGTCAGCGCCCTGCCCTGGGTGAAGAGCGCCCGGGTCGAGCGGCATCTGCCGGATACCCTGTTCATCGCACTGACCGAACGCCGGCCGATGGCGCTGTGGCAGCGGCATGGAAAGCTTGCCCTGGTCGACGAGGACGGCGTGGTGATCTCGGACCGCAAGCTCGGGCGCTTCGGAGCCTTGCCGATCATCATCGGTGAGGGCGCGCCGGAGCGGGCCCGCGACACCATCGCCATGCTGGCCAGCGAGCCCGACCTGCTGGCGCGGGTAAGGGCGCTGACCTGGATCGGCGAACGCCGCTGGACGGTTCGGCTGGACGATCTCCAGGGCGGAGGCATCGACGTGCAGTTGCCGGAAAACGGCGCAGCCGCGGCCTGGACCCAACTCGGCACCATGGAGCGCGACCACGGCGTCCTGAAGCGGGACGTCATGATCGTCGACCTTCGGATACCGAACCAACTGATCGTGCGGGTCACACCGGCAGCGGCGGAACGCGCTACCGCGCCCGGCAAGAACACCTAAGGCAACAGGCGAGCAAGGATCACCCCGTGAAGAAACCCCTCGGCAAACCTCGCAGTGGACTGGTCGCCGCACTCGACATCGGGTCGAGCAAGGTGTGCTGCTTCGTTGCCAGGATCGGCGAGCCTTCGGCAAACCCGCTGCTGGCGCGCGCCAGCGGCGTGCCGGCGGGCTCGATCCGGGTTGCCGGCATCGGACATCAGATCTCGCGCGGCGTGAAGAACGGCCAGATCGTCGACATCGACGCCCTGGAAGCCTCGATCCTGAACGCGGTGCACGCCGCCGAGAAGATGGCCGGCGAAACCCTGCGCGGCGTGATCGTCAACCTGTCCGGCGGCTGGCCCGACTCACAGACGGTCGGCGTCGAGGTCTCGATTGCCGGGCATGAGGTCGGCGAGACCGATCTGCGCCGGGTGCTGGACCAGTGGCGCAGCCTGAACGGCCTGGAGGACCGCGACCTGATCCACTCGATCCCGGTCGGGTTCACCATCGACGGCGCCAACGGCATCCGCGATCCGCGCGGCATGTACGGCCAGACCCTGGGCGCGCACATGCACGTCGTGACCGCCGGGACCGGCGCGGTGCGGACGCTCTCCACGGTCATCGAGCGCTGCCATCTGGACGTCGAGGCGCTGGTCGTGTCGCCCTACGCCTCCGGCCTGTCGACCCTGGTCGACGACGAGATGGATCTGGGCGTCACCGTGATCGACATGGGTGGCGGCACCACAAGCTTCGCGGTGTTCTACGACGGCAACGTGCTCCATACCGACGCGATCCCGGTCGGCGGTCACCACGTGACCAATGACATCGCCCGCGGCCTGTCGACGCCGATCCTTGCGGCCGAGCGGATCAAGACCCTGTATGGCAGCGCCCTGCCCTCGCCGCTGGACGATCAGGAGACCATCGACGTTCCGACGATCGGCGAGGAGGACCACTCCCAACCCAATCATGTCGCCAAGTCCCTGCTGGTCGGAATCGTGCGGCCACGGATCGAGGAGACCTTCGAGTTGGTCCGGTCGCGGCTGGAGGCCAGCGGCTACGACAAGGTCGCCGGCCGCCGGGTCGTCCTGACGGGAGGCGCCAGCCAGCTGCCGGGCGTTCGCGAGTTGGCGCAGCTGGTCCTGGACAAGCAGATCCGCCTCGGTCGGCCGACCCGGGTGCAGGGCTTGGCCGAAGCCGCCGGCGGTCCGGCGTTCTCGACCTGCGCCGGGCTGCTGGCCTACGCCGCCAACCCGCATATCGACGCCACCCGCATGGCGCCGCCGCCGCAGCCGACCGGCGTCGCCGGCCGGGTCGGTTCCTGGTTCCGGGAGCACTTCTGATGCGCCCCGCGATCACAACACCCCGAGTTCTCCAACCTGCCGGCGCCGGCCTGCGCCGGCGCATGGCCAGGGTCGACCGAACCCCCGTCGGAGACCCCCTGGCCAGCACACCCGGGCGCCGCCCGCCCGGCCGAAGACCCAGCGGCGTGAGCCGCCGTTTCCCCCGACCCCAGAGCTGTCATCCCCGGAGGCCCCAATGACCATCAACATCACCGTCCCGCACGACGACAACGAAATGAAGCCCCGCATCGTCGTGATCGGCGTGGGCGGCGCCGGATGCAATGCCGTCAACAACATGATTCGCTCGAACCTCGAGGGTGTTGATTTCGTTGCCACCAACACCGACGCCCAGGCCCTGAAGCAGTCGCTGGCCGACCGGCGCATGCAGCTCGGCTCCGAAGTCACCCGCGGTCTCGGCGCCGGCTCGCGTCCGGACGTCGGCAAGGCCGCAGCCGAGGAGTCGATCGACCAGATCCTCGAGCACCTCGGCGACAGCAACATGTGCTTCATCACCGCCGGCATGGGCGGCGGCACCGGCACCGGTGCGGCGCCGGTCATCGCCCAGACGGCGCGCGAGCGCGGCATCCTGACCGTCGGCGTGGTCACCAAGCCGTTCCACTTCGAGGGTCAGCACCGCATGCGGATCGCCGAAGCCGGCATCGAGGAACTGACCCAGTACGTCGACACCCTGATCATCATTCCGAACCAGAACCTGTTCCGGGTGGCGAACGAGAAGACCACTTTCGCGGACGCCTTCAACATGGCCGACGACGTGCTGCACTCCGGTGTGCGCGGCGTCACCGACCTGATGATCATGCCCGGCCTGATCAACCTCGACTTCGCCGACATCCGCACGGTGATGAGCGAGATGGGCAAGGCGATGATGGGCACCGGCGAGGCGTCCGGGGAGAAGCGGGCGATCGACGCCGCCGAGTCGGCGATCAACAACCCGCTGCTCGAAGACACCACGATGAAGGGTGCCAAGGGCGTCCTCATCAACATCACCGGTGGCTTCGACATGACCCTGTTCGAGGTCGACGAGGCGGCGAACCGGATCCGCGAAGAAGTCGATGCCGACGCCAACATCATCTTCGGCTCGACCTTCGACGAGAAGCTGGACGGCATGATGCGGGTCTCGGTGGTCGCAACCGGCATCGCGGCCGAGGGCCAGGCGATCAAGCCACGCCCGCAGTTGTCGCTGGTCCGCGCCCAGGCGGCCCGCACCGCCGAGAAGGCGGCCCAGGTCGAAGCCTCGGCCGCGGCGCCGATCACCGCACAGACGGCTCCGCAGATCATTCCGCAGCCGGCCGCCGCGGTATCGGCGATGTCGACCCTGGACATCAGCCGGCAGGCCGCCGGCGGTATCGGCGAGTTGAGCATGCCGCAGATGCCGGCCGCGACGGCCGGTGCCCTGGCGCTCGACACCCAGGAGGACCATGACGCGGCTCCCCAGCCCCAGCCGAACGTCGATGAGCAGCCGTTCATCGCACCGGCGGCGCAGGTCCCGCAGCGCCGGCCGGACGCAACCGCCCGTACCGCGGATGTGTTCCACGCCAGCGACCTGATCAACGCGGCACCGAAGGCCGAGCCGGCCCGCGGTCGCGGCCCGAGCCTGTTCCGGCAGATCACCGGCCTCGGGCTGAAGGCCGACAAGCCGGAGCCGGCGCCGGTTCGCACCGAGGCCCCGCGGTCGGCCGCCCAGCCGCCGGCGGCACCGGCGGCCCAGCCACGGCTTGGCGCCCTCAACCCGGGCGACCGGGTCCGGCCGAGTCAATCGGAAGACGAAATGCTGGACATTCCGGCGTTCCTGCGTCGCCAAGCCAACTGAGACCGGTTACGGTGAAAGCCTGGAACCCAACGGATTCCTCAGCATTTCACCGTAACACTCGGTAACAAAGAGTGATTTGGGTGCCCCGGTAGGTGTTGATACATCTACCGGGGTTTCTTTTTCCGTTGAGACCTTCAACGCCAAATCCGGCATCTGGAAGGTGAGTGCATGGCAACCAGGACACAATCACCCGGCATTGGGTACCGATCAGGCCTTCGGCAGAAGACGCTGAAGCAGCCGATCCCATGCCGTGGGGTTGGCCTGCATTCCGGCGCCGTGGTCTCGATGGTACTGCGTCCGGCCGGAGCCGACAGTGGCATCCGGTTCCTGCGCACCGACATTACCGATCGCGATCCCTGGATCACCGCCCGCTATGACCAGGTGGTGGACACCCAATTGTGCACGGTGATCGGCAACAGCGACGGCGTCCGCGTCGGCACGATCGAGCACCTGATGGCGGCCCTGGCCGGCTGCGAGATCGACAACGCGATCATCGAGATCGACGCCGCCGAGGTCCCGGTGATGGACGGCTCGTCCGAGCCGTTCGTATTCCTCATCGACTGCGTCGGCACGGTGGAGCTGGACGCCCCGCGCCGGGCCATCGAGGTGCGCAAGCCGATCACCGTCGGCAACGCCGCGCGCGGCCTGACGCTGGCGCCGGCGGACGCGTTCTCGGTGGATTTCGAGATCGATTTCGCCAGCCCGGTGGTGTCGCACTCGACCCTGGACGTCCGGCTGGTCAACGGCACCTTCAGGCGCGAGATCGCCAAGGCCCGCACCTTCGGTTTCCTGGAGGATGCCGAGCGGTTGCGCGCCATGGGACTTGCGCTGGGCGGCTCGCTCGACAACACCGTGGTCGTCGACGGCGACCGGGTGCTGAACGAGGAAGGCCTGCGCTTCGACGACGAGTTCGTGCGCCACAAGGTGCTGGATTGCGTCGGTGACCTGTATCTGGCCGGCGCCCCGATCCTGGGCCGCGTCACCGCCACCCGCTCGGGGCACCATACCAACAACGAGGTCCTGCGCGCGCTGTTCGCTGATCCGACCGCCTACGCCGTGGTCGAGATGCCGGAGAGTGCGTATGCCTATGCCGAGGCCCTGCCGGCGACGGCTTGAGGCAACGCCTCCGCGGCAAGCATACCGGCCATCCTGACCGTCTCCGCTTCGGCTCGTTCAACCGAAAGCGCGTGGCGGTCGTCGCCAAACTCCTGATACTCGACCGCAACCGTATGGATCGCATCGGCGGCGACTCCCAGATAGCGGGCGCACGTCGCAATATGCGGGTCCAACTGGTTGAAGCGCGCCCTCGGGCCGCCCGGCTCGAAGCCGAATTCGCCGCGCGAACTGAGGACCAGCAGCCGTTTGCCGGACATCATCGGTTCCAGCGGCCAGTCGCCACGGCCGAGGTCGAAAGAGAACGTGCGTCCGATCCTGATCACCTGATCGAACCAGGCCTTCAGCGCGCTCGGCATCCCGTAGTTGTACATCGGTGTGGCCAGCACGATCAGGTCCGCCGCTTCCAGTTCGTCGATCGCCGCATCGGACCAGGACAGCACCCGGCGCATCGCCGCATCGCGCCGATCCTCGGGCGTGAAGCACGCGGCAATCCAGGCCTGCGTGACGTGCGACGGTGGATCAATGGCAAGGTCGCGGCGAATGACCCGGTCGGCCGGACGGTGGGTGAGCCATTTGTCAACGAACCGCCGCGACAGCCGCCGACTGATCGACCGGTCGGTTCGGGGACTGGCGTCAAGGTGCAGAATCGTTGTCATGTGCCTGCTCGTCAAAGGGGTTGAGCCGGGGCCGAACGCAAGCGCCGCCCGGCGGTCAGTCGTCACCCAGGGCCGCAGCCCCAGATGACTGCTGCTTATTTCGTGGATCTATGACCTGTGACAAATCGGGAGTTTTCATCCGATAGATGATCTGAGATCATCTATCAGTTTCTCGATGCTCCATCGGACTCGCCACGAATGCGACGCCTGCCGTCACTCGGAGCCCTGCGCGCCTTTGAAGCAGCGGCCCGCCACCAGAGCTTCAAGCAGGCCGCCGCCGAACTTGGGGTGACGCCGACGGCGATCAGCCATCAGGTCCGCCAGCTTGAGGAATACCTTCGTGTCGCGTTGTTCAGGCGACAGGTCCGCAGGGTGGTCCTGACGCCGGAAGGCGATGCGCTTTATCCGGTCCTGCAAAGGGTATTCGACACGATCGCCGAGTCGGTTGACGCATTGCGGCGGCGGCCGGTTCGGCGGGTGGCGACGCTGTCCGCCACGGTCGCGTTCACTGCCAGGCTTCTGGTGCCGCATGTCGCCGCGTTCCGGGTGCTTCATCCGGACTGGGATCTACGGCTTCACGCGTCCGACGATCCGGTCGACCTGCATGCCGGTGAGGCTGATGCCGCGATACGCTATGGCCCTGGACGATACCCGGGCCTCACCGCCATGCCGGTCATCACGGACCGTTTCCTGCCCACCTGCAGTCCGCATCTCGGCCTTACGCGGCCACAGGATCTCGCCGGGAGCGTGTTGATCCACTTCGAGTGGCGCGCCGCCGGGCCCGAGTCCACGCGACCAAACTGGCGCGCCTGGGCACGACGGGCCGGTGTCGAGGGCTTCGATGCCGCTTCCGGGATCACGTTCAGCGACGAAAGCAGCGCCATCCAGGCGACCATCGCAGGCCAAGGTGTCGCCCTGCTGAGTTCCGCCCTGGTGGCCGGCGAACTCGCCTCCGGGGCACTTGTTCAGCCGTTCGGCCCGGCCCTGGACGGGTCGCACTACGACCTCGTGTTCCCGATCGATGCCGAGGACCGGCCCCCCGTCGCTGCGCTGCGCCGCTGGGTGGCGTCCGTGCTCATCCCCCGTCTCGCGTCGGCTCCCCAAGCATCTCCTCGATGATTGCGCAGTCCGGCACCTGATCGCCGGAACAGCGCTCAGCCATGACTGACAGGGTGCGCTCCAGTCGCTGCAGGTCACGAATACGGTCTCGCACACTGGTAAGGTGAGTCATGGTCATGGCCTGGATCTCACCGCAGGTGTAGGCGTGCTCGTCGACCATCGACAGCAGGCTTCGCAGTTCCTCGATCGGAAACCCAAGTTCCCGAGCCCGCAGAATGAAGCGCAGTCGCCGCTGGTCCGCCTCGCGATACTGGCGATGCCCACCGACGCTGCGGGCGGGCGGTGCAAGCAGGCCGATCTTCTCGTAGTAGCGCACCGTTTCAATGTGGCACCCGGCCCGTTTCGCCAGTGTACCGCGGGTCAGAACATCTCGCGAAGTCGTGAACGTCATGCCGGAGATCCCTCTTGAACCTGTAGCTGCGACAGAGTCGATCGTAGCGTCCGGTACTGACGGAGACCACCATGACGTCTGGCGGAAACCTGCTGCGAACCGGTGTGATCGGCACCGTGATAGTCGCGCTTTGCTGCTTCACCCCGGTCCTGGTGATCTTGCTGGGCGCAGTCGGCCTGTCGGCGCTGACCGGATACCTCGACCTCGTGCTGATCCCGGCTCTGGGATTTTTCATCCTGCTAACGGCGTACGCGCTGTACCGCCGCAGCGGGCAACCGCAGTCCTGAGAGCAGGAACAGTCATGTCTCAATGTTGCGACGAACCTTCCGGCAGCGGCCATTTCGACCTCGCCGTTCTCGGCGCTGGATCGGCCGGGTTCTCTGCCGCCATCACTGCCGCCGATCTTGGAGCCCGCGTCGCGCTGATCGGCTACGGAACCATCGGAGGTACCTGCGTAAACGTTGGCTGCGTGCCATCCAAGACGCTGATCCGTGCGATGGAGTCGGTGCACGGCGCCCAGACAGCTGCGAGATTCGGCGGCATCGCCGGCGATGCCCGGATAACCGAATGGCAGGCAGTGGTTGCCGGCAAGGACGAGTTGGTTTCCTCGCTGCGCCGCCGCAAGTACCTCGACCTGCTGCCCGAGTACCCCGGTATTGCGTACCGCGAAGGTTCGGGTCGACTGGTCACTGATGGCGTCGAAGTCGCGGGCACTCTTATCCGGACCGACCGGGTAATCATCGCGACCGGCGCATCGCCGAGTATCCCCGCCATTCCTGGTATCGAGACCGTTGAGTGCCTGACCAGCACCACGGCGCTTGAGTTGACGGTACTGCCCGCGACGTTGCTGGTGCTGGGTGGGGGTTACATCGGCTGCGAGCTGGCGCAGATGTTCCAGCGGGCCGGGGTTTCGGTAACGCTGGTCACCCGCTCACGACTGATGCCCGGCGCAGAACCGGAGATCTCCGACGCGCTGACCGACTTTCTGCGCGACGCCGGCATTGTGGTGGTCACCGGCCTTGCCTACCGACGGGTTCGCAAGGAGGAAGACGGCATCGTGCTCACAGCGGTAAAGGACGGCAAAACCTTTGATCTGCAGGCCGACCGGCTGCTGGCGGCGACCGGTCGCACGCCGAACTCGGCAGGCATGGGGCTGGCCGCGGCCGGCGTGACCACTCGATCGGGTGGCAGCGTGATTGTCGACGGACACCTGCGCTCGAGCCAACCAGGCGTCTATGCGGCGGGGGATGTCACCGGGCGCGATCCATTCGTGTATATGGCGGCTTACGGTGGCAAGATCGCCGCGCTCAACGCTCTGGGAAGCGATCCACGGCAGTACGACCACGCGACGATGCCGTGGGTGGTGTTCACCGACCCGCAGGTCGCCGGCGTCGGATTGACCGAAGCGGCGGCCGGGGATGCGGGACATCGGGTCAAGACATCCATCCTGCCGCTTGACCAGTTGCCTCGAGCCCTGGCCGCTCGCGACACGCGCGGCCTGATCAAGCTGGTCGCCGATGCCGATACCGACCGCCTGCTCGGCGCCCAGATCCTGGCGCCGGAGGGCGCAGATGCCATTCAGACGGCCGTGCTGGCGATCAAGCACGGCATGACGACGATGGCACTCGGCGAAACCATCTTCCCGTACCTGACGACTGTCGAAGGTCTGAAGCTGGCGGCCCAGGGATTCGGACGGGACGTCTCCAAGCTGTCCTGCTGTGCCGGATAGCGATCAGCGGAGGAATGCGATGAGCGACGCAATCGCGGAATATCTGCGCCGGGGATGGTTCGCCAGTGGCGATGCCGTATCGCAGACCGTGCTGCTCTGCCTCTACCGTCAGCTGGCCAAAGGACATCCGGTTGCACCGGCTGATCTGGCCGCCGCCGCATCGGTCGATCCCATCAACGTGGAAGGCATCATCCGGGCGATAGAGCCGACCCGGATCCAGTTTGACGAAACCGGGCGCAAGATCGTTGCGTATGGCGGGCTAAGCCTTGAACCGACCAAGCACCTCTTCGTCTTCTCCGGACAGGTGCTGTACACGTGGTGTGTGTTCGACGCGTTGTTCCTGGCAGAGATTTTGGATGGGAGCGCGGACGTTTCGTCCCGCTGCCCTGCTACCGGCATTCGTGTGTCCCTGACCGTCACCCCGACGGGGGTGTCCGATATCGAGCCCGCGGGAACCGTCATGTCGTTCGTCATGCCGACCGCCGAGGCGCGCTGTAGCGATCTCCGCGGTGCGTTCTGCAATCACGTCAGTTTCTTTGCCTCGCCAACCGCGGGAGAGGCGTGGCTCGCCAGCCAACCGAACGGCCGCATCGTCACCCCGGCCGAAGCGTTCCGATTGGCTGGTATCCGCAACCGGGCCACGTTCAACGCGATTTCAATAGGCCGAATTCCCTGAAGACGAACCCGATCAAAGAAAAAGCCCCGGCAGACGCCGGGGCTTTCTCTGTTCGATCAATGCGCAGTTGGCGTCTTACTCCGCCGCCTGCGCGCTGGCCGGGGCCGAACGGACCAGGGCGTCGTAGTCCTCCACCAGGGCACGGGTGATGTCGCCGGGAGTAAAGGTGTAGTCGGCGATCGAGCCGACCGGCGTCACCTCCGCGGCGGTGCCGGTCAGGAAGCATTCGGCGGCGTTCGCCATCTCCTCCGGCCGGATCTGCCGCTCGACCACCTCGAAGCCGCGGGCCCGGGCCAGATCGATGACCGTGCGCCGGGTAATGCCGTCAAGGAAGCAGTCCGGGGTCGGGGTGTGGATCTTGCCGTCCTTCATGACGAAGAACACGTTGGCGCCGGTCGCCTCGGCCACCAACCCGCGGTAGTCGAGCATAAGGGCGTCGTGGAAGCCGTCGCGCTCCGCCTTGTGCTTGGACAGCGTGCAGATCATGTACAGGCCAGCCGCCTTGGCATGCACCGGAGCGGTGTCCGGTGCCGGGCGGCGCCAGCTCGACAGGGCCAGACGGATGCCCTTCATCTTGGCGGCGGGGTCGAAGTAGGACGGCCATTCCCAGGCGGCGATCGCCAGGTGGATGCGGTTGTTCTGGGCGGAAACGCCCATCATCTCGCTGCCGCGCCAGGCGACCGGACGGACATAGCCGTCGACAATCCCCATGGAGTCGATCACCGCCCGCTTGGCCGTCTCGATCTCGGCGGCGCTGTACGGGATCTCGAAGTCGAGGGTCGCCGCCGAGCGCTGCAGACGCTGGGTGTGCTCCAGCGACTTGAACACCCGGCCGCTATAAACGCGTTCGCCCTCGAACACGGAACTGGCATAATGCAAAGCGTGAGTAAGCACGTGCAACTTGGCGTCCCGCCACGGGATCAGAGCGCCGTCGAACCAGATCGCACCGTCACGGTCGTCGAAGGGAATCAAGGACATGGTGTCGCTTCCTGCCTGGCTGTCGTCCGGCGTTGCGCCGGTCAGAAACGATCCGTGGACCGCTTCATGAAGTTCTTTTGTGTCTCAGTTTACACCGACCGCATAACATTCGGAAGAAAGTAAGTCAACATGGTTGACGTAAAGGGCATCGCGAATCCGCTGTTCCTGCGCGAGGAGGAACTGCGCCAGGCGATCGAGATGCTGTTCTTCGCGTACCGCGACTTCACCGGCGAGCCGGACACCATTCTGGCCGGCCTCGGGCTCGGGCGGGCGCATCACCGGGTGATCTACTTCGTCGGCCGGAACCCCGGCATCACCGTGTCGGAACTGTTGCGCATCCTGCGGATCACCAAGCAGAGCCTGTCCCGGGTCCTCAGCCATCTGGTCGAGGAGCAGTACATCGTGCAGCGGCCGGGCGAGCGCGACCGGCGGCAGCGGCTGCTGTCCCTCACCCAGCGCGGCATCGAACTCGAACGGCGGCTGACGGCCAACCAGCGCGAACGCATTGCCACCGCGTTCCGCAACGCCGGCGCCGAGGCGGTCCAGGGTTTCAACCTTGTTCTGCACGGCATCATCGACCCGGAAGACCGTCCGCGGTTCGATGTTCCCGGCGTCGGTGGGCCAACTGCCGCCGCGCGTCTCAAGGCCGGTGGAAAGCGCTGAACCGCAAGGCCATGGCCGAAAGCCCTCAAACCCTTCCAAACCAGGCGATGCCGGACGAAACAATGGTCCCCGAGGATCTGCCGCACATCCTGGTCGTCGACGACGACCACCGGCTGCGCGAGCTGCTGCGCCGCTTCCTGTCGGACAACGGGTTCCGGGTATCGGCCGCCGGCGACGCGGCCGAGGCGCGCGCGCGGATGGCCGGCGTGGCCTACGACCTCATGGTCCTCGACGTCATGATGCCGGGGGAGAGCGGCATCGAACTGACCCGGGACCTGCGCCGCAGTGAGCGGATACCCATCCTGATGCTGACCGCCATGGGCGAAGCCGAGCACCGGATCGCCGGGCTGGAAAGCGGTGTCGACGACTATCTCGCCAAGCCGTTCGAACCGCGCGAACTGCTGCTGCGGATCCGCACGATCCTGCGCCGGGTCGGCGAGCCGGCGGTTGCGCCCGCCGCAGCGGCGGACACCGAGGTGAGGTTCGGACCGTTCCGCTTCGACCTTGGTCAGAACATCCTCTGGCGCGGCGATACCCCGGTGCGGTTGACCGAGGCCGAAGCCGCCTTGCTGCGGGCCTTTGCGCTGGCTCCCGGCGTCACCTTCAGCCGCGAGGATCTGGTCGACAGCAGCGCCGTCAACGGTGGAATCCGGACTGTCGACGTGCAGATCACCCGCCTGCGTCGCAAGATCGAGCCGGACTCTAAATTCCCTCGGTTCTTGCAGACTGTCCGCGGAAAGGGTTACGTGCTGCGACTGGAAAGCTGAGGTCCGCAGCAGAGATGGCCGACGCGACCCGAACCGACCGACCCGCGCTCTCCGGCGCCACCCGGTCTCGCCGCAAACCGGATGACGGTTCGGCGGCCAAGGGACAGGACGGCTTCAAACTCGACCGCTGGGTGAAACAGTTCTTGCCGAAGACGCTGTTCGGCCGCGCTCTGTTGATCATCGTCACCCCCCTGGTCCTGATGCAGGCCATCTCGGCCTACGTGTTCTATGACCGGCACTGGGAGATCATGACCCGGCGGCTGGTCCACAGCCTCGCCGGCGACATTGCGTTCCTGGTCGAGGAACTGCGTCCGCCGATCACCGAGGAGGCGGTAACCCGGCTGTCGGAACGGACGATACGGCATTTCGACTTCGAGCTGGCTTGGCGGCCGGGCGACATCCTGCCTAACCGGCAGCCGATCACCCTGTTCGACGACACCCGAGACGCCATGCAGGAAGCGATGCGCTCGAAGGTGCGGCGGCCGTACGTGATGGACACCGACTCGATCGACCGGCGGATCGAGGTGCTGGTCCAACTTCCCGACGGGGTGCTGCAGGTGCTGGCGCACAAGAAGCGGCTGTTCAGCTCGACCACCTACATCTTCCTGATCTGGATGGTCGGCTCCTCGCTGGTGCTGTTCGCCATCGCCATCATCTTCATGCGCAACCAGATCCGTCCGATCCGCCGGCTTGCCGTAGCCGCCCGTGCGTTCGGCCTCGGCCGGGACGTCACCGGCTTCAAGCCGGAGGGTGCGACCGAGGTGCGGCAGGCCGCCAACTCGTTCCTGCAGATGAAGGACCGGATCAATCGGCAGCTTACCCAGCGCACCGAGATGCTGGCCGGGGTCAGTCACGACCTGCGCACGCCGCTGACCCGCATGAAACTGCAGCTGGCGATGCTGGAGCATGCCCAGGAGATCGACGACCTTCAGGCCGACGTCAGCGAGATGGAGAAGATGGTCGAGGGCTACCTCGCCTTTGTGCGGGGCGAGGGCACGGAGACGCCGGTTCCCAGCGATGTGGCGGAACTGGTCGCCGACATCGTTCAGTCGGAACGCCGGGACGGGCCACCGATCAGCTATGAGCGTCCGGACCCCGGCGAAGCCGCCCTGCCGGTGCGCCCGAACGCCCTGAAACGCGCGCTCGCCAACCTGATCCAGAACGCCAAGCGGTACGGCAAGCACATCACGGTGACGGTGGTCCGGACCGGCGAGCAGGTCGAGGTCCTGATCGACGACGACGGCCCGGGTATCCCCGACGACAAGCGGGCCCACGTCTTCCAGCCGTTCGTGCGCCTGGAGCCGTCGCGCAACCCGGCGACCGGCGGCACCGGCCTCGGCCTGACCATTGCGCGCGACATCGTGCGCGGCCACGGCGGCGACCTGACCCTTGAAGAGTCGCCTGCGGGCGGCCTACGGGCAGTCGTCCGGCTGCCGATCTGATCCCCGACAACTCCTGCGCGCAGAACCGGGCCGCACGGGCGTTAACGGTTTGTTGGCGAACAATCGCCTACACCGGCGCGACCAGAACGAGGCTAGCATGCGCATCTCCATCCAACCGGCGCGCGAACGCGTATCCGGGATCCTTTCCGCCACCGCATTCAGCATCGTCGTGGCGTTCTCGATCGGCATCGGGCTAGCCAGCTACAAGTTGAGCGTCTACTGGTTCGAGACCAACAAGTTCGAGGAGCAGGTTACCGCGCTCAGGCTGGTCGACGCGTTTGTAGCCAACTACAGCGATCTGCGTGGTTCTCAACTGGACAGCGACGCGCCGGTTCCGGCGACCTTCAGGGCGCATTCCATCGAACGCTTCAACCGCTCCCGCCTCGGTGATTGGGCGTTGCGCCTCGACTGGCTGGGAATCCCCGGCCGAGAGATCCGGACGGCTCCACGGGATGCCGCGACCGCCGCAGCCATCCTGGAGGCAGTCCGTACCGGAAATCACCAGCCGAGCAGCCAGTGGTGGATCACCGAGGGGAAACGAACGTTCCGCACGATCGCGCCGTCGGTAGCCAGTCAGCAGGCCTGTGTCGACTGTCACAACCAACAGCTCGACGGTCGCCAGCCCTGGCGCCTGAACGACATCATGGGAGCGTTCGTGATCGACGTCCCGGCGGAAGACTTCCTGACCAAGACCCGCGACCAGTCGATCCTGATCGGCATCCTGTTCTTTGTCATCGCCGGTTCGGTCGGTGCCGCGATCCTGCGCCTGCAACTGCTCAGACAGGAAACCGCTATCGCAGCGTTGACCGAGCGGGAACGCATGGCTGTCGAAGGCCAGAAAGCCGCCGAAGCCGCGAATCAGGCGAAATCGGAGTTCCTGGCGATGATGAGTCATGAACTTCGCACCCCCCTGAACGCCATCATCGGGTTCTCCGAGCTGATGGCGAGCGGTCTCCACGGTCCGCTCCCGCCGCGCCAGCACGGCTACGCCACGGACATTCAGCAGAGCGGCCGGCACCTCTTGAACGTGATCGGCAACATCCTCGACCTCGCCGAAGCGGAATCGAAGCAGGTCAACCTGTTCGACGTGGACGTCGAGTTGGAGGCCGTCCTCGAGCCGTGCTTGCGGCTGATCGCGCGCCAGGCATCGAAAGCACAGGTTCACGTGACGGCGATCCTGCCAAGCGGGGTGCGATTGCAGTGCGACGTCACCAAGCTGCGCCAGGCCGTGCTCAACCTGCTGTCGAACGCCGTCAAGTTCACCGATCCCGATGGCGATGTCCGGGTCAGCGCCTCGGTGCGGGGCGATGGGTGCCTGGACATCACGGTGGCCGACACCGGCATCGGCATCCGCCCCGAGGACCTGCCCCGGATACTGAAGCGGTTCGAGCAGGTCGAATCGCAGATGCAGCGCAGCCGCGAAGGGGCCGGCCTCGGGCTGCCGCTCGCCAAAGCGCTCACCGAGGCCCATGGCGGCGTACTGGAGATTGCCAGCGACTTCGGTCGCGGAACCACCGCCCGTATTGTGTTACCGGCCAAACGCGTGCTTGTGCGACCGGATCAACAACCTGACGAAGTGGCCCGTCCGGCCACGTTGCGCTGGGATCCAAACGCGGAATGTCTAGCCTGATGACGTGGGAACGGCCGACGCCTAGTGCAGGCGGCCGCCGTTCGGTACGGGATGGGTCGGCTGGATCAGAACGACATTGCCATCCGCGTCGGGAAACCCGAGGACAAGGATCTCGCTCATGAAAGGGCCGATCTGACGAGGCGGGAAATTCACCACCGCCGCCACCTGCCGCCCGATCAAGACCTCCGGCGTGTAGAGCTGGGTGATCTGGGCCGAGGACTTGCGGATCCCGATCACAGGTCCGAAATCCACCCAGAGCTTGAAGGCCGGTTTGCGCGCCTCCGGAAACGGCTGGACGTCCGTCACAGTGCCAACCCGGATGTCGACCTTGAGAAAGTCGCCAAATCCGATGGTTTCAGTCGCGTCGCCTGCCATTGTCCGTCTCCTGACTCGCCCGCCTGCCCAACTCGCGTGGCCGGGTAGCATGCTGTCTTCGTCAATGGCAAGGCACGGAACCACGTGGCCCGAAATGCCGAGAGGCCGTCCCGGTTGTCCGGCACGGCCTCTCAACACACACGCCTCGGGAGGGGCGTTGGATCGCGGTCTTACTTCTTGGCCTTCTCGGTCAACGCGCGGATCTCGTCGAGGGACTCGGCGACCCGCTTGTTGATCACGTCGAAGGCTTCGCCGTTCGACTTCGCGACCATCTCGGACAGTTCCTTCATGTTCGCGATCGCCTTCTCGAAGGCGGTCTTCGTCAGCTCGGTGCCCTTGGCGGCCTTCGCCTCCGGGGCGCCGTTGCTCATGAACGACTGCATGTTCTTCTGAAGCTCTTCCACCGTCTGGCGCATGATGTCCGCCTGGCGCTTGGCGATCGCCTGCATGCCTTCGACGGCCAGCTGGTTGGCGCTGGTCAGAGCTTCGATGTTCTTCTTCTGGGCGGCGACGACGGCGTCGACGTCCACATTCGGAATCTTGAACTCACCCATCATCTTCTGGACGTCCATGTCCATGAAGGGGTTCTTGAACTCGGTCATGATGATCTCCTGTTGCCCGGCTTGAACGCTTCGTCCCGCAGTGGCGGCGCGATGCTGCACCGCACAATTACGAAGCATAGATGCTGTCGGACCGGACTGGTGTCAATGGATTTTTGTGCAGTGCAGCAAAATTTTTCACAGCACCCATACCGCCAGGATTAGGTCAGTTCGCCAGGGTCGCCCGTCCGGCACCCACCGCGGCGCGCGCCGCCTCCGACTCCTTCAGCAGACCGACAATCCCGCCAAGCGCGGCATCGGCGATCGGGGCCGCAACGGCACCCCAGCTGTGGTCCAGAGATCCGCCGGGCACCACGTTGGCCTGATCCACCACGCCGATCTGCTTGCCGTGCGCATCGAGCACGATCCATGAGATCACCACCCGGTCGTTGCCGGTGTTGAGCCGGGTGATCGAGACATCGCCCTGCACCACGTGGCCGTTCTCGGCAACATCGGTGGTCAGTTGCACTGGCGCTCGGCCCAGGGCCAACTCCAGTGCGCGCCGCAGCAGGTCGTTGCCGTCACCAGGGGCGCCGTCGACCGGATAGACCGCGACCTTCGGAACGCTGGCCACCACGACCGGCTGCTCCGGCCGCAACCATGCGGCAATTCCGGCGGTCGACTGCGCCAACTGCTCATCGGACGCGACGATGTCTGTGCGCTCGCCAATCACCGTTCCGTCCGAGCGCGCCAACGTCCAGGCGATCTCCATGCGGCCGTCCGGCAGTCGACGGCCGGCGCCCGACAGAAACAGGCTCGCACGGTTGCTGATCCTCACATTGGCGGCCACATCCTGCTTCTGCAGCGCCTCGGCCGCCAGATCGGCGATCAACTCCCCGGTCTCCGGCGGTACGCCTTCCACCGGCAGCACCACCACCCCCTCGGTGGTCGGCGCGATCAGGAATGGCGCCTTTGCGAGATTCGCCTCGTCCTTGGAGAAGGGCTGCGGGACCTGCCCGCAGGCTGCCATCAGCAGCAAGCTGCCCAGGCCGACGACAGATCCGATCACATGACCCAGCATCCGACCATCAACCCGAGAAACAGCATGGCGAGAAAGATCAGCAGGTGCGGCATGACCGGGATATGCCCGTAGCCGCGCTACTTTGCAACGAGCTCCAACGGCATCGACGAAAGCCGCTCCGGCGCACCATTCGTAACGATGACGGTTTCACCCAGGCTCATGGCCAGATTTGCGTCGCTGTCCATCAGGATCATGTGCAGGAAGAACACCATGCCCGGTGCCGCCGGTTCCGGATTGCCGTGGTAGAACATCGGGTAGTCCATCCACATCGGCGCGAACACGGCGCCCAGCGAATAGCCGCAGGCGTTCAGCCGGGCATCGCGGAATCCGTGCGCGTCCATCACCCGGGCGTGGGCGTCGAACACCTCGCCGATCGGTCTCCCCGGACGCAGCGCCGCCTTGCACGCCTCCAGCGCTTCCGCGCAGGCGTCGAACATGCGCCGCTGGCGATCCGGCACCGGCCCGATCGGGATCGTGCGCATCAGGCAGGCGTGGTAGTGCCGGTATGCCCCGGCAAACTCCAATGTCAGTTGATCCGCACTATCCAGGACACGCCGGCCGGAGAAATACCGGCACAGCAGGGCGTCCGGACCGGAACCGATAATGAACTCGTTGCCGGGGTAGTCGCCGCCGCCGGCAAACACCGCTCCCTGCATGGCCGCCAGGATCGCCCCCTCATCGGCGCCCGGCCCGGTCAGCCGGTGCGCCTCGCGCAGCGCGTCGTCGGCCAGTTCCGCCGCGCGCCGCACATAGACCAGCTCGGCCGGCGATTTCACCATCCGCAGCCGGGACACCAGCTCGGAGGCGTCGACCAGCGTGGCGAACCCATCCATCGCAGCATCCAGCCGTTTGCCGTTGCGGGCGTTCAGGCCGTAGCTGTCGTACTCCACGCCGAAGCGTCTGCCGCCCGCCGCCTTCTCGTCCAGCAGGGCGCGCAAGTCATCGGCCGGCGACGCGCCGTCGCGGTCGACCCAGATCCGGATGTCCTCGATCAGGCTGGTATTACGGGCCTGCCGCAGGTCCGGCGCCCGGGTCAGCAGCGCCAGCGTGCCGTCGGCGCCGAGATACAGGCACTGGAAGTAGCAGAACCCAAATGTGTCATAGCCGGTGAGCCAGAACATGCTCTCCTGCTTGAACATCAGCAGCCCGTCGAACCCGGCCTCCGCCATGGCCGCCAGGGTCTGCGCACGCCGCCGGTCAAACTCGGTGCGTTCGAAATGCAGGGCCATGCTCAGGCTCCCAGGGTTATCGCCGCGAGTTGCCGACCGTAGTCCGGATGGCCGCGGTGGCACGAACGGCGATAGCTGAAGAAGTTGGCCTCGTCCTGGCAGGTGTCGCTGTCGAGCCGATAGACCTCGGCAAGGCCGAGAGCCGTCAGGCGCAGTGCCAGATACCCGGACAGGTCGAACAGAAAATGCCCCTCGCGTTCGGCCTGCTCGAAGAACCGGGCGTTCTCGCGGTCCTGCTCCAGGAACGGTTCGGGGAACTCCGGCCCGACTTCATAGGATCGCAGCGCGATGCACGGGCCGATCGCCGCCCGGATGCCGTCCGGCCGCGCGCCCAGTTCGATCATTGCGTCAACCGTCGCCTCGCACACCCCGGTGACGGCACCGCGCCAGCCGGCGTGGCAGGCGCCGATCACCCCGTCGTCGGGCGCGGAGAACAGCACCGGCGCACAATCCGCCGCCAGCACGCCGAGCGCGACGTTGGGGGTCATGGTCACGAGCCCGTCGGCCTCGCGCCGGTCTTCGGGATCGCTGGTCTCGTCGACCACGACGACTTTGGCCGAATGGACCTGATGGTTGGTGAAAAGCGCCGACGCCGGCAGGTCGAGCGCAGCCATCGCACGAGCCCGGTTGGCGTTCACGTCGGCCAGCGAATCCCCGCTTCCACGGCCGCAGTTCAGCGAGGTGTAGATGCCGCCGCTGACCCCGCCACGCCGCGTGAAGAACGCGTGGCGGACCCTGCCTTCGTCGAAGCCGTCGATCTGGATCACCGCCTTGGTGCCCTCTCGTTGCTGATCACTCGAATCCCGGGGGTGGAGGCGCGTCGGCGCGGGTCCAGGCCACCGCTTTGAACAAGGTGCCCATTTCGTCCGGGTGGATCAAGCGAGCGCACGCACCTCGGACGGCCGCGCCCTGTTCCGTCGTCGCGGCCCGGCACAGCGCTTCGGCCCGCGCCTCGATGCCGAGCCGCTGCAGGAAATCACCCTGTCCGACCGGCCCGTGCTGGACAGCACCCGCTTCGGTGACCGCTCGGCCCAACGCGCCGAAGTCCACATGCGCGGTCAGGTCTGCGTCCCCCAGCGTGGCCAGGATGTCGGCCGGCCGGTGCCGCCGCACCGCCTGCAGGGTGTCGCCGACTGCGCTTACCCCGTGACCGTAGTCGATCGCCAGCACCGCGCCACCGAACCGGTTCAGCCGATCGGCCAAGGTCCGGGCGATCGACAGGCCGGCCGGGCAGACCTCCGCCAGCGCACCATCCGGCGCGCGCTCCCGCAGCCGGGGGTCGAGCAGGCCGGCATGCGGGGACGCGCCAGGCGCCAGTGTCCAGACGAACTCCTCGGCATCGGCTGCGACCGCCATCCGCCGTTCCCGCCAGTTGCGGCCATCGCGGACCAGTTGCACGATCGGCAGCGCGTCGAAGAACTCGTTGGCGATCACGATCGCCGGCTGATCCGGCAAGGAGTCGAGCCCGTCATGCCAGCGTGGCCGGGCTCCCTGCAGCCGCGTGGCCTGATGCCGACGCAGCGCCGGACTCGCCTCGACCAGATGTACCGAAGTTGCCGCCCGGAAGGCCGGCACCCCCGCTGATGCGCGCAGGGCGTCGGCCATCAACGTGCCGCGTCCGGGTCCGAGTTCGACCAGCGCCACCGGGTCCGGCGCCCCCATGCCCTGCCAGACCACCGCAGCCCACAGCCCGATCAGCTCGCCGAACATCTGGCTGATCTCTGGCGCGGTCACGAAATCCCCGGCGGCTCCGAACGGGTCGCGGGTGGTGTAGTAACCAAGCTCTGGGTGGACCAGCGCCGCCGCCATCACGTCGGCCACCGACAGCGGGCCCTCGGCGTGGATCCGCCGCCGCAGGTGGTCCGCAACGCTCATCGCGGCGCGGGTACCACCGGCGGTCGGCTGCGGGCATAGAGAATCAGCGCGAGCCCGACCACAATCATCGGCAGGGACAGCAACTGCCCCATGGTGGCGCCAAAGCTCAGGAAGCCGATGTGGGCATCCGGTTCCCGAAACAGCTCGGCAAGCGAGCGGAAGACCCCATAGCCGACCAGAAAGGCGCCTCCGACCTGCCCCGGGCGCTCGCGGATCTCCGGCCGACGCGCGATGACGAGCAGGATGACGAACAGCAACGCGCCCTCCATCGCCGCTTCGTACAGCTGCGACGGGTGGCGGGGCACCGGACCGCCACGCGGGAACACCATGGCCCAGGGCACGTCCGGAGCCGGTCGTCCAAACAACTCGGCGTTCACGAAGTTAGCGAGGCGGCCGAAGAACAGGCCGATCGGCGTGGCCGCCGCCACGATGTCGCCAACCACCACGAACGGCACCCCGACACGGCGGGCAAACAGCCAAATGGCCGCCAGCACACCCAGCAGGCCGCCGTGGAAGGCCATCCCGCCCTGCCAGACCATGAAGATCTCCAGCGGGTTCTGCAGGTAGTAGGGCAGATTGTAGAACAGCACGAAGCCAAGCCGGCCGCCGAGCACGATGCCAAGCGTGGCGTACAGCACGAAGTCGTCAATCGCCGACGGCTCGAAATAGACCGGCCGTCGCCTAGCCAGCCACAGGCAGTAGCGCCAACCGAGCAGGATCCCGGCGATGTAGGCAAGCGCATACCAGCGCACGGCGAAAGGTCCGATGGCGATCGCGACAGGATCGATGATCGGGAAGGCAATGGCAGGCAGCATGGCGTCTGACCGTTGGTGGATCGTGGGCGTCGAGGTTTAGGCGCTGCCGCCGGGGACGGCAATTCCGAACAAAGCTATCGGTACGGATCGTCGGCCGTCAGGAACTCCTGCACGTAGCGCCGCACCCCTTCCTCCAGGGTCGTGAACTGGCCTGGAAAGCCGGCCTCGCGCAGCCGCTCCATGCGAGCCTGGGTGAAGTACTGGTAACGGTCACGAATCGCTTCCGGCATGTCGGCGTAGTGGATGTGCGGGTCGCGGCCAAGGGCGGCGAACACCGCGTTGGCCAGGTCGGCGAAACTGCGGGCCGTGCCGGTCCCCAGGTTGAAGAGGCCGTTCACCGACGGCGTGTCGTACAGCCACAGCATCACGTCGACGCAATCCTGGACATAGACGAAGTCGCGCTTCTGGCCGCCGTGGTCGATGCCCGGCCGATGCGACTTGAACAGGGTCGCCGATCCCTCGGCGCGGATCTTGGGGGTGATATGGGCCACCACGCTCTGCATCGAACCCTTGTGGTACTCGTTGGGGCCGTAGACGTTGAAGAACTTCAGGCCGGCCCATTGCGGCGGGTGAATGCCCCGGCCGACCAGCTTGGTCGCCTGCCGGTCGAACAGGTGCTTCGACCAGCCATAGGCGTTCATCGGCCGCAGCCTGGCCAACCCGGCCGGGCTGGCGTCGTCGTCGAACCCGCTGTCGCCGTCGCCGTAGGTCGCCGCCGAGGATGCATAGATCAGCCGCGTGCCGTGCTTGGTGCACCAGTGCCACAGATCCAGCGGCAAGGTCACGTTCTGGCGAACGATCAGATCGGCGTCGCGCTCGGTGGTCGACGAGATCGCGCCGAGGTGGAAGATTGCCTCGATTCCACCGGCGTGGGTTTCCAGGAAGGCGAAGAAGTCCTCCGGCTGGATGATTGCGGCCAGGTCACGCTTGGCGATGTTCTTCCACTTGTCGTCCTGGCCAAGCCGGTCGACCACCACCAGGTTCGGTCCATCCGCACCGAACCGCTGCTCCAGCCCGGCAACAAGGTTGGAGCCGATGAATCCGGCACCGCCGGTGACCACGATCATGTATGCGCGTCCTTGTGGGTTGAACGAGTTGGTCCGACGGGCCGATTAGCCCCTGGGCGGCCGGAAGGTCGCCGGCTGCGCAAAGATCCGCCGCACCATCGGCTCGAACGCCTCCATCGGCATGGTGTCGTAGGCCGGATCGAAAGCCGGCGCATCGTAGCGCTCGCAGAACCTGACGGTGTGCTCGAACGCCGGGTGCCCCCGATGCATTTCACGCAACGTGTTGTCGCGGCCGAGGTGCTGCCAGTAGTAGTAGCCCTGGAACACGCCGTGCATCAGCACCATCCAGGTGTTCTCCTCCGAGACATAGGGCCGCACGATCGAGGCCGCGAACGACGGATGGTCGACCGGCGCCATCAGTTCGCCGATGTCATGCAGCAGCGCGCACACGATCAGTTCCTCGTCGGCCGGATCGTCCCGGTACGCGCGGGTGGCGGTCTGCAGGGAATGCTGCAGGCGATCGACCTGGAAACCGGAGTTGGCCCCGTCCATCAGCCGCATGTGACCGAGGACGAAATCTGCCATCTCGGTGCGCTGGATCTCCGACTCGTTACGGGCCAGCATCCGGATATCCTCCGGTGATGCTTCCTTGAGGTCGGTGAACCGGACGTGGTCGCGGATGGTGACCATGGCGTCCTCCCTGCCGTCGCTGAAATCGGCAGCGAGAGTACACCCGACGCCCTCCCCACCCAAGCACGCAGGACCGGATGATCCTGGCCGTCCCGTTGCGAAGGCCGGGTTCACGTGCCATATCCGCTACAGGAGGTGCGTCATGCAAACCCAAAGCCGATTCTTCGACGACATTGCCCGCGTCGCCAACGGCGCGCTGAGCGCTGCGGCCGGCGTGCGTGCCGAGATCGAGCAACTCGTGCGTCAGCAGTTCGACCGGTTCCTGGCCGACCGCGACCTGGTGACCCGTGAGGAGTTCGAGGCGGTCGAGGCGGTGGCGGTGAGGGCCCGCGAGGAGCAGGAGAAGCTGGCCGCACGCGTGGCCGAGCTCGAGGCGGCCCTGGCAGGCAAGAAGGCGGCCCCCAAAGCGCCTGGAAAGCCGACGCCCAAGCCGACCGCATCGCGCCGCCGGGCCGCGGCGCGACGCCCGGCCCCACGCCGGCAACCGTCCGACGACAGCCCGTCGGGAGAGGGGTCCTGACGGTCCGAACTGGCGGGTGATTCGCCCCCTGAGGCGCCCCTGCGCCGGAATATATTGAATATCAATGACATTTGAGATGCCGATATCGGGATCGGCATTTACTTAATATCAACACCTTCGCGCGTAGAACTATATCTGCGTGTTAAACTTTTTAGATCCGCGAAATCTAGTGTTGAACTGGGATTCCGAGTTTGAAATCCTAGTGGTCGTGGTAACTCGGCGGCCTGCGCCACAATATGTGGCCGACAAGCACACCTGTCGGCCACCCCAGGGCCGCCCCGACGCGCCGGCTCGCGCGCCAGAAGGGAGCCTTTCGACATGTCGCTATCGTATGTCGACTCCAGCACCACCCAACAGAACCCGCTTGACCTGCTCGAGGAGATCGTCGGAGCCAACGACTGGGCGTTCGATCGCGCCAGCATTGACGAACTCGCGGTCGAGATATCCGGACGCTGGTGTGACTACCGCCTCTATTTCCTCTGGCAGGAGGATCTCGGTGCGCTGCATTTCTCCTGCCTCCTGGAAAGCCGGGTCCCGGTGGAGAAACGCCGCGAGGTCAGCATGCTGCTCGCCCTGCTGAACGAGAAGATGTGGCTCGGCCATTTCGACCTGTCGTCGGACGACGGCACACCGATGTTCCGCCACACCCTGCTGGTTCGCGGCGCCGGCGGCGTGTCGGTCGAACAGATGGAAGATCTGGTGGAAGTCGCGATGGGCGAGTCCGAGCGGTTCTTCCCGGCCTTCCAGTTCGTGATCTGGGGCGGCAAGTCCGCTGAGGAAGCCATTGCCTCGTCCCTGCTCGACGTCGAAGGCGAGGCCTGATCCCATGAGTGCATCCCCCCTGCTGCTGGTCGGCTGCGGAAAGATGGGCGGGGCCATGCTGTCCGGTTGGCTCGCCGGTCCCGAAGCTGCCGGAGGCGTACACGTCGTCGAGCCGCATGCCGCCTCGATGGGCGACCTCGCCGGCCGCAAGGGTGTGACGGTCCACGCCAGTGCCGACACTGTGCCGGACGGGCTTGCCCCCGGCACGGTGGTCCTGGCGGTCAAGCCGCAGTCGATGGACCAGGCGCTGGTTCCGCTGAAGCGGTTCGTCGCACCGGGCACCTGTTTCCTCTCGATCGCGGCCGGCAAGACCATCGGCTATTTCGAAAAGCACCTGGGATCGTCGGCCGCAGTGGTCAGGGCAATGCCGAACACCCCGGCGGCGGTCGGCCGCGGCATCACCGCCTACGTGGCCAATGCCAATGTCGACGGCGGGCAGAAGGCCCAGGCGCATCGGCTGCTGCAAGCCGTCGGCGACGCCATGGAGGCCGACTCGGAGGACTGGATCGACGCGGTGACGGCGCTGTCCGGCGGCGGTCCGGCCTATGTCTTCCTGCTGATCGAGGCGCTGGCGGCGGCTGGGGTGAAGGCCGGCCTGCCGGAGGAGTTCGCCATGCGGCTGGCCCGCGCGACCGTCTCCGGTTCCGGCGAACTGGCGCGCCAGTCGAACGAACCGGCCTCGCAGTTGCGCATCAACGTCACCAGCCCCGGCGGAACCACCGCAGAAGCCTTGAAGGTACTGATGGATCCGGCTGCCGGCATTCAGCCGATCTTCGACCGGGCGATCGCCGCGGCAACGGCACGCTCAAAGGAACTGGCAGGCTAGATCATCTCGCCTCCGCCCCTGGACGTTCGCTCTCGCGCACGCAATATGTCTGACATGACCGACGCCCCCGATCATGCGGCGCGCGACGCGCTACTAGACGCCGCCCTCGACTTGGCCGCCGAACACGGCTGGCGGTCCGTTTCCGCGGCGGATGTCGTATCGCGAGCCGGTAGCGACCTGAAGGCCCTGGGCGGGTGCGGTCCGTTCCGGGCACGGCTTCTCGGCGCGCTGGCCGAGCGGACCGACCGCAAGATGCGCGACGGGCTCGATGACGACGCCCGCGACACCTCCCTTCCCGTGCGGGACCGGCTGTTCGAGGCGCTGATGGCCCGCCTTGATGCATTGTCGGAGCACCGGGCCGGGACTCTGGCCATGCTACGCGGTGTGCCGTTCGATCCGCCCAGCGCGGTTGCCGCCATCCCGCTGCTCGGCCGCTCGATGGCCCGCACGCTGCAAGCAGTCGGCGAATCGCCGCTGCCGCCGTTCGGTCCGCTGAAGGTGAAAGGCCTGTCGTGGGTCTGGCTCGCAACCCTGCGGGCATGGACCAAGGACGACAGCTCGGACATGTCCGTCACCATGAAGGCGCTGGACACCGCACTGGCCCGCGCCGAGGAGGCTGCCAACTCGTTCCTGCCGGGTGGACGGCGCCGGGCCTCTCCCTCCGCACCGGAGGGTTGAACAGGTCATTTTTGTTACTTCCGGCTTGCGGGCCGGGTTGCCGGCCGGTTAAGTTCCGGCGCGCTTTTGACGGAACGCTGTTCCGCCACCGGGCGTGACGCCCACCAATCTGGTTCGCGCATGTCCCTTCGTGATCCCAAAATTCTGGCCTGCAACAGCAACCGCCCGCTGGCAGAGGCCATTGCCGCCTACCTGAACCTGCCAATGACCAAGGCCGACATCCGCCGGTTCTCGGACATGGAGGTTTTCGTCGAGATCCAGGAGAACATCCGCGGCGAGGATGTGTTCGTCGTGCAGTCGACGAGCCACCCGGCGAACGACAACCTGATGGAGCTCTTGGTCACCCTTGACGCGCTGCGGCGCAGCTCGGCCCGACGGGTGACGGCGGTCATTCCGTACTACGGCTACGCCCGCCAGGATCGCAAATCCGGCCCGCGCACGCCGATCTCGGCCAAGCTGGTCGCCAACCTGATCACCAAGGCCGGTGCCGACCGGGTGCTGACCATCGACCTGCACGCCGGCCAGATCCAAGGCTTCTTCGACATCCCGACCGACAACCTGTTCGCCGCGCCGGTGTTCATCGACGACATCAAGGCACGTTACGGCGACGAGCCGCTGGTCATCGTATCGCCCGATGTCGGCGGCGTGGTGCGCGCCCGCGCCATCGCCAGGCGGATCGACGCCGATCTGGCGATCATCGACAAGCGGCGCGAGCGGGCCGGTGTATCGGAAGTGATGAACATCATCGGCGACGTGGACGGCCGGCGCTGCGTGCTGGTCGACGATATCGTCGATTCCGGCGGCACGCTGTGCAATGCCGCCGAAGCGCTGATCGAAGCCGGCGCCACCTCGGCCGACGCCTACATCACCCACGGCGTGCTGTCGGGCGGCGCCGTGGCACGGGTCAGCTCCTCGCCGCTGTCGTCGCTGGTGACCACGGATTCGATCCAGGCGACCGCCGCCGTGCGGGTCGCCCGCAACATCCGGCAGCTCACAATCGCGCCGCTGCTCGGCGAAGCAATCCGCCGGATCAGCGAAGAGCGGTCGGTCTCCAGCCTGTTCAATTAAGCGGGTGCGCCAAGGCTGGCGGCACATAAGGCTGGCCATGGCGGTGGATTCAGTCTAGAAACCGCGCCCGTCGCCCGGCACCCCTGGAGGCCGGGCCTTACACAGGAGAGACGCCAATGTCGGAAGTTTCGACACTGGGCGCCAGCGTACGCGACCGGGCCGGTAAGGGGTCCGCCCGGGCCGCGCGACGCGAGGGGCTCGTTCCCGCCGTAATCTACGGCGACAAGCAAGATCCGGTTTCCATCAACCTGACTCTGCGGGAGCTGGAAAAGCTCCTGACGAAGCCGGGTTTCTTCTCGCACCTGCTCGACATCGATGTCGCCGGCACCAAGCACCGTGTGCTGCCGCGCGACCTGCAGCAGCATCCGGTTTCGGACAAGCCGCTGCACGTCGACTTCCTGCGGGTGTCGGCGTCGAGCGAACTGACGGTCGACGTGCCGGTCGAGTTCGAGAACGACGAGGCGAGTCCGGGCCTGCGTCGCGGCGGCGTGCTGAACGTCGTGCGCCACTCGGTCGAGGTCTACTGCCGCGCCGACAGCATCCCGGAGAAGATCACCATCGATCTCACCGGCCTGCAGATCGGTGATTCGGTTCACATCTCGGCGGTTACTCTCCCGGAAGGCGTGCGGCCGACCATCGAGGACCGCGACTTCACGATCGCCACGATCGCGGCACCGACGCTCAAGGCCGACGATGCCGACGAGGACGACGGCGGCGAGGACGGCGGCGAGGACGAGGACGAGGAGGAGTAATCCTCCATCGATCGTACCTGATCCTGGATACTGCCCGGGGGGATCGTCGTTGCGATCCCCCCGGTGCCGTTCCGGCATCCGCTACCGTGGGAGAGTGCGATGCTGCTGTTCGTGGGTCTCGGCAATCCGGGACCGTCCTACGAAGGCAACCGCCACAACATCGGCTTCATGGCGATCGAGGAGATCGCCCGGGTCTATGGCTTCGGCCCGTGGCGGGCTCGATTCCAGGGGTTGGCCGCGGAAGGCCACATCGCCGGCGGCAAGGTCCTGGCGTTGAAGCCGCTCACCTACATGAACGAGTCCGGTCGGTCGGTCGGCGAGGCTGCGCGCTTCTTCAAGCTCGAGCCCAAGTCGGTGTGCGTGTTCTACGACGAACTCGACCTGGTGCCCGGAAAAGTGCGGGTCAAGACCGGCGGCGGTGCCGGCGGCCATAACGGCATCCGCAGCATCGACCGGCACCTCGGCAATGATTTCCAGCGGATCCGCCTCGGCATCGGCCATCCCGGCGACAAGGCAAAGGTCCATGGTTATGTGCTGTCGGATTTCTCCAAGGCCGAGCGCACCTCCTGGCTGCCGACCCTGCTGGACGCGGTGGCACGAGAGGCGCCGGCCCTGCTGGCCCGCGATGAAGGCCGGTTCATGAGCCGGGTCACGCACGCGGTGTTCCCCCCGCCGCCCAAACCCGTTAAACCCAGCCCGCCGGCCGCAGCCACGGCCGAGCCCCCACTTTCCGAAGACGGAGCGTAAGCCGATGGGCTTCAACTGCGGCATCGTCGGTCTGCCGAACGTCGGCAAGTCGACCCTGTTCAACGCCCTGACGGCGACCGCCGCGGCCGAGGCCGCGAACTACCCGTTCTGCACGATCGAGCCGAACACCGGCCGGGTGGCGGTGCCCGATCCGCGGCTCGACACCCTGGCGCGGATCGCCAAGTCGGCGAAGATCCTGCCGACCCAGATCGAGTTCGTGGACATCGCCGGCCT
Source organism: Thalassobaculum sp. (assembly GCF_040219215.1). Classification (GTDB taxonomy): domain Bacteria; phylum Pseudomonadota; class Alphaproteobacteria; order Thalassobaculales; family Thalassobaculaceae; genus Thalassobaculum_A. The sequence continues at coordinate 148,087 of NZ_JAVJSX010000012.1, forward strand.
GGTGCGCGGCGCCAGCAAGGGTGAGGGCCTGGGCAACCAGTTCCTGGCCAACATCCGCGAGGTCGACGCCGTCATCCACGTGCTGCGCTGCTTCGAGGGCGAGGTCACCCACGTCGAGGGTTCGGTCGACCCAATCCGCGACGCCGAGACCGTCGACACCGAGCTGATGCTGGCCGACCTCGACAGCCTGGAAAAGCGCATCCCGGCGCTGGAGAAGCGCATCCGCGGCCAGGACAAGGAAGCCAAGGAGCTGCTGCCGATTGCCACCCGGGTGGTCGAGTTGCTCCGCGACGGCAAGCCGGCCCGCACGCTGCTGCCGAAACTGGACGCCGACGAACGCCGCCTGCTGCGGCTGCTGCAGCTGCTGACCGCCAAGCCGGTGCTGTACGTCTGCAACGTCGAGGAGGAAAACGCGGCCGTCGGCAACGCGCTGTCCGAGAAGGTCGCGGCCCTGGCCGCCGAACAGGGCACCGAGGCGGTGGTGATCTCGGCAGCCATCGAATCCGAGATCGCCCAGTTGTCCGACCCGGCGGACAAGGCCGAGTTCCTGGAGACGCTTGGGCTTGAGGAACCGGGCCTCGCCCGCCTGATCCGCGCCGGCTACCGGCTGCTCGACCTGCTGACCTTCTTCACGGTCGGCCCCAAGGAAGCGCGGGCCTGGACGGTGCGCCGCGGTGCCAAGGCCCCAGAGGCGGCAGGCGAGATCCACACCGACTTCCAGCGCGGCTTCATCCGGGCGGAGACCATCGCCTACGCCGATTTCGAGGCCTGCAACGGCGAGAATGGGGCCAAGGAAGCCGGCAAGATGCGGGTGGAAGGCGCCGAGTACCCGGTGAAGGATGGCGACGTCTTCCACTTCCGCTTCAACGTCTGAAGGCGGCCTCCGCGCTCAACCGTCGGCAACGGTAACGTCGACCTCGACCACCATCTCCTGGAACGCGTCGGTCATGCCGACGAAGCTGCCCGACACCGGCATCGCATGGCGGATGTCACGGGCGACGGCGACCGGGATCAGGTTGAAGCCGCCGACGCTGCGATTGGTCGGATCGAAGGTGATCCAGCCCGCCCCCGGGACATAGACCTCGGCCCAGGCATGGGTCGACCCGCGGTCGGTTGAGCCGGTCAGGTGTCGGTCCGGGTTGTAGAGGTAGCCCGAGACGATGCGGGCGCCGAAGCCCAGGCTGCGCGCCGCTTCCACGAACAGCACCGCGAAGTCCCGGCACGAGCCCCAGCCGCGATCCAGGGTCTGGAGCGGTGCCTGGGTGCCCTCGTCCTCCCGGCTCTGGTAGCTGATCCAGCCTGTGATCCCGGTGCTGAGATCCTTGAGCAGGGCCAGCGTGTCGGTGGAGTCGCCGCGCACGAACGCTTGCGCCCAGGCCTGCAGTCGGTTGTCCGGGTCACTTTCCTGCTGCACCGCCAGCGCGCCCAGGTCGGTCCATTCGTCGTCGGAGTACCGGAACGGGTAGCGGATCGCCGAGGCGGCGATGCCGAAGACCGGCCATGCGGTGGCGTTCAGCTCGAGTTCGGTCACGCTGACGATCCGAAGGTGATCGGTCATCACCGGGAAGCCCGCAGTCGCGACGGCGTTGCCGAAGACGTCGTTTGCCCATGTCACCGTCCCCTCGGGCGTCACCACGACCTCACTGGAGATCAGGCGCAGGTCCCGGCTTTCCCGAGGCCGCAGCATCAGTCGATGCGGGCCGAGGCTGACCAACTCGCGGTACCGGTAGGTCGTACGGTGCTCGATCCTGATCCTGGTCAACAGGCCACCTTGCGTCTCGTCGCCAAGCCCTCGGGCAACAGTGCGCCCTGGGCGGCGGCTGGTGAGTGAGCGGAAGCCGAGATTAGCACGATGCACCGTCATAACCGACTTGACGAACTTCCGAAAACGGGATTATTTCTCATATATGGGAAACACTCTCTTCGACGATACGTCGGTCGACCAGCGGATCGCCCAGCGCCTCAAGGGCCTGCGCGCCGAACGCGGATGGTCTCTCGACCAGCTCGCCGCCCGAAGCGCCATCAGCCGGGCCACCCTGTCCCGACTGGAGAACGCCGAGGTCAGCCCGACCGCCAACGTGCTCGGCAAGCTGTGCGCGGTCTATGGCCTGACCATGTCGCGGCTGATGCACCTGGTGGAGGGCGAGTTTCCCGCGCTCGTTCGCGGCGAAGCGCAGGCGGTGTGGAGCGACCCGGAAATCGGGTTCCGGCGCCGGTCGGTGTCGCCACCGGCCCAGACCCTGGCTGCCGAGGCGCTGGAGTGTGAGATCGATCCAAGCACGCGCATCACCTACGACGAACCGCCGCGACCCGGGCTGGAGCACCACCTGCTGATGGTCGATGGAAAACTGGCCGTCACGGTCGGTGGCCAGACCCATGACCTGCGCCCCGGCGACTGCCTGCGCTACCAGCTGTTCGGTCCCAGCGCCTTCGCCACTCCCGACGACAGCGGCGCCCGCTACTTCCTGTTCATGGTGTAAGGCACATGACCGACGACACGCGAACCGCCGTCGCGATCTTCTCCGACCACGAGATTGCCGACCACCTCGGCGAGTTGGGGGAACTCCTCCACGCCTGCGTCCACAACGGCGCCAGCATCGGCTATGTCCTGCCGTTCTCCACCGAGGACGGCGAGGCATTCTGGCGCGACAAGGTGCTGCCCGCGGTGCGGAGCGGATCCCGCCTGCTGCTGGTCGCGCGCAAGGGCGGACGGATCGCCGGGTCGGTACAGCTGGACTACGACACGCCGCCGAACCAGCCGCACCGCGCGGAGGTCCGCAAGCTGCTGGTCCATCCGGACTTCCGCCGCCAGGGCCTGTCGCGGTTGCTGATGGCCGAGTTGGAGCGGCATGCCGGCGGGCTGAAGCGCCACCTGCTCACCCTGGACACCCGCACCGGCGATGCCGCCGAGCCGCTGTACGTCTCACTGGGCTACCAGACCGTCGGGATCATTCCGGGGTACTGCCGGGACCCGTTCGCCGACCAGCTCGACCCGACGACAATCATGTACAAGGCGTTGTGACCATGCCCACCTTCGCCCTGGTCCTGCTGGCGCTGCTCGCCGGTGGCCTGCTCTCGGCGCAGGGCCCTATCCTCGCCCGGTTGGCGCAGTACGCCGGCGGCCCGGTCCAGGCGGCGATCGTGGCGTTCAGCATCGGCCTCGTAGCCCTCCTTGCGGTTTGCATCCTGTCCGGCGGTGCGCTGCCACGACCGGTCGGAATCGTCCGCATGCCGATCTGGGTCTGGGCCGGCGGGCTGATCGGGACCAGCCTGCTGGTACTGACCCTGTACGCGGTGCCGCGCATCGGCGTGACCGCCTTTGCCGCCGCCGTGGTCTGCGGCCAGTTGATTGCCGCGCTGGCCTACGATCATTTCGGGGCGTTCGGCCTGGAACTGCGGCGCGTCGGTCCGCGCGACGTGGCGGGCGTGGTGTTCCTGCTTGCGGGGCTGGCGCTGATCACCGGTCACCAGCGAAGCTGAGTGCCGGCCAACAAACGCCGCACGGCCCGTGCGGCCTCTTCATCCGACCGACCATCTGTGCCACTTTCCCGTCCGATCGATCTCAACCGCGACACATCGGGAGAAGCCGCCATGGCCGATACGCTGAAGCTGACCGCCGAGGACGGGCATGAGTTCGCAGCCTATCTGGCCCAGCCGGAGGGCCGGCCGAAGGGCGGCGTGGTGGTCATCCAGGAAATCTTCGGCGTGAACTCGCACATGCGCTCGGTCGCCGACGACTACGCGGCCCAAGGCTACCTCGCGATCGCGCCGGCACTGTTCGACCGGGTCCGCCCGGGCATCGAGCTTGGCTACACGGAAGACGACGTCACCGAAGGACGCGAGATCCGTGGCCGGGTGCGCAACGAGGACGCGCTCCTCGACATCGCTGCCGCGTCGAACGCCGTGAAGTCGGCAGGGCGGATCGCCGCCGTCGGCTACTGCTGGGGCGGCACCCTGGCGTGGCTCACCGCGACGCGACTGTCCGGCTTTACAGCGATCGCCTCGTACTACGGTGGCGGAATCGGCGGGTTCGCGACCGAAACCCCGCACTGCCCGGTCATCCTGCACTTTGGCGAGAAAGACCACGCCATCCCGCTGACCGAGGTCGATGCGGTCCGCAAGGCCCATCCGGAACTGCCGGTTCACGTCTATCCAGCCGGACACGGCTTCAACTGCGACCAGCGCGGCAGCTTCGAGCCGAAGAGTGCCGAGATCGCCCGCGAGCGCACCCTGGCATTCTTCGCCAAGCAGCTCGGCTGACCTCGATACGATCGATTGATGACACTTCGTCGTGTCACCATGTCATCATATCTATGGGTCATCTGAAAATTAGTGGTCTAGCCTCCTATCTAATTCAGAACACTTTGGGAGGAAGTTCCACAATGAAACGTCTACTATCCAGTGCGCTCGCCGGCGTCGCGCTCGCGAGCGTCGCGCTGTTTGGAACAGTGGCAAAAGCCGAGTACCCGGAACGGCCGATTACCGTGATCGTGCCGTGGGGCGCCGGCGGCGGCACCGATGCCACGGGTCGTATGATCGCCAAGATCATGCAGGACGAACTCGGCGTGCCGGTCAACGTCGTCAACCGCACCGGCGGCAGCGGCGTGGTCGGCCACCAGGCGATCGCCACCGCCAAGCCGGACGGCTACACAATCGGCATCGTCACCGTCGAGATCGCGATGATGCACTGGGTCGGCCTGACCGACCTCGACTACACCGCATACACCCCGATCGCGCTGTACAACGCCGACCCGGCCGGCGTGTCGGTCACGGCGGACTCCAAGTTCACCAACGTCAAGGAGATCCTTGACGCGGCCAAGGCTAATCCCGGCAAGATGAAGGGCTCCGGCACCGGCCAGGGCGGCATCTGGCATTTGGCGCTGGCCGGGATGCTGGTGGATGCCGGCCTCGATCCGAACTCGGTTCCGTGGGTGCCGTCGCAGGGCGCCGCTCCGGCGCTTGCCGACCTGGCAGCCGGCGGCGTCGACGTGGTGACCGCTTCGGTGGTCGAGACCCGGGCGCTGAAGGAAGCCGGCAAGGTCAAGGTGCTGGCCGTGATGGCGGATGAGCGCCTGCCGGCGTTCCCGGACGTCCCGACCCTGAAGGAAGCCGGCGGCCCTGACTGGAAGACGGCCGCCTGGCGCACCGTCGCCGCTCCGAAGGGCCTGCCGAAGCCGATCCAGGACAAGCTCGGTGCGACCATCGAGAAGGTCTACAAGAGCCAGGAGTTCCAGGACTTCATGGCGAGCCGAGGCTTTGGCTTGACCTGGGCGGACGCCGCCGGCCTGGCGAAGCATTACGAAGAGGCCGACGCCAGCTTCGGCAAGGTCCTGAAGGCCGTCGGTCTGGCCAAGTAGGCCGCGAGCGACATACGTACGACTGACACACCCCGGGTGACGTAATGCGGTTCAACGACGCGATCATCGGCCTTGTGCTCATCATTTTCGCGTTGGTCGCCGGCTACGCCACCCGGGATTTCCCGCAGATCCCCGGCCAGTCCTATGGGGCGGCGCTGTTTCCCCGCCTGCTGTGTGTCGGGTTCATAGTCTGCGGGCTGCTGCTGATCGCCTCCGGCACGCGGCAACGCGCCGCCGCCGGCTTGTGGGTCGACCTTGACGACTGGGCGACGACGTTCTCCGGCCCGCTGACCCTGGTCCTCACCATCGGTGGCATCGTCTTCTACATCCTGGTGTCGGAATGGCTGGGGTTCATCCCGACCGCCTTCCTGATGACCGCTTCCCTGCTGCTGCGCCTGCGTGGTCGCTGGATCAGTTCGCTCGCTATCGCCGCCGTGGTCACGATGGTGATCCACCAAATCTTCTACCGGCTGTTGCTCGTACCGCTCCCCTGGGGCGTGCTTGAGCCGCTGGTGTTCTGAGGCCCGGTTCATGGACGCTTTCCTGCTGGCGCTGCCGCTGGTGTTTCAGCCCCACGTTCTCGCCGTCATGGCGATGGCGGCTGTTTTCGGCCTGTTCGTAGGCTCGGTGCCCGGCCTGACCGCGACGATGGCGACCGCGCTGCTGGTGCCACTGACCTTCTTCATGGATCCGGTGCCGGCAATCGCCGCCATGGTCACGGCGACCGCCATGGCAATCTTCGCCGGTGACATCCCCGGCGCCCTGCTGCGGGTTCCCGGAACGCCTGCGTCGGCCGCCTACGCCGCCGAAGCCTTCGCCATGACCCAGAAGGGCCTGGCTGAACGCGCGCTCGGCACCAGCCTGGTCGGCTCGGCGATCGGCGGCATGTTCGGCACCGTCGTCCTGGTACTATCAGCGCCGCAGCTTGCCGAGGTCGCGCTGCAGTTCACCCAGTTCGAATACTTCTGGCTCGCCTGCCTGGGCTTGAGCTGCGCGGTGTTCGTGTCCACCGCCTCGCCAGTCAAAGGCACCGTGTCGCTGCTGATCGGTCTGATGCTGGCCACCGTCGGGATCGACATCACCGCCGGCCATCCGCGCTATACCTTCGGCATTCCGGACCTTCTGGGCGGGGTGGCCTTCATCCCGGCCATGATCGGCATGTTCGCGGTCGCCGAGATCCTGCGCAACGTGGTGTCGACCAGGGTGATCGAGCCGCCGAAGCTGGAGCATCTGTTCCGCGTGTTCCACGGTCTCGGCGGCGTGTTCAAGCGCTACTGGCGGGGCCTGGTCCGCGGCAGCGTTCTCGGCACCGCAGTCGGCATCCTGCCCGGCGCCGGCGGCGACATCGCCGCCTGGGTCGCCTATGCCCTCAGCAAGAAACTGTCGAAGGAACCGGAGAAGTTCGGCACCGGGCACGTCGAGGGCATCGTCGACGCCGGTGCGGCGAACAACGGCGCCCTCAGCGGCGCCTGGGTTCCCGCCCTGGTGTTCGGCATTCCCGGTGACTCGATCACTGCCATCGTGATCGGCGTGCTGTACGTGAAGGGCATGAATCCCGGACCGACCGTGTTTCTCCAGAACCCGGAGCTGATCTACGGGGTGTTCATCACGTTCTTCCTGGCCAACATCGTACTGGTCCCGTTCGGCTTTGCCGCAATCGGGCTTGCCCGGCACATCCTGCGGATCCCCCGCACCATCGTGTGGCCGATCGTCCTGCTGTTCTCGATGGTCGGCGCCTACGCCATCGACAACAGCCTGTTCGGCATCGTGGTCATGCTGACCGTCGGGGTGCTGGCGTTCCTGATGGAGGAGAACGGCTTCCCGGTGGCGCCGGCGATCCTCGGCCTCGTGCTCGGCCCGATGCTGGAAGGCAACTTCATGACCGCCATGATCAAGGCCGACGGCAACCTGCTCGGCTTCTTCGAACGACCGATCGCCGCCGCCCTCGGGGCCATCACGCTCCTGCTGTGGTCGACCCCGCTGATCATGATGGCGCTGCGCCGTGCCCGGATGCGTTCAGCAAGCGAACGTGGTTAGACTGCCGCCGCAACTTGATCCGCGGCGGAAGGAACGGCGATGGACGGCTGGCTTAAGGCGGCACTCGGCTACATTCCCGACTGGCTTGAACACCAGCTAAGGGTAACCGAGCAGCCGGGCTGCGCCATCGCCATCGCCCATCGTGGCGAGATCGTCCTGGAACGGGCGTTCGGCCATGCCAACCTGTCGTCCGGCGAGGCCCTGACACCGCGGCACCGGCTGCGCGTCGCCTCGCACTCCAAGAGCTTCACCTCGGCGGGCATCCTGAAGCTGCGGGAAGCCGGCCGGCTGCGGCTCGACGATCCGGTCGGGCGCTACGTCGACGGGCTGCACCCCGATGTCGCGGCCGCGACCATCGCCCAGGTTCTGTCGCACAGCGCCGGGCTGATCCGCGACGGTCTCGATGCCGGTCAGTGGCAGGATCGACGCCCGTACCTGAACGAAAGCGAGCTGCGGGCCGCCCTTGCCGAGGCCCCGATCCTGCCAGCGAGCACCCGGTTCAAGTACTCCAATCATGGCTTCGGCCTGCTGGGCCTTGTCATTCAGGCAGTCGCCGGCGAGCCGTACCGCCAGTGGATCCAGCGCGAGATCGTCACCGCATCGGGCCTGGAGGAAACCGTGCCGGACATGCCGGTACCGGACGGCACATCGTTCGCGCGTGGGCACAGCGGCAAGCTGCCGCTTGGCCGCCGGGTGGTGGTACCCGGCGACAACGACACGATGGCGCTGAGTTCGGCGACCGGCTTCGTCTCGACCGCCGGGGACCTCGCCCGGTTCTTTGCCAGCCTGGACCCCGAAACGGAGCGCAGCGTGCTGTCGCCAGAGAGCCGTCGCGAGATGGTCCGAAAGCACTGGCACGAGCCTCATTCAAGTCTTGGCCGGCACTACGGCCTGGGCCTGACCCTCGGGCAGGTCGGCGACTGGGAATGGTTCGGGCACGGCGGCGGCTTCCAAAGTTGCATCAGCCGGACTGCCGCCCTGCCCGGCCGGGAACTTGTCGTCTCGATCCTGACCAACGCGGTCGACGGCTTGGCGCATCCCTGGTCGGACGGCGCCATTCGGCTGCTTCGCGAGTTCGAGAAGCGCGGCGCCCCCAGCGATAGCGCTCTCGACTGGACCGGCCGCTGGTGGACGTTGTGGGCCGCGATCGACCTGGTACCCGCCGGCGATCATGTCGTCGTCGCCACGCCGGGAACCGCCAGCCCGTTCCTTGACGCCAGCGAGATCGCGGTCACCGGACCGGATCAGGGGACCATCCGGCTGGCCGGCGGATTCGCCAATCACGGCGAAGGCGCCCGGCTGGTTCGCGGCGGCGATGGCAAGGTCAGCGAGCTGTGGCTCGGCGGCACCAAGTTCCTGCCGGAGGCCGTGCTGTCGGATGAGTTGCGACAACGCTACGGCAGCTGAAACGTCGACGGGCCTAACCCACCGCCGGCTCCTTGGCCGGCGGGCGAGCCAACAGGCTCGAGGCCGCCGGAGTGGTGGCGTAGTCGACCATCCCGAACACCGCCGCGAACAGGAACAGCAGGTTGGCGTCGTTGCCCACCTGCATCACCAGTACGACGCTGAATAAGCTCGCCGAGGCCGCCACCGGTTGTAGCCTGCAACATGAATTTCATTCATGTCGACCTGAACCGAACTCGTTGGAATCCCACCACCGCTATCGCCAATTCTTCGTCATCGATCATTGCCGGTCACCGGCCGGCTGCGACAACGAGGAAGTGAGCCATGAGCGTACAGACAGCGAACCGGGCCACCCCTGCCCCGGCCTCCGGGCTTTCGAGCCGCTCTGCATTCGCCGGCGTCGAGGCCGCGCTGACCTTCATCACGCCGTCGGACACCAAGCCGGTGTTCCAGAGCTCGGCGTTCACCGGTGGAGCGCCGCGGGTGTTCTTCGAGACCGAACACCACACTGTGCCGATCCGCGACATGCGTCCGATCGCCGGATCGCTGTCCCTGGACCGCGAAGGCTTCGAGCTGCTCCGCCACGAGACCACGGTCCAGGATCTGTACGACGATGCGGCTATCGAGGGGCCGTACTACCGCGAGATCGAGGCGATGCTGCGCAACGCCCTGGGCGCCAGCAAGGTCGTGATCTTCGACGCGACCCGGCGGTCCGACAACGGCCCCGGCGCCGCCAATCCCGACGGCGCGCGCGGCCCGGCCGCCCGGGTGCATGTCGACTACACCGAGAAGAGTGGCCCCCAGCGGGTCAAGGACCTGCTGGGCGAGGACGAGGCCGAGCGTCTGGCGCAGAACGGCGCCCGTATCATCCAGATCAATGTCTGGCGTCCGATCCGCGGCCCGGTCGAACGCTCACCCCTGGCGCTGGCCGATGCGTCCAGCGTCCCGTCGGAAGATCTGGTCGCCACCGACCAGGTGTTTCCGAACCGGGTCGGCGAGATCTACCATCTGGCCCACAACCCGGAGCACCGCTGGTACTACGCGCCGTGGATGACCGCTGACGAAGTGCTGCTGATAAAGGGGTGGGACAGCCTGAACGACGGTCGTGCCCGGTTTACCCCGCACGGCGCCTTCAACCAGCCGGACACGCCGGCCACCGCGGCTCCGCGGGAAAGCATCGAGGTCCGGACACTGGTGATCATCGAGAACTGATCGCTACGCCCTGATGCCCCGCCTCGGTCAGCCGACGACCGGGGCGGGGTGCTGTATGGATGGCCCGTCGAGAGGCCCAGGATCAAAGCATCGGCCCGTTAACCATATGCGCTAACGAATTCTCTAAGAATACGCGGTACCTCAGTGCTGACGGTATGATGCCGAGGCGCCGCAACGAGAGAGTTCACGCCTGTGTCTATTTCGGCCATGCGCTCGAAGAAGAACGGCGAATCACGCAGCGTTTCTCGGCGACGTCTTTCTTTTCCAGTGTTCGGCATCGCGTCCCTGGCGCTAAGCGTCATCGGCTTCGTTCTGGTTCTTGTCTACGTCAATTCAGGAGTATCGGAGCGCGCGGCCGCGACCTGCCAAGCCAGCATCCGGCTGGCGTCGGAGCACTTGCTTCGGGTGACCGAGAACACCGACCGCATGCTTCGGGGGGTCTCGACATGGCTGCGGTTGAACCCCGAGGCGGATTTTCGCACCGATAAGACGCTGCTGGCGTTGGCCACAGTGATGAATGTCGACCCCAACGAGACATTCGCCTTCGCCGTCATCGACTCAAGCGGCGATGCCTGGCTGCTCGACGAGACGCTCGCCGGACGCCCGTTCGACATCACCAGCCGTCCCTACTTCCCGTCCATCGCATCCGCCGAGATCGGGCGGATCGCCTATGGCCCAAGGACCACCAACGCGAACACCGGCAGCGATACCCTCCCGGTGTTTCTCAAGACCCGGCACGGTGGCCAGAGCATTACGGTCTCGACCGCGATCTCCGCCACTCGGATCGATACGGTTCTCAGGGATCTCACGCGATCCGATCAGTTCTCGACATCGATCGTCAGGAATGACGAAGCCGTGTTCTCGTCAGGACACGCTACTCACCGGCCCCCCGTCGGCCCCCGCTATGAAAAATGGCTGGCTGGCCGGACCGAAAGCGATGTCCGGGACGTGTTCGTTCAAGACAAACTCGACTCAGTCGACTGCGCGCAGACGATACCGCACCTGCCATTTGTCACCATCGCCCGGGTCGACAAGATCAGCGTGCTCGACCATTGGTTTCTCTACCTTATCGGTGTGGCGACACTGACGGTAATTACCGGTGGACTTGCGGTTTGGTCCACTCGGACGATCGGAAAGCTGCTCAGCGAGCTCGAGCACGAACATAGCGCGTTGCAGAAGAACGAACGTCTCCTGAGCGCAACATTTCATCATGCCGGAGTCGGGATCGCGAATATTGGACTGGATGGAAAGTTCTTGATGGTCAACGAGCGGTTCTCAAAGATCGTCGACCATGAACCATCTTCACTTCTGTCGATGTCGTTCGACGACATCACGCACCCCGAAGATCGCGCCGCCAGCCATAAAGGCGTGCGGGATTTGCTGAATGGAGTGCGACGCACCTACGTCGCGGAAAAACGGTACATTGGATCTCATGGCGACATTGTCTGGACCCAACTGACGGGTGCATTGCTCACCAAAGAGGACGGCAGCCCGGACTACTTCATTTCGGTGATCGAAGATATTTCCGATCGCCGCCGAGCTCAGGAGAGCCTTCGGCTGGCGTTGGTCGATGCTGAACGCGCCAACCAAGCGAAGTCGGAGTTTCTGGCCACCATCAGCCACGAGTTCCGGACACCGCTCAATGCGATTTCCGGATTCTCCGAGATGCTCGCCTGCCGTTACTTCGGGGACCTCGGTTCGCCGAAGTATGAAGAATATGCCCACAACATCTGGTCCAGCAGCCAACATCTCCTGCAACTCGTCAACGCCACTCTCGACCTGTCGAGTGCCGAAGCCGGCAATCCGGCGCTGACCATCGAGCCGGTGGATATCGCCGAGATCGTCGACGACTGCGTTCGCAGCCTCACCGTCGAGTTCGAGCGAGTCGGAATCACGACGTCGGTCAGCGTTCAACCTGACCGCCCACCCCTGCACGCCGATGCCGGTGCTATCCGTCAGATCTTGCTGAATTTGCTGTCCAACGCCGTCAAGGCGACACCGTCGGGCGGATCGATCTCCGTCCGGGTCGAAGCGAACTCTGACAAACACGTCCTGGTCGTCAGCGATACCGGGATGGGGGTGCCCGAGCATCTTGTGGACCGTATGACCGACCCGTTTACCGTCATCGGCGGCAACGCCTACCATTCCCGCGACGGCAAGGGCCTCGGCCTGGCAATCGTCAAGTCGCTGGTCCAACGTCACCGCGGCGACCTGAGGATCGAGAGCCGCATGGGCGAAGGCCTTACGGTCACCTTTGAGCTCCCGTCATCGTCGCTAGCACCGTAGCCGCACGGCATCGGTCCTGGTCGCGATCGAACCTGATTTCGGCGCCCTGGCACCCCGCCCCGATCTATCGATGCCCGAGGCGGGGTGGCAGAGATGGACGGCGTCCGATGATCTAGGCCGCCACGGTCCGGGACGCATTGTCGCCGGACGCGTCAAACAAGGTCAGACCCTTGTCCATGAACGCCAGAGCATCGTGGACGATCATTAAGGGCGGGTGGTAGCCGAACCACATCGGGACGTCGGCGCCACGGTGATGCCAGACGATGCCCGGCTCCAGGATCGACAACCGATAACGCTGGCCGACGCCTTTGCGCATCACCGCCTCGGGCATCATCGCGAACACATGATCGACGCCCCAGCACTCGACGGCGATCGCCCGGCCGAGCAGCGGCAGAAGCGGAACCAGCGTGCGGCTCAGCGGCGTGCCGCGATGATGCTTGGACACCCAGATCCCGCCCGAGAATCCGACCATCCCCCGCATCGCGTCAAACCACTGGTGCGCACCGGGGCTTTCAATGCGCAAATGATCGTCGGACCCGTCAAAGTATAGTCCCGGCCCTTCCATCACATCGGCCATGGTCGGGTGCGCATCGAACAACCCACACGCATAGGTGCCGATCTTCTGACCCTGGTACTTGACGATGATGCATGTGCCCCGCGAGGCACGAGTAAAGCGATTGTCGTAAGCACCGAACGTGTAGCCGCCATCCCGATCCACCTGACCGAAGGCCTGGAAATCTCCGTGGACCGACAGCGTCACGGCATAGGTGTCGGCGAGGCTGACCCGCGCTTGCCGCAACAGCTTACGCAGCAGGTATGACCCTTCGCGCTCGATGTCGGTCTTGCGGATGACAGGTGTCTGGTGTTTCATCGAATTTCCTCCGTTAGTTGTCACCTCCATTGGTGATCCCTCACTTTACGGGGGAGTGATCCGAAACGACGATTCGTCGATTGGTGGTTGCGGGAACGACCGTCGCGTTTTCGGACCACAACGTCCTTGGACCCGCCGCAGAAGGCCGCCGCATATGAAGGACTGGTGGAGCGTTCAATCCGATGTGTTCAAAGGCTCGGTTTGCCTGGCTGCGGCGGGTGCCGCGTTCGTCGGCATCAACGCCATCGTCCACAGCGTCGGTCGCACGATCCCGCCGTTCCAATTGGCGTTTCTGCAGCAGGTAGTCGTGCTCCTGCTGGTCGCCCCTGGAATCCTCGCCAAGGGCCTCGGCGTCATGCGGACCAAGACCCCGGCCCTGCATATCTGCCGGTGCCTAGCGACCGGCGTCGCGATCTTCAGCGGGTTCGTGGCCATGGCCAATCTGCCGGTCTCCGAGACCACCGCCCTGCTGTTCTCGCGCATGGTGTTCACGGCGGCCCTCGCGACTTGGTTCCTGAAGGAGGCGATCGGGGCCGCATCCTGGTTGCGGATCACCATCGCGGGTGTCGGTGTGATTCTGGTGCTGTCGCCCGATGCGTCTTCGCTCAATGTTTACGGATTCGCCGCGATTGTCTCCGCGCTGGCGATCTCGATCACCATGCTGCTGATCCGGGCGATGAAGGAGGAGACCGCAGAGGCCATCGTCGGCTGGCAGGCTGCCGGGCTGGTTCTGTTGTTTGGCGGCCCTGCCATCATCTTCTGGGTCCCACTCGATGGCCGTGGAGCGATCGCCTGCGTATCGGTCGGTGTCCTGTTATGGCTGGCGCAACACCTCAACGTCCTGGCATACCGCTACGCTGCCGCTGGGGCCATCCAGCCGGCGGAGGCAAGCCGGTTGGTCATCGCGTTAGCGATTGACGGGCTGTTATTCGGTACTATCCCCTCGATGACGGTGATCGGGGGCGTGGCCCTCATCCTGATGGCAGCCGGGTTCGGACGGATCGTTTGGCGCCGGAGACGCATGGAGAACGCCTGAGATGACGCGGGAGTTGACTGGGCGAGATCTCCACGAAGCCGCGCGAAAGCTGAAACTGTCCCAGAAGGACATCGCCAAGGCGACCGGCTTGTCGATCCGCACGGTCAACCGCGTGTTCAACACCCTGGGTCCGGTCGACGTGCGGCAGTCCACGCTGGACACCATCGCCAAGGTCGTCGGGATCGGCGCCAGCCCGGAGGGACACATACCCGACCCGCTGGTGGTGATCGACCTGCCTCCGAGCAAACTGCTGACCGCCCGCAACGACCTTCCCGACCTGTTCGCCATGCTGGAGATTGCCAGCTACACGCGCCAGAAGGCCGCCATGCTTGAACAGATGGCCAAGGTCAACGTGCACCGCACGACGTCCGTCTCGGTGCGCGACAACGATCTTTATTTCGACTGGATCGGCGACGGGATCCGCTGGGCCGGAAACCACGTCAAGGGATCGCGGGTCTTCGACCTCGCGGACGCCGCGGTCGCACGGGCTGCCGCCGAACGGTACTGGAAGGCGCTGATCACCAACGATCCGGTGTTTCAGTACGTGCGTACCCCGCTCGGGCTGGAGTTCATGGCCCTCACCATCGCCACCGATACCCGGACGCTTCCCGGTCTCGTGACGATCACCGCGCTCGGCCGCCCGCAGTTTTAGATTCCAACCACCAGAAGAAAAACACGCCAATTGGCGTTTCTTGTATTCTCGTACGTCGTCTTGATGGTGTAATACTTCGCGCGTGAGGTGTGGATCATCCGGGACGGAAACGAATGCAGACCCAACAGACGGACTCGATCTGGGTTGACGGGAGCGGACGCGCCGTCGCGATAGGCGCCGCCGATCGTCCTGACACCGCCGAGGACCGCATTCACGCCATGGACCGGCTCGGATGGGTCCAGGTGCGCGAGGCCGCGGATGGTATCGAGTTCTGGGTCAACCCGCTGTCGGCCCAACAGCCGACCCTTCGCATGGCGATGAATGTGACGGCCAGCCTGCAGGACGCAGACCGCCGGCGCCCGGTGATCATCAAGGTGCACGACCGAGGCTCACGTGGGTCGCTGGTTGCCGATACGATCGACCAGATGCCGTCGTTGCTGCAGGATTCGGTTGAACTCACGTCGCGTCCTGGATTTCCGTTGATGCAGGACCGGCTGACCGGTTGTCTGCCGACCGAGATCAACGACGACCACGTCCAGGACATGTGGAAGTTCCTGGTTTCAACTCAGTTCCGGCCGTCCGAGGAACTGCGGGAACGCGTGGAATCGTCCGACCGGCGGGCCAAGATCGTGACGGTCTGTTCCCGACGCGGCACCGTCCAGTATCTGGCCCATGATCGCCAGACTGCCCCGTTCTGGCAGCAGTCCATCGATTTCACCGGCCGGTACCTGGACGATCTGCCGCTGCCCGTTCCCCTGAAGCGGTCGCTGCGGTCCGACCTGATGACCATGCTGCTCGAACGGCAGATCGTCGTGTCCTTCGTCCGCGGCCTGCGGCGCATCACCTCGGACGCGGCACCGATCGACAGTTTCTTCCGGGTCAGCATACCGCTCCGCTGGTTCGGCGACGCGGAGGTTCGCCCAGCGCTCGTGCTGCTGGCCCCGTACGGCTGATCCGTCCTTCAGAACCGCGGCAGCGTCGCCACGTCCAGGACGCCGTCCGCACGCATTCGCCAGTCCCGGTGGACGCCCGAGAGCCCAACGAAGCGTCGGTGGTTGTAGAGGTACAGCCACGGCGGATCGTTCTGCAGCACGCCATAGCATCGCCGGTACAGCGCTTCGCGCTCGCCATCGTCCACCGTCGTCCGTGCCCGGTCGAGCAGCGTTTCGGCCTCGGAGCTATGGTAGCCCTGCCACCATGAGCCGGCGACCCGCGCGTCGATCTTCTCGTACAGCACCCGGAACGTGCTCATCGGGCTGGAATCGAAGACACACAGGTCGTGGATCTGCTTGAGCCGGACCTGGTTGGCGTAGGCGGTCCGGTCCTCGACCCGGTGCACGTTCAGCGAAACGCCGACCTCCGCCAGTTGCGACGCAACCGCCCCGGTCAGCGCCTCCGCCTCGTCCGGCAAGCGGGTCGGGCAGTCGACGTCGAGCGCCAACCCGTCACTCCAGCCGGCCTCACCCAGCAGCCGGCGCGCGGTATCGAGGTCCCGGCCGAGGGCCGACGTGTCGCCAATCGCTCCGAAATGCATCGGACTGACGAAACCGCACAACGGTTCGCCGGCACCACCGAGCACCGACTCCACCAACGCCGCCCGGTCGAGCGCGAGGTTCAAAGCCCGTCGCACCCGGGAATCCTGGAGCGGGCCACGGGCGGCGTTGAGCAGATAGATGATTGCGGTCGGCGACAAATGATCGACACAGGTGATCGTGGTCTCGCCGGCCAATCGCCCTCGCCCGGCGCCGCCGAGATCACTCGCGACCTGCGCCTTACCGGACAGCAGGGCCTCCAGGCGTTCCGTGCGATCGGCCACACACCACCACCGCAGGATCGGATTGGCCGGTTCTCCTGAAAAATGACCGGACTCTGTCCGCACCGTTAATTGGTTTCCGGGCGCGTAGTCGTCCACTCGATACGCGCCGCAACCAACCGGCTGCCGGTCGTCGGATGCCGGCGACAGCACGTAGCCGGATCCCAGGATGTCGAGGAGATCGGCCAACGGGCGTTCCAGCGTGATCCGAACCCGGGAACGATCAAGCGCTTCGACCCCCGCGCCGGACAGGTACTGGGCGTATACCGCCGGCGCGCCGAGCGTGGCGCCCATGTCCGGCCGGGCCATCCGGGCGATCGAATAGGCAACCGCTTCGGCATCGACCGGAGCACCGTCGTGAAAGTGCACGCCCGGCCGAACCTGGAAAGTCCAGGTCCGCGCATCGTCCGACACCGACCAACGCTCCGCCAACGCCGGCCGCCAGCGGGCATCCGGTCCGCGGCGGACCAGGGCCGAGTGCACTGCCTCAAGAATTGCGAGTGCGTCCGGATCGTCGGAACAGTCGTGCGGGTCGATCAGGTCGACCCTTCCCTGAACGATCGTCGTCGCCTGCTGCATTACGATCTCCGGACCTGTCCGGGACTAGCGGTTGGCGCCCCAGACCTGCTTGTACAACTCGACGATGTCCGCCTCATTGGGAACCTTCGGGTTGTTGGCGTGCGAGCCCGAGGCGACGCACTGGGCGGCCATGGTTTCCATCAGCCCGAACCACTTCGCCTCGTCGATCCCGTAGGCCGGCGGGCTCGGCACCTCCAGGTCCTGATTGATCTGGAACAGCCAGTCCAGCAGCTTGTTGGCTGCCGCCTCGTCGCCGTCGCCGCGTTCAGCAGCACCGATCAGGCGCCCGGCCTCGGCGTATCGGTCAAGGGCGGCGTCCAGCGACCACCGGGTGACGGTCGGCAGCAGCATGGCGTTCGACAGCCCGTGCGGTACGTGGAAATGCGCACCGATCGGCCGGCTCATGCCGTGCACCAGCGCGACCGAGGCGTTGGAGAACGCCAGGCCGGCCTGGGTGGCGCCCAGCATCATCTGCTCGCGCGCCTCCCGGTTGGTCGGCTCGAAGCAGGCGGTGCGCAGGTATGCGCCGATGCGCTGCATTGCCGCCACCGCCATGGAATCCGAGTACGGGTTGCGTTTCCGGCTGACGAACGCCTCAAGGGCGTGCGTGAAGCTGTCGATGCCGGTGTCGGCGGTCAGCCGGAATGGCTTTTTCATGGTCAGTTCGAAGTCGACGATCGCGCCCTGGGCCTGACCGCCCAGGCACATCACCAGCATCTTCTCGTCGGTCTCGACATCGGTGATCACGGTACCTCGGGTCACTTCCGAGCCGGTCCCGGCGGTTGTCGGGATGCAGACCAGCGGGGCGGCGGCAGTATCGACGCCGTTCGGCACCTTGTAGTCCCGCATCCTCCCACCGTGGGCCGCGAGGATGTTCATCGCCTTGGCAGTATCCATCGGCGAACCGCCGCCGAACCCGATCAACCCGTCATAGCCCCCGTCCTTGAACACCTTCACGCCGGCTTCGACCACCGTCGTGGTCGGATCGGGCACGGTATCGGAGAACACGCCGTAGCTGACGCCGGCCTCGTCGAGCGGCCCGGTCAATGCCGCGACCAGCCCTGACGAAACCATGAACGGGTCGGACACGATCAGCGGGCGGGTGACGCCGAGCTTGCCGAGCATTTCCGGCGCGCGGCCGATCGAGCCTCCGCCGATCAGCATGATCCGGGGGCCGAAGATCGTGGCGGACATGGCGTGCTCTCCCTGAAGGCTCTGTCGATTGATTTCCGGGACGATACGCGGCGGTGGGAAACCGGGGCAAGCATCCCTTCCGGAAGTCAGATTCCTGAAGGGCTCGGAGACCGCCTGTAACGCGATAACAACAGCGTGGACAAATACGTAAGAGGGACAACACAGATTCCGGATGAACGCACATCGGTGTGCTAGAATCGGATTGCCATGGCGCTCGTACAAGACACCGTCCTGTTTCTCGGTTCCGCGGTGATCGCGGTTCCCATACTGAAGCGTCTCGGCTTCGGTTCACTGCTCGGCTATCTCGCGGCCGGCGTGGCGATCGGGCCGTCGCTCCTCGGACTGGTGTCGGATGTCGACGCAATCCTGCATTTCGGCGAGTTCGGCGTCGTCCTGCTGCTGTTCATCATTGGGCTCGAGTTGCATCTGTCGCGGCTCTGGGCTCTTCGCAGGCCCATCCTCGGGCTGGGATCCAGCCAGATGCTCTTGAGCGCTGCCGCCATCGCGGCGGGAGCCTATCTGGTCGGCATGCGGCCGCAGACCGCCGTGGTGATCGGCCTGGTTCTGGCGCTGTCGTCGACCGCTTTCGCGCTGCAGACCTTGTCCGAGCGCAAGGAACTCCGCACCCAGCACGGCCGGGCCGCCTTCTCGATCCTGCTGTTCCAGGATCTTGCAGTCATCCCCCTGCTGGCGGTGCTGCCATGGATCGCCACCGCGTCGATCGCCAAGGTCGCCGATGGCGCATCCCAGATCACGGAGACCGACTGGCTGTCGATCGCCTTCTCGGTGTTCGTCGTCGTCGTGGCGGTGGTCGGCGGGCGCTATGTCGTCCGGCCGATGCTGCGTCTGGTGGCAGCCGCCGGCGTACCGGAGCTGTTTACCGCCGCGGCCCTGCTGGTCGTGCTCGGCATGGCGCTGTTGATGGAAGAGATCGGTCTGTCTATGGCGCTCGGAGCCTTTCTGGCAGGCGTGCTGCTGGCGGACACGCAGTACCGACACCAGCTCGAGGGCGACATCGAACCGTTCAAGGGCCTGCTGCTGGGGCTGTTCTTCATCGCCGTCGGCATGTCGATGGATCTCGGGCTGCTGGTCGAATCGCCGTTCGCCGTGCTTGGCGCGGCCCTCGGGTTGATGGCCATCAAGACCGCGGTTCTGATGGCTCTCGGCCTTGGTTCCGGAATGCGCTGGCAAGCCGCGCTGGCGCTGGCGGCCGTCTTGCCGCAGGGCGGCGAGTTCGCCTTCGTGCTGTTCGGCCAGGCGACCAGCGTCGGCGCCGTCAACCGGCCGACCGCCGATTTCCTGATCCTGGCAGTCGCCATTTCAATGGCGCTGACGCCGCTGTCCGTGCTGCTGGCGGACCGGTTGCGCCAAGCGTTTGAACGTGACGACTCCGCGGACGCTCCGCCCCCGGAGGTCGACGAGGACGAGCCTCGGGTGGTGATTGCCGGATTCGGACGGTTCGGACAGATCGTCGGCCGCCTGCTCAACATGCGGCGCATCAAGTTCGTAGCGCTCGATTCCGACAACTCTCGGATCGAGGTGGCACGGCGGTTCGGCAACCTGGCGTATTTCGGCGACGCCAACAGGCTTCAGGTCCTGGAAGCCGCCGGCACCGGTTCTGCGGAGATCTTCGTGATTGCGGTCGACGATCCGGATCGAGCGGTCGAGATCGCCCGCATGGTCCGAATGCATTTTCCTGCAATTCGCGTGTTCGCCCGTGCAACCGACCGCTTTCACGCCTACCGGCTGATGGAGGTCGGGGTCGATGCGGTGTTTCGCGAGATGTTCGGCTCCAGCATCGATCTCACCAAGGCCGTGTTCGTCGGGCTCGGGATGCCTGGCCGGGAGGCCGATGAGATCACCAGCACCTTCAAGGACTATGACGAGGCACTGGTTCGCGAGCAGTACCGTTTGCGCGGCGACGAGACCGCCATGATCCTTTCGGCCCGCGAAGCCGCGGTCCATCTGGCAAGCCTGTTCGAACACGACAAGGAAATCTTCGACGACACCGACCCGTCTGGCCGTGAAGCTGCAGAGTAGCGCACCGTTGTGATCGTAAACGTCTGTTAACCATCTCTCTTTACGGTGATGAAACGCAGGGTCACTAGGGTGCCGATACGCGAGAAAGAGGCGCGCGCATATGGTTGAACCGACTATTCAAGGCGTTCTGGACACGATCCTGCATGCCTTGCCCTGGCTGCTGACCGGCACGGCAGTCGGTGCGCTGTGCGCGCGTCCGTTATGGGCAGGGGTTGCGAGGAGCGGCCGGACGGCGAACAAGCCGTCGGCCAGCGACACTGCCCAGACGGTCGATGTTTCGGCGCGCGAGACATTGCACCACCGGCTGGAAACCGCCCTGGAGGGGATGCGCGACGACGACGGCGCGCCGGCTCTGGTGGTCCTCAACTTCGACAACTTCCGCTTCGTCAACGACGGGTTCGGCCACACCACCGGCGATGCGGTGCTGGCCGAGGCGGCCAAACGCATCCGCGGTGCGCTGCGCCACTCCGACACGTCGGCACGCATCGGCGGCGACGAGTTTCTGGTACTGCTTCAGAGCACCGGAGGCGCCGCACCGGCCCTTGTCGTCGCCGAACGTCTGCGCGCGACCGTGTCTCAGCCCTACGACATCGATGGCAAACGCTTCCAGCTCTCGGCCAGCGTGGGCATCGCCCTGGCGCCAAGGCATGGCCGGACCGCCGCGGAGTTGACCCGCAGCGCCACGGCCGCCATGTCGGCCATCAAGCGTCGCGGCGGCGACAGCGTTGAACTTCCGACCGTGATCACGACGAGCGATGCGTCGGAACGTCTGCGCCTGGAGGCCGAACTCCGCCAGGCGCTCGAACGCGGCGAGTTCGAGCTTCACTACCAGCCCAAGTTCACCCTGGCGAACGGCACGCCGACCCTGATCGGCGCCGAAGCGTTGCTGCGCTGGGACCATCCCGAGCGGGGCCTGATGCCGCCAGCCGCCTTCATGCAGATTGCCGAGGAAACCGGGCTGATCGTGCCGATCGGCGACTGGGTGCTGCAGGAGTCGCTGAAGGCGGTCAAACGCTGGAACTCCGATGCCAGTTCGCCCGGCACGCCGTTGACGGTCGCCGTCAACCTGTCGTTCAAGCAGTTCGATCGGGTCGGGTTCTTCGAGTTTGTCCGAGACTCCCTGCACGACGCCGGCGTTCAGCCGAGCCTGCTTGAGTTGGAACTGACCGAGAGCATGGTCATGCACAACCCGGACAACACGGTCGGCGTGATGCGCCGCCTGCGGTCACTGGGCGTTCGCTTCTCGATCGACGACTTCGGAACGGGCCATTCATCGCTCGGGCTGTTGAAGCGGTTGCCGGTGCAGTCGGTCAAGATCGATCGGTCGTTCATGCAGGACGTTCCGGTCAGCGACGACGACACAGCCATCGCCCTCGCCATCCTTGGCCTCGCCCATACCCTCGGAATGGAGGTCGTGGCCGAAGGCGTGGAGACCGAGTCCCAGCTTGCCTTCCTGCGGGTCCGGGGATGCGACGCGGTCCAGGGATTCCTTCTGGGCCGGCCGATGCCGGAAGCCGAGTTCCGTTCGACCCTGGAACGCACGGCACGTCCAACCGAATCCAGTTCAGATTTAGCCGCGGGAATGCCGCTCATGGCAGCCGCCGTGACCGTCGACGGCGACTGAGTCACCGTCGGGTCCGGCCGTCAGATCGTCCGGGCGATCTCGGTGCGATGAACGGCCCGCCCGTTGACCAGCGTCCCGACCACCCGGACGGGGCCGGTGCCGCCCTCCTGCACGATCGCCAGATCCGCCCGTCGTCCCTCGGTGATCAGGCCGCGATCGTCGAGGCCGGCAGCAGCGGCCGGATTGGCCGACACCAGCGCCCAGGCATCCGCGAAACGCGCGTCACCCGACCTTGCCAGCACGAACGGCGCCTGCACCAGCGACGGGTAGTAGTAGTCCGACACCAGGATCGTGCAGCGGCCCTCGCGCACTTCCCGAGCCGCCAGAATGCCGTCGGCGCCGAGATGGCTGCCACCGCGGACCACATTCGGCGCGCCGCAGATCACAGGATCGCCCAGCGCGACCGCCGTCTCGGCGGTCGGCGTGTTCATCGGGAACTCCGCGATCCGGCAGCCGACCGAATGATACCGCCGGCGCATGTCCGGCGTGTGGTCATCATGGCTCGCCAAGGCCACTCCTTTGGCTACTGCCGCCGCCGCCAGCCGGTCGATCGACGCCGGCACCTCAGCCTTCCGTTCGGCAACGCGGTGCAGCAGATCGACGAAAGCATCGTGGCTCAACCCGGTGCGCGCCGTGTAGGTGGCCGTCGACTTCCCCTTGACCAGGATGCGGTCGAGGATGATGTCCGAGTGATCGTTGAACGCCAGGAGATCGACGGAACCTTCGTCGAGCCACCCCATGATCTCGGCCTCGGCGTCGAGATTGTAGGTCTCGTGACGGAGGTGGAACCGGGTGTCGCACGCCAGTTGCGGCTTCACGGCCTCCAGCGCCGCCTTCAGCCCCACGGTCGACTCCCTCCCGCGCAGCCCGGGCTCCCACGAGTAGGTAACGCCGTGATAGGCGGTGGTGATTCCGTTCGAGACCAGCTGCGCGTCGGTGTCGAGCAGCGCCAGGTCCATCGGGAAGTGCACGCCCGGCCGCGGCATCATCTGGCGCTCGAACGCGTCGCCGTGCAGGTCGATGACCCCCGGCAGCACCCAGGCATCGCCAACATCCCACTCCTCGCCCCGGCAGGCGTTCCCGACGGCGGCAATCCGCCCGCCCTCGATCGTGACCGTGGTGTCCTCGACTGAACCGTCGGCCAGCAGCACACGCCGGCTTGCTATCGTGCGGATGGTCACCGGCCTTCTCCTGTTCCGGGGGGCGTGGCATAACCCCGGCCGGGGTCGACGCCAGTCCTGATTACCTTTGGTTCGATCGGAAGGCCAGACCGTCCGACAGCATTTCACGGGAGTGTCACAGTGGTGCAGTTTCCCGATTTTCCTGCCAACGATGCCCAGCCGGAGCCGGCATGGCCGCGTTACGCCATCTACTTCGCTCCGGAACCCGGGTCGCCGCTGGCGGAGTTCGGCGCCGACTGGCTGGGACGTGATTGCGCGACCGGCACGGAGCGCGTGCAGGCGGGCGTACCGGGCCTGTCACCGGAACGGCTGTCCGCCATCACCGCAAGTGCCCGAAACTACGGTTTTCACGCGACCCTCAAGGCTCCATTTCACCTGAAGCACGACCGGCCGCTCGAAGCGCTGGGCGATGCCGCAGCGGCGTTTGCGGCCGCGCGCGCGCCGATCATCGTCCAACTCGGACTGCGCTCGCTCGGAGGCTTCTTGGCCCTGATGATGACGCCTCCGGATCACCGCGTAATGGCGCTGGCTGCCGACGTCGTCCAGCAACTCGACGGATATCGGGCATTGCCGAGCGACGCCGAGTTGGCACGACGCCGCGAGGCTGATTTGTCGTCCCAGCAGGAGGCGCTGCTGCAACGCTGGGGATATCCCTATGTGATGGGGGAATTCCGCTTCCACATGACATTGTCGTCGCGCCTGCACGATGGTCCGGAGCGGGATTCGATCGTCGCTGCCCTGGAACCACGGGTCGCCGCAGTGACTGCCACGCCGAGTGCGATCGATGCGGTCGCCCTGTTCCGGCAGGATCAACCGGGGTCGCCGTTCGTAATGGAACGCCGGTTCCCGTTCGGCGGCTGACCCGCTTCGCCTCTGAAAGAATCGGTCAGATCTGCCCGATTGCCGCCGGCGGCAGATCGAGTATCGGGGGTACCGAACTCGCTGCGGTCCCGGTGACCCCGCCGGTGGCGCGTTCGGCCCGCGGCGTGCGCCCGAAACACTCCCGGTAGCATTTCGAGAAATGGCTGGCCGACACGAATCCGCAGGCCAACGCCACCGACAGGATCGACATCGACGTCTGGACCAGGAGCTGGCGCGCCCGCTGCAGCCGCAGGGTCAGGTAGTAGCGGGTCGGAGTCGCGCCGAGATACTTGCGGAACAGCCGCTCAAGCTGGCGCGTCGACAACCCGGCCCGTTCCGCCAGATCGGTCTGGCTCAGCGGTTCTTCAAGGTTCAGTTCCATCTCGCTGATCACCGAGATCAGCTTGGGATGGCTGACGCCGAGACGGGCGCGCAGCTCCATGCGCTGGTGATCATGGGGCTCGCGGATACGGTCGTGAATGAACTGCTCTGACACCTGGTTGGCCAAGGTCTGCCCATGCTGCCGGCCGATCAGATGCAGCATCATGTCGAGCGCTGCCGTTCCACCGGAACAGGTGAAGCGGTCCCGGTCGATCTCGTAGAGATCCGACGACACCTCGATCTCGGGAAAATCCTCGGTGAAACCGCCCAGGTTTTCCCAATGGATGGTGCAGCGACGGCCGTCGAGCAGACCGGCACGGGCCAGCAGATGGCTGCCGGTGCACAGCGCGCCCATGATCGCCCCCTGGCGGGCGATACGGCGCATGAATCCGAGAATTCGTTCGTCTTCGTACCGCTGGACGTCGATGCCGGTCACCACCACCAGAATCTTCTCGCGGTCGACTTCCGCCATGGCGTGGTGCGGCACGACCTCGATGCCGTTGCTGGCAGACACGGGTTTGCCGTCCGGACTGATAATCCGCCATTCGTACAGCGTGCGGCCGGACATCCGATTGGCTGACCGCAACGGCTCCACCGCCGATGTGAAGGCCATCATCGAGAAGTTCCGGATCAGCAGGAACCCGATTTTCGTCGGGACCGCGTTCGGGTCGTCGAACATGGAACGGGCGTGCTCCGGAACCGCCTTTTCACGATCGCCGGACAGCCCGGCGTCGGAACGAGACTACTGCCAACAACGCACATAAAGCATTCGGAAAATATCAGAAAAGCGATATTCGCACGAACCGCTGCAGCGCGACGCTGTCGAGGAATCGACGCTCGGCCATCCGCCTACCCAAGCAACGTGGGCACACCGTTGCGAATCACCGTCTGGCATGGGTTGAAGCCGATGCGATAGGCCAGTTCGGCAGGCTCGTCGATCGACCAGTGCACAAAATCGGCGACCTTCCCGACCTCCAGCGTGCCACGATCGGCCAGTCGCCCCAGGGCTTTGGCAGCGTTCCGTGTCACCCCTGCCAGCGCCTCCGCCGGGGTCAGCCCAAACAGCACGCAGGCCATGTTCATGGTGGTCAGAAGCGACGTCACGGGAGACGAGCCCGGGTTGCTGTCGGTGGCGACCGCAATCGGCACGCCCGCATTGCGCAAGCGCGCAACCGGCGGTTTCCGCGTCTCGTTCAGCATGTAGAACGCGCCCGGCAGGAGCACCGCGACGGTCCCCGACTCGGCCATCGCCTCAATTCCATCGGCGCCGAGATACTCCAGATGATCGGCGGACAGCGCGCCGAACTCCGACGCCATGACGGCGCCGCCCAGGTCGCTCAGCTGCTCGGCGTGAATCTTCACCGGCAACTGGAACAGCGCCGCTGCGTCGAACAGGCGTCCAACCTGCGCCGGGGAGAACGCTATGGTCTCGCAGAACGCATCGACCTGATCGACGAGCCCCTGCTCGACCGCCGCCGGCAGCACCTCGTCGCACACGAAGTCGATGTACCCGTCGGCATCCCGCGCCCACTCAGGCGGTAAGGCATGGGCGCCCAGGAACGTCGTAGTCACTTCGATCGGCAGACGGTCCTGCAACGCGCGTGCGACCCGCAGCATCTTCAGCTCGGCGTCCAGATCAAGGCCGTAGCCGGACTTGATCTCGACGACCGTAACCCCTTCGGCCAGAAGCGGACGCATCCGGCGCATGGCACTTTCGAGCAATTGGGCTTCGGTTGCGGCACGGGTCGCCGCGACGGTGGACAGTATACCGCCGCCGGCGCGCGCTATATCCGCGTAGCTGACACCCATCAACCGCTTCTCGAACTCGCCAGCACGTTGACCGCCATGAACGATGTGGGTGTGGCAGTCGATCAAGGCCGGGGTGATCCAGCCACCCTCCAGTTCGTGGACGATCGCGGCCACGCTGTCGGCGGGACCAGGAAGGTCCTCGCGGGCGCCCACCCAGGCGATCCGGCCGTCCTTGACCGCAATGGCGCCGTCCTCGATCCTGCCGTACGGGTCGGGTCCCGCAAGCGTGGCGAGCCCGATATCAACCCAGAGAGAATCCCACATGCCGCACCCCACCCGTTCGGCAAGCCGCTGGATCAACGGCGAGGCCGCCGCGGCGAACCAACCGTAATCGGATGGCAACGATCATGCAAAACCCTCGATCATCGCGTTGGTTCGCGCCTTGGGCGCTGCTGCCGTCGGGTTGGTGCCGCGATGTCCTGATGGAAGGCGACGCGGCGGGCAATTTGGTCCGGGTCGTCCCCGACACCGATCCCGGCGATGCCACCCGGCTCAACGGGGTCGTGATCCCAGGCGTTCCGAACGTTCACAGCCATGCGTTCCAGTTCGCGCTCGCCGGCAAGGCCGAGCGCGCCGGTCCCAGCCGGGCCGACAGCTTCTGGACCTGGCGGGAGCTGATGTACGGATTCCTGAGCGACCTTGATCCAGACGGCATCGAGGCCATCGCGACACGGCTTTACCGCGCCATGCTGGCGCGCGGCTACACCTCCGTCGGGGAGTTCCACTACGTCCACCACGACGTCGATGGACGTCCCTATGCCGACCCGGCCGAGACCTCGCGCCGTCTCCTGCGGGCTGCCGAGACCGCCGGAATCGGTATTACCCTGCTCCCGGTCTATTACGAGGATGGCGGTTTCGGCGGCGCTCCCGCCGGTCCGCGCCAAAGCCGCTTCCTGCACAATCCGGATGGCTTCGGCCGGCTGCTTCAGGCACTGGCCCCGGATTTCGGTTCGCGGCCCGACCGCCGCCTCGGCATCGCCCCGCATTCCCTGCGTGCGGTTCGCCCGGACCGCCTGACCGAGGTCCTCGCCGCGCTGAACGACCTCGATCCGAACGCGCCCATCCACCTGCACATCGCTGAACAGCCGCGCGAGGTCGCGGATTGTCTGGATTGGTGCGGAAAGCGGCCGGTAGAGCTTCTGTTCGACACCACAGCCGTCGATTCGCGCTGGTGCCTGGTGCACGCCACTCACCTCTCCGATGAGGAACGGCGGGCAATCGCCACCTGCGGCGCCGTCGCCGGATTGTGCCTGACGACGGAAGCCAACCTCGGCGATGGCCTGTTTCCCGCTGAATCCTACCTGGCGGAGGGCGGGTCGATCGGCATCGGTTCGGACAGCCATGTCTGCGTCGACCCGGCCGAAGAACTGCGCTGGCTGGAGAACGGACAGAGGCTGATCACCGGCCGGCGCACCGTGCTGGCCGACGAACCAGGCTCGTCGGTTGGAACCGGATTGCTGCAACGGGTCTGCCGTGGCGGCGCGGCAGCGCTGGGCCGTGAGATCGGAGCAATCGCCGCCGGATTCCGCGCCGATTTCGTTGTGCTCTCCGACGAGTTCGAGAGCACCGCCGAAGCACCGGCGACCCTCGTAGACCGCTGGATCTTTGCACCCGCCGGCATCCGAGTCGTCGATACAGTCGTTGGAGGCCGGTCGCGCCTTGTGAACTGACTGGCTGTTCACGTTCGCGTTTTCCTATAGTGTTGTCAGGACGGTTGCACCTTGCGTGTGTGTTGACTTAGGAATCACTACCTGATGATCGAATAGCAGCTCCGATGACGACGACACGCAATGCCAGCGCCAACGCGTTCTCAGACCAAGCCGCAAACGCTGCGGCGTTGCTGAAGATCATGGCGAACCACCGCCGGCTGGTCGTGTTGTCCGAACTGGCGTACTTCGGCGAACGGTCGGTCAGTGAACTCGAGGCGATCAGCGGCCTCAGCCAGTCTGCGTTGTCTCAGCACTTGGCGAAAATGCGCCAGCATGGGATCGTGGCCACACGCAGATCGGCCCAGACGATCTACTATTCGCTGGCTTCCCATGAAGCCCGGATCCTGCTTGATGTACTATGCCGGCTCTACGAGCCACGTGCAGAAACCATTGTCGTCTCGGAGGCTGGCACAGCCGTAACCGGGTGACGCGAAACCGGACCGAGCGATGACCGACCCGACAACCCAGTTCATCGACGCAGCGACGCTGGCAGACTGGCTGAACGACGGCAAGGTCGCGCTGTTCGACGTCCGCGAAGAGGATGAATTCGCGGTTGCGCGAATTGCAGGATCTACGCTGATTCCGCTGTCGCGCTTCGATCCTTCGGCCATTTCCGCGCCCGACGGTCATCGCATCGTGCTGCATTGCCGCAGCGCACGGCGGTGCGGCCTGGCCGCCGAGCAACTGCGCCTGAACGGCGATCGGCGCGATCTGTACCGGCTGGAAGGCGGGATCATTGCGTGGGTCCAGTCCGGCCTGCCGGTTGAGCCTGGCGACAACAGCTAAGCCTTTACCAAACAAACACCTTTTACAGCGCCTTGGATGGGTGTACCACTAATGGTGCGCTCTTGATCTTGTTCGGGGCGTGCCCCTATTTCCGCCGCCGGGCGCCCAATGCACGTCTACCTTCCCATCGCCGAGATCTCGGTGAACATCTTCCTCATCCTGGGGATGGGTGGGATGATCGGAGTGCTCTCGGGATTGTTCGGGGTGGGCGGCGGCTTTCTCATGACGCCGCTGCTGATCTTCATGGGAGTGCCGCCGGCCGTCTCGGTCGCAACCAGCGCCAATCAGATCGTCGCGTCCTCGGTGTCGGGCGTGATTGCGCACTGGCGGCGCGGCAACGTCGATTTCAAGATGGGGCTGGTGCTGCTCGTCGGTGGCGTCTTCGGATCGTCCGCCGGCGTGGCTTTGTTCACGCTGCTGCGCACGTTCGGTCAGATCGACCTGGTGATCAACCTGAGCTACGTCGTCTTTCTCGGCACCATCGGCCTGCTGATGCTGAACGAGAGCCTGCGGGCGATCGTGCGATCGCGCAGACCGACGGTTCGGCGCTCCAAACTGCACCAGCATACCTGGCTGCATGGCTTGCCGCTGAAGATGCGGTTCCGGCGCTCCAAGCTGTACATCAGCGCCCTGCTGCCGCTCGGCATCGGATTCTTCGTCGGCCTCCTGACCGCCCTGATGGGCGTGGGCGGCGGGTTCGTCATGGTACCGGCGATGATCTATCTGCTCGGCATGCCGACCGGCGTCGTGGTTGGAACCTCGCTGTTCCAGATCATCTTCGTGACCGCCAATGTCACGTTTCTGCAGGCGATCAACACCCAGACGGTTGACGTCGTCCTGGCTGTCACCCTGCTGGTCGGAGCGGTCATCGGCGCGCAGTTCGGGACCCGGCTCGGGGCAAAACTGAAAGGCGAACACCTGCGCAGCCTGCTGGCCCTCATGGTGCTCGGCGTCTGCGCCAAGATCGCGGTCGACCTGGTGGTCACGCCGGCCGATCTGTACTCGGTCGACTTCCTGACGGGGCGTGGATGACCGGGCGGGCGCGGCGTTTCATGATTACGGCCGGCTTGGTGCTAAGCGCCTTTGCGGCCATCCCTGCGGTCTACGGCAAGCAGGATCTCGTCGCCAATCTATCGGATCATGAGATCGCCATCACCACCGGATTTACCGGGGCGAAGCTGTTGCTGTTCGGCGCAATCGAGGGCGAGGGACAGATCGTCGTTGTCGTTACCGGCCCGCGGCAGTCCGTGAAGGTCCGCCGCAAGGAGCGGGTCGCCGGCATCTGGATCAACACCGATTCAATGACCTTCGACAACGTGCCGTCTTTCTACGCCGTGGCAACCACCGAATCGCTCGACCAGGTCGACCCCGATATCCGCAACCGCCAGGAGATGGGGCTCAATCACCTCAATCTCAGGCCGGCCGACATCGACGACGACGTCTCGACCGACGACATCAAGGCCTTTCGCGAAGGCTTGGTCCGCAACCAGGTGCGCCATGGGCTGTATTCAGCCACCAGCGGGCGCATCACGTTGGTGTCCGACCGACTGTTCGACACCTGGGTGTCGTTTCCGGCCAACGTGGTCACCGGGATCTACACCGTTTCCGTCTACTACATCCAGGACGGCAGCCCGGTGCATGCCCAGACGACGCCGCTGCGGGTGTCGAAGATCGGGCTTGGAGCCTATGCCTTCCGCTTCGCCCACACCAATGCAGCCGCCTACGGCGTCTTCGCGATCGTGATCGCGGTTCTGGCAGGCTGGCTTGCAGCCGTGATCTTCCGTAAAGTCTGAGTGGCCCTGGGGCGTTTCGGAATTGGGAATGAGTGGTTCTGCCAACAGCAGCGCATCTGAGGAGCACCCGCGCGTCTTCCTGGTCGTTATCGACGACAGCGAAGAAATGCGCGTTGCCCTGAGGTTCGCTGGACAGCGCGCGCGGCATACCGGAGGGCGGGTGGCGCTGTTCCGGTCGATCGAGCCCGTGGAGTTTCAGCACTGGATGGGCGTCGGCGAAATCATGCGCGAAGAGGCCCGCCAGGAGGCGGAGGCCCTTATGGAGCGCATGAGCGAGCAGGTCGTCGAGATGACCGGCGCCATTCCGATCATCTACCTGCGCGAAGGGACGACCCGAGAAGAACTGCTGAGCCTGATCGATGAGGAAAAGTCGATCTCGATCCTGGTGCTGGGAGCGGCCGCCAAATCGGATGACCCGGGGCCGTTGATCAGCTTTTTGGCCAGCAAGGCGGCCGCCCGCTTGCGGATTCCGATCACCATCGTCCCGGGCTCGCTCAGCGATGAAGAGATCGACGCCCTGACGTAGGCGCAGGCGCGCGACCTTGGCCCTGATCGGAACTAACCAACTGCCTTTGGTACGACCGCTACCTGGAACTGCCGGCTCAGGCCGGTCCGTTTAGCAATATCAGCCGGCATCACACGGAACTCGAACGAGTCGCGGGCACCCATGCCCGGCTGAAACACCTGTGTGCCATGAAGATACTGGTGGTCGAAGGCAATCACCCCGCCAGTTTTGATCTGTGGCGTGATGAACCGGACATCCGGGTCCGCAGCCATCGCAGCAGATACATCAGCGTCAGGAAACAGCGTGCCTCGACGGCTCACATGATCGAACCGGCCGTTGGAGTCCGCAGTTTCAATCATACGCGACCAAAGGGATGCAGGTCGCCGGGCGGCATCGACCAGTGTTATGCCCGGGGCATCGACGCCCACATCGACCAGCGGGATCCACAGATTCACGATTGGTGTGTGGAGGCCGAAGATGTTGGCGTCAAAATGCCATTGTGCGGGGACCGGGTTTCGGCTCGGGTCAAATCGCCGAAAGATGCAATAGGTCAGCACCGCGACCAGATCGTCCCCCATCTGCGCCCTGCACCAGGCCATCATCGGAGACGCTGCCAGTAGGTGAAGCACATGGCCCACCGGGCGCTCGCCATGCGACTTCAGCAGATCCGCCAGATTGACCCACCACCGTTGATCGCGCTGTCCTTCATCAAGCGGTCCGCGGAGGCCGAGCGTCTTGGAAACGACTTCCTTCAGATCGGCAACAGTCACGGGGTCCAGGCCGGCCTCAAAGATCCGATGGCGATCCGGCACCATCGTCCCCGGCACCGCTTGCTCTTTGGCGGCGGACATCAATGCAACTCCACACAAGTTCTACCGGCTAACCCGACCGCCCGCACCAGTCACTCGATCATTGTCTCACAAGACGCATAACCGACGTCAATTGCACACACCTCCCGGCCATGCACAGCGATCAGGCCGCCGCGGACGCTCCGGCGACCATCATTCCACCTCGATAGGCACCGGGATCGATCGAGCCCCACGTCTCGCGATAGGATTCCGGCAACGGACGGGTGTTCTTTGGCGCGAACCACAGCCGGTACAACAGCCGGTCGGCGCGGCTTGCCGCATTGTCGGTGAACGGTGTGCGGCCGTGATAGACGAGGTGGTTATTGTAGAACACCATCTCGCCCGGCTGAAGCCGGAAGACATGGCACTTCTCCTCGGCGACCTCGGCCAGGAGATCCAGCGCCGCATTCATTTCCGGCGTCATCTTCGGCACCCCGTCGATGCGCTGAGCTTCTTCCACGAAGGTGCGGGAATACTGGCTGCTGAAATGGCCGTCGCGGAAGTTGAACACCGGCATAGCAAACACCTTGGTGCCACCGCCGACATCCTGGGTTTCCCGGGTGCGCCAGTACGGCTGGCACAGCAGATCGTGCAGGTCGGGTCGGCGAGCCAGGATCTCGTTTCGCACGGCCAGCGAGCTCGCGACCTTGCTCTCCCCTCCGGCGCCGGCCTGGCGCACACAGAGAAGACCAAGGACATCAGCCCGGTCGGTATGGAAACGCAGCGGCCCGTTCGACTGTGCCTTCTGAGTCGACGTCAGCGAATTCTCGGTCACCGACGGTGCATGGGCCTGAAATTTGCCGCTGGCTTCGTCGCGGACATCGCGCATCAGCTTGCCGTCCACCGACTGAGGCAGCAGGGGACCGAGATGGGCGCCGATCCCGGCCCACAACAGCCGCAACTCCTCATCCTCGTAGTTCTCGACCGGCAGGCCGGTCAGCAACGCCACGCCGCGGCCGCTCTCAAGCTGTTCGAGCAGCGCCGACAGCTTGGGGGCGAGGATCGGCAACGGGAAATCCGCTTTGGTCACCGACTTGAAGTCCAGGCCGCGCGCCTTGACGCCGCGGAACGCCGAGTCGATCTCGGAAACCTCAGCCGTGCTCAACAACTGTTTCCAGCCGCCATCACCGGCTAGTTCCGCACCGCTCCACGCGGCCGGACCGTTCATCGGCTCCCGGACAATCTCGGCGGAACGCTCTGACAAAGACGCGGACATTGCATTTCTCCCTTTCGGCGGCGTCGGGCGTTGCACCCGATACCGCTTGCTGATGCTGCCGAGCGTTGCACCCGGCGAGCCGGAGGCTGTTTCAGGTCAGGCTCCTTCTGCGCGAGTAAGCCTACGCCGCTGTCGATGGAGCGCCAAGATCCTGATGTCAGATTGCGGCGCTGCCGGTCTCTCCGGTCCGGATCCGCACGGCTTCAAGCACATCGAGCACGAAGATCTTGCCGTCGCCGATGCGGCCGGTCTGGGCCGCATCGGCGATGGTCTCGACCACCTTGTCCGCCATGTCGTCGTCGACCACGACCTCAAGCCGGACCTTGGGGACGAACTCGATATTGTACTCGGCTCCACGGTAGATCTCGGTGTGGCCGCGCTGCCTCCCGTACCCTTTGATCTCGGAGACCGTCAGCCCCTCCACCCCGGCCTCGGATAACGCGGCCCGCACGTCGTCCAGTCGGAACGGCTTGATGATCGCCATGACCAGTTTCATCGTTTGCTCCTTGTTGCGCCGAGGGCGGCCGATGGTGCCGCAGCCCGCAATCTTGTGGTTAAACAGCGACAAGATAACCTGAAATCGCGATGACCACGCACTCCATGGATCCGCGATGCCCAATGTCGGAATTCGCAAGCATCTCTTGACCCGCTGTTGACCAGCTTGCACCTTCCAGTCTTGCCAGACTGGAGTCCGTCCGAATGATCCCCAATCCCTTCGAGACCGTGCGCGAGGTCGTCGACCCGTCGCCGCCGGTCTCCGACGCGGTCAAGTACACGACCTGCTACATGTGCGCCTGCCGATGCGGGATCAAAGTCCACCTCAAGGACGGCCGGATCCGCTACATTGAGGGCAACCGGAACCATCCCGTGAACAAGGGCGTGCTGTGCGCCAAGGGTTCCGCCGGGATCATGACCCACTATTCGCCGGCCCGCCTGACCAAGCCGCTGCGCCGGGTCGGTCCGCGCGGTTCCGGGGAGTTCGAGGAAATCGAGTGGGAGGAAGCGCTGGCCACCGCCGCCGGATGGCTCGGCGAGATCCGCGGTCGCGATCCCCGCAAGCTGGCGTTCTTCACCGGACGCGACCAGTCGCAGTCGCTGACCGGATGGTGGGCCAGCCAGTTCGGCACTCCCAACCACGCCGCCCATGGCGGCTTCTGTTCGGTGAACATGGCGGCGGCCGGCCTTTACACCATCGGCGGTTCGTTCTGGGAATTCGGTGAGCCGGACTGGGATCACACCCGCTACTTCATGATGTTCGGCGTCGCCGAGGATCACGACTCCAACCCGATCAAGATGGGCCTCGGCAAGATCAAGGGCCGGGGCGCCAAGTTCGTCTCGGTGAATCCTGTTCGCACAGGCTACTCGGCGATCGCCGATGAGTGGGTCGGTATCCGGCCCGGCACCGACGGCCTGCTGGTGCTGGCGATCGTGCATGAACTGCTGAAGGCCCGGCGCGTCGATCTCGACTATCTGGTGCGCTATACCAACGCCCACTGGCTGGTGATCCAGGATCCGGGCGCCGCCGAGGACGGGCTGTTCGCCCGTGACGAGGCCGGCAACCCGCTGTGCTTTGACAAAAACTCGGGAGCGCTTGCCAGCGCCCTGCTGGCCGACGTGGCACCGGCGCTGGTCGGCGAACACGCCCTGCCCGATGGCCGCACCGCGGTGCCGTCGTTCCAGCTTCTGCACGACCGGTACGTCGCCGACGAGTATGCGCCAGACGCTGTCGCCGAGCGTTGCGGTGTCCCCGCCGACACCATCCGCAGGCTGGCCGCCGAGATCGCACACGCCGCCTTCGAGCAGGAGGTGGTGATCGAGCAGCCCTGGACCGACTGGGCCGGGCGCAAGCACGACCGCATGATCGGCCGACCGGTCGCCATGCACGCCATGCGCGGCATCTCCGCCCACTCCAACGGCTTCCACACCTGCCGCGCCCTGCACCTGCTGCAGGTGCTGATCGGCTCGATCGATGCGCCCGGCGGCTTTCGCTACAAGCCGCCGTTCCCGCGCCCGGTGCCACCGCCGGTCAAGCCGGCCGGCAAGACCGGGCAGGTCAGCCCGAACACACCGCTGGCCGGCCCGCCGCTCGGGTTCCCGATGGGGCCGGAGGATCTGCTGGTAGAGGCCGACGGCACGCCGCGCCGCATCGACAAGGCGTATTCCTGGGAGGCGCCGATCGCCGCCCACGGTATGATGCATATGGTGATCCGCAACGCCTGGGCCGGCGATCCATACCCGGTCGACCTGCTGTTCATGTACATGGCCAACATGGGCTGGAACTCGTCGATGAACACCGCCGGTACCATGGCGATGCTGACCGACAAGGATCCGGCCACCGGCGAGTACCGGATCCCCAAGATCATCTACGCCGACGCCTACGCGTCCGAGACCATCGCCTATGCCGACCTGGTGCTGCCGGACACTACCTATCTGGAGCGCTGGGACTGCATTTCCCTGCTCGATCGGCCGATCTGCGACGCCGATGGCGCCGCCGACTCGATCCGCCAACCGGTGGTGCCCCCGGACCGCGACGTACGGCCGTTCCAGGACGTGCTGATCGACCTCGGCGTGCGGATCGGCCTGCCGGGGCTGACCCACCCCGACGGCACGCCGAAGTACCCCGGCGGCTACCCGGACTATCTGGCCAACCACGAACGCTCGCCCGGCATCGGCCCGCTTGCCGGTTGGCGCGGCACCGATGGCAGCAAGGGCGGCAAGGGCGAACCGAACCCCGACCAACTCGCGCGCTACGTCGACAACCAGTGTTTCTGGCGCCACGAGTTCAAGCCGGAGGAACGCTACTTCAAGCACGCCAACAAGACCTATCTGGAGACCGCGGTGTCGCTGGGCCTGATCGGCAAGGCCGAGCCGATCATCCTGCAGCTCTACGCCGAGCCGCTCCAGAAGTTCCGGCTCGCCGCCCAGGGCCACGGCGCCGTGGTACCGCCGGAGGGCCACCGGGCGCGGGTTGAGCGCTATTTCGACCCGTTGCCGTTCTGGTACCCGCCGTTCGAGGGCGATGCCGTGGCCGAGGAAGGCTACCCCATGCACGCGATCACCCAGCGCCCGGCGGCGATGTACCACTCCTGGGGGTCGATGAACGCCTGGCTGCGGCAGATCCACGGTCTCAACAAGCTGTACATGAGCCGGGAGCGCGCCGAATCCCTGGGCATCGCCGACGATGACTGGGTGGCCGTCACCTCGCACCACGGCCGGATCAAGGCCCAGGCCAAGCTGATGGAGGGCGTGAATCCCGACACGGTGTGGACCTGGAACGCCATCGGCAAGCGCCGCGGTGCCTGGAACCTTTCGGCCGACGCACCGGAGGCGAACAAGGGCTTCCTGCTGAACCACCTGATCGCCGAGTTGCTACCGGAGCGTGGCGGCGGCTACCGCTACTCGAACTCCGACCCGGTCACCGGACAGGCCGCCTGGTACGATCTGCGTATCCGCATCGAGAAGGTCGCGGCCGATGCGCCCGGCACCGTCGCCGAACCGACGTTCGAGCCGGTAGCCACGCCGCCGAACCCGCCCCGAGCCACGGCCATGCTGCGTTTCGGCGCCCCCTCTGGCCGGGAGGCTGCCGAATGACCATGCTTCCCGCCACGGCCGGGGCCAAGAAGCTCGGCCTCGTCATCGATCTCGACATCTGCGTCGGCTGCCATGCCTGCGCGGTGAACTGCAAGGAATGGAACTCCGGCGGCCATTCGGCCCCGATGACCGACTGGAACGCCTACTCCGGCACCGAGAGCACCGACGGAGACGATGCCGGCGCCTGGGGCGTGTGGTTCAACCGGGTCCACACCTATGAGGTCGGTGACGGCGCCGAAGGCCGCACCGTGCACTTTCCCCGCTCCTGCCTGCACTGCGAAACGCCGGCCTGCGTCACCGTCTGCCCGACCGGCGCCAGCTACAAGCGCGAAGAGGACGGCATCGTCCTGGTCAACGAGGACCTGTGCATCGGCTGCAAGCTGTGCTCGTGGGCCTGTGCGTATGGCGCCCGGGAGTATGACCACGAAGACGGCGTGATGAAGAAGTGCACGCTGTGTATCGACCGGATCTACAACGAGAACCTGGAGGAAGTGGACCGGGTCCCGGCCTGCGTCTCGACCTGCCCGGCCAGCGCCCGGCATTTCGGCGATCTGGGCGATGCTGACAGTGCGGTCTCCAGGCTGGTGGCCGAGCGCGGCGGCTATGACCTGATGCCGGAGATGGGCTTCAAGCCGACCAACAAATACCTGCCGCCACGCCCCGGCAAGACGGCCTGCGGGTCGACCGGAGCGCCGAGCCGGCTTGAACAGCTGGTCGCCGAGGCGGCCGACGCCGTGCCCACGGGCGCGGCGATCCCGGCGACAACCGGCGGCAAGCTGCTCGCCTGGGTCGACGCCGTGCTGTCGCGCTGACGGAGATCAGATCCATGCATCCCGCCGCCTCCGTCATCTTCTTCACCACCGCCTCCGGCGCCGGCTACGGCCTGCTGTTCCTGATGGGGATCGCCGGCGCCGCCGGCCTGGTACCGCCGACCCTGGCATTCGGGCTGGTCGGCTTCACCCTGGCTTTCGGCCTGATCACCACCGGCCTGCTGGCCTCGACCTTCCATCTGGGACGACCCGAACGGGCATGGCGGGCGTTGTCGCAGTGGCGCTCGTCCTGGCTGTCGCGCGAGGGCGTGGCCGCACTGGTCACCTACGCGCCCGCCGGGCTGTTCGCGCTCGGCTGGGTGGTGTTCGGCGAGGCGCGCGGGGTGTGGGGCGTGTTCGGCCTGCTCGGCAGCCTCGGCGCGGTCGCCACCGTGATCTGCACCGGCATGATCTACGCGTCGCTGCCGACCATCCGGCAATGGCGCCAGCCGCTGACGATTCCCGGCTACCTGGCGATCGGCCTTTACACCGGCGCGCTGTGGATGGCGCTGCTGACCGCCGCGTTCGGTGGCACCGCGAGCGTGTTCCTGTGGCTCGCCGTGCTGGCCGGCCTCGCCACCGCCGCGGTCAAGTCGCTGTACTGGCGCACTATCGACACCGAGGCTCCTGTCACCACCTCGGGCACGGCGACCGGCCTGGGGTCGCTCGGCCGGGTTCGCCTGCTTGACGCGCCGACCACCTCGCAGAACTACGTGATGCGCGAGATGGGCTACCGGGTTGCCCGCAAGCATGCCATGAAGCTGCGGGCCATCGCCGCGGTCGCTGGCGTCGCCGTTCCGGTGCTGCTGTTGCTGATCGCCGCCGTGGTCGGTGGAAGCGGCGCGGTGGTGCCGGTGTTCCTGGCCGCCCTGTCCGGTTCAGCCGGCGCGGTCGTCGAGCGCTGGCTGTTCTTCGCCGAGGCGACCCATGTGGTGACGACGTATTACGGGGCCGAGGCCGCCTGAGCAGCGGCCTTCGCAAAGCCCGCCACGAAGGTCCGCAACTGCTCCTCCACAGTACCACCAACCTCAAAATTGCCGTCGCCGTCGAACACCTTGCCGGCCTGCGCCACCGTCAGGCGGCCGCCGAACCAGGGTGCGGTGCCGAGCGTTCGCAGCACCGGCAGCCAGGATCCCTGCGCCAACACCGTGCCGAAGCCTCCGGGCGTCGCCCCGATCACCGCGACCGGCTTGCCGCCGAACACGCGCCGGCTGTCGGCCGGCGGCCGGGACAGCCAGTCGAGGGCGTTCTTGAACACACCGGGCATGGCGTTGTTGTACTCGGGCGTCGCCAGGATCAGCCCGCCTGCCCCGGCGATCAGGTCCTTCAACTCGGTCACGCGCGGCGGAATCCCCTCGGACTCTTCAACATCGGCATCGTAGAGCGGGATGCCCCTGACGGTCTCAACCACCAGTTCGACGCCCTCCGGCGCCACGCGCGCGGCCGCCCGCAACAGGGCGGTGTTGAATGAAGCCTCGCGGAGGCTGCCTGAAAGTCCGACCAGTTTCACGATCCGTCTCCGTACAAGGATGAGTTGGACGCGCGAGCGCGCGGGTGACATGGCTGCATCCTGTCACGCTGTCCAGAGTTGGCCCACACTGTCAAAGTAACAAGCCGCCCGCTTGACGTATGCTGGCACGAGCCGTTCGCGCAACGCCTGGGACTTAAGGCGGGAATCGAGCAGCAGATCCATCAGTCACGTCCCACGGCGCCGTGCTGGACGTCAAAGGGCGATCGCGGCCGATCTTGAGTTGATCAAGCCTCGGGGACCCGCACAAAGTAGTCGTCGAACGGTTCGTCATGGGTCCACACGAAACCATGACGCCGGTAAAATCGGGCAGCCGGGCTGCCCTTCAGCACGCCGAGGCGGATCGGCAGGGCTGCCGCATCGGCCTCGGCGATCAGCATCCGCAGCACCGTACCGCCTACGCCGCGGCCCTGCACAGCGTCGTCCAAGTAGAAATGCTCCAGCACCAGCCCGCCGTCGGCCGGTTTGAGCGCGACGCAGCCGGCGAACCGGCCGTCGACCAGGACCAGCCGCAGATGGGTCGGGTCGTAACTGTCGCGAAAGTACCGGCGGGCACGCTCCGGATCGAAGCGTCCGACCCGCTCCAGATGCGGACGCAACACCCGGATACGCAATTCCAGCAACCGCTCGAAATCGGCTTCGGATGCCGGCTGGACGACGACGGCGTCAGACATGGCGGCTCCCGCGAAGATCTGGATCAGGGCGCCACCGGCGGCGCCCCGTCATCTTCCGACGGCTCGCTGCGCGGGTCGAGATCGGAGACCACCGGGCTGGTGCGCGGCACCGCAACGAACGGTCCCTGGTCGTCCATCGACGGGGCCGGGCGACGGGTCATCCGCCACAGCGCGAACAGCCCGACCAGCGCCGCCACGACCATGCCGAAGCCGTAGAAACCCCAGGTGCCGACCAACGTCATCGCGTTGGTCGCCGCGATCGGCCCGGTTACCGCGCCCAGGCTGTAGGCCAACAGCAGGCCAGCGCTGGCCGCCACCAGGTCCGCGGAATCGATGTGGTCGTTGGCGTGCGCCACCGCGATCGAGTACAGCGTCACCGCAACCCCGCCATAGGCGCCGGCCAATACCACGAACGGCCAGAAGCCGATGTCGGGCAGGAACGCCAGCGCCGCCCCCAGGACCGCCGTCGCAAAGAACGAGGCAGTGAGCACGGTGCGGCGATCCAGAAGATCGGACAGCCGACCCAGCGGCCACTGCATCACCAACCCGCCGAGGATGCCGGACGACACGAAGATCGCGATGTCGGACACCGGCATGCCGACGGTGGTGGCGTACACCGAGGCCGTGGCGAAGATCGCACCGGACAGCACGCCGCTGCCGAAGCAGCCGACGATGCCCAGCGGCGAGATCCGGTACAGGGCGACGAAGCTCAACGCCGAGCGCGCCACCTCGCTGGAGCCGGCCGAGCGCGCCAACGTCAGCGGCACCAGCGCCAACGAGAACAGGATCGACGCGAAGCCATACAGGATGAAGCTGGCCGGATCGGCGACGTTCAGCAGGAACTGTCCGCCTCCGAGCGCGCCGTACTGCACCACCATGTAGACCGACAGCAGCGCCCCACGCGTCGCATTGCTGGCCGCCCCGTTCATCCAGCTTTCCGCCACCATGTAGACGCCGGCCATGCAGAAGCCGAAGGCGACCCGCAGCGTGAACCAGTACACCGCATCGACCGCGAAGGAGTGGGCGACCGCCGTCGCCGAAACGATCGAGACCAGGGCGGCGAACGCCCGGACGTGGCCGACCCGCTCGATGATCCGCCCGCAGGTCAGGCAGCCCAGCACCAGTCCGACGAAGTAGCCTGATAGAATCAGGCCGGCAGTGCTGGCGGAGAACGAAGGATCGACGCCGAGGCGCACGCCGAGCAGCGAGCCGAACAGGCCGTTCGCACTCTGCAGCAGCGCGATGCTGAGCAGCAGCGACGCGACCGAGGCATATTGGCTGGGCATCGCGTTTCTCCGCGTCTCTGTTCACTCCCGCTATCACGGAGCCGACGCCGCCGATACCCCGTATGCGACACCGCACGTTCCCACTGGATAACGCCGATCAGCGGGCGCACAGTCCGAACGCATCACGGTCGGCGGCGGGCAACCCGGACATGAAGAAGGGCTTGGTTCTGTGCGGTGTCACCGTGCTGTTCTGGGCGCTGTATGCGGTCTATGTCCGATACGCCGCAGCGGTGTGGTCGATCGAGCCGATGGTGTTCGGCAGCGTCGCCACCCTGACCGCCGGCCTGACCATGCTGGTGATCGCCGGGCCCGGCGACCTCGGCCGCTCGACCCTCAGGGATCCGCACACCTGGGCCTACGGCCTGCTCGACGTCGTCAGCATCACCCTGGCGGTCGGTGCCTGCTTCTTCGCTACCGCCACCGAATTGGTGCTGCTGCTGCGTGTGGATGTGGTCTTCGGCCTGACCCTGGCCTGGCTGGTGTTCGGCCGACGGATCCGCAACACCGACCTGATCGGCAGCGTGGCGATCCTGGCCGGCTGCGCGCTGGCCGCCGCGCAGATGCCGCCGGACAATGTGGGCTACGCAGTGTTGCTGATCGCTTTGGCGTCTCTGTCGCGGGTGGCGGTGACCGTGATCTCCGAGCGCCACCCGACCTCGAACGCCGCCGACACCGTGCGCAAGCGCTGCCGGATCACCGGCATGATCATGCTGGTCAGCGCGCTGGTGTTCCTGGCCGCCGTCATGATCGGAGCGCTGGTCAAGGCGGCCCTTCCATCGGACGCCGTGGCCCTGCACCCGGCGCTGGCAGCCCTGCCGGATGCCGCCGGGTTCATCGACCCGGTCACCCTGGCCGCCGCACTCGGGCTCGGCGTGCTGGTCTACGCGCCCGCCACCTATTTCTACCTCTACGCCGTCCGGACCGCCGGCACCGAGACCTTCTTCATGATGCTGGTGTACCAGCCGATCCTGACGATCGGCCTGGAACGGGCGCTGCGCGACGTAACGCCGCTGCCGGCGTTCGAGGCGACGCCGGTGCTGATCGCCGCGATCCTGTGCGTGATCGGCGGGTCGACCTTCATGCTGGGCGCGCGCTATCTCAAGCGTCCGCCGACGCCCGGGCTGCCGGTTCCAATCGACTGACCGGTCTTGCCGCCGGAGCCCGGGCGGTCTATGTCCGCCCGATGCGCTGGCGCACCCCCATTGGCGGAATCGCCATTCTGATCGGCCTCGCGGCCTATGCCGCCGCCGCCGCCACCCTCGGCGGCGCGCTGCCGGATCATTGGCTGCTGCTGGCGGTCTACTACCTGATCGCCGGGCTGCTGTGGATCCCGCCGGCGGTCTGGATCATGGGTTGGGCCAAGCGCGACGACGCGGCATAGCGACTACGCCGCTCGCACCGGCCGCCGGAAACCTGCGCGCGCTTGTTCGACCTTTGCCCTGATCACGCAATCCGCGACGTGGTCGTTGATCAGCCCCATCGCCTGCATGAAGGCGTACACGGTGGTCGGCCCGACGAATTTCCAGCCGAGCTTCTTCAGGTCCTTCGACAAGGCAATCGACTGCGCCGAGGTTGATGCCGTCTGAGGCGCCGCCGCTTGCCGCGGGTCCGGCTCGTAGCGCCAGATGAAGGTGGCGAGCGAGCCCTCCCGGCTGACCAACTCGCATGCTCGCGCTGCATTGTTGACGACCGCCTCGATCTTGCCGCGGTGGCGCACGATGCCGTCGTCCTTCAGCAGCCGGTCGACGTCATGCGGGGTGAAGCGCGCGACCCGATCGAAATCGAAGCCCAGGAACGCGGCGCGGAAATTGTCGCGCTTGGCCAGGATGGTCCGCCAACTCAA
This sequence comes from Thalassobaculum sp., assembly GCF_040219215.1. Lineage (GTDB taxonomy): Bacteria > Pseudomonadota > Alphaproteobacteria > Thalassobaculales > Thalassobaculaceae > Thalassobaculum_A. The sequence goes on from NZ_JAVJSX010000012.1 coordinate 191,012, forward strand.
ACCGGACTGGAAACTCTCCAGGCACAGTTTCTCGAACAGGCGACGATCGTCGTCGACCGGGAAGCCCCATTCGGTGTCGTGGTAGCCGAGGAACTCCGGTGCCGCCCCGCACCAGCGGCAGCGCGGCTCACCATCCGGCCCGGGGATCGTGGCATTCATGGGCCCGCCGTCCCGGCGTCGAGCAGGAACTGCACCCGCGGGTCGGTACGGGCCGGCGTGATCTCCAGGATCTCGGCGTCGACGACCTTCTCCGCGACGAACGGATCGTCGTCCACCCGGCGCTGCAGGTCCGGCAGCGAGGTGTTGTGGGCCACGATCCCGCCGCCCCGGTTGGGCTGCAGGCTGCCGACGACCAGGAACACACCGTCGTCAAGGCCACGCTGGATCCACTGCTTGTGGCCGTCCATGAACTGCCCGGCCTGGGCTTTGTTGCTGGCGAACGTCAGCAGCACGACAAACATCGGGTTGGTTCTCCTGCTGGTTGGTTGGCGGAGCGTTCAGCGACGGCTCAGGGCGTCGCGTCGATGCACGCGTCCAGCCAGTCGCACATCTGTTGCACTTCGTGCTGCACGAACGCCTCGTCGCGGAACGCGCTGGACAGGGTGGCCACACCCTGGCTGCGGGCCAGCAGGTGCATCGCCAGCGCATCGGCGTCCTCGGCGCGGCCAAGCTCGGCGAACTGCCGGCCCAGCCACGTCCGGAACAGCGTGAACAGGCTGTTGGCCTCGGCGTGCGAGGCGTGGTTCAGCTTGGCCAGCTCGGTGCTCAGCGTTCCGACCGGGCAGCCGTAGCGCTGGATGTCCGGCCCATTCACGATCAGGATCCGGATGAAGCTGCGGATTCGGTCCGCCGGCCCCGCCCCCTCGCTCTCCCACTGCTCTAGCATCCGGCGGGTGTTGGACAGCCGCGCGCCGATCACCGCGTCCAGGATCTCGTCCTTGGACTTGAAGTGATAATAGAAGTTGCCCCGCGAGATCCGCACCGCACCGGCGATGTCGGCGAACGAGGTGTGTTCGTAGCCCTGCCGATAGAACAGCGCGTCGGCCGCCTCGACGATGTGGTCGCGGGTTGTTCCCTCGCTCATGACAAGCCTCTCTCTGCCGTGCAGCACGGTCACGCTACCTGCGATTCCGCACCCCGGTAAAACGGATAGTCGGTGTAGCCGGCCACGCCACCACCGTAGAATCGCGATGGGTCGGCGACGTTCAGGGGCAGGCCGTCGCGGTAGCGGCGCACCAGGTCCGGGTTGGCCAGGAACGGCACCCCGAACGCCACGAGATCCGCCGTCCCTTCGCGCAGCGCCGACTGAGCGCGCGCCAGGTCGTAGCCATTGTTGGCAACGTACGGCCCGCTGAATCGCGCGCGCAGGACCCGGTAGTCGACCGCGCTAGCCTTGGTCAGCATGTCGCCTTCCAGCACGTGGAGGTAGGCGAGCCCACGCGGGCTCAGTTGCCCGGCGAAGTACTCGAAATGCCCCTGCGGGTCGGAATCCGCCATCGAGTTGAAGCTGTTCTCCGGGGTCAGGCGCAGGCCGACCCGGCCCGCCGGCCACACCGTACACACCGCGTCGAGGATCTCGTTCAGCAGGCGCATGCGGTTCGGCGCGCTGCCGCCATAGGCGTCGGTGCGGTGGTTGCTGCCGTCGCGCAGGAACTGATCGATGATGTAGCCGTTGGCGCCGTGCACCTCCACGCCGTCGAAGCCGGCGCGCCGGGCCATTTCAGCCGCGTGCTGGAACTGCTCCACGATGCCTGCAACCTCACCGCTGTCCAGCGCCCGGGGCGTGACGAAGTCCTGCATGCCAGCATAGGTGACCGCCTGCCCGGCCGGACGCAGCGCCGATGGCGCCACCGGCAACGCCCCGTCGGGCTGCAGGCTCGGGTGCGAGATCCGGCCGCAATGCTGCAACTGGACGAACACCAGGCCGCCGACCGCGTGCACCGCATCGACCACCCGGCGCCAGCCCATCGCGTGGGCGTCGGTGTGCATTCCCGGTGTGAAGGGATAGCCGACTGCCTGAGGCGAGACCGGTGACGACTCGGTCACGATCAACCCGGCGCTGGCACGCTGCTGGTAGTGGGCCGCCATCATCGGCGACGCGGTCCCGTCGGCGCCGGCACGGTTGCGGGTCATGGGCGCCATGACCATCCGGTTTGCGAGGGCGAGGTCGCCGAGCTGAAACGGCGCGAACAGATCTGCGGGCATGGAGGTCTCCGGCAATCGGGTGAAATGCTATAGGACGTTCGTCCTAATTGAATGATTAGGTCAATTGTCCTAGACCGTCAAGTGGATCGGACTTGGATCGGCGGCGCAGGCGTCAGAAGGACCTTACGGGGCGATGTGACGTCTGGCTCCGAGGCCTGCCGGTTGGTTGAGGTAGCGCAAGGCAGTCTGCGTAGGCGTTCCCTATTCCTGATGGCGAGGGACGGGTCATTCTCCGGCAGGGGAACCGGTCCACCCAACTGACATCAGGAACCGGCGCATGACCGAACTCCGACGCACGCTGTCGCTGCCGCTGGTGATCCTCTACGGCATCGGCGTGACGATTGGTGCAGGGATCTATGCCCTGCTGGGAGTGACCGCCGGAAAGGCGGGACTCCACGCCCCGATGTCCTTCGTGCTGGCATCAGTCGTCATGGTGTTCAGTGCGGCGTCGTTTGCCGAACTGTCCTCGCGCTTCCCGGTCAGCGCGGGGGAGGCGGAGTACGTCCGCTCCGGTTTCCGCTCAAAACCTCTCGGCCTGCTGGTCGGCTGCCTGGTCATCGCCTCCGGGACGGTGTCGTCAGCCGCCATTGCCGTCGGCAGCACCGGCTATATCCGCGAGTTCATCGGGCTAGACGCCTTGATCATCCTGCCGGTCGTGGTGGTGCTCGTTGGAGCGCTCGCGGCATGGGGAATCAGGGAATCCGTGATGTTCGCAAGTGTGTTCACGCTGGTGGAGGTCGGCGCGCTGGCCGCCATCATCGCCTTCGGGTTCTGGCAGCGCCCCGGAATGATCGCTGAAATCCCGGGCATCTTTCCGTCGCCAGCCGAGCTTGATGCCTGGGTGGCGATCTCAAGCGCCAGCCTGCTCGCCTTCTTCGCCTTCATCGGTTTCGAGGACATCGTCAACCTGGCCGAGGAGGTCGAGGAGCCGAACCGCGTTCTGCCCCGTGCGATCCTTGCGACCCTGGTGATCAGCACCGTGCTGTACTTCCTGGTGACGACCGTGGCGGTGCTGTCCGTCCCGCTTGGCGACCTCGCGGCGTCGGATGCGCCGTTGAGCCTGGTGTTCGGCTCGATCACCGGGGCGTCACCGGTGGTCATCACCTCCATCGCGATCGTCGCGACCCTGAACGGCGTGGTGATCCAGATGATCATGGCTTCGCGCGTGCTGTACGGGTTGGGCCGGCAAGGCGCGGTTCCAGCCGCCTTCGCCAGCGTTCATCCCCGAACGCAAACGCCGTTGATCGCGACATCGACGATCATCGCTGTCGTTCTGGTACTGGCGCTGATGTTCCCGATCGAAGCCCTGGCGGAGTGGACGGCGCGGATCGTGCTGTTCGTCTTCACGCTTGCCAATGCGGCCCTCGTCCGGATGAAACTCCGAGGCGAAGCCGCCCCCGACGGCGTGTTCACGGTCGGGATCTGGGTTCCGATCGCCGGTGTCCTGAGTTGTCTGGCACTGCTTGCCGGCGACCTGTTCATCTAGGCGACTCGACGGCATCACGGCGTGTGGGTTTGACTTGTCGGGAATGCGGCATGCTCAATTCGGCTGGATGCTGGGGACGCCCGATTACCGTTTTCCCGATCCCAGCGGAAACGTCCAGCCTCCGCGACCGTTGTCCGGTCGGGAACCGACCAGAGGAGCCGACCATGCCCGACCCCGTCCCTAGCGCCGCTTCCTACACCGGCGGGTGCCTGTGCGGGGCCGTGCGCCTGGAGTGCCGAACCGAGCCGTACCGGGTCGGCGTCTGCCACTGCCTCGACTGTCGGAAGCATTCGGGCTCGGTGTTCAGTATCCTCGCCATCTTCCCGGCGACGTCGGTGACGGTCACCGGCACCACCGCCCAGTACAACGACCGGCACTTCTGTCCGGCATGCGGATCCTCGCTGTTCGGAACCATCGGCGACGAGATCGATGTCCCGGTCGGGTGCTTCGACGAGCCGAACCGGGTCCGGCCCACCTACGAACTCTGGACGCGGCGGCGCGAAGACTGGCTGCCGGAGTTCGACGTGGCACGGCGCCACGAGAGCGACCGGCCCGGAACCGGCCGGACCGAGCCGTAGTTCCGGCCAAAGCTCCCGAACTACAGTTCCCCGACCATCCCGGCCAGTTCCTTGGTCGACAGCCACTCGTCGTTGCTGTCGCTGGCGTAGCGGAACTCCGGGGCGACCGGGCGGGCGCCGCGGGCGACCCAGTCCTTGAACGGGCCGTCTGTGAATGCCGGCAGCACGATGTAGCGGTCGTCGATCTCCACCGTGGTGCGGGAGTCGTCCTCCGGCACCATCACCTCATGCAGCTTCTCGCCCGGGCGGATTCCGACCACCTCGTGCGGCAGGCCGGGGCCCATGCATTCGGCAACGTCGACGATCTTCATGCTGGGGATCTTCGGCACGAAGATCTCGCCGCCGCGCATCAACTCCATCGAGGTCAGCACGAAGTTCACGCCCTGCTGCAGGGTGATCCAGAACCGGGTCATGCGCGGGTCGGTGATCGGCAGCCGGTCCTTCTTCTCGTCCACCAGCCGCTTGAAGAACGGCATCACGCTGCCGCGCGAACCGATGACGTTGCCGTAGCGCACCACCGAGAACCGGCAGCCGCCGGCGCCGGACAGGTTGTTGGCGGCGACGAAGATCTTGTCGGACGCCAGCTTGGTGGCGCCGTACAGGTTGATCGGGTTGGCCGCCTTGTCGGTCGACAGGGCGATCACCTTGCGCACACCTGTGCGGATCGCCGCCTTCACCACGTTCTCGGCGCCGTCGATGTTGGTGCGCACGCATTCGAACGGGTTGTACTCGGCGGTCGGCACGTGCTTCAGGGCGGCGGCGTGCACCACGTAGTCGACGCCACGCATCGCCATCTCCAGCCGGTCGACGTCGCGCACGTCACCGATGAAATAACGGATCTCGCGGTGCTGGGTGTCGGGGAACTCCTGCCCCATGTCGTACTGCTTCTGCTCGTCGCGCGAGAACACGATGCAGCGCTTGGTCTTGAACCGGCCCAGCACGGTGCGGATGAACTGCTTGCCGAACGAGCCGGTGCCGCCGGTGACCAGCACCGTCTTGCCGTCGAGATCCAGGAAACCGGTGTCGAACTGTCGGATGGCCATGTGGTCCCCGCGGCGCCCCTGTCGATGGGTGGCGAATCGTCGATGCGTGGCGAATCACCATGCATTCTCCCGCGACGGCGACCGCTTGTGAAGCACGACGGTAGCCACGCACCGGAACCGCCGGTTCGGCCCGCGGTTGATCGGTCGTGCCCTGTCGCCCGCGGCACCGCGGACCGACGGAGAGCGGAGGGAAAAGACGATGCGACTGTTCAATGGATCCGATCGGCTGCGCGCCGCCGCCACGGCCGCGCTGGCTGCTGCCGTACTTCTGGCCGGCCCGATACCAGGCGCGATGGCGCAGGCCCCGGTGCTGTATGGCACCGCCACCTACCATGAGCGCATGGCGTTGCCGCAGAACGCGGTGTTCGAGGCAACGGTCGAGGACGTGACCCCGACCGGCCGACCGGCCGAGCTTGTCGCGCGCACCCGGATCGACCCGGTCCAGCAACTGCCGATCCGCTTCGCCATCCCCTACGACCCCAAGCTGATCAAGTACGGCAACCGCTACAGCATCCAGGCGCGGATCATTGCCGACGGCCGCCTGCTGTTCGCCACCACCGACCCGGTGCCGGTGTTCGTCGACGGCCAGCCGGTCCAGGTCGATCTGGTGCTGCCGCGCGCCTCCGGCCTGGCAACCAGCACCCTTCCCGCCCCGCCTCCGGCGTACACGCCGCCACCCGCGGTGAAGACCGTGCCGGCACCGCCGCCGGTCGCCGGCCTGCCCTCCGGCGCGCTCGGCGCGCTGCCGGCGACCTTCACGGGCCTGTTTCCGTGCGCCGATTGCAGCGGCATCCAGCACGAACTCGACCTGTCGCCCGACGGTAGCTTCGCCATGCGCACCGAGTATCTCGGCCGTCGCGGCGACCCGGGCTTCACGCTGCGGGGGCGCTGGCTGCTCGACCCGGCCGGCACCCTGACCCTGAGCGGCGACCGCGACCGCCCGCTGGCCTTCGCGGTGAAGAGCCCGTCGACCCTGCGGCTGCTCGACGCCTCCGGGCAGGAGATCGTGTCCAACCTCAACTACGACCTGACCCGCGTCGGCGGAACGTCGACAGCGACAACGGCACCGCCGCTCGGCGGCACCCCGCTTGGCGCACCGCCGCCGAGTGCTCCGTCTGTGACCACGTACCCGTCGACCGCCGAGCCGGCATACCGGCGGCGCGGCCTGTACCGCTCGGCCGGTGGCCCGCCGCAGTTCTTCGAGTGCGCCGGCAACCAGCCGATCCTGGTGGCACCGGGCGGCGACGCCGCCGCGCTGGAAGCCGCCTATCGGCGCGAGCAGGGGCGGCCTGGCCAGGAGATCCTGGCGGAGGTCGAGGGCCGCATCACCATCCAGCCACGCACCGACGGCAGCGGCCTCGGCCGGGTCCTGACGGTCGACCGCTTCGTCGCGCTGCGGCCCGGCGAGTCCTGCGCCCCGCCGCCGTCCGCCGCCTGGACCCCGCCGACCCAGCTCGGCCCGGCCGCGTCATCGGTCGCACCCGCAGCCCCGGCAACAAGCACCGACGCCCCGCTGCGCAACACCTACTGGAAACTGGTCCGCCTCGGCTCGCAGCCGGTGACCGCGATCGCCGGCCAGAAGGAGCCGCACCTGATCCTGAACCCCGACATCAGCCAGTTCAGCGGCAGCGGCGGTTGCAACGGCATCGGCGGGCAGTTCGCGCAGTCGGATGAATTGATTACCCTGTCGCTCGGCCCCAGCACCCAGATGGCCTGTGCCAGCGGCATGGAGCAGGAACAGGCGTTCCTCCGCGACCTTGACCGCACCCGGACGTGGAAGATCGATGGCAACCGCCTGATCTTTGCAGACGCCTACGACACCGAACTGCTGACCTTCGAGGCGAAGTACCGGTAAGGCGACCGCACGCCCCCTTCTCGGTCAGCGTCGCGTCACGGATACTCTTCGACGCCGCGCGCGATCCTGCTACGACATGCTGGCGCGCCGCGACGGAGGGTCCCGTGAACACATCTCAAGCCGAACAAGCCGCCGGGCTGATCTGGCGGCACTGGCAGGCCGGAACCGTGCTGGACGCCCTGCCCGACGGGCTGCGTCCGGCGACCCGCGCCGAGGGCTATGCGATCCAGGCACATCTGGAGAACCGGTCCGCGTCCGCGCTGTATGGCTGGAAGATCGCCGCGACCAGCAGCGCCGGCCAGGGCCATATCGGGGTCGACGGGCCGCTGGCCGGGCGCATCCTGGCGGAGCGGGTGCACGCGCCGGGTGCCACCCTGTCGCTGGCCGGCAACCGGATGCGGGTCGCCGAGCTGGAGTTCGCCTTCCGCTTCGCCCGCGACCTGCCGCCGCGCGCCGAGCCGTACAGCCAGGCCGAGGTGCTGGACGCGGTCGCCACCCTGCACCCGGCGATCGAGGTGCCGGATTCCCGGTTTGCCGATTTCGCCTCCGCCGGCGGGGCCCAGTTGATCGCCGACAACGCCTGCGCTCATGACTTCATTCTCGGAGCGGAGGTCACCGCCGACTGGCGGTCGCTCGATCTGGCCGCCCACCGGGTGACCGCAACACTGGCCGACAACACGACCCGCGACGGCATCGGCGCGAATGTGCTGGGCGACCCGCGCGCCGCGTTGGCTTGGCTGGTCAACGAGCTGTCGGCCCACGGCGTCACCCTGCGCACCGGGCAGGTGGTCACCACCGGCACCTGCGTGGTGCCGATCGCCATAGTGCCGGGCGAGCGGGTGTCCGGCGACTTCGGAGCGCTGGGCAGCGTAGCGGCCGGATTCGCCGCATAGGGTCGGGCCGAGCGGCCTCAGACGACCCCGGTGACGCGGGCCAGGGCGTCGACCACCCGGTCGACGTCGGCGTCGGTCATGGCCGGGAACAACGGCAGCGACAGGCAACGCGCGTAGTACGCGGCCGCCCCCGGCAGTTCCGGCGTCGGGTGCTTGGCCCGGTAGTAGGGCTGCAGGTGTACCGGGGCGTAGTGAACCTGGGTCCCGATGCCCTCGGCGCGCAGGGCGTTCATCACCGCCGCCCGCTCGATCCCCAGCGCTGCGAAGTCGACCAGCGCCACCGACAGGTGCCAGGACGGCTCGCAGCCCGGCGCGACCGGCAGCGCGTGGATGTGCGGGCCGAGCCGGTCCAGGCGCTCGGCGTAGCGCGCCCGCAGCGCCCGCCGGGCCGCCACGAACCGCGGCAGCTTGGCCAGCTGCCGGATGCCCAAGGCGGCGTGGATGTCGGACAGGCGGTAGTTAAAGCCCGGCTCCGGCATCTCGTAGTACCAGGGGTTCGCGGCACCGCCGGCGTCGAAGGCGCGGTCGCGCTCGGTGAAGCGCGCCGGGTCGCGCACCAGGCCGTGATTGCGCATCCGCCGCATCCGCTCGTCCAACACCGGGTCGCGGGTGGTCATCACCCCGCCTTCTCCGGTGGCGATGGTCTTGACCGGATGGGTGGAGAACATGGCTATCGCGCTGTCCGGACAGGCGCCGACGGTGTGCCAGGCCTGATCGCCACCGCGCATCCGCCCACCCAGCGCATGGCAGGCGTCCTCGATGATCGGCACGCCGGGGAACGCCGACGCCAGGGCTGCCACGTCGACGCAGTGGCCGTTCAGATGGACCGCGACGATCGCCTTGACCCGGTCGCGACCGGCCCGTGCGGCGGCGGCCTCGGCATGCGGCAACTCCATCAACCCGGTATCGGGGTTCACGTCGGCGAAGGCCACGTCGGCACCGACATAGGCGGCGCAATTGGCGCTGGCCAGGAATGTTACACTCGGCACCACCACCGCGTCGCCGGGCCCGAGGCCGAGCGCAAGCGTCGCCAGATGCAGTCCGGCCGTCCCGCTGGAGCAGGTCACGGCGTACGGCACGTCGAGCGCCTTCGCGCACGCCGCCTCGAACGCGTCGACCGTCGGTCCGGTGGTCAGGAAGTCCCCCTTCAACACCTCGACCACGGCGGCGATGTCGTCGTCGTCGATGACCTGGCGGCCGTAGGGCAGGAACGATGGTGTCAGGCCGGGCGGGGGCACGCTCACCGGATCACTTCTCCCGAAGCGCGGTCTCGAGCGACCGGGTAATCGGCGAGATCAGGTAGTCGAGCATGGTCTGCTCGCCGGTCGCGATGATCGCCATCGCCGGCATGCCCGGCACGATCTCGACGTTGAGGCGCTTCATCATGTCGGCATCGAGCCGGATGCGCGCCTCGTAGAACGGCGGTCCCTTGTCGGGCTGGACCACGTCCGGCGAGATCTGGGTGACCGTGCCGTCGATCGGCTTGAAGGTCCGCTGGTTGAACGAGGTCAGCCGGACCGTCGCGGCGGCACCCTCCTGCACGGTGTCGATGTCGTTCGGGTCGAGCTGGACCTTGACGATCAGTTCCTCGTCGTCCGGCACCAGATTGAGGATGGCGTCACCGGGCGCCACCACCCCGCCGTGGGTGTGGAAGCGCAGGCCGTAGACCTTGCCGCTCTCCGGTGCATCGATAGTGGTCCGGGTCAATGCGTCCTGCGCGGCGGTCATCTGCTGGCGCAGGTCTTCCAGCTCGATCTGGGCGGCCCGCAGGTCGGTCTCGATCTCGGCGATGGTGCTTTCGATCAGGCCCGATTTCTGGAACTCGGTCTCCGACACCGCCTGGGCGGCGCGCGCCTTGAGCGCCTGGCGGTTGTCGATTGACCCTTCCAGCTCGGCCTCGGTGCGTTGCAGGGCAAGCAGCCGCGGCTTGCGCTCCAGTCCTTTCTCGTACAACTCGCGGACCCCGACGATCTCCTCGTTGATGATCGCCAACTGACGGCGGTCGGAGCGCTGCTGGGCATTCAGCGCCGTGATCTCCTCGCGGGCCTTGTCGATCCGCCGGTCGAGCAGGCTCAGCTGGCTGCTCACCGCGGCGCGGCGTCCGTCGAACAGCCGCTGCTCGCCGTCGAGGATGTCAGCCACGCCGGGCTGGCCGGTGGCACGGATCAACTCTTCGGGAAAGTTGATCGTCGTCGCCCCTGTCCGCTCCGCCAGCAGCCGCGCCTCGCGGCCCAGCGCCGCCAGATACTGCTGGTGAACCCGGTCGAACTGGGTCTGGGCACGGGTGCCGTCGAGAACCACCAGATGCTGGCCTTTGGTGACCCGCTGTCCCTCCTTCACCAGGATCTGCTTGATCAGCCCGCCTTCCAGATGCTGGACCACCCGCTGGTTGCCGACCACCTGGACCTGACCCTGGGCGACCGCCCCGGATTCCAGCGGCGCCAGCGCCGCCCAGACACCGAACAATCCGAAGAACAGGAACACGATGCCGTAGCCGAGCCACAGCACGCCGCGCCACCCGATCGGGTTGGCCTCGTCGTCGCCGAGCGGATCGCTCCAGCGCGACAGGTCACGGCTTCCTTCGCTGCGCACCAGAGCCATTGACGGACCGGCCTCCCTATCCCTGCTTGTTGGGTCGGGCGGAAATCGCCTGCACGTTCTGCACCTTCAACGAGGTCGACTGTGCCTTGATAGCGCCGGGCGGGCGCACCACGACACCAAGACCACCCACCGGGCGCGGTACCGGTGGCGGCACGACGCGGCGCGGCGCCTCGTCGGGCGCTTCCTCATCGCTGGTGATCCCCCGGTCGTCCGGGTCGTCGCGGAGATCGCGCACCATCTCCGATCCGTCATCCGGCGGAACTGCCACGGCAGGGTGGCGGGCGACCACGGGGTCCGATGTGCGTGCTGCAGGCGGCGCGGCCGGCGCCCGCGGCGCTTCGGGCGGGGTCTGCCGGTTGGCAGGCGCATCCAGACGCGGCGGGGGTGCTCCGACCTGCGGCGGGCGCGGGGCACTCGGCGGCAGCGACGGCAGCACCTCCTCGCGCGGACCGAACCGTTGCATCGTGCCGTTCTGCAGCACCAGGACCTTGTCCATCAGCGACATCGTCTGCGGGCGGTGGGTGATCAGGACCACCGTGACCCCCGCGGCCTTCATTTCATGGACCGCATGGATCAACGCGTCGTCGCCCTGGGTATCCAGATTGGCGTTCGGCTCGTCCAGCACCACCACCCGCGGGTCGCCATACAGCGCGCGAGCCAGAGCGACGCGCTGGCGCTGACCGCCCGACAGGATCTGTCCGGCCCAGCCGATCTCGGTGTCGTAGCCGTCCGGCAGGCGCAGTATCATCTCGTGCAGCCCGGCCAGCTTGGCCGCCTTGACCACCAATTCCGGATTGGGGCTTTCCTCCAAACGGGCGATGTTGTCGGCCACCGTCCCCGGAAACAGCTCGATGTCCTGGGGCATGAAACCAACATGCCGGCCGAGTTCCTCGCCGTCCCAGGTGAACACGTCGGCGCCGTCCAGGCGAACGTTGCCGATGGTCGGCTTGGCGACGCCGACCAGCAGTCGGGCCAGGGTCGACTTGCCGGCCGCGGACGGGCCGATCACTCCGAGGGATTCGCCGGCTGCGAGCTCGAAACTGATGCGCTGCAGGATCGGCTTCGTCAGGCCCGGAGGCTGGAAGTACAGGTTCTCCACCGAAAGATTGCCTTCCGGCGGCGGCAGTTCCATTTTCTCCAGGCGGTCCTGCGCGGCCTCCAGCACCTCTTCCACTGCCCGGTAGGCCTGATAGGCCTCGATCGTGGAGCGGGCCTGGCCGACCCCGGCCTCGATAGGCTGCAGGGCGCGGCCCAGGATCAGCACGGCCGCAATCATCAGCCCCGGCGTCATCGGGGTCGAAGGATCGATGATCTGGGTCACCGACACCGTCATGATGATCATCTGGACCAGCATGCGCGCCGACTTCGAGATCGCCAGGAAGATCGCCGCGCGGTCGCTGGCCTTGCCTTGCAGGTCGAGGACCTTCTCGTTGGCGTCGTGATAGCGGCGCAGGATCGACTGACGCATCCCCATGCTCTCGACCACGGCGGCGTTGCGCACCGCCGAATCGGCCGATTGGAAGGCGGTCGCGGAATGCTGCTGGGCTTCCGCCAGGGCCGGACGGGTCAGCCGGTCGTTCACGATGCCGAGGATCAGCATGACCAGGGCACCGCCCAGCGCGGCCAGTCCCATGGGCGCGTTGACGTAGAAGATGATGATCAGGAACACCGGCACCCAGGGCAGGTCCAGCATGGTCAGCATGCCCGGGCCGGTCAGGAAGGTGCGCAGCACCGCCAGTTGCCGCAGCACCTGGATCGATCCGGTCTTGGAACGGTCCAGGGCATCGACCACGATTGCGGCCAGCAGCAGCGGGCCGATGCGCCGGTCGATCCAGCGCGACACCCGAACGAACGCGAACGCCCGAATGCTGTCCAGCGCCGCCTGTACGCCCAGCGCGACGGTTGCCATCAGCAGCAGCAGGAACAGGGTGGCGGAACTGCGGCTGGCCAGCACCCGGTCAAACACCTGGTACATGAACAGCGGCATCGTCAGCATCAGCAGATTGACGAAGAAGCTGAACGCCCCGCATGCAGCGAAGGCTGTGTAACAAGCCTTCAGAAGGCCATGTACGGTGACGGGACCGCGCGGCTGCATATTCGCCTTCGCTAGACCGGGCTGACAGCGCGTCGTCGCGCTCCGGTCACCGTATCATAACGTCCGGTCGACGGCGACCGAACGCTCATCTCAGTCCTCGGTGAATTTAGCCAGATCGATTTCGCCATGGCGGAACGGGATCCAATACTTGGTCTCGGTATTGTACTGGATTCCATAGATGTTTGTGCAAAACACCTTCTGCGGCGGCAAAGCACCCGCCGCTTCCTTCTCGGTGCGCGACGAATCGACCAGCTCAGACGCCTTGAACTTCGCCCAAGCCGAGGCAACGTCACCGCGCTCCGCTTCCGGAAGATCGTTGATCTCCATAGCGAGATCCCACGTCTTCTCCAGGTCGTTCCAAAGATCGTCCAGATAGGTTCCCATGACCCTCGTCCGTCCCGCGTCTTGTTCGATCGCTCAGCTACGCCGGCTTATACCAAACGCCGCCGCGAGTTAAACCTGAAACTTCAGCCTTTGCCAGCCGGCGCGAGTGTCTTATGAAACGCCGGCCTTTGTAAACCGCCTGTCACTTTTCCCTGCCGGCGGGAACCTGCCGAGATGTGATGATACCTGGTCCGATTCGCAGCTTCCTGAACAACCGGCACCTGATCTGGCAGCTGGCCAGGCGCGATGTCGTCGGACGCTACCGCGGGTCGGCCCTCGGATTGGTCTGGTCGCTGATCCAGCCGCTGCTGATGCTGTGCGTCTACACCTATGTCTTCGGGGTCGTGCTGCAGGTCCGGTGGAGCGACCGGCTCCAAGACCAGGGCGAGGTCGCGTTTGCCGTCATCCTGTTCTCGGGGCTGATCGTACACGGGCTGTTCACCGAATGCTTCACGCGCGCGCCGACCCTTGTGATCGAGAACGCCAACTTCGTTAAGAAGGTGATCTTCCCGCTGGAGATCCTGCCCTACACGGTGCTGCTGTCCGCCCTGTTCCACACCGCGGTCAGCATGGTGGTGCTGCTGGCGGCCCATGTGATCCTGGACCGCGATCTGGCGTGGACCGTTGTACTCCTGCCGGTGACGGTCGCGCCCCTGCTGATCCTGATGGTCGGGATCACCTGGCTGCTGGCATCGCTCGGCGTGTTCCTGCGGGATATCGGACAGGTCACGTCGGTCATCAGCACCGTCCTGCTGTTCGTCAGCCCGATCTTCTTTCCGGTCGAACGCCTGCCCGAGACCATGCGCGGCATCGTCTACCTCAACCCGCTCAGTCTGATCGTTGATCAGGTTCGCGCAGTGGTACTGTACGGTCGAATGCCGGACTGGCAGGCCCTCGGCCTGTACACTGCGATCGCGTTGGTCGTCGCTCAACTTGGCTACATGTGGTTCCAGCGCACCCGGCGCGGCTTTGCCGATGCGTTGTAGCGGCCGCCGGCAGTCGCGTTGACCGGCCTGTAACGAACCGGTATCCGACACCGGCGATACTGAGGACACGGGGAATACGGCGACCATGGCCACGACAACCACGCCCAAGGCCCGCGGGACATCCGATCCGGCCGTGCCGGAACGTGCGACCGCGGTCCTCATCCTCGGCATGCACCGAAGCGGCACGTCGGCCCTGACCCGTGCCTTGAACCTGCTCGGCGTCGCACTCGGCGACAATCTTCTGCCGCCGGCAGCCGGCAACAATGAGACCGGGTTCTGGGAACACCAGAGCGTCGTCGAACTGCACGAAGAACTGCTCGCCGAACTGGGCATGACCTGGGACGACCCTCGCGCCGTGGCGAGCGACTGGCTGGATCGACCGGAGACGGCGGAGATCAGGGCGCGCATCGCCACCCGCATGCACGACGACTTCGGCAGCACGGCACTGTGGGGTGTCAAGGACCCGCGCATGTGCCGGTTCGTGCCGCTGTGGGAGCAGGTGGCCCACGAAACGGATGCCACGCCGGCCTGGGTCATCATGCTGCGGCACCCGTTGGAAATCGTTCGCTCCCTGCAGCAGCGCGATGGCCTGTCGAGCGGACGAGGGTATCTGCTGTGGCTCCGCCACGCGCTCGAATCCGAGCGACATACCCGGGGCACACCCCGGGTCTTCGTCGACTACGCCTCTCTGATGTCGGACTGGCGCGCGACACTGCAGCGGATCGCCGATGAACTCGGCCTGCCGCTCGCGCTGGACGACAGCGGGGCGTCGGATGCAATCGATGCATTCCTGAAACCGCAGCTCCGCCACTTCTCGTTCCACGACGAACTGCTGAAGGAAGATGCCTGCCTGGCACGCTGGGTTGGCGCGGCCCACGATGCTTTCGGCCGACTGCTCACCGGACCGGACGCCGAGGCCGAGGCCGCCCTTGATCTCCTGGCGGCGGAGCTCGACCTCGCGGGCTGGTACTACGACGACGTGGTGGGCGACGCCGCGCCGCGCGAACAGCGGCTGGCCGACGAGATCAACGCATTGCATCAGCGCCTGCATGAACGGCAGATCTGGGCTTCCGAGCAGGAAAGTCGGGTCGGGGAGCGCGAGGCCCGGATCGCCGAACGCGACACCAGGATCGCCGAGCGCGATGCCATCATCGCCAATCTGCGATCAACGCACGACGAACTCGCGCGCTCGCAAGCGCGCGCCATAGACGACTTGCAGCAGATCATAAGCGGCAAGGACGCCGAACAGCACGAACTGCGCAGCGAGATCGCCCGCCTGCACCAGAACTTCCGATACGTCGCGTCGACGTTTTCCTGGAAGGTGACGCGACCGCTGCGCCTAGTGACCCGGGTTGTATCGGGAATTCTCGGTGCGCTGCGCCTGCGCACGCTTGAACTGATGCCAATCAGTTTCGTCAATCTGCGTCCACTCGGTCACGGTCACTTCGAGGCCGAGTCGCTGCATCCCTACATGATTCTGGACACTCGGCGCGGACGCTTGCCGACGGGCTGGGTGGAGGTCGAGTACCGGATCGAGGCCAAGCGCGTCGCGTCGCCGTTCTTGTTCATCGACCAGGGCGCCGGCATCAAGGAATCGGATCGCATCCGCCTTCCCCCGACGCGGAACGGCCATGGCAAGGTCATCGTCCGGTTGCCCGATCGGGTGACGGCAATCCGCTTCGATCCGGTGACATTCATCGGCGAGTTCAAGCTGGAACCGATTCGCGTCCGTGAATTGAACAGCGTCATGCTTGGAATCCTCCTGGTCTGGCAGCGGATCAGGCCAGCGCTGACCAACCGCGATTCCCGGATCCGCATCTGGAACGGCCTTCGAACCGCCTTGAAGCGGGGTGGCATCCGCGAGGTCAAACAGGGCCTGCTTCGTCAAGCCACGACACCGCTTCCCGCCTATCACCAGTGGTGCGACGCGTACGCAACGCTGACTGAGGCCGACGTCCAGGCAATCGGCGACCACATCAAGAAGATGAAGGCCAAGCCGGTTCTGTCGGTGATCATGCCGACCTACAACACCGACCCGGAAGTCCTGGACCGCGCGATCCAGTCCGTTCGCAACCAGATCTATCCGCGCTGGGAGCTGTGCATCGCGGACGACGCTTCGACGCACGGCGAAACACAGGAAGTGATCCGCCGCCACGCCGGCGAGGACGACCGGATCAAGACGGTGTTCCGGGAGGTCAACGGTCACATCTCAGCGGCGTCAAACTCGGCGCTTGACCTTGCGACGGGCGATTTCGTGGTCCTGCTGGACCACGACGACGAATTGACGAGCCACGCGCTCTACATGATCGCCAGCGAGTTGAACGACCACCCCAACGCCGACGTCATCTACAGCGACGAAGACAAGCTGGACGACAACGGCGAAGCCTATCAGCCCTACTTCAAGCCGGACTGGTCGCCGGACATGTTCCTGGCGCAGAACTACCTGAACCACGTGAGCGCCCACCGCCGGAGCCTCGTCGAAGCCGTCGGCCGGTTCCGGAAAGGCTTTGAAGGCAGCCAGGACTACGATCTGGCCTTACGCGTGATCGAGCGGACGACTGCGGAGCGGATCCGACACATCCCGCATGTCCTGTATCACTGGCGCGCGGTGGCCGGATCGGTGGCCGGTGCCGATGAAGCCAAGGACTACGCATTGGAGGCCGCCCGGCGGGCGATCACCGAGCATCTCGAGCGGACCGGGGTTGATGGCGAGGTCGTGCCGGGTGCCGATCGGTTCAGCCACCGGGTCATCTACGCGCTGCCGCAGACGCTCCCGCTCGTCAGCCTGATCGTGCCGACACGCAACAAGGCCGAGGTGCTGAAGCTGTGCATCGACGGCATCCGGGAGCACAACGACTACCCCAACTGGGAACTGATCCTGGTCGACAACGGCAGCGACGAGGATGAGTCGCTTGAGTATCTCGAAGCGCTTGGGAAGGACCCAAGGATCACTGTCCTTCGCGACGACGGGCCGTTCAACTACTCGCGCCTCAACAATCGCGCCGCGCGAATGGCCAAGGGCGAGATCCTCGGGCTTCTGAACAACGACATCGAGCCCATCAACCGGGACTGGCTGACCGAGATGGTCCGTCAGGTCGTACAGCCGGGAGTCGGGGCGGTCGGCGCCAAATTGTACTATCCGAACGACACCCTGCAGCATGGCGGCGTGATCGTTGGCCTGGGCGGCGTGGCAGGGCATTTCGACAAGCGGTTGCCGCGGAGCGAACGGGGCTATTTCGGGCGGGCCGGGATCGTCCAGAACTTCACGGCGGTCACCGCAGCCTGCATGCTGATGCCGAAGACGGTGTGGGACGAAGTCGAAGGGCTGGACGAGCACCACCTCTCGGTGGCGTTCAACGACGTCGATCTTTGCCTGAAGGTTCGCAAGGCTGGCTACCGCATCGTCTGGAGCCCATACGCCGAGCTTTATCATCATGAGTCCGTGAGCCGCGGCCAGGACACGGAGCCCGAGAAGCTGGAGCGCTTCGCGTCGGAAGTCCGCACCATGCAGACCCGCTGGAACACGACGTTCGACGCCGACCCCTACTACAATCCCAATCTCACCCTGGACTACGAGACGCCCCATCTGGCAGACCCGCCAAGGGTCATCCGGCCTTGGGAAAAGTACTTCGCGGAGGATTGACGCTCCCTACTCCGCCGCAGCGGCCCTGCCCGATCCCGACTGCCGGCTGACCAACCGGGCGTACAGCCCTCCCTTGGCCAGCAACTCGTCGTGCCGCCCGATCTCGATCACCCGGCCGTGCTCCAGCACCACGATCCGGTCGGCCTCACGCACCGTCGACAGCCGGTGGGCGATAACCACCGTCGTCCGACCCTGCTGCAGCCGTTCCAGCGCGCCGCGCACCAGCCGCTCGTTCACCGCGTCGAGATGCGAGGTCGCCTCGTCGAGGATCAGCAGCGGCGCATCCTTCAGGAAGGCCCGGGCGATTGCCACCCGTTGCCGCTGACCGCCGGACAGGCTGGCTCCGCGCTCGCCGACCCGGGTCGCCAGGCCATCCGGCAGACTGTCGACCAGATCGCCGAGCGCCGCATGATCGACGGCGGCCCGCAACTCGGCATCGCTGGCATGCGGCTTGGCCATCCGGACGTTGGCCTCCAGCGTGTCGTTGAACAGGTAGGTGTCCTGGGCCACCAGGGCGACCCGGTCCAGCACCTGCTCCAGCCGGTGGGCCCGCAGGTCGAGGCCGTCGAGCAGGACGCGCCCGGACTCGGGATCCCAGAATCGCATCAGCATCTGCGCGGTGGTGGTCTTGCCGGCGCCGGATGGGCCGACCAGCGCCACGGTCTGGCCTGGCTCGACCGCAAACGTCACACCGTCGAGCGCCGGCCGGTCGGTGCCGGGGTAGCGGAAGCGGACATCCTCCACCGACAGCGCGACACCGCCGGCCGGCCGCGCGGTCGCGACACCAGGGCCGTCCTGGACCACCGGCACCTCGACTTCGACCGCGTGAATGCGGCGCGTCGCTCCCAGCGTGTCGGCAAGCTGCCGGCCGATCTGCGCGATCTCCGATACCGGCAGGAATGCAGCCAGCGCCAGAAGGGTCAGCAGCGGCAGCAGGCCGGGATCGATGGCACCGGCCGCCGCGCGCGACGCTCCGGTCACCACGATGGCCAGGCCGCCGAGGCCGGTCAGGACTTCCAGCAGGCTCTGCTGGGCGGTCAGTTCCCGGAAGAACGGCATGCGATGCCCGACATGAGCGTCGGTCAGCCGGTCGAGGTCGTCGCCGCGCGCCGCTTCCTGCCGGTTCGCGACGATCTCGCCCAGGCCCTGGACGGAATCCACCGCGTGCGCCGCCAGTTCGCCGGAAGCTTCCCGCGCCTTGGAACCGAGGCTGTCGACCCGACCGCGCATCAGCCACGGGCACAGGCCGACCGCCAGCAGGAACGGGGTCAATGCGACCGCCAGCCAGACGTCGGCCCAGGCCAGAGTCGCCAGCACTGCCGCCGGCACCAGCACCGCCACGAACGCCGGCGCCACGGTGTGGGCGAAGAAATACTCGACCAGTTCGACATCCTGGGTGGCGATTCCCATCAGATCACCGGTGCGCCGTCGCACCAGATAGGCCGGCGCCAGTTTGTCCAGCTTGTCGAACAGCGCGATCCGCATCTCCGCCAGCAGCCGGAACGCCACGTCGTGGGCCAGCCAGGACTCCGCCCAGTGCAGGATGCCGGCCAGCGGTGCCGTCACGAACAGCCACGGCAGCAGCGGCTCGAACGGCCGCCCTTCCTTCAGCGCCAGCACGATCAGCGCGCTGATCACCCCGACGCCGATGAACGCGATCACCCGGGTCACCCCGAACAGGAAGGTCAGGGTCATCCGCCCCTTCCAGGGAACGATCATCGCCATCAGCATGCCGACCAGCCGCATCCAGCCAAGGCCCTCGGCCGCGACGATCCCCTCGGTCGGCCCGCCCAGCACGTCGTAGCGCCGGGTAGACGCTGCCGCCTCGGTGGCGGCCGCTGCAGGCGCCTCGTCCAGATCGCCATCGTTCGCCGCGCGCTCGGAGTCGCGGACCTGCGCCGCCATCAGCGAGGCATAGACCCCGCCCTTGGCGAGCAGCTCGCGATGCGGCCCCTCTTCGACCACCCGGCCGTCGTCGAGCACCAGGATGCGGTCGCAGTCGATCACGCTGGACAGCCGGTGCGCCAGGATCAGCGTGGTGCGCCCCTGCATAAGCCGATCGAGGGCTGCCTGAATGGTCGCCTCGTTCTCGGCATCGACGGCCGACAGTGCCTCGTCCAGCACCAGGATCGGCGCGTCCCGCAGGATCGCCCGGGCAATCGCCACCCGCTGGCGCTGCCCGCCCGACAGCTTGATGCCCTTCTCGCCGACCGCGGTGTCGTAGCCCTGCGGCAGACCATCGATGAAGCCGTGAATGTTGGCGGCCCGCGCCGCCTCGATCACCTGGGCTTCGCTCGCGTCCGGGCGCCCCAGGCGGATGTTCTCGCCGATCGTACCGTGGAACAGGAAGGCGTCCTGCTGGACGACCGCGATGCGCGAGCGGATCGCCTCGAACGGCAGGCCGCGCAAATCTTCGCCGCCGATCCGCACGGTTCCGGCATCAGGGTCGTAGAACCGCAGCAGCAGCCGCACGATCGACGACTTGCCGACGCCGGACGGGCCGACCACGCCGATCCGCTCGCCCGGCCGCACCGCGAAGCTCAGTTCCTCGTGGGTGACCCGCCGGCTGCCCGGATAGGCGAAGCGGACCCCTTCGAACGCAATGCTCGGCTCCAGGTCCGGCACGGCGCGCGCCGGGGCGTCGACCACCGGTACCCGAGCGTCGAGCAAACGGTACAGCCCCTGGGCAGCCGACAGGCCGACCATGCCCTGGTGCAGCACGGTGCGCAGGTCGCGCATCGGCCGGAAGATCTCCACGCCCATCATCAGGATGACCAGCAGCGCCGACAGCTCCATGGCCCCGGCCTCGACCCGCCACGCACCGAGTGCCAGGGCGGCAGCGGCGCCGATGGCAATCGAGGCGTCGGTGATGCCGCGTGCAGCGGTATTGGTGCCGAGCACCCACATGGTCGTGCGGAACAGCTCGCGCGCCTTGTCGGCCAGCATGCTCGCGCGGTCGCCGGACTGCCCGAACGCCTTCAGGGTGGCGAGCCCCTGGATCGAATCCAGCAGCTCGGCGGCGAACGCGGCGTAGGCGCGCTGCCGGGCCTTGGAGTTCGCGGTGTCACGCTTGTGCCACATCGCCGGAGCCAGCAGGGCGATCAGCGCAAAGCCCAACAGCACCGCCGCCACCGGCAGGTCGAGCCAGGCGACGAACGCGAAGATGAGGACCGGGGTCAGGACCGCCACGAGCAGCTGCGGCAGGTACTGGCCGAAATAGGTCTCCAACTGTTCCACGCCGTCGATCAGCGCCAGGGTCAGGTCGCCGGACCGCTCGCTGCCGACATAGGCCGGGCCCAGGGCGGTCAGGCGCTCGAACAGCGCACGCCGCAGGTGCTTCTGGACGATCGCCGCGGTCTCGTGGGCGATCATGTTACGCCACTGCTCGAACACCCCGCGCAGCACCATCACAACGGCCACGCCGACCGCCGCCGGCAGGAGATCCGTCAGGCTGTCACCGGCGAACACCCGGGCGATCAACCAGCCGAGCAGCGCCAGCCGTGCTACGCCCAGGCCAACCGCGATCAACCCGACCAGTACCGCCCAGACGATCCGTCCGCGAACACCTTTGGTGAAGGCCCAAAGACGAGGTTCGAAATGCATGCTCGCCACTCCAGCGTTCCAATGACCGGAAGCACCCTACGTCGAACGCTTTCGTTCGTCCGTGGACAAAAGCGAAGATCAACCGTACAAAAACGTACAGAATATCCATCAGCTGCAACAACTACCGTAGTGCCATGATCGGTGACTGGGACAACCTGCGGACCTTCCTGGCGCTGGCCGAGGAAGGCAGCCTGACAGCAGCGGCCAAGCGGCTGCGTGTCAGCCACCCGACGATCGCCCGCCGGATCAAGACGCTTGAGGAGGAGTTGGGGACCCGGCTGTTCGACCGGCTGCCCGACCGCTTCCAGCCGACCGAACCGGCATTGGAATTATTGCATGATGTCAAGGAGATGGAGCGCGCCTCCCAGTCGATCGACCGACGCAGCGCCGGCCTGTCCGGCTCGCACCTCGGCACGGTGCGGATCTCGGTCGACGAGACCACCGCCGATTTTCTCGGCCGCCATCTCGCAGCGATGCGTGCCAATCATCAGTGCATCGAGTTCGAGATCGTCGTCGCCCACATCTCCGCCAACCTGTCGCGCCGCGAAGCCGACCTGCTGGTGCGCTCGCGGGTCCCCGACCTCGCCAGCCTGGTCGGTCGCAAGCTCGGCGCCTTTGCCTATGCCGTCTATGGTACGCCCGAGTTTGCCGCCGACTGCGACGGCTCGACCGCTGCGCTGAAGGAGCTGCCCTGGGTCGGTTTCGACGACGAGCACCAGTACATGCCGGGCCAAGTCTGGCAGACCGCGTTGCTCGGCAACCGACGCCCGGCTGTGCGCACCAACAACGGCATCGTGCTGGCCAACGCCGTTCGCGGCGGCAACGGCGTCGGGGTCCTGCCCTGCTTTCTGGGTGACGCCGACCCGCAGTTGAGCCGGATCACGCCGATCCTGGACGACGCCCGCGCCGAGCAGTGGCTGCTGGTACATTCCGACCTGCGCCATGTGCCGCGCGTGCGAATCGTCATCGACGTGCTGGTCGAGCTGTTCCGCAGCCGTCGCGCGGAGATCGAGGGCGAGACTGCGGTCCCGCCGCTCCGCGAGGTGCCCCGCCTCACCGCCTAGGCCGTCACGACATCATTCGCGGACGGCACCTTGTGCGGCAGCGGACGGCCGTGCCTATGATCCCCGCCGTGCGACCATGCGCCCGGGAGACTGCGTGATGACCGATGAAACCGAGTTCACCGCCGAGGGTGGCTGCACCTGCCGGGCGGTACGGTACCGCCTGACCAGCCGGCCGATGTTCGTGCACTGCTGCCACTGCAGCTGGTGCCAGCGCGAGACCGGAACGGCGTTCGCCCTGAACGCCATGATCGAGGCCGATCGGGTCGAGCTGCTGAGCGGCGCGCCAGAGGCGGTGAATACGCCCTCGAACAGCGGCAAGGGCCAGAAGATCAGCCGCTGCCCGACCTGTCGGGTTGCAGTGTGGAGCAACTATGCCGGCGCCGGCGACGCGGTAAGGTTCGTGCGGGTCGGAACGCTCGATCAACCGAGCCGGCTGCCGCCCGACGTGCACATCTTCACCTCGACCAAGCAGCCCTGGGTGGCGCTGCCGGCCGGTACGCCGGCGTTCGAGGAGTTCTACCGGCGCAGCGAAGTATGGCCCGCGGACAGTCTGGCGCGCCGCCAGGCCCTGCTCGGCTGACGGGTCAGGGTTCGACCACTGGCGCGATCGGCGGGCTGCCGCCGGAGAACTGCCGTACCAGGATCGCCACGCCCACCGCCACGTAGACGGCGCATCCCAGCGGCAAAGCCTCGATCGGGACCCCCAGGTTGAGCAGGACGCCGAGCGACGCCGGCGACAGCGCGCTCGCCACCACGGAACAGGCAGTGACCAGGGCACGGACCGCGCCGAGGTGGCGTACGCCGTACAACTCGGCCCACAGGGTTCCGAGCAGGGTGGAGCTGACCCCCGCCGTCGCCCCGGCCGACATCAGGAACAGGTAGCCCGACCAGATCGGATCGAATACCGCCAGCACCAGGAGGCCGACACCCAGCGGCACCAGGTAGAACCGGGCGGTCCACCGGGCGCCGAAGCGGTCGATCACCGGTCCCGCGACCAGCGCGGTTCCGACCTGGCAAATCGCGTAGCCGACATAGCCGAGAGCGAACGCCGCAAGGTCCCAGCCCTTGGTCTCGGCCAGATGAACCTGATGGAACAGGATGCCCGTGACGATGAAAGACGGCGCCATCACCGCGATCAGGACGCGGCGGAACAACGGGTCGCGGGCGACCTCGCCACGGGTCCATTGCCGGGTTTCGTCGGCCGAGCCGGTGGCCGAGGTACGCTCCAGGAGGGCCGCGTGCCGTCGACCGTGCGACGCCAACAGCAGCAGCGCGAGCGGCATGATCAGCACGACCACGAGTACCGCGGCGCCGCCGTAGGTCTGGCGCCAGCCGAACGCCACAACCGCCGCGATCGCCATGACGGGCCACAGCGCCTCGCCGGCGGGAAACCCGAGGGTGGCGAGGCTGACGGCCTTGCCACGGACCGCCGGATCGGCGTACCGCGCCGTCGCGGTTACCGAAATATGCGAGGCCAGCCCCTGTCCGAAAAACCGCAACAGGAAGATCGCGATTCCCAAGGTCAGCGGACCCACAGCCGACGACGCCGCGGTCGCGGCAAGGCCGAGTCCGAACAGCACCACCGCCGCGAACAGCCGCAGGTCGATCCGGTCGATCAATCCGCCGGCCCAGATCAACAGGAACCCGCTGACCAGGGTGGCGACCGAATAGAGCATGCCGAAGCTGGCGTGGCTCAGTCCGAATTCGTCGCGGAAGTGCTGGGAGAACAGCGAGATGAAGTAGGTCTGTCCGGGGCTCGACGCGAACGCCATCAGGAACCCGAACACCAGCAACCGCCAGTCCGCGCGCAAAGCCGCGAGGCCGGGATAGGTCATCGCTCGCCCTCGTCCACGATCGCAAGAAGCTCGGGCGGGTTCTCCACCCCCGGCAGCGGCAGCGATCCGCGCTCAAGGGTTGCCACGCTCGTGCCGGCCGCATCCACCACCGCGCGGCTGGCCAGTACGGCATCGCCGGTGATCTTGCAGGCCTGCTCGATACGCGACGCCAGATTGACCACGTTGCCGATCACCGTGAACTCCAGGCGCTCGGCACTGCCGACATTGCCGACCAGGGCAGGACCGATGTCCAGGCCGATCCGTTGTTCCAACGCCGGCTGGCGGCGGGCCGCGCGCTCGGCGTTCAGCTCGGCCAGCGCGCGAACCATTCGGATCGCCGCCCGGATCGCGCGCGACGGTGCGTCCGGGCGAATCCCGGTGGTGCCGAAGGTCGCCAGAATGCCGTCGCCCAGGAATTTGTCGACCGAGCCGCCCTCGGCAAAGATGACGGCCGTCATCCGCGCCTGGTACTCGGCCAGCAGCTTCAGGGTCGCGTCCGGGCCGAGCGCCCGCGACATCGGGGTGAAGCCGGCGAGATCCGACACCAGGACCACGATGTTACGCACCCGCCCTCCGGGCCGCATGAAGTCCACGTCCGCCTCGGCGATGCGATCCGCGACCTCGGGCGAGAAGTAGCGTCGCAGCTGGCTGTTGGCCTGCTCCAGCGCTACCGCCCGGCGCACTGTCTGGCGGGCGACCCATGCGACCAGCACGATGCTCAGCCCGGTCGCCGCCGTCAGCCCGAGGGAATGGGCGACCTTGCCGAGGTGCACGTCCTGATCCATCACGTGCTCCTGCCAGGTGGCTTCGGAGGCAAGGACGGTGCGCGGGTCGTCGAACGCGACCGCCAGCAGGAACAGCTGATAGGCCAGCGTCAGACCTGTGACCATCAGCGGATACCGCGGCCGCAGGGTCAGGGCGCTAAGCGCGCACACCACCAGGGCCGCCGGCACGCCTGTCTTGATCACGTACGCCGCCGGGATCCGGTCAATGCCGGCTGCCTGCCATTCCAGCAGCGGAGACGGGGCGATCGTGACGAAGGCCACCACCACGGTGGCAAAGCCGATCAACTCCATCGCCCGACGCCGGGCCAGCAGCACCAGAAGTCCGGCATTGATGGCCGCGGCGAACACGCCGGTAGCCAGCAAGAAAGCCTTGCCGGCCTCACCGCTGATGAAGATCAGCCCGCCGATCCCCCAGGTCAGGGTGGCCCCGACCATCGCGAACAGGAACCAGCGCAGCCCTTGCAACTCGCGTTCACGCAGCAGGGCGGCCGGGCCGTCCATCAGCTTCGCCAGCGCAGCGTCGTCTCGCGAACCGGATTCTCGAACGGCACGCCATCGGCGCGCCAGGCGGCATAGGCTTTCTTGAGGCGGAAGTACCACTTGGCCTGGACGTCGGCGTCGTTGATCAGCATCAGCGTGGGGTTGTGCGCCAGGCCCCGCTGCTGGCGGACTACGACGTCGCGGTCCTGGGCCAGGAAGCGCCGCACGAACGGCGCCAGCACCGGCCTCAGCACACTCAGCCAGGGGATCGACCAGAACATCAGCTGGTGAATCTCGGTGGTGGTCGCGTCGACCGGCGTGACCGCGGTCAGGCCGCACACCCGGTGCCGGCCGATCTCGATGTCCTCGACCCGGATGCCCGGCAGGTGAAACCGGATCTCGGTGGTCGGCGCTCCGCCCAGCAACCGGTACGCGGCGGAATTGGACGACGGCTGGTGCCGCAGCATGGCGAACCCCAGGTCGACCGGCCCGAACCGCTTGGCCTTCTCATGGATCGACTTGCGCGACCGCCACCACCAGCTGGTGTGCACGAACGGGCCATGGGCCGGGTCCATCAGGCCGATCACGGCGTGGTCGATATGACAGGGAAAGCTCATGCGCTGCACCAGTCCCGGCGCGCGGCTGGTAACGTCAGGCAGCACCGGAGGCGGCACCGCGGGTTCGGCGATCGAACGAGGGTCAGCCGGCATGTAGATCCAGATTGCGCCGTGGCGATCCACCACCGGGTAGGTACGCACCCGGATCTTGTCGACGTCCATCGCCTGGTCGGTGGTCAGCGACGGGATGGCGGTGCAACGCCCATCGGTGCCGAAGCGCCAGCCGTGATAGCAGCATTCGACCTCGCCCTGGTCGAACCGGCCGTCGGACAGCGGGATGCCGCGATGCGGGCAGATGTCGCGCATCGCGAACACCGCGCCACTGTCGTCGCGTCCGAACAGCACCGGCTCGCCCAGCAGCGTCTTCGACCGCAGTGCACCGCGGCCCAACTCGGCCGACGGCAGCGCGAAATACCAGATGTCGCGCAGGAACGTATCGTCGGCACGCTGGGTGTCGGAACGGAGGGATGCTGACATGGCGCGGACAGTGCCATCGCCTCCGAACGGAGGCAACAAGCCGCTGCGGGACCGACGCTAGAACACCAGCTGGTCGTCGCCGCCGGAGCCGCCGATGACAATCTCGCCGCGGTCGGACAGGTCCTTGGCCGACTGCACCATCGCCTGCTGCGCCTCCTCCACGTCCTTCAGGCGGATCGGCCCGAGCGACTGCATGTCCTCGCGCATCAGCTTGGCCGCGCGTTCCGACATGTTGGAGAAG
>NZ_JAVJSX010000013.1:0-109919 GCF_040219215.1 Thalassobaculum sp.
TCCTCAAGAAGCACGCGCCGAGGACCATCGACGATCTCTGGGACACCATCGGCCGCGCCATCGACACCTTCTCCCCGGTCGAGTGCCTCAACTACTTTGTTGCTGCCGGATATGACCGTGAGTGATCGGAAAATGCTCTAGCACCATGAGCAGACCGACAACCGGCTGACGACCTTCGTCGCGAAGCTCGGCCGTCTCGGAAAGGGACATGCTGAGCCCGCAGGCGTCTGCCAGCGCTTCGATGTAGTCGCGGCGATGCGCGTACCGACCATGCCGTTTCAGTTCGAACGGTGCCGCACCGGTTCCTTCCTCAACCGAGATGGCGAGAATTCCCCCTGGGGCAAGCGCGCGTCCGGCACCGGTAATCAACCGCTCCAGGCTGCCGAAATAGACCAGGACGTCCGCGGCGACGATCAGGTCGTAGCCGCTGTCCGGGCGCTCCAGGAACGTCTCGATATCGGCTTCGACAGTGGCATCGTAGCCGCCCTTCTCAACCAGCTTTGCAAGCATGGCGCCCGAGACGTCGATGCCGGTCAGGTGATCGAGCGTGAAGCGGTCGCGCAGCGCTGCACCCATCAACCCGGTGCCGCAGCCGAGGTCGAGGACCCGGCCGAAGCGTCGGCGCAGCGGATCGGCCCGGCCGACAACGTCACTGAGCGCCACCGGCGTGCGGTAGCGCAGTCCCTCGGTCAGGTGATGATCGAACCGTTCGGCGTACTGGTCGAACAACTCGCGGACGTAGTCGATGGGAGCGGCGCGCGAGGCGTGGCCGGTAAGCGAGTCCAGCACATGCCGCCAGGCGGTGAACTGCGGGGCCAGGACAATGGCGCGCCGGAGGCTCTCCGTTGCCTCGTTGTCACGGTTGGCGTCCCGCAGCGCGCATCCGCGTTCGTAGTGCACCTCACCCACCGTAGGGTGGGCGCAGCGCAGGCGATCCAACCGCAACACGGCGCCCTCGGGGTGCTCGGCCACCGCTTCAAGGTGATACAATGACAGCCCGGCAGACTGGCTTGCGGGATCCAGTGCAATGGCGCGGTGCAGCGCTCGTTCGGTGCCAGGGGCCGTCCCTGCATTGCGCATCAGCGTCATACCCAGGTTCACGTAGAGTCCCGGATCGTATGGGGCCATCATCGTGGCGCGGCGGTGCGAGGTCGCTGCCCGTGGCAAGTCGCGCGGCGCAAGGAAGTTGCCGAGGTTCGATGCTGCCTCCGGTGCATTCGGAGTAAGCGACAAGGCGCGGCGCAGGGCGTCGGTGGCGGCTGCCGTTTCGCCAAGACGACCGTGGGCAACCGCCAGGTTGGTGTGGACGGCCGCAACGCCGGGCGCCATGCGCGCCGCGGCCCGCAGGAATGTTCGGGCGAGAGCCCACTCGGCATACCGTTCGGCCGATGAGGCCGCCCGGAGCAGGCTTCGTGGATCGGCGGCCAGTAACGGCAAGAGACGGGCGAGTTGACGGGCCGTTTCGTCGCGGCCGCGTAAGCCGGCCGATGCTTCAAGCACGGCCAGGGCTTCTTCCTTCAGGTCCGGTTCCCACACCAGGGCCCGTCGGGCATGGTCCCCGTGTTCCTGGCTGCTGCTCGTCAACGACCCGATCAGGCGGCCGAGATGGCGGTCGAAGCGGCGCCAGCGGCCGGTTCGGGCTGCGTCCAATGGTGTACGGATACGTTGCCACGAGGCGGTGTTCACCGGGTTGGACGCACGATCAAAGTCGAGGCAGGCCGGATCCCAGCTGAGGCCACACTGGCTGAGCGCAGAAGTCAGGGTGGCTTCAGGCTGGGCGACCAATCCTTCGTAGTCGATGTCCAGCAGACGCGGATCGCCGAACCCGTGCCAATACGCCATCAGGGACCGATACAGCCGGAAATGATGGCCGAGGTCGGCGAGGTCGGTGGCGTAGTTGTGTCCGAGAGCGAAGTCGGTCAGGTAGCACGAAACGCAGGTATCGAGGGGATTCCGGACCAGATTGAGGATCCGTGCATCGGGAAAGATCTTCAGGATCGGGCCGGCGAGCAGGAAGTTCGCCGGCAGCTTGTCGGTAAACAGGGTAGCCCCAGACAACCGATCCTGCATCCGTTCCGCATAGCGCGCGGCAACCCACGCATAGTCGGAGGGCGTGGCAGACGCCAGACACTCCGGGAACGGCTGGTTCAGGCGTCGAGGCAATTCACTGAACAGCAGGGATTGCAGGATCAACGTCTCGCCACCGGCGGTCACGTCGGGATGCCGCGACAGCATCTGCTCAAGCATCGTGGTGCCCGACCGGGGCATGCCGACGATGAATATCGGTTGTACGTCGGAGCGGCCGGCGTATCCGGGGCGATCCCACCAACGTGTTCCGCAGGCCGCCTGGATCGATGCGAAGAACTCGGTGTCACCGGCCGGGTCGTACGGCTGGCTCCGCCGTCGTATCGCGTGAGCTGCCGACACCGCGGCGAACGCCTGCGGGGTGTCGTCAAGGCGGTCCAGAACCCGGCCCAGCGCGTGCAGCAGCCGCGCTCGCAATCGATCCGGCAAGTCCGGTTGCCGAAGGCGCGCGGACAACTGTGCGGCGAAAGTCGGGCACTCGTCGTCATCCACCAGATCGGCCTGCGCGATCAGGGCGGTTGGCTCTGCCGGCGCGATGAGGCGGGCACGATCAATCGAACGGCGCGCCGTTTGAAACGACCCGGCATCACCGATCAGCAACCCCGCCGTGGTCCACCCGATGGGCTGTTCCGGCGCCAGGGCAATGGATGCCCGGATATGATGAAACGCGCCGGCACGCTCCCCCAACTGGCGAAGCAGAAATCCCAGATCGTGCCGGCTGGCCCAATGGCCGGGGTCGTCCGCGAGCGCTGATTCAAACAGGGCTTTCGCACCAAGGAGGTCGCCGGTGCGATAGCGAGCCTGGGCTTCGGCGTGGGTTTCAGGGGCGGCCATCGTTCAACCCACAGGTTGAAGCCGCCGAGTATGCCCGGCGGCTCCGACCCTGTCGGATTTGTCGATCAGGCGTTCCAGTCGTCCGCGCCGGACGTTCCGGCAACCTCATGAGTGGTCGTGATCTTCTTGTAGGAGATCGAGACGTCTTCCATGTGACCGATTGAACCATTCGACGTGTCCAGAGCGTTCGGGAACCACGGCGTAACGTCGGTGATCAACGCTTCCTCGAGTTCGATGGTGTAGTACTGCTCCTGAGTGCCGCTCGATGAAGTGCGGAAGAACTTGAATATTGCCTTCTTGATCTGTTCGCCGGTAGACAGAGCTTGCATGATCATTGGCGAGGACTTGTCCAACACCTTGGTGAAGGTGATCCCGGTATGAACCCGGCGGCCGGTTGGCTGACCGGACTGCGGGTCCTTCGGAACCATGATGTTCATCTTGAACGCTTGGACCTGGATCTCGTTCTCATGGTCCGATTTGGACAGAGTGCCGATGGAGTCGGCGCCGGAAGCTCCGCTGGACATGTCACCTTGGTTGGCTCCACTCAGCGTCAAATAAGCAGGTATTGGCATTTGTCGTTCTCCCTCTTCGTCTGCTGGTCACGGTCGAAATTCAGTGCCTGACGTTCGTGCTCATAATACTTAGCGAGAATTCTTGCGTCTTGAAGCCTAGTTTCATGACAAGTGTGTAATGTGGTCTGATTCTGACATCTGCATCGGATCGAAGGTGCGCAATCGAGTCAAGTATCTGGCAGCCTTGGACAGGCTCTGGCATGGTCGAGTCAACGCCCGGGTGCCGACGACGAGGAGCGGATGACGATCGTAAAACCCATGCGGCTTGGCCTCCTGAACCGGGCTCAACGAGAACCGCCGAAGGTCTACTTCTTTGTGACCGCACTGGGTTACTTTGACCTTCTCGATCCGAGCGACTTCGATCTGGAAACCAAGATGTGGCCGATGACGGCCGCTGCGCTTGGTTCGACGCCCCTCGACGTCGGCATGCCGAAGCCGCAGGGCGAGGTGGTGGTGATCGGCGATGCTGCGGCCCCCGGTGGGCAACCGGTGACGCAGATGGCGGTGGAGTTCTCGGTCGGGTCAGTGCGCAAGCGCCTGACCGTCTTTGGCGATCGGCACTGGGAACTGTTCAACGATGGCGCGGTGTTCACGAAGCCGCTGCCGTTCGAGCGGATGCCGCTGGTGTGGGAGCGCGCGTTCGGCGGTCCCGACTTTGCCGCGAACCCGGCCGGCACCGGTGACGCCGCGCAAGCAGCTCTCTCCGAGGGGCGCGTGGTGCGGTTGCCGAATATTGAAGACGCGGCAAACCTGATTCTGGACGTCGGGCACGCGCCTGACCCGGTCGGCGTTGCGCCAATGGACGTCATGGTGCCGGCTCGGCAGCGCTATGCGGGCACCTATGATGACGCTTGGTTGAAGAACCACTACCCCGGCCACGCGGTCGATTTCGACTGGGCCTTCTACAACACCGTTCCGTCCGATCAGTGGACGACCGGGTTCTTCGTCGGCGATGAACGTATTCGCATTGCCGGGATGCATCCGGACCACCCGGTGATCGAAAGCCGTCTGCCGGGCATGCGGGTCCGGTCGTTTTTGAATCATGAGCGTGACGGCCAGCGAACGCTGACCGAGACGGAGATGCGGTGCGAGACCGTGGTGCTGTTTCCCGGCCAACTGAAAGGTGTGGTGATCTACCGCGGCGGGTGTGAGATTGCCGACATCGATGGCAAGGACGTGGCCGACATCCTGCTGGCGTATGAGCGCCTGGAGGAGCCGAGGCGCTCGGTGGAGCATTACGCCAAGACGCTCAGGGCGCGAACCGATCCTGAAACCGCGGCGTTGAGCTTCTTCGACGAAAAGCCGCTGCGCCCCGATATCCCCGAAGCCGACCTTGCTGACCGGGCGGCGGAGCGCGAAACCCTCGCGACCGAGCGCGAGGACAAATGGGACAAGCGGGTCGAGGCAATGATTGCCCAAGCCTACAAGGCAGCCGGGGCGCTGCCGCCGCTTCCAGGCTCGATCCCGAAGCCGCGCCTGCCGGTTGCACTGCCGACGATCACACCCGGCGACATAGAGCGCATGGACGTCGACATGGTGGGCTTGTCGAAGGCCCTCAACAATCTCAAGGCATACGGCGATCAGCAGATCGCGAACGCCAAACAGCAGGCGGCCACCCTGCTGAGCGAGACCGCCGGTGTGGTGGCCGGCCCGGGAGGCAGCCTCGTGGACGCCGCCAGCGCCGCCAAGATCCGGTTGGCCGCTGCGAAGTTCCCGACGCCGGCGGATGGCTCGCCGTCGATGCTGCCGAGCGACATGCCGACCCTGGACGCCTTGCGCCAGGAGATTGCTCCCGCCGATGCGTCCGAGCCGGCCGACGATCCGTTCGCCGACATTGTCGCTGCTCTCCAGGCGGTGCGCGCCGTTGAGGGACCGCTGTCGGATGACGAGAAGGCCGCGCTGCGCGCCCGGGCCGAGGGACGCCCGGAAGGTCGGATGACGGCGCCGATGCTGGATCAGATCAACGGACTGGACCTGACGGCCGGGGGACAGGTCGAGCCGCCGCAACGACCGTCGGACGCGAGTGACCCTGAAGGGGTCGATGCTTTCCTCCAGCAGCTTGGCCTTGGTGGTCCCGCGAGCGAGGCGATGGCCGCGGTGGGCACGAAGATCGACGCTCTGGGACCGCAGTCCGGGATGATCAAACCGTTGATGGACGCGCAGCCCTCGTCAACGGTCATGGACGAGAAGGCAGCGCTGGCCCAGGTGCAGGACAGCATTGCGGACGCAGCCGTCAAGCTTGAAGAGGGCTTCCTGGTCGGTCGTCGGATGAGTCCCGTGCCGTTGGCGCCGCTTGAGCCGCTGCGCCTCGAGGCGTCGACGTATTTGGGTCAGATGATTCGGGAATGCCTGGTGGCAGGAGGCGACCTGACCAGCCGGGACTGGGCCGGGGCCGTGCTTGCCGGCGTTGACTTTTCCGGACGCGACCTGCGCGGCGCGCAGTTCGAACGAGCCGATCTGACCAACGCTGATTTTCGGGGCGCGAACCTGGAGGACGCGGTGTTTACCGGCGCCAACCTCACGGGCGCGACGTTCTCGGACTGCGCGATGCGCGGCGCCAATCTGTCGAAAGTCTCGGCCAAAGGCGCCCGTTTCAATCGGTCAGACCTGACCGATGCCCGCCTGATCGAGGCGGACCTGGTTGAGGCCGACCTATCGGCGACCACGGTCGAGAACTCGATTGCTCTCAACGCCAACCTGACGCGCGCCAATCTGGCGGATGCGCGGTTCACGAAGGTCATCCTGATGACCGCAACGATCGACGAGGCGATTCTCGACCGTGCGGAGTTCCACCGGTGCATCTTCCTGCAGGCGTCGATGGAGCGTTTGTCGGCGCGCGGCACAGTGTTTGCCCGCTCCGCGCTGGTCGCCTGCAAGCAGCGTGATGGGGACTACACCGGCGCGAACTTCTCGGATACCGGCAGTGTCGGCGGGGCAGTCTACGATGGATCGGTGATGCGCGACCTGGTGGCTCTGCGATCCGGCTGGAATGCCGCCAGTATGATCGGTGTGGACCTGCACGCGGCACAATTGGACAAATCCGACCTGGGCAAGGTCGATTTGACCGACGCGCGCCTGACCCGGGCATCGCTGCGCGGCGCGGTGTTGGTCGAGACAATCCTGGTCGGTGCCGATGCCGGTGCGGCGACGTTCGCGGAGGCAATTCTGCGCCGCGTCGACATGCGCGAAGCCAGCCTGCGGCATGCCAATCTCTACCGCGCGAACATCGACGAGACGAACCTGACGTACTGCGATCTGACGGGGGTCAATTCTCTGGGAACCAACCTGATGCGGGCTGCCAATGTTCCCGGATGAGCTCGACGATATTCTGAGCTACGACGGGGAGATCCTCCAGGAGTCGTTTGTCGGCTGGACGTTCGCCGGTCGGTCGCTGCCGGCGTCGACCTTCTTCGAGTGCACCTTCGACGGGGTGGACCTGTCGGGTGTTTGTACGGACGGCACGACGTTCCTGCAGTGCCGTTTCGTAGGGGCGAGCTTTGCTGAAGCGACGTTGAAGGGTGCGAAGTTCGTCGATTGTGACCTTTCCGGCGCGCGATTCGATGGCGCTTCGATGAACGAAGCGGCGTTCCTCAAGTGCGGGCTGACCGGCGCTCGTTTCGACCGGGTCTCCGCGGACGCCATGACGATCGTTCAGGGGAATGTCGAGGGGGCGTCGTTCGCGGGGGCTCGTCTGATGCGATGCGCGATCCTGGAGGCGGGGTTCCAGCGCTGCGATCTGACCGGAGCCGATCTGGAGCGGGTGATGATCACCGGCGCCGACCTGCGCGAATGCCCGTTGGGGGGAGTTCGGCTGGACACCGTCATGCTGATGGAGGCGCAGCTCGACGGGCTCGACCTGTCTGGGCTCACGCTGGCCCGCTGCAACTTCATGAAGGCGTCCTTCGTCGGTGCCAATCTGTCGGGCGCCGAACTGACCCAATGCAATTTCCAGGAGGCGGTGCTGAGTAGCGCCACTCTTTCCGGGGCCCGCGCGCCGATGGCGTTGTTCATCAAGGCCGATCTGACCCGGGCCGTGATGGCCGAGATGGACCTGTCCTATTCGATCTTTGACGGCGCGACCCTCGACGGCGTGGTGCTCGACGGATGCCGGATGGAACTGGCCCAGCTCAAATCGGTGTCGGCCCGGGGGGCGCGGTTCCGTGGGGCCGATCTGACCAACGCCGATGCCTCGTATTCCGATCTGACCGCGGTGGATCTGTCGGGCGCCAACGTCTATCGTCTGAACGTGCACGCCGCCACGTTCGAGCCGGTGGCGCATGGTAACGGACGCGCGACCATGCTGGGTACCGACCGGGATCGGGAGATCGCGGAACTGTACGATCCGGTCGCGGTCGACCAGAGGCTGCGCCGGCAGCGGCGCTAGGGGAGGGCCGGTGGTATTCTTGAACGCACAGGGACCAATCCCGGCCATCGGCTTCGCGTTTCCGGACGTCTGCCTGACGCCCGCCGTCGTTCCGGTGCCGATCCCTTATCCGAACTTCTCAATGCGTCCGGTTTCGATACCGACCGTGTTCAATGTGTTCACGATGATGATGCCGAACCACAACCTGCTGACCACTCAGCCTGTCACCATGGGTGACAACGCCGGCGTCAACCTGGGCGTGGCGACCGGCATGGTGATGGGGCCCAGCCGGAACTACTCCTCGTCTTTCAAGGTGATCCAGGGTGTGTCGCCGGTGACCCGGATGCTGGATATTTCGGGCCACAACGGTATGAGCCCGAACATGGTCGGAATGTCGATCAGCCCGGCGCAACCGACGGTGATGGTTCTAAGCTGACGGCTTAGAGCGCGACCGGCTCGGTCAGGTGCAGGCGCAGGATCGCGTTGGTCGCCAAGTCGAGAACGGCTTCGCCCGAGACCCGCAACGCCCCGTTTCTGAACTGCGCGTCTCCATTGAAAGCCAGAAACAGCGCATCTCGCGGACCGTACTCGGCACGTCGAAGGTCGTGGCCGACCACGGTGACCGCTGCAGTCGGATCATCGGCAACGTTCAGGCGCATCGCGTGCGGTTTGGTTGCGGATTCCGGAGCCTGCAGGGCGGCGTTGAACAGTGTCGGCAACACAAGGCGCAGCCCTGACAGCAGCGGTCCTGCGAACTCCGGCGGTTCCGTGAGCAGGGGCGACCAGGCTTCGGTCATGCCGGTTCTCCGGTGGGGGAAGGAGCGGTCGCCGATTGATCGGGCGTGACCAGCGCGGCGCGGGCAGCATCGAGCGCGGCGGCCCATGTCCCGTCCACCGACTGGCGGAATGTCCGGCTGGTCGGATACCACGGCGATGGCTGCGCACCGTTGGACCAGTACCAGGACCCATCACGACCGACGAGAACCCAGGTCTCGACGCCCAGGCTGCCAGCGAGATGGGCAACGGGCCCGTCCGGCGTGACAAGGATATCGACGGACAGGATCGCTTCGGCGAGGTCCCGAAAGTCGTTGATCATTCCGCCCTGATCGATGATCCCGAATTGGCTGAGCGCGTCCTGGGCGTAGGCGCGCAACGGCCCGGATTGAAGCGAGACCGTTTGGACACCGTCGAGTCCGGACAACGCCTGGAGCATATCCGGTCCCGGGCCGGGGCCTTCCCACCAGATGCCGACCTTGCGGGGGCGTCCATCGGATGTAGCCGGGCTGGCATCGGCGCGAACATCAAAAACAGGTGCATCGGCTGCCGGGTAACCGGGATCGACGCGCAGCCGACGTGGCAGGTTGTCCATCAGTACGGTCGGAACACCGTCGCCAGCCAGTGCTGTGAAATCCAGATGCTCTGACGGCACGACTTTGGTCACAGCCGATAGGGCTTCCATCAACGGCGCGAGCATTGGCGGGCAGATCACCGTGGCGACAACGCCGTGCCTGACCAGCGCCGGAATGAAGCGGGCGGCAAACAGGCTGGCGGCCGCGTCGGCCGCGATCAGGCGGATTTCGGTTCCCGCCAGATCCGACGGTTCCCTCAGGTCAGGTTCAGCGATCGGCGTTGGGGCCAAACGCGCCAGTTCATCGAGCCGGGCCCACCCCTCCTCATACCGGCCGCGCATCAACAGCAGTTCCGCGGCCTCGGCTCCGGCAGCACCCGGAGTAGCGCTCAGCTTGACGGCACGCTCGACCGCGGTCTGTGCAGCGTCGAGCTGGCCTTGCCGGCGCAGCATGCGACCCAGCGCGAGGGCGATGTCGGGGTTGTCCGGCGCTCCGCGTGTCGCGCCAGACAGCACCTGCCCGGCCTCGGTGAGTCGGCCGAGCTCCAGCAGCATGGTACCAAGCGCGAGGTTTAGCGATGCGTTCGCCGGTGCCAGACCGGCCGCCCGCCGCATGTTTTCCAATGCCTGATCGCGATGCCCGCGCTGAAGCAGGATGTCGGCATGGTTCGCCATCAATTCCGGATTCATCGGGTCGCGCAGTTGGGCTTCGTCGAGCAGTGCTTCCGCCTCGTCGAGCCGTCCGGCCTGCTTGTGCAGGATCGATAGGTTGTTCAGAGCGCCGACGTGATCCGGCTCGATCGCGAGCGTTGCCTCGTACACCTCAATCGCATCAACGGGACGTCCCAGCGCAACCAGCATGTTGCCCAGGTTGAAGCGCTGTGTTGCAGACTCAGGAGCCAACTCGACGGCACGGCGTTGGGCCTTGAGCGCGGTTTGACGGTCACCGCGTACCAGCAGGGCACTGGCGAAGTTGGCGTGGAGGTCGGGTTGGGTCGGCTCCAGATCCAGGGCGCGCCTGAAGCAATCCTCCGCTTCGGCCAGCTTGTTCTGGGCCAGATAGACTACGCCAAGGTTTCCAACCGTGCTCCCGTCGGTCGGGGCGATGGCAACGGCATGACCGATCAGTTCGAGCGCACGGGATACTTCGCCACCGCGCAGGGCGATGGTTCCCAGGCCGCAGAGGGCGCGCACATGGGTCGGATCGGTGCGCAACGCCCGTTCGTAGATGGCCTTGGCTTCCGCCACCCGCCCGGCGGCAAGATGTCCGGCGGCGATCTCGGATGGATCGCTGCGTAGCATGGTCGGCACTGCGTCAGCCCATGGTGATGCGTTCGCCGTTCACCCGAACATCCTCGCGAGCATCGACCAGCACAATCCCGGCGCGCTGCGACAATGCCGAACGGGCTTCGAGCATCATTTCGCCGGCGGTAATGTTTTCGGCGCCTTCAACGGTGCGCGAGGCGGTCTTGGCGTGGCTGAACTCATGATCTGCCGACCGGCGCAGGGTTCGGGCGACGACATCGAGCCGCTCGGCCACAGCGCTCAAGGTGCGGCCGGCCACCTGCGCCACTTGGCTGCGCAGGGTGGTCCGCTTGGCGTCCACCTCCAGGGTGTCGCAGCGCAATGCCAACTGCGGCTGCGCCAGTGTCACGGAGTCGGCGCCGGGCACAGAGAGCGTGGCGGCGGTCTCGGACCGGCGTTCCAGGATGGCCAGGACGAAGACATCGGCGGCGGTCCGGACCGCCAGGACGCTGTCGCCCTCCGCCGGCTGCAGCAGGCAGCTGGCTGCCAGGCGGGCGGATACCATGCGGGCGTTGAACTCGATGACCGGCCGGTCGCCGTCGATCCCGACCACGACGGCGACGAACGGCAGCGGTTGATCCTCGGAGGTCTGCCGCGTCAGGCTGGTCGGTAGGGTTCCATCCATTGCTCTGCTCCTCGAACCAGTCGTGTCCGGTCGCCCGAACGGCCGGACGCAGTCGGATTGGCGGGCCGGGGCGCCGGCAGGCCGCAAGGTATCACGTCAGCACGGTCATGGCTCTCGCGGCAACGTTCATGGCGCCCGCGGCGGCCACGATCCCCGACTGGTGGACAACTGCCGACTGAGCATAGAGAACCATCGCGTTCGTGCACACTTCAGCGGCCCTTGTCGCAGCAGTCGATGCCGCGGCCGAGATCTGCGCCGGCGTGATATCGACCTTCGCGCTGGTCACGGTCTCGAAGGCCGGCCCGATCCGCAGCTTGTATTCCATGCCGATGACGGCATCGAGTTTCACGGCGGCGATGATCGACGTGGTGACACCTAGATTGACCACCAGCGTGCTGCCGAGGGTCATCTTGATCGCGCTGCCCATCATGAAGTCGGCGGTGCTGCCCCAGGTCTGACCGAGCTTGGTCCCATTGGTCCTGGTTATACCGTCACCAGCAACCGATTGGGTGTAGCTGCCGCCAACGACTTCTTTGAAATTGTTCGCGGATTTGAGCACCAGGTCGCCTGCGCCGGTGGCGGAGCGCACCCCGCTGTCCGGCGATGAGTTCGGCGTTATGCTGCCCTTGGTCGCCTCGATGACGACCTGCTTTGCGATGTGATGATGGTTGCCGACGATCGCGGTGTTGTAGTTGGCGGAACTCATCCGCCGGTTGCCCTTTACATACTCAAGGCTGCTCGTGTCGACCTGGGCGTAGCTGGACCCGCTGATCAACGAGGTCCGGTCTCCGGCGGTGTATTCGAACAGCCCGCCGGCCCCTGCCGAACTGCCACCGGAGATGTCCGACATGTCCGGCGTCCGGCTGTCCTCGGTGGTATCGGTAGGCTCCGAACCCAGGCGCCAGTAGCTATCGGTTCCCGCCGACACCTGGAGGCGGGCGTAGGACGATGTCGCGTCGCCCGAGGTCTGGATGTCGGACTCGGCACGTTGCGACGCCAGGTGCTGTGCCGTCGTTGCCCCGGGCGTGGCCGATGAGGTCCCCGCTTGGCCTTCCAGCGCGCGTTGCGGCGCCAGCGCCGCACCCGACGAAGCGCCGCTTCCGCCGCCTCCTCCGGAGGCCGGGCCATCGTCGATCTCGAACAGCGCGCCGCTGGTGGTGCGCAAGCGGTTCATCGTGCTGCTGCGGGCATTCACCACGCTCGGGTACTGCTCGTTCTGCATGGCGCCGACGATGATCGGCCGGTCGGGGTCACCGTTCACGCAGGCCAGGATCACCTCGGTGTCCTTCAGCAGCGGGAAGTGCATGCCGGTGTTGGCGCCGCCATAGGGCTCGGCCTTGCGCATGTAGCGAGAGGCCTGACCGGCGGGCTCGCCGCGCTGGTCGAACTGCTGGCGGATCTTGTAGCGGCCAGAGGCATCGATCTCGGCTCGCTGCCCGGCGCCGGCGGCATCGACCACGGCGTTGGTCAGGCCGGCGATCCTGGGTTTGGGGGTAACCCGGGCCGGTCGGAACTCCACGGATTTTGGCAGGCACTCGAAGCGGTTGCGATAGGATGTCTGATGATCCGGCCCGGCGAACTCGGCGACTCCGGGCACTGCCTGGGTTGCCTCGTGTTCGATCCAACTGACCAAGTATCCGGTGTTGAAGTCGCTGTGGAAATGGTCCGTCAGGTCGAACACTGCCCCCGCGGTCAAATGCACGCTGTCGCTGGCGCCTTCGAATACAAGCTTTCGGCTGGCCAGTTCCTGGGCGCGCATCCGGGCGAGGTCACGCCCCTCCTGCGGTGTTCGGAAATGCGCGCCATACTCCACGACGATGCCGTGGCCGTCGGGGTCGACCACTTCGTTGACCTCGAGGGTCAGAGTGGGGATCCGGTAGTTGTAGTCGCGCAGGCACACCTGCGCCGGCACCAACGAAGTGGAACTTGCGAACTCGAACACGCTGGCGGCACCGGCGTTGGCGAGGCCGCTGGGCGGGCGGTATTCAATGCTGCCCGGTCCTTCGATCGACGGAAAAGTGATCCGGGAATCGCCGAACACCACCGCGTCCCGGCCGTTCTCGTGGGCGAAGAAGTAGAAGATCCCGTAGTGCTCGCAGAGCCGGGAGATGAAAGCGAAGTCACTTTCGTCGTACTGAACGATGTAGTCACGCATCGG
Organism: Thalassobaculum sp.; assembly: GCF_040219215.1. Taxonomy (GTDB): domain Bacteria; phylum Pseudomonadota; class Alphaproteobacteria; order Thalassobaculales; family Thalassobaculaceae; genus Thalassobaculum_A. The sequence goes on from NZ_JAVJSX010000013.1 coordinate 13,291, forward strand.
ATAGGTGTGGGTCAGCCGCAGTTCGAAGTCGTTCAACCCGAGCCGTCCCGACACCTTGGCGGCTGGCGCTCCATGCAGGGCGGCAGCCGTCAACTCGTCGTTTAGGACCTCGCGGACCGACATCTCGGCGGTCGTGCCGTGGATCTGGTTCTGCCGCGTCAGCGCAAGCTTCTTCAGGCGCGGTACCAGGGTTGTACGATAGACGTACTCGCCCTGGGGCGTGATGCCGCGCAACTGAAGGCGTTCGACCATCCCGTAGACCTTGCGGGACTGGTCGAGGCGAGACAGGGTCAGGCAGGCGCCCTGGCCGACCACAGCGGCGGAGGCCAGATCGGCGTTGCTCGACACCGCATCGATCTCGAACCGGAACAGCTCGGAGATCGCTTCCCGCCCGTGCATCTTGAATACCGTGAAGGTGTCGGGCTCCTGTCCGTCCACGGTGAATTCCAGGCTCTGGACGTAGGCATCCGCCATCCGCCGTCTCCTCTGCGTGCCTTGGTCACAGCATCGGTCGTCGGGTAATCGGGGGAGTATGGCAACGCAGGTCCTTGAACGATAGCCTTCTACTGTCCGGCCAAGGCTGCGAGGCGACGTATGTTGGTTCGCGCGGGGTACAGCAGGTGGTCAATCAGTTGGGCTTCACCGCTTATATTGACATGTCGATGGTGACGAGCCTGGCCCTAAGGGATTCTGCGGCGGCCACAACTGAGTTCTGAACCACCTGAGCTGCTGTTGTTTTTAGCTCGGTTGCGGACGCGTGGACGTTGGCGACACCCGTATAGACATCAGCGAGCGATCCTTTGACTTCGGCAGATGCATTCAACTTGATCGCCAGTCCCAGTTCGGCAGCGATATTCTGTGATGCCTTGATGGAAAATGTGTCGGAAATGGAAAGTTCAATCTTCTTTGCAGCAGAGATTTCGACTTTCGCCGAGAGGCTGACCGACAGCTGAAAGCCGAGCGTCATCGAGATGGAACTGCCCATGAAGAACGAAGCGGTGCTGCCCCAGGTTTGACTGACCTGCGTGCCTTGGATCTTGGTCACGCGGTTGCCCGCGGTTTGGTCGGAGGCGCTCCCCATGACGATCTGGGTGAAATTGCCCGCTGCCGTTATCGCGACGTCGCCGGCCGGGACTTCGGCAGGGGCTGAGGTGGCGGTAAGCGGTGCTTTGGAGGCTTCGATGCCGACGCCCTTGGCGATGATCAGGTACTCGCCCTTGCTCACGGCGCGGTGTTCGCCAACGTTGGTCCGTAGCGTGCCGACCACGGCGTCGAGGCGGTCGCCTCGGACCTGGGCGTAGCTTGAACCGCTGATCAGTGAACTCTGATCTCCGGCGGTGTACTGGAGCCAACCGGCGCCGCCGGCCGGTTGCGCATCACCGAGAATCCCGACCTCCGAGACATCGGGCGTCCGGCCGTCCTCCATGGCATCGCTCGGTTTCGAGCCGATTCTCCAGTAGCTGTCGGTGCCGGCTGTGACGTGCAGTCGGGCAAAGGAGGAGGTCGCGTCGCCGGAGCTCTGGAGGTCCGACTCGGCGCGCTGTGCGGTCAGCGCCTGCGTTGCCGGGGCGACGAGCGCCGCCGCTGCATCGGCTCCCTCAAGCGCCCGTTGCGGGGCCAGCGTCGCGCCGGTACCACCGTTTCCGCCACCACCGCTGGATCCCGGCCCGTCATCGATCTCGAACACCGCGCCGCTGGCGGTGCGGATGCGGTTCTTGGTGTTGTTCAGCGCGTTCACAACGCTGGGATAGTGCTCGCTCTGCATGGCGCCGACGATGATCGGCCGGTCCGGGTCGCCGTTGACGCAGGCCATGACCACCTCGGTGCCCTTCAACAGCGGGAAGTGCAGGCCGATGTTGGCGCCGCCATAGGGCTCGGCCTTGCGCATGTAGCGCGAGGCCTGGCCGGCGGCCTCTCCGCGCTGGTCGAACTGCTGGCGGATCTTGTATCGACCGGCAGGGCCGATCTCGGCACGCAGGCCGTCGCCGGCAGCGTCGACCACCGCGTTGGTCAAGCCGGTGATCTTGGGCCGTGGGGTGACGCGGGCGGGCCGAAACTCCACGCTCTTCGGTTGGCACTCGAAGCGGTTGCGGTACGAGGTCTGATGGTCCGCCCCGGCGAAGTCGGCGATGCCGGGGATCGCCTGGGTCGCCTCATGCTCGATCCAGGTGACCAGATAGCCCGCGTTGAAGTCGTTGTGAAAGTGGTTGGTGAGGTCGAACACCGCACCGGCGGTGAGTTGCACGCTGTCGCTTGCGCCTTCGAACACGTGCTTGCGGCAGGCCAGTTCCTGGGCGCGCACCCGTGCCAGGTCGCGGCCTTCCTGCGGAGTGCGGAAGTGGGCGCCGTACTCCACAACCACCCCATGACCCTTGTCGTCGACTGTTTCGTCGACTTCGAGCGTCAGGTTGGGAATCCGGTAGTTGTAGTCACGCAGACATACTTGGGCGGGCACCATCGTGCTGCGGCTGACAAACCGGAACACGCTGGACGAGCGGGCGTTGGCAAGTCCGTGGGACGACCGATAGGGAATCTGTTCCAGCCCGTCGATTGCCGGGAAGGTGATCCGGGAGTCGCTGAACACCACGGAGTCCTTGCCGTTCTCGTGGGCAAAGAAATAGAAGATCCCGTTGTGCTCGCAGAGCCTGGAAATGAAGGCAAAGTCGCTTTCATCGTATTGCACGATGTAGTCGCGCGTCGGGTAGGAGCGGCTCATCCGCAGTTCAAAGTCATTCAGTCCGAGCCGTCCGGAGACCTTCGCCGCCGGCGCACCCTTCAAGTCGGCAGCGGTCAATTGTGCGTTGAGAATCTCGCGTACTGATACTTCGATCGCCGTACCGTGGATCTGGTTCTGCCGCGTCAGCGTCAGCATCTGCAGCCGCGGCACCAGGACCAGACGGTATATGTACTGCCCGTGCGGCGTGATGTCGTGCAGTTCCATCTGCCTGACCATGCCGTACACTTTTCGGGATCGTTGCAGGCGGCCTAAGGTGAGGCAGGCTCGTTCGCCAATGATCGCATCAGGGTTCAGGTCGCCATTGCCGGACACAACCTCGATCTCGAAGCGAAACAACTCCGAGATCGCTTCCCGCCCACGCACTCTGAACACGGTGAAAGTGTCGGCCGCCTGGCCGTCAACGACGAAATCCAGGCGCTGCTGCAAATGGGTATCGGCCATCAGCCTTCTCCTTGCTGTAGGCCGACTACCGGGCCAATTACTGTTTCATCCAACGATTATGGCGAGAAGCGGCTTGGAGCGATACCTGTTGGTCGGTCGGCATAGGGGGCGTGCGAACGACCACCTGTGGGTTCCCGTCGGACCGATCATCGCGTTCCTCAGACGGTGACGTCGGCGCCGGTGACCTTGGCCTTTATGCTCCCGACCGCGGCTTGGATTCCGTTCTGCGCAACGGTGGCCGCCGACGTCAGCAATTGCAGCGGTGCGGCACCGACTTTCGCGGCAACAGATTGAATCTCTGAGCTCTTGGTCGTGATGTCGCTGATGGCGCTCAATTCGACGGCCGGGCTGGTCGACAGCTCGAACGACGGCCCGATCCGGAAGGCATAGGCGATGCCGAGAAACAGTTCGAACTTGATCCCGGACGTGATGCTGATCGCCGACGACAGGTTGATGGTGATCTCGGAGCCCAATGTCATCGAGATCGCGCTGCCCATCATGAACGAAGCGGTGCTGCCCCAGGTCTGGCTGACTTCCGTGCCATCGGTTCGGGTGATGCTGTCGACGGTCACATTCTGATTGTAGGAGCCGCCTATATTCTCGGTCAGGTCATTCTTCGACGTCAGCACGAGTTCGCCGGCGCCCGCTTCCGAAGGCGAGGAGTTGTCACTGATGGTGCCGGTGCTGGCTTCAATGCTCACACCGTTGGCGATGACCTGGTACTGGCCCTTGCTGACCGCGTTGTGGGTGGCCGCGCTCATCCGTCGTGTGCCGGCCACGTAGTCGAGGCGATTGACGTCGACCTGGGCGTAGCTCGAGCCCTTGATCAGCGATGTCCGGTCGCCGGCGCTGTACTCGAACAACCCATCCGCGCCGGCAGAACTGCCGCCTTCCATATCGGACATGCCAGGGGTCCGGCTGTCCTCGGTGGTATCGGTGGGCTCCGAACCAAGCCGCCAATAGCTGTCGGTGCCGGCGGTAACCTGAAGCCGGGCATACGACGACGTTGAGTCACCAGATGTCTGGATGTCGGACTCGGCCCGCTGTCCGGCGAGGGGTTGCGAGGTCGCCCCCCGCACTGCCGAAGAGGCTGCGTCCGTGCCCTCCAGCGCGCGCTGTGGCGCCAACGCTCCGCCCGACGAAGCGCCGCCGCTTCCGCCACCCCTGGCCGGTCCGTCGTCGATCTCGAACAATGCACCGCTGGTGGTGCGCATGCGGTTCTTCGTGCTGCTGCGGGAGTTCACGACGCTGGGGTACTGCTCGTTCTGCATCGCGCCGACGATGATCGGCCGGTCCGGATCGCCGTTGACGCACGCCAGGATCACCTCGGTGTCCTTCAATAGGGGAAAATGCATGCCGGTGTTGGCGCCACCATACGGCTCGGCCTTTCGCATGTAGCGCGAGGCCTGGCCGGCGCCTTCGCCACGCTGGTCGAATTGCTGGCGGATCTTGTAGCGGCCGGTGGAGTCGATCTCGGCACGCTGACCGTTGCCGCTGGCGTCGACCGTGGCGTTCGACAGGCCGGCCATGCGGGGCTTCGGGGTCTTTCGAGCGGGACGGAACTCCACGGATTTCGGCAGACATCCGAAGTGGTTGCTATAAGCGGTCTGGTGATCCGGCCCGGCAATCTCGGCGATGCCGGGCAGGGCCTGGCTGGCCTCGTGTTCGATCCAGGTGATCAGGTAGCCCGTGTTGAAGTCGCTGCGGAAGTGTTCCGTCAGGTCGAATACCGCTCCGGCGATCAGGTGGACGCTGTCGCTGCGGCCCTGGAACGACAGCTTGTGGCTGGCCAACTCCTGGGCGCGGACGCGGGCAAGATCCCGTCCCTCCTGGGGTGTGCGGAAGTGAGACCCGTAGTCGACGACCACGCCATGGCCGTCGGAATCTACCGTCTCGTCGACATCCAGGGTCAGGTTCGGAAGCCGGTAGTTGTAGTCGCGCAGACAGACCTGGGCGGGTACGAGGGTCGAGCGGCCGGAAAACTGGAACACCGAAGCCGCAGAGGCATTGGCGAGGCCGCTGCCCGGGCGATAAGCGAGGCGCCCCGGGCCGGACACCGTTGGAAAGGCGATGCGGGAATCGCCGAACACCACAACGTCACGGCCGCTGTCATGTGTGAAGAAATAGAAGATGCCGTAGTGCTCGCACTGCCGCGAGATGAAGTCGAAGTCGCTTTCGTCGTACTGCACGATGTAATCGCGCTTCGGGTAGGGGTGGGTCAGCCGGAGCTCGAAATCGTTGAGGCTGAGACGACCGGCCACGCCTGCGGCGGGAGTCCCTTTGAGGGCGCTGGCCGACAGTTCATCGGACAGGACCTCACGCACCGACACCGGCGTGGTCGTGCCGTGAATCTGATTCTGCCGCGACAGCGCAAGCTTCTGCAGGCGCGGGACGAGGACCGCTCGATAGACGCATTGTCCTTGCGGGGTCATGCCGGACAACTCGATGCCCTCGAGCATTCCGTGAACCTTGCGGGTTTGCCCCAGCCTCGTGATGGTCAGCGTCGCGTCCTTGCCGGCGAGCGTGGGCAGAGCGATGCCGGAATTTTCCGACACAACGTCAACGTCGAAGCGGAACAGTTCCGAAACAGCTTCACGTCCGGTCAGCCGAAAGACGGCAAAGGTACTGGATGGCTGGCCGTCGACTGTGAACTCCAGGCTCTGAACATAGGCATCGGCCATGGTCGATCATCCTTCCCAACGTCACGCCGCTAGAGCACTTGCGGTATCGTTGATCGATTATGATGTCGCGTCGGCACCCGAGATAGTAACCCGAACCTGCAGCCTCTGCGCGGCGTGCGGAGTGGCGACCAGTACACCGGAAACCGGTTGGACATCGCGCAGTCGGCGGCCGCGACGCAGAGTAATGTGATGGGATGGTGGTGAGAACCCCGTGGTGGGATCGATGTCGATCCAGCCGTCCGCGGGATCCCAAACGGACAGCCAGGCGTGCGGCTGGCTCACTTCGAAGCGGGGGCCGGCGTCCGGGTGGCGAACCAGGTATCCAAGGACCAGGCGGGTCTCAAGCCCTCGGGCTTGCAGGCATCCGGCTGCCAAACGGGCGTAGTCCTGGCAGACGCCTCTCCCGGCGCGAAAAAACGCTGGAACCGGGATCGTTGTCTCCGAAGCGTACGGATCGAAAGTAAAGGTCGATCCGATCAATTCCATGAACGCCGAGACATCGGCTCGGGTCGGAAGCGTGTCGGGCAGGGCGCGGCGCGCCCACGACCAGATGACGCTGTCCGGCTGGCTCCATCCCGGCGCGGACGATGCAGTGCCGTCCGGTCGTGGCCACGGACGGACGGCGGGGGCGTCGGGCGACCAGCGTATTCGGCTCTGGCCCCGTAGTTCGATTCGCCTCAGAGCGCCGGTGACCATCAGGTGTTCGACCGGGTTGCCGGCGGTGTCGAGCTTTCGGGAACGACGTTCCGGACGCGGATGGCAGAGCACGTCGCTTTCCAGAACCGTCTGTGCATCGTCGTCGACCGGCCTAAGGCGCGCGCGGAGGGAAAGCCCTTCCACGTCACGATCGAAGTCGTAGATGGTTTCGTGCGTTACCCAGATCTCGCGTGGCATCGCCCGCTCGCCGGTTTGTGGGACCTTGGCTCGGCCGAATGTTGCACGGGATGCACCCGATCTGTTGGAATTCAGTATGATCGGGCCAGTATGCCAATCGGCCGATCGACGCCGTTCCGGGGGCAGCACCATGAGCAAGCGTTCCAGGCGTGTCGCACTGATTCACGCGACACCGGTAGCCGTCGATCCGGTGATGGAGGCGTTTCGGCGGCTCTGGCCGGAGGCGGAGCCATACAATCTGCTTGAGGATTCGCTGGCATCCGACTTGGAGCGGGCCGGCGGCCTCGACGATGCGATGGTCCAGCGGTTTCGGCGCCTGGCCGGCTACGCGGCCGACTGCGGTGCCGACGGCATACTATTCACCTGCTCGGCGTTCGGTCCGGCAATCGAGGCTGCGGCCCGCGATCAGGCACCGCGGCCGGTCCTCAAGCCGAACCAGGCGATGTTTGCCGATGCGCTGGCTCTCGGTCCCCGGATCGCGATGGTGGCGACCTTCGCTCCCAGCCTCGCGCCGATGGAGAAGGAGTTTGCCGACATGGCCGCTGCCGCTGGATCCCCGGCGCAACTGACGACGGTGTGCGTGCCAGACGCAATGGCCGCGCTTCGGTCGGGCGACGCCGATGCCCACAACCGGCTGGTAGCGGATGCGGCGCGCGACCTTGGTGGTTGCGACGCGATCCTGTTGGCGCAGTTCTCGACCGCCAAGGCGCGGGACTCGGTGGCGGCCGTGGCCTCGGTACCCGTGTTGACCAGCCCCGACAGTGCTGTGAGCCTGCTGCGTGACCGGCTCTGACGTCGATCGCCGACGGCAGGCCGGTCAGTCCGCGTGGGATCGGGCGATCTGTTGAAACCGATCGGCGATCATCACGAATGCTTCGACGATGTCCGGGTCGAAGTGCGTTCCGCCTGCACCGACGATCTCGCTTACCGCGACTTCGTGTGAGAACGCCGGTTTGTAGATCCGTTCGGAGATCAAGGCGTCGTAGACATCGGCCACCGCCATCAACCGGCCCGGCAGCGGGATTGCGTCGCCCTTCAGTCCCTGCGGATAGCCGGTGCCGTCCCAACGCTCGTGATGGGTCAGGGCGATTTCCCGGGCGAGGCTGAGGAACGACAGGTCGTTGTGCTCCATGACACGCTCCGCCGCCTTGATCGCCTCGTAGCCGATCGTGGTATGGGTCTTCATCACTTCGAACTCTTCAGCGGTAAGCGGGCCCGGCTTCAGCAGCACCGAATCCGGGATACCCACCTTGCCGATATTGTGCAGCGGTGCGGAGCGGTGCAGAAGATCGATCGTCTCCGGATCGAGGAACCGCCCGAACTTCGGATGATCCCTGAGGCTCTCGGCCAGGACCTTCACATAATGCTGGGTCCGGCGGATGTGGTTCCCGGTCTCGTTGTCGCGGGTTTCGGCCAGCGACGCCATGGCGACGATCGTGGCGTCGCGGCTCGCCCGCAGATCGGCGGTTCGGCGCTGGACCTCGCTCTCCAGCGAGGCATTGTGATGGCGCAGCAGGTCGTTCGCCTGCTTGAGCTGCAGGTGGTTGTTGACCCGTGCCAGCACGATCGGCGGGCTGATCGGCTTGGTGATGTAGTCGACCGCCCCCAACTCGAGCCCCCGTCGCTCGTCGGCCTGGTCCGATCGAGCCGTCAGAAAGACCACGGGAATACCGCTGGTCGACGGATCGGCCTTCAGCCGGCGGCAGACCTCGTAGCCGTCCAACCCGGGCATCATCACGTCCAGCAGTACGATGTCCGGCTGAGGGGCCGTCGCCGCGATCGTCAGGGCGCGTTCGCCGCCATTGGCCACTTTCACGCGATAGCGGTCTTTCAGCAGACCGCTCATCAGGACGAGATTGTCCGGCGTGTCGTCCACCACCAGGACGGTAAATCGGGTCCCCGCGTCCTGGTTCATCAAGCGGTCTCTTCGGCGTTCGGTTGCAGATCCACGGCCGCGCAGATCGAACGAGCGGTTGCGAAATCAAACTGGTCGATCGCGGCGGCAAGCGCGGTATGGCGTTTGGTCCCCAGCGCTTCGCGAAGGGTGGCGCTGTGCGCCGCGAACAGGTCCTGGGCTTCGGCATCGTCCTCGGCCAGCAGGCGCGACAACGCGTCAAGCGCCTGTATCGCTGATTCTGTGGCGTCCCCGGATGGCTGCGGCAGCGGCTCGGAAACTTCCGGAAGAGCGGCGATGCCGCGCAGAACCGGCCGCAGGCTGACATCGAGGGCCGCAATGAGAGTCTCGACGCGCGACCCGGGCTCGCCGGAGCGGATGGCAATTTCGAGTGCTTCAGCGCTCTGCGCGACCGCTGTGGCTCCGATGTTGGCGCCGGTCGAGCGTGCCGTGTGGGCCTCCCGCTCGGCGGTGACAGCGTCACCCGCTGCCAAGGCATTCCTGATGCGATGAACGACCTGTGACTGGCTGTCGAGAAACCGGCCGAGCATGTTCAGATACCGGTCACGCTGGCCGAGCACCCGCCGCAGGCCCGCGTGACCGTCGACGGACGAATGGACGAAGGGTGGGGCCACGACGGGATCGGCGTTCGTCAACGGCTCAGCCAGCACATCGGGAGCTTCGCCGCCCAGCCACTGCGCCAGGACGGTATACAACTCCGCCGGATCAATCGGCTTGGCGACATGGTCGTCCATGCCCGCGGCCAAGCATAGATCGCGGTCGCCACTCATCGCGTTCGCGGTCATGGCGATGATCGGCAGTTGGCCGTCCGGCCGCCGCCGGCGGATCTCACGGGTCGTCGAGTAGCCGTCCATAACCGGCATCTGAACGTCCATGAGGACGGCGTCGCAGGGCCACTGCTCCAGAAGATCGAGGGCGACCGCGCCATTCTCGGCCGTCTGCGCGACCACACCGACGGAGCGCAGCAGGTCGACGGCAACCTCGCGATTCAGTTCGTTGTCCTCCACGACAAGCACACGCCGGCCGGCCAGGCCGCTCGGAACGGCGGTAGCCGTGCCGACTGCCTCGGTATCCGTCGGCTCGGTGATTCCGGCACGGTGCCGCAAAACGCGAACCGCTGAATCGAAAAGCTGGGAAGGGTTGACCGGCTTGATCAGGATGTCGTCGATCTCGGCCTGTTCCGCCGCACGCAAAACGTCGTCGCGGCCATAGGCGGTGATCAGCACGAAGCCGGGCATCGATTTTCTGGAGCCAAGGGCACGGATGCCACGGATGGTGCGGATCCCATCCATTCCCGGCATCCGCCAGTCGACGAAGGCCAGGTCATAGGCTGGGCCGGAATGAACCACCTCGATCGCGGACGGACCGCTGGCGACGGCGTCGACCACGAACGTCATCGACCGCAGCATGTCGCACAGCGCGTGGCTGGCGCTCGGATTGTCCTCGACCACCAGCACGCGACGGCCGCGCAGGTCGGGTTCGGGCATCAGCGCCGCGCTTGTACGGCTGCCTTTGCTGAGCCACAGGTCGAGCCAGAACGTGCTGCCTTCGCCCGGGATACTGTCGACGCCGACCATGCCACCCATCAAGGTTGCCAGCCTGCGGGCAATGGCAAGTCCGAGCCCGGTGCCGCCAAACTTGCGCGTGGTCGACTCATCAGCCTGCTGGAACGATTGGAACAGCTTGGCCTTCTGATCGTCGGTGATGCCGATCCCGGTGTCGCGGACCGCGAAATGCAGGTGAACCGCGTCCGCCGTTTCTTCCTGAGCCTGAACGATGATGTCGATTTCGCCCGACTCAGTGAACTTGACCGCGTTGTTCGCGAAGTTGATCAGAATCTGGCTCAGCCGCAGCGGGTCGCCCCGGTAGTGGCGCTGGATGTCCATCGGCACGTCGAATACCAACTCCAATCCTTTGGAGGCGGCTCGTTCCGACACCACGGACGAAACGCTTTCCAGGACCTCGCCGAGTTCGAAATCCGTGCTCTCCAGCATCAACTGGCCTGCCTCGACCTTCGAGAAGTCGAGGATATCGTTGATGACCTTGAGAAGGTGCCTGCCGGACTGGTGGATCTTCCGGACATACTCCGCCTGCGGGCGATCCAGATCGGTCTTCTGCAGCAGGTGGGCCATCCCGATGATCGGATTCAGGGGGGTGCGGATCTCGTGGCTCATGTTGGCCAGGAACAGGGACTTGGCCTGATTTGCGGTATCCGCCTGCTCGCGGGCCTCGATCAGTTCGGCGTGGATACGCTTGCGCTCGGTGATGTCGCGCATGATGCCGGTAAACAGGGTCTTACCCTCGACCTTCGCCTCGCTGACGTTCAACTCCAGGGGCACAGCCGATCCGTCGCGTCGCCGACCTTCAACCTCGCGGCCGATGCCGATGACCTTGGCGTCGCCGGTTCGCAGATAGGCGTTGATATAGCCGCTGTGTCCGGCGGCGATCGCATCGGGCATGACGATCGTGACGTTGCGGCCGACCGCCTCATGCGCCGTGTAGTCGAAGATCCGCTCGGCTCCCGGCGACCAGTGCAGGATCGTTCCGTGACAGTCGATCGTGACGATCGCCTCCTGGACGTTGTCCATGATGGTCTGCAGGCGAACGTGGCCGGCGCGGGCTTCCTGCTCCAGGGCGGCCCGCTGCACCATCTCCTCGCGAAGGCGCGAGGCGGTCTCGAACTGACGTCCGGCAAATGTCGCGGCCAGGGTCGCGATCCCGAAACAGACCAGCAGGAGGGTGATGACGATCGCGAGGGTCGTCGGTTCCAGCGAACTGACCGGGGTCTGGGGGGCGGCAATCGGAAAGAACACGGCCGCCTGCATTGCGGTGTAATGCATGCCGGCAACACTGCATCCCATGACCACGGCGGCGACCGGCAACGCAAACGGTGTCAGTCGCCGGCTCTGGCGCAGCAGGAACAGCGTGCTCAGCGAGATGAAGGCGAGTGCGACGGCGACTCCGATCGACAAGGCGACCAAATAGATGTCGTAGTTCAGCAGGGCGTCCAACCGGAGGGCGGCCATGCCGGAATAGTGCATGGTGCCGATGCCGGCTCCCATGAGGACGGCGCCAATACCCAGGTCCCATGGTGTCAACTTGTCGCCGCGGCTGATGACCATCAGCGCGATTCCGCTCGCCAGCATGCCTGGCACCATCGAGGCCAGGGTCAGCAACGGCTCGTAGGTGATCATGCAGGGCAGCGAGAATGCCAGCATGCCGATAAAATGCATGCCCCAGATCCCGCCTCCCATGCACGCGCCCCCGGCCACAAGCCAAGCCGTCCGGCCGCCGACGCTGATGGAGGCGGCAACACGACCGGATGCGGAAAGAGCCACCGTGGCAGCCATGATCGCAATGAACAGCGACAGTGCAACCAGCCCAGGATTGTAGGTGCCGGCCAGTGCAGTCGTTGGATCAACGTTTAATTGAATTGGATAAAAGTACCGATCAAGAAAAAGTGTCATGACAGAGGCAACCGGACCTTACTGCAGTGGTGTGTTCCGAAGGTTCAGAGGTCGCGCAGAATGTCGGCCGATTGGCAGTCGAAACGCGATCAAGGTCCTGAATTGTAAGTTGAATCATTTCGCTCCGACAAGCGTAGCTGGAGGGTGTAGGGTGTTGACTGAACGAAGGGGCCGCTTGGCGGTCGAGCTGAAGGATCGGCAGTCTAGTTCGATGCCGTATCCTACACGTCCCGGATGACGCTTTCGTGACAGCCGGTCGGACGCCTATTTTCTGCTGGCGATCGGGTTGGAGGCCATCAGCCGGTCGACTGGCGCGAAATCGTCGGTCAGGATCGGTACGTCGGTTCCGGCAAGGTCCTGAACAGCCTTTAGTGGCAGGCGCAGCCATTGGCGTTGCAGCCCGTTGCGTGAGTCCAATCGGGTGTAGGGACCGGGGGATCGGCCGGCCACCACGATGTAGGTCGTGCGTTCTCCGGTCCGTTCGACCGCCGCCACCACCGCTTCGGCTTCGGCCCAGACTTCGACACTGCGATAGTCCTGCTGCAGGGTATGGATCAGCGCGGACAGAAAGCGCGGCCGGACGCCGCTGTCGACCACATTGGCCACATAGAAGCCGTTCGGCGTCAGCCGCCGCGCGATCTCGTCATGAAACTCACGGGTGACCAGATGGCTCGGGATCGAGATGTCGTGGAAAGCGTCGCCGAATACCACGTCGAACGTCGGCTCTGCCGGCAGGGATTGCAGCAACAGCCGCGCGTCGCGGTGGTGGATCGCAATCGCCGGATGAGCAGCATCGAACCACAGGTGATCACGCGCCATTCTGGTCACGGCCGGATCGATCTCGGCGACGACCAGCCGTGCATTGGGTACACTCTCCGCCCAAGCCCTGGGCAAGGTATAGCCGCCGCCGCCGATGAAGAATGCGGAGAACGTCGGACGCGACCTGCGCTCCAGATGTCGGCGGCGGGTGTACTCGTCGACGAAATGGACATAGGCGCTGAACAGGATGGACGGGTCGTCGCGGTCGTTGATGCTGTGGGCGAGATGGTCGAGCACGATCAGCGCGCTCGGGCGACCGCTGACCGCCGAAAAATCGTCGACACGAATGCAGAAGTAGTCGCTCTCCTGTAGACAGGCCGATGCGAACGCCCCTTGGCGCCCGGTCCAGGTCGCGGTGGAGCCGAGCAGAACGATGGCGATGCCAATGACCAGAGCAATCGTCCGTTGGCGACCGTACAGCGCGCACAGTACCGCCAGCCCGGCGTAGGTTGCCGACACGGCAACGATGGTGCCGGCAGAGCCGATCCAGGAGATGAACAGGTATCCGGCGCTCAGCGTCCCGGCGATGCTGCCGAGGGTGCCGAGCGCGTACATTCGCCCGATAACCGGACCGGGGTCGTCTGCCCGTTGTTCGACCGCCAGCCGGGTCACGATTGGCGCCACGATACCGACGAACAGGCTCGGCAGCAGGAACAGCGCGGCGCAAAGCAGCATCACGGCCGGGACGTCGCCGATGCCACTGCTCAGCAGCGGGCCTGAAATGATCCGCAGCAGGCCCAGGGACGCCAGGCTGCTGACACTGGCGAACACAAGGGCGAGCGATAGTCGGCGGACTGTGGTCGCTTCGCTGGCCTTGGCCGTCGCCAGTTGCCCACCGATCCAATGCCCGGCCGACAGCCCGGCGAGAACCACGGCGATGATCGCCGTCCAGGTGTACAGCGACATTCCGACATAGGGTGCGATCAACCGTCCCGCGACGATCTCGACGATCAGCCCGCAAGCCGCACTGAGCAGCAGTGTCAGATCGAGGACGATACGACGAAGCAGAACCGGGCGGCTCGTTGCAGCCGCGGTCATCTTCCGAACATCTCGGCGCTGATGCGGCCGTACCAGGCAACCGAATCCGTGTAGTTGGCGTGCCGGACCGCCGCGGGCTCATCGGTATGGCTGATGGTCTCGGACGTCGAGGCGATCGTTGGACCGCTCGGCCGGTACTCTCCGGCCACCTTCACGCCATCGTCCGGCGCGATGAGGCTCCAGCAAGCACTGGCATAGCGGGCGGGCGGGACGGGCGTCCTGGTGAGATCGCCCAGCACCGCCGACGCGGCAACCTTCGCCTGGCTGTTCGCGGCGAATCCGGACTTGGGCATGTCGCCGGCTATGCAGGCGTCTCCGATCACGAACACCGCATCGTCGACGGTCGAGCGCATGGAACTCGGGTCGATCGGGCAGAAACCGCTGGAGTCGGTCAGTCCGGCGTCGAAGGCGATGGCACCCGCCTGCTGCGCCGGGATCACGTTGACCAGAGCGCCCTTGAAGTCGTCGAAGTCGGTGGTCACGGTGCCGGTTGCCGGATCGACACCCTTGATGCCGCCGTGCACGTCGGGTCCGTACCACTCGATCATGCCTGGGTAGTGCTTCTCCCACCCCTCGGCGAACAGCGCCTGCTTGGAGAACTTCGGCTTCGGGTCGAGGATGATGATCCGGCTGCGGCCGAATCCTTTGGCCTTCAGCCGATGCGCCATCATCGATGCCCGCTCGTACGGGGCAGGCGGGCAGCGATAGGGGTTCGGCGGTGGAACGATGACGATCTGCTGGCCGTTCTCAATGTCGTCCAGCCTGGCTCTCAGCAGCCGGGTCTGCGAGCCGGCCTTCCAGCCGTGCGGCATGATCTCGCTGGCGGGCTCGGAGTAGCCGGGCACCGACTCCCAGATCAGGTCGATGCCCGGGGCGACCACAAGCCGGTCGTATGTCAGGTCACTGCCGTCGGTCAGGGTGACCCGCTTCGACGCACGGTCGACCGTTGCGGCCCGGACGTTCACAACCGTTACCCCGTGATTGGCGGACAACGGTTCGTAGCCATGGGTGATCGACGCCAAGCTGACGAAGCCGCCGAGATAGAGGTTGGAGAAGATGCAGGTTGTGTGGCGGAGATCGGCCTCGATCAGAACGACGTCGACCGCGCCGGCACTGTCCCTGGCGATGAGATGCGCGGCTGTGCCACCGCCGGCGCCACCGCCGATCACCACGACACGAGGCCGAGGCCGGGCGTGGAGGATTTCCGGTGCCGCCAGGGTGGCGAACGCGGCGGCGGCGTAGCGGCCAAGGCGACGTCGGGAAACCCGCGGCATGGCTGGTCCTCCTGGGCGCGCTCCAGGCCAGTGGAGCCGGGCTGAAGTCCGTGCCCGAGTGTCGCCCGGCTTGCCGCCGATGGCGAGCGAAGTTAGTCGACCTTGGTGGCCGCGTCGTCGTTGCCACCGTCCGGCGTCACGTTGAGTACCCGAGCGCGTGACGTGATCGTCACGTCGGCCTTGCAGTCGCGCATGCAGGGTTCGGCCGGTACCGCGTAGTGGGCTTCCTGCTTCCGGGTATCGTCGGTGAAGTTGGCTTCGTTGGGCAGGCGTACGTCGGAAAAGTTCGCACGGGACAGTTCGAAGGCTTCGTCGGTCACCACGTCGTTCAGGTACAGCATGTACGCGGTGATCGCGTACACCTCGTTGTCGTTGAGCGATCGGGCGTCACCGTACGGCATGGCCCGCCGGACATAGTCGTAGACCGTCGACAGGTACGGCCAGTACGAGCCGATCGTCTTCTCCGGCCGGTCATTCTTCAGCGTGTCCCGTCCGCCGGCGAGAACCGGCCAGCGCCCGGCTCCCTCGCCGAAATCGCCGTGGCAGGACGCACAACGCTCCGTGAACAGCACCTCGCCCTGGGAGACGGTGCCTTTGCCCGCAGGCAGGCCGACGCCGTCAGGCCGCACGTCGATGTCCCAGGCGGCGACCTCGTCTGGCGTCGCCATCCGGCCGAGATGGAGGACACCGTGCGTCGGAATCGGCTGGTTGGCGGCTGTCCCGGGGGCAGTCTCGACGGTTGTCGAAGGAGCAGGGGATTCGGCCGGTGCCGCAGCGGTCTTGGTTTCGGCGGGTGCGGAGGCCTGTTTCGAGTACTCCGCCAGATAGGCGATTGCGTCCGCCCTGTCGTCGGCGTCCTTCAGGCCCGGAAAGGCCATGCGGGTGCCTTTCACCGCGGTGCGTGGCGACTCCAGATAGGCGTCGAGCGTCTCGGTGTCCCACACCATGCCGCCGGCTCCGGCGTCCTGCATCGCTTTGGAGTACTTGAAGCCGTCGAGGCCGCCGGCCGTCCGGCCGATCAATTCGTTCAAGTGCGGTCCGATCCGATTCTTCGCGCCGTCGCCAACCTGATGGCAGGCCGCGCATTTCTTGAATACGACAGCACCCTTCTCCGGGTCTCCGGCCGCCTCCACCGGGGCGGCGATCAGCAGCGCCAAGCCGCAGGTCAGGGCAAATTCAGGAAACTTCAACATTCTCGACCGTCCCGTCGGCTTTGACATGCCAGGTCTGGATGCCGTTGTTGTGATAGATCGAGTTCGACCCGCGTGCGGCGCGCAATGCATCCTTGGTCGGCTGGACGAACCCGGCTTCGTCGATAGCCCGCGACTGCAGCAGCAGCGGCGAGCCGTCCCAGTCGAAATCCAGGTAGAACCGGTGCAACGCCTTCGGCAGGCTGACCCCGTCGAGCCGGGCGGTCGTCCAGTTGCGGCCACCGTCGAGCGACACGTCGACCCGCTTGATCCGCCCGTTGCCCGACCACGCCAATCCGGAGATCACAGCCTTGCCGCGACCGTGATTGATAGGGGCCTGCGGGCTGGGGCTGGTGATCACCGACTTCACGTCCATCACCCAGGTGAAGCGCCGGGCGGTGCCGTTCGCCAGCAGGTCGGTGTACTTCGAGGTCTCCTCGCGCTGCTGCCATGGCTGGTCGCCGACCTCGATCCGGCGCAGCCATTTGATCCACATGTTGCCTTCCCAGCCGGGCACGACCAGGCGCACCGGGTAGCCTTGTTCGGGGCGCAGCGCCTCGCCGTTCATCTTGAAGGCGACAAGGCAGTCGTCGAGCGCCTTCTCCATGGGGATCGACCGGGTCATCGCCGACGCGTCGGCGCCCTCCGGCAGCAGCCATTTGGCCGACGGCTTGACGCCGGCTTCGTCCAGCAGGTGCTTCAACCGTACCCCGGTATAGACAACGCAATGCACCATGCCGTGGGTGTATTGGCAGCCGTTCAGCTGGGCGCCTCGCCATTCCATTCCGGAATTGGCGGCGCACTCCAGGAAGTACACGTGGTTCTCGCGCGGGAACCGCATGAGGTCCTGCATGGTGAACACCAGCGGCGTGTCGACCAGGCCGTTGATCATCAGCCGGTGCTTGGACGGATCGATCTCCGCGATCCCGGCGTGGTGCCGCTCGAAGCAAAGGCCGTTCGGCGTGATGATGCCGTCAAGTTCGTGCAGCGGCGTGAAGCTGACCGAACTCTCCCGCGAGGCCGTCAGCCACTCGACGTCGCGCCGGATCACCTGGGATTCGAACTGTGACGGTACTCCGTAGGGGCGACTGACCACGCCTTCGCCGAGATAGCGGTTCCAGTCCTGGATCTCGGTGATCGCGGGGTCACCGGCGGCGGCGGCCGAGCGTGTCGCTCCAAAGCCGGTCGCGACCGCGGCACCGCCTGCCAACAGTCCGGACGACAGGAATTGCCGACGGCTGGGGCCGGGCCGGTCGGTCTTTCGGTTCTGTGGGGGCATCATTTGCTGCGATGATGTGGGGTGGCTCATGACGTCACTTTCACCGATCGGTTTTCTTCCAGGCGGACGACCGGGTTGCGGGCGAGGTAGCCCTCCACGACATCCCAGATCGGGGGACCCTCGGTGGCCTCGTTGACCGAAGCCCAGCCGGCGACGATGTACTCGCGCGCCGGGTCGATCGGCTCGCCGGTCTTCAGGACGGTCATCTCGGAGATCCGGTTGCCGATGGCGGCCGTCGGGTCGATGCGGTAACCCATCCCGCCGACCCGCACCATGTCGCCCCCCTGCTGGTAGTACGGATCGGCGTTGAACAGGTTGTCGGCGACGTCCTCGAGGATCTCTTTCAGGAAGGCACCGGTCATCGGCGAGCGGTAGGCGGCCGGATAGGTCATCGCGCAGGCGTTGTGCAGGTCCTCGACCGTGATCGCCTGACCGGGCAGCAGCGACGTGCCCCACCGGAATCCGGGTGACAGCGCGATCTCGGCGTCGCGCTCCTGCAACAGCGCCTGGCAGATCAGGTCGTCGAAGGTCCCGTTGAAGTTGCCTCGGCGGTACAGCAGCGATTCGGTGGTCGCCAGCTTGCGGCCGAGTTCCGCTTCGTAGGGTGCGCGAACCGTGTCGACCAACGCGGTCATCTCCGGGTCGGCGGCGATCACGTCGGAGAACACCGGGATCAGCCGGTAGGCGTATCCCTGGACCTTGCCGTCGCGAACGTCCAGATCGAGGCGAGAGACGAACTTGCCGTTCGAGCCGGAAGCGATGACCAGGGTGTTGCCGACCGTTACCGGTTCCGGCAGCGCATCGTGGGTGTGGCCGCTGAGGATGACGTCGATGCCGGGCACCCGCCCGGCCAGCTTCCGGTCGACGTCGAAGCCGTTGTGCGAGAGCAGGACGACCAGTTCCGCCCCTTCCTCGCGCACCGCCGCGACGTTCTTGGCGACGTCACTCTCGCGGATGCCGAACGACCAGTTCGGGAACATCCAGCGAGGATTGGCGATCGGCGTGTAGGGAAACGCCTGTCCGACGATGCCGACCTTGACGCCGCCGCGCTCGACGATCCGGTAGGCGTCGAACGCCGGTTCGTTCCATTCGCTGTCGTAGATGTTGCCGCCCAGGAACGGGAAGGGCAGGCTGTCGACCAGTTCCTTCACCCGCTCGGTGCCGTAGGTGAACTCCCAATGGCCGGTCATCGCATCCGGCGCCAGGGCATTCATCACCGCCACCATGTCGCCGCCCTTGGTCTGGTTGGCGGTGTAGCTGCCGTGCCAGGTGTCGCCGCCGTCGAGCAGCAGCATGGCGTCGCCACGTTCGGCGCGGATCCGGCGGATCACCGTGGCAACCCGGTCCATTCCCCCCATCTTCCCGTAGGTCCCGGCCAGCGCCCCGAAATCGTCCGAGGTCAGCGCGTAGGCGTGCGGAGTCCCGGCCTGTATGCCGTAGAGCTTCAGGAAGTCGGCCCCGGTGACATGCGGCGGCAGTCCGGCGACTTCACCGACGCCCAGATTGATCGACGGTTCGCGGAAATACAGCGGTTTCAGCTGGGCGTGGATGTCGGTGACATGGACCAGAGTCACGTTGCCGTGCGGCGTCATGTCGAGCAGATCGCTCTCGGTGAGGGCCTGCTGGGCCGCCGCCCGGCTCCATCGGCCGGCGGCACCCGGGCCCATGATGGCGGTGACGGCGGTGGCTGCCATCAGGAATTCGCGCCGTGAAAACATGCTACCTCCGGCCAGTGTTCACCGTTCGCGGAACCGGTCGGTCCCGCAACCACATGCATGAAACGCGTTGGTGTCGTCAGGCGGCGCGGATGCCAGGACCCGCGCCGCCGGGGATTACTGCCGGACCGCCGGGGTCTCGATGCCCAAGCCGGTGCCGCGCCACGTCACGTATACTTCCAGCGCAATCAACTCGTCGGAGAATGCTTTCGGAAACTCCGCCCTCGTGTCGCGGATGCAGCCGCGGAACCGGTTGTGCAGCGAGACCATGTTGGCCTGCTTCAACCGATAGGTCGGAAAGCCATTGACGTTTCCCTGGCTCAGATGGTCGGCGCGGATGTACTTGCCGTTGTTCTGCTCATGGCAGGACGCGCAGCCCAAATTCAGCTGGCCGGTGCGCTGGTAGTACATTTCCTTACCGCGGTCCCACCAGCTCTGCATCTCACCCTTGGCCAGATCCAGCGACATCGGAACGCCGAGCGACTGGTGCTTGATGAAGGTGACCAGCGCCTTCTGGTCGTCATGATCGAACTTGTAGGGCTCAGCCTGCATCTGGTCCTTGCGGCAGGCGTCGACCTGGAGTTCCAGGTTCACCGGCTTGCCGGCGGTTTCACTCCACTTCGGATAACCGGCACCGACGCCCTTCATCGACTCCGCGGCGTTGCCATGACACGAAGCGCAGGACTTGCCGGCGGCTCCTTCAACGGTGTTCCAGATCTCCGCTCCCCGCTCGACATAGAGCATGCCGGGATTCTGGAAGCTGTCCGCCTCCAGGGCGCGGGTCTCGGGCGTGCGGTAGTGCCAGCCCGAGACCACCTCGTCGAACGGATGGCCGGCCGGCGCCTTGGCTCGGGTGATGATTTCCTTCTGGCCGTCGATGACGAGCTTTTCGTCCACCGGGTCGGCGCGCAGATTCGAGCCGAGCAGTCCGACGACGAGAACCCCGAGAGCCATGGGGATGATCGATTTGAGCTTCACGGTTTGTCTCCTCCCTGTCCGGCGGCTTCGTCGTCCGCCTGGTGTCCGCGACGGTCGCGCTAGACGACGGTGATCTTGTTCTCGGCCGTGTAGGCCGTTCCGTCATCGTCCATCCAGGTGAAGACGAACGTCCCGCTCTCCGCCACTTTCGCGGTGAACTCCATATACGGGTTCGCGGAGATCGCCGGGGCGATGTCGCAGGAGAACACCGGCTGGCCGTTGAAGGTGCAGGTGAACTTATTGATGATCTTGCGCGGGATGGGGTTGCCCTGCTTGTCCTTGCGCTGACCGGATTCCATCTCGTGGCTGATCAGAGTCTTGATCGTGATCACTTCCCCCTTGTTCGCTGTCTGGGGAACTTTCACGCGGGGTTTCGGCGTTGCCATGGGTAGGGTGCTCCTGTTCGCTCAGCCGCCGCAGCCGCCGATCGTGACCTTGACCTGCTTGGTGTCCATGAACACCGCGCCATTGCTCATCTTCGCGACCGCGATGACGTTCTGGGTCTTGGCCAATCGGATGCGCGTGGTCGCCGAGGCGCTTCCGCTCATCGGGGTGAAATGGAAGGTGGCGACATCGGGGTTCGGATTGCCCTCGGCAAGGAACATCACCGACTGGACGTAGTCGTCGGCGGTCATCGGGCTGTCCACCGAGACCGAGATCGGAACGGTATTGCCGTTCTCCGCGATTTCCGGTGCGTCAAGCGCGATGCGGCCGGCTTCGGGCTTCGCGCCACCGGTGAAAGCCATCACAGCCTTCTCGGTGGCTTCGGCGCTGGCCCACGAACGGGTCGGCGCAACGCCGACAACCGCGAGCGTGGTCGCACCGAGCGACAGGGCAAGTGCCTGGCGTCTGGTTAGGATCATGGTCATCTCCTTCGTTCCGCGCCTAGTTCTTCAGGGTGGCGAGGTAGGCGACGATGTCTTCCACCTGCTGGGCGGACAGGATCGTCTTGCCTTCGAACTTCTTGTCGACGTTGACCCCGACATCCAGGGTGTAGAAGCCTGGCATGACAGTGTCGGGTCCGAACACTTTCTTGGAATTGATCACGATTGCGCGCAGCTCGTCCGGCTTCCAACGCTCGGCCACGCCGTCCAGCGGCGTGCCGACTTCGCCGTGGAACTGCTGCTCGCTCATCTCGGTGTTCTTGTGACAGGCGAGGCAGTTGCCAAGCTTGCGGTCGGCGAACGCCTTGCGGCCTTCTGCCGGGTTCCCCGGCTGGCTGGTCAGCGATGCCTTGACGATGGTCTCCTCGAAGACCACGTCCTTCGGTCCGACCGGTTCGGCCGACCAGCTGCTGGTCGTTGCCGCCAGCAACAACGCCGCGCCGAGCAGGCCTCTTTTGCAGGTCTTGCGCACTGTCTCCTCCCTCTCCGAACCGTTGACCGGTTTCGTGCCCCGCCTACCCGATAGCGCGCGGGCAGGCGAACAATAGATATAATTATTGCAATATATAGATTGAACCACGGGTCATGGTCAATCCGATGTACCGCACATTCTGAAACTTTCGGATCAGTCGCTCTTGAGTCGCCCTTCCTTGCGCAGCTCCTCGATGACCCGGGCGTGGTATTTCTGGAAGTGCTCGTCGGTCTCGTAGCCCTTCTCATGGACCCAGCGGAACATGTTGAGGAAGGTCCACTTTCCGAATGATCCGGGCATGGTGGCAACGGCCGCTTGGGCGACTGACACGCCTTTGGGGGCCTGCTCCGGCAGGAAGACCACGGTGGGGGTGAAAACGTAGCCCCATTTCCGGGCGGCGGTTTTCTCGGTCAGCACGTCGCCGTCCAGATCGGTAACCTCTTCGTCGCCGAACATGTTGTACTGGACCACCTTGAAGTGCGCCTTGATGTAGTCGGCCACCTCCGGGTCGGCCAGCAGCACCTCGTGCATCTTTCGGCAGTAGATGCAGCCGCGCTGTTCGAAGACCATGGCCAACCTCTTGCCTTCCTGGCGCGCCGATTCGATATCGTCGGCAACGTCACGGAAGGTGAGGGCGAACCACTCCTGCTTGTGCAGACCGTCCTCGCCGACGGTCGCCGCCGCGGCGCGCGGTGGTGTGGCCAAAGCGCTCAGGCCGATTACCAGGGCGACCAATGCAGTGGCCGCGGTAACAGTCATGTTTCGGACAAGCATGGCGACAATCCTCACTAGCCGATTTCGGAGAACACCGGGAACGTCTCGATCATCCAGAAGGCTATGGTCGACATCTGGCCGGTGACGAACAGGATACCGGTGACGATCAGCAGCACGCCCATCATCTTCTCGATGACCGCCATATGGCGGCGGAAACGGGCGGCCCAATTCAGGAAGCGCGTCGCAAACATGGCCGCCAGGATGAACGGCAGGCCGATCCCCAAGGCGTACACCGCCAGTAGCAGCGCGCCACGCAGAGCGGTGTCGGTCGACCCTGCGACGAACAGGATCGCCGCCAGGGCCGGACCGACGCAAGGCGTCCAGCCGAAAGCGAACGCCAAGCCGATCACATACGCCCCAACCATTCCTGGAGGCCGGCGCCCGACGGTGAAGCGCAGGTCGCGGAACAGCGCGGCGATTCGGAACACGCCGAGGAAATGCAGGCCGAGGCCTATGATGATCACGCCGGCCACGATCGACAGCACGTCGAAGTACTGCGCCAGAGTCTGGCCGACCATGCTTGCGGTTGCACCGAGGGCCACGAACACGGTGGCGAAACCCAGCACGAAGGCGACGGCCGATCCGACGATCCGACGAGCGGCGCCGGGTGGTGCGGTGTTCTCACCGCTGAGCTCCTCGAAGCTCATGCCGGTGAGGTAGCACAGGTACGGCGGTACGATAGGCAGTACGCAGGGCGACACGAACGACAGCAGTCCGGCCAGGAATGCGCCCGCAAAGGTGACTTCAAGCATAACGCTGTTTCGCTCCCGAACCCCGGCTCGGTGACCGGTTGTTTCGACAGTCAATCATATCTACATTTATCTATGTAAGAAATCTGATCGGGCGGCGTGATACAAGTGCGGATGAGACAGCGTTGGACCGTCAACATCGTCACCGTCTTTGCGACCCTTGGCCTGATGGCCGTGGTGCCGAGGACCCCTGGCGCGGCCGAGTTGCTTGTTCTGGAACAGGCGGGCTGTGTCTGGTGCGCCCGGTTCGATGCGGAGATAGCGCCGGCCTATCCGAACACCGAGGAGGGCCGGCGGGCTCCGCTGCGCCGGGTCGACGTAACCGAGCCGTGGCCGGAGGATTTGGCGGCAATCCGGCCGGAGCGGCTGACGCCGACCTTCATCCTGCTGGCTGACGACGGCACCGAGGTCGCTCGACTGCGCGGCTATCCCGGCGACGAATTCTTCTGGCCGGTGTTGTCGGAGATGATGGCGAAACTGAAATCCTCGCCGTTGATGTAGACTGGGGTAACGCCGATATCCGTCTGGCTTGGCATCCAGTGGGGTCGGCGGAACGAATTCTGAGGCGGAGACGAAGTTGGAATCGCCGGTAACTGCCTGGAAAATGCAGCTGCCCTCAGATCCTGAAGCGTTGCAGGAACTGTTCGAGCAGGCTCATCGCGCCAGCGAGATGCTGAAGGCGCTGTCGCATGAGACGCGACTGCTGATCCTGTGCCTGCTGTCGGAGGGTGAGAAGTCGGTCTCCGAGCTTGAGGAGACGCTGTCGATGTCGCAGGCGGCGGTATCGCAGCAACTGGCACGCCTGCGGTTCGACCGACTGGTCAAGACCCGCCGGGACGGGCGGTCGATCTATTACAGCATCGCCGACGAGGAAGTGTCGGCGCTGATCGGCGCGCTCTACGACATCTTCTGCCGAAAGGTGCGCGAACCGAAGGAGTGACCCCCGCAGAAGGGGTGACCCTGGTGCCTGGCATGACGACGAACGATGAACGGCACCCGACCGCTCTGTGGCGAGGCGCCGTCAAGGGAGGATGCCCGTGGACGGTCTCGAGGCGCATATCGCACTCCCACTGGTCGGCGGAATGGCCGGGATCGTCCTGGGCTTTGTCGCCCGGCTCAACCGGTTCTGCACCTTGTCGGCGCTCGAG
Organism: Thalassobaculum sp.; assembly: GCF_040219215.1. Taxonomy (GTDB): domain Bacteria; phylum Pseudomonadota; class Alphaproteobacteria; order Thalassobaculales; family Thalassobaculaceae; genus Thalassobaculum_A. The sequence continues at coordinate 37,746 of NZ_JAVJSX010000013.1, forward strand.
CGGTTCTGGTACTCCGGCGACGGTAGCGGGCTGCGCACCTGGGTGTTGGCCTCGACCGTGGCGATGCTGGCAACCCAGGCTATGGTCGCTTTGGGTGTCGTCGATCTCACCGACACCTTCTATCTTCGACCGTATCTCGGCCTGACGGGCGCGGTGCTCGGCGGCCTGATGTTCGGCGTCGGCATGGCGCTGGTCGGCACCTGTGCGTTCGGCGCGGTGATCCGGCTCGGCGGCGGCAGTCTGCGCTCGATGGTGGTCCTGCTGGTGCTCGGGCTGGCGGCGGTTTCCACGCAACGCGGGCTGCTGGGGCAGGTCCGGATCACGCTGGTGGACGATTGGGCGATCGACCTGACCGCGATCGGCGACCAGTCGATTCCGAGCCTGCTGTCCGCGGCCCTGGGATTCGACGCCACGCCCACCGCCATCCTGTTGATCGGCGGGGGTCTGCTTGCCTGGATCTTCGGCAATTCCGGATTTCGGCGGCGCTGGACCTCGATCTTGACCGGCACGGTGGTGGGGTTGGTCATCGCCTTCGGATGGGCCGCGACGACGTACTTCTCGACCATCTCGTTCGAGCCGGTGCAGATCGAGGCCGGGTCGTTCTCGGTGCCGGTCGGCGACGTGATCATCCATGTCATCACCTACACCGGAACGGTGCCGGACTACGGCGTCGGCCTGGTGGTCGGCTGCGTTGTCGGCGCGGCGTTGGCGTCGTGGTACCGGCACGATGCCCGGTGGGAGGTGTGCGACGACGCCCGCGAGTTGAGCCGGCATCTGGCCGGCGGCGCGCTGATGGGGGTCGGGGGCGTGTTCGCGATGGGCTGCACCATCGGCCAGGGGGTAACGGGGTTCTCGACCCTGGCGGCCTCGGCCCCGATCGCCTTCGCCTCGATGCTGCTGGGAGCGCGCTTGGGATTGTCCTGGATGATCGAGGGGTCGGCGTGGTCGGCGTTCCGCGGCGGAGCCTCGGGAACCGAACCGGCGGAGTAGCCGAACCGTTTCAGACGGTCGGTGCGAACCGGTAGTGCCCCCCGACGCGTTCGACGGTCCCGATTCCGGGATAGGGCAGGTGGAACCCGACAATCCGCGTCCGCTCGGCGGCCAACCGATCGAGCAGCCGGCGACGGGTATCGGCACCCTTTGACGGATCCTGGTCGCTGCCGGTGTGCCAGTCGGGCCGCTCGAACGAGATCACCGCATTGGTGATCGCGTCGCCCACCACCAGCAGCCCCTCGCCACCGCGGTGGATCAGGAACGAGGTGTGGCCAGGCGTGTGCCCGGTGCTGGCGACCGCTTCAATGCCCGGCAGCGGTTCGTTGCCGGCATCGAACAGCGCGATCTTGTCCTCGATCCGCTCCAGGCGGTTCTGCGCGCCGACCACGAAGGTCTTGCGGGCTTCCGGTGTGGCATCAAGGGTGCCTGGCGCGCGCCAGAAATCCCATTCGGTCCGGTTCATCCAGCACCTTGCGTGCGGGAACACCGGTTCGTCGAAATCGTCGAGCACGCCCCACAGGTGGTCGGGGTGCGCATGGGTGAAGCAGATGTCGGTGACCTCGGCCGGATCGACCCCGATCGCCGCCAGGCTGGCCGGCAGCTTGCCGACGGTGTTCTGGAACAATGGTCCGGAGCCTGCGTCGAACAGCACCACCCGCCCGTCGATGCGCAGCAGGGTGAGATTGCAATCCGGCTGAACCGCATCGATCGGGAGGCCGTGTGGCGTCAGCAGCGCCGCGATCTCGGCCTCGGGACGATCAGGCAATATGAACGCCATGGGCTGGATCAGATGGCCATCGGTGAGGACCGTGACCTCGGCGTCGCCGACGCGGGTCGTGGCAGCCGTCGAGGCCCGGGCTCGCGGTACCCCGGCGAAGGCGGTTGCGGCGCCCGCTCCCGCTGCAAGGAGCGCGCGCCGTGTCCATGGTCGACGATGCGGGGCGAGAGGTTGGTCGACCATGATACGCTCCATACATAGTAATATTTGAATTTATTGGAGCGATGGCCGGCCAGGTCAAGCGGCGTGTGGTCTCACAGGTAGCGTTCGGCAATGTCGATGCTGGAGCGCGTCCCGAGATCATCGAAGGTCTCGGCGAGCCAGGCGTCGGCGCGTGCCCTTCCGGCCTCGTGCAGATGCAGCAGGAACTCCCAATCGGCGTTGAGCTTGCTGGTCAGGCATAGGCTGCGCATGTACTCCTCGTCGGCTATGGCGTGGATCTGCATGCGCTTCATGGTGCCGGACGCGATCGTTCCGTCATCGATCATCCGGCTGACGAACGCGATCGCCCGCATTTCGCGCATCAGCGAACTGTTGAAGGACAGCTCGTTCAGGCGCGACAGAATGGCGCCGGCCGACTTCGGGATATCGTCGCGGTAGATCGGGTTGATGTGCACGACCACGACGTCGGTCGACTTGCAGTGATAGATCAGCGGATAGATCGCCGGATTGCCCATGTAGCCGCCATCCCAGTAGGCCTCGCCGTCGACCTCGACGGTGTGGAACATGAACGGCAAACAGGCGGTGGCGAGCACCGAGTCGACGGAAACCTCGCTGTTGCGGAACACCTTGATCTTGCCGCTGCGCACGTTGGTCGCCGACAGGAACAGCTTGATCGGGCAGCGGTCCCGGATTGCTTCGAAGTCGACCGACTCCTCCAGCACCTTGCGCAACGGGTTGTAGTTGCCGGGGTTCAACTGATAGGGCGACAACAGCCGTGACATCAGGTCGAACACCATGAAAGCCGGCGAGTTCTGGAGCGAGTGGTTGTGCGACAGCCGGTCCCACAGCGACGGCTGCAGAGGACTCATCGCACCGGCATGCCCGATCCTCCGCCAGAACCCGGCCAGCGCGGTCTTGGCACCGGTCCGCCCGCCTTCGGTCCAGCCATAGGCCAGCACCACGGCGTTCATCGATCCGGCGCTGGTGGCGCTGATGCCATCGAAATCGATGCGTTCATCCTCCAGCAGGCGGTCGAGCACCCCCCAGCAGAACGCGCCGTGCGCTCCGCCGCCCTGAAGCGCCAGATTGACGGTTTTTGCTTTCACTGCTGCGCCGCGCCGATTGGCAGGACCGGACCCCGAGCGCTCGGCCTGTAGCTCTCCAATTGAATCCATCACCGTCTCCTCAGTGCGCGGTCCAGCCACCATCGATCGGGATGGCCGTTCCGGTGATCGACTGGCCGGCCTTGGTGCACAGCAGCACGGTGAGCGCCCCAATCTCCTCGGAGGTGGCGAAGCGCTTGCTTGGCGTCTGGGCCAGCAGAACGTCGCGGATCACCGCTTCACGGCTGATCCCGTGCGCTTCGGCTTGGTTGTCGATCTGTTTCTCGACCAGTGGTGTCCAGACGTATCCGGGGCAAATCGCGTTGGCGGTCACGCCATGCTCGGCCCCTTCCAGCGCAATGACCTTGGTCAGGCCGACGATGCCGTGCTTGGCCGTGACATAGGCGGACTTGAACGGCGAGGCGATCAGTCCGTGGGCCGAGGCGATATTGACGACCCGTCCGTAACCGCGAGCCTGCATTGCACCGAACAGCGCCCGGGTGAGATGGAACGCCGACGACAGGTTGATCGCCAGGATCGCGTTCCACTTCTCGACCGGGAAATTGGCGATCGGTGCGACGTGCTGTATCCCCGCGTTGTTCACCAGGATGTCGACCCTGCCGAAATCCAGCGCCAGCTGTTCCAGCATCCGGCCGATGTCGTCCTGCTTGGCCAGGTCGGCGTTGTAGTAGGCGACTCGAACACCGTGGGCGGCTCTGATCTCGGCCTGAAGATCGGCGATTTCCTCGGCGTCGCCGAACCCGTTGAGGGCAATGTCGGCACCGGCTCCGGCCAGTGCCCGGGCGATCCCGAGACCGATTCCGCTGGTCGAACCGGTTACGAGGGCGATCCGGCCGGCAAGCGGACGGGTCGCGCTCCGGGCGCTGGCCGGCATGTCGGTAATGCTGTTCATCTGGTTCTCCGTCGATGAGACGCCGCTGGCAGGGTGTTGCGCTGCGGTGTATCGTTGCGGCCGGTGATCGTTCGGCCGGTTGCACGCTTGCTGGGCACAAGATCGGGGTGCCAAGCTCCGAGCGGAAATGCCGGCTGGCTAACCATCCGATGCGCGTCGGCTATGGTTCGAGGTGAGCGAGGTGGAAAGTCACCAGGTCCGGTATTTCGTGGCCCTCGCCGAGGCGCTCAACTTCACGAGAGCAGCCGAGCGCTGCAACGTCACGCAGCCGTCGCTGACCCGTGCTATCAAGCAGCTTGAGGATGAACTGGGCGGGCCACTGTTCCACCGCGAACGCAACAACACCCACCTGACCGAACTCGGGCGGACCATGCGGCCGTTCCTGTCGCAGATCTTCGACAACATGCAGGCGGCGAAGACGCGGGCTCGCGACATGCTTCAGCTGAAGCGGGCCAGCCTGGAAGTCGGGTTGATGTGCACGATTGGGCCGACCAAGCTGGTGGACTTGATCGGCAGCTTCCGGCGGCGGTACCCCGACGTTGAACTCCGGCTCCGCGACGGCAAGGGCCAGATGCTGCAGGACGCGCTGATCGCCGGCGAGCTCGACGTGGCGGTGATGGGGCTGCCTGAAGGGTTGGACGATCGGCTCAGCCCGATCCCGCTGTTCAGCGAGGATTTCATGATCACCTTCACGCCGGGCCACCGGTTCGAGGCGATGGAGGAGGTGCCGGCGGCCGAGCTTGACGGCGAGCCGTACATCAGCCGCGCCAATTGCGAGTTTGCCGACCACGCCAACCGGATCATCTCCAGTCTCGGTGTCAATGTCCGCCCGTTGTACCGCAGCGAGCGGGAGGATTGGGTGCTGGCGATGATCCTGGCTGGGCTGGGCTGGGGGTTCACGCCGGAGTGCTCGGTCTCGCTGCCGGGCCTGGAAGGACGCCGGCTGGTCCAGCCGAACATCAGCCGCACGATCCACGTCGCAACCGTTCGCGGGCGACCTCATTCGCCCGCGGTCGGCGCGTTCGTGCGCGAGGCGGTGAGTTGGCGGTCTCGCGGCTGCCCGGCAGGGCGCGTAACGGAGACCCTGGTCAGCGCGGATCCTGTGGCGGCAGCGTAAGCTGTCCAGCGAGGACCGTAGCCAGCGCAAGCGCCGCGCCGACGCCGGCGACGGCGGCTGGCCAGCCATAGGTGTCGAAAACCGGACCGAGCAGCGCTGCCCCGGCGAGACCACCGGTGTAGTAGGAGGCGAGATAGAGCCCGCTGGCCGACCCCCGGTTTCGGGTTGCGGCCCGGCCGATGAAGCCGGTGGCGGCGGCTTGGGCGAAGAACGTCCCGACAGCAACCAGGGCGAGCCCGACCAGGACGGCCGTGAGCGACGGCAGGATCAGCAGCGGCAGACCGGCCAGGGCAAGGGCCAGCGCACTGCGGAACGTTCGACGGGTACCGAACGCCGATACCGCCCGGCCGGCGAGCGGCGTGGTCAACATCGAGGGCATGAACACGAAATAGACCACGCCGAGGGTCATCGGGCTGATCGCGATCGGCGCCGCCACCAGCACGAAGTTCACATAGGTGAAGGTGCCGATGAAGGCGAACAGGATCAGGAATCCGACGGCGAAGCCGGCGGCCAGGGGGGGGTGGCGAAAGTGGTCGACCCAGGCTGCCAGCCCGACGGGATCGGCCGATGCCGACCCCATGCCCATGCGCGTGCATCGGCGCAACCCGGCATAGGCGATCGCGGCGCCAATAAGGTTCAGCGCGGCCAGGAACAGGAAGTTCGGCACCAGACCAAGTTGATCGGCCAACAGCGCGGACGCCAGACGGCCGACGAAGTTGCTGGCCACGTTGCCGGTGATGTAGGCCGCCAGCATGCCGGCAGTCTCTTCGGCGGTCGAACTCTCCGCCAGATACGCCATGGTCAAGGTGAAGGCGGCCGACATGCAAACGCCTTGGGCGATCCGCAGGACGGTGAACGTCGTGAGATCGGGGGCTCCTGCGAGCAGAAGGGTCGGGATTGCCAATGCCGCCAAGCTGGCACTGACGCCGATCCGCCGGTCGATCCTGCCTCCGACCAAAGCGACCGCCAGCCCGGCTGCCGCCATGCCGATCGTGCTGGCGTTCACCGCGAAGCCCATGGCGGCGGGGGTCACGGCGTAATGGGCCGTTAGCGTCGGCAGGATCGCCTGGGTGGCGAACAGGTCCACCAGTGTCAGGAAGCTGATCACGGCAATGACGCCGTGGCGCAGCGTCGCGGCGGCGGCGTGACTTCGGTTTGGCATGGCCAGGGTTTCGGCCGGCGACATGGTGAACTCCTCCAACCGCGGGCGGCATCTGGCGCCCGCGGCAGATCGTGACGGTCAAGGGATGACACAGTGCTGACGAGGCGCCGGTCAGGCGGCGTCGGACCGGACCTCGCGCCGAGGGGGCGGAACTGCCTCCGGTTCCATGGTGATGAGACGGGCGCCCCGGTCGAACGTCAGGTAGCTCCATAGCCAATTGACGCTGACCAGCAACCGGCTGCGCCAGCCGATCAGGAAGTACACATGCACCAGTGCCCACATCAGCCAGGCGAGGGGGCCGGACAACTGGACGCCGCCGAGCACGGCGACCGCCGCCTTGCGTCCGACCGTCGCCATGTCGCCTTGGTGGCGGTACTGAAAAGGTGGCGGCGGCTTCTGCCCTCGAACCCGACGATCGATCACTTGACCGACATACGTGCCCATCTGCTTGGCGGCGGGAGCGATGCCTGGAACCGGCCGGCCACCGGGCCGGTTGGCGAGAGCGGTGTCGCCGATTACGAAGATCTCGGGTCGGCCGGGCACCGCCAATCCGTCGGTGACCGCAACGCGGCCGGCTCTGTCGTGCATGGCGTCGAGCCAGCGCGCGGCCGGAGACGCAACAACGCCGGCGGCCCAGACGACGGATCGGGCGGGGATGCGATCATCGCCGACCGTGACGCCGTCGGCATCACAGCGCGTGACCGGCTGGCCGAGTCGGATCTCGACACCAAGCCGCTCGAGGGCCTGCGACGCCTTCAAGCTCAATCGGGAGGGAAAGCTTGGAAGGACTCGAGCGCCGGCCTCGATCAACACAACCCGGGCGCGCTGCGGGTCGATCGACCGGAAGTCCTTCGACAGGGCGTGGCGCGCCAGTTCGGCGAGTGCGCCCGCCATCTCCACCCCCGTCGGCCCGGCGCCGATGACGGCGAACGTCAGCAGCCGACGTTGTTCGAAGGGATCCGGTTCGGTTTCCGCACGCTCGAAGGCGAGGAGCACGCGCTCGCGGATCGCGGTCGCGTCGGCAATTTTCTTCAGACCCGGGGCGACACTCTCCCAGTCGTCACGGCCGAAATACGAATGCCGCGCGCCGGTGGCCAGCACCAGTTGGTCATAGGCGATCCAGCGTCCGTCTTCGGTGACGACCGTCCGCCGTTCGGCATCAACCCCGCTGACCCGCGCCATCTCGACCCGGACGTTCGGCTGCCTGGCCACAATGCTGCGGATCGGCCACGCGATATCGGCCGGCGACAATGCGGCGGTCGCGACTTGATACAGCAGCGGCTGGAACAGGTGGTAGTTGCGGCGATCGATCAGGGTGATGTCGACGGGGCTGCGGGCGAGCGCGCGGACGCAGGCGAGGCCGGCAAATCCCGCTCCGACGACGACGACATGCGGTCTCTGAGGGGTTGTCATGAGTGGCATCCTCCGTCACGCATCACGCGCAACGGCGCGGAACACGAAGGACAGGGCGATGCCGTACAGCACATGGCCGATGCCCGACATCCAGGCCAGCAGGATGAAGCCGAGCATGAACGGCAGTCCAGCGAGCGGCGCAAACACGCCGAGCGACAGGAACCAAGTGAATAATCCGATGATCAGGCCGTCGACCAGGCGACTGCCGGCGTAGACGTAGGTGCGGATGCCCCACATCACCATCGGGTAGAACACCAGCCCGGTGACGACATGCAGCACCTCGGCGTGCAGGAAGTACTCCTGGGGCAACCGGAACAGGCTGAGGATGAGCGCCGCCGGTTGCAGCGGGCCTCCGACGATCAGCGGCGTGATGGCGCGCGCCCAGACCTCCCAGGCGAGATCGGCGGCCAGGCCACCGGCGACGAGTGCGGCGAAGGTCCGGATGCTGGGCACGCGGACGGCGTAGGTGACGTTCATGTCGGATCCCTCCTGAGTGCGGCGAAAGTGCCTAGCCTGAAGGTGGCGCTGCGTGCGGGTCGATGGAAATGCCGGGTCTCTATGGTGTCGATGCAACGCGAGCATCTCGGCCCGGCTCGACATCAGCCCGGTGTCACGGCTTCTCGACGGTGGTGAGCAAGGCTTTGATCCGCCAGCCATCCTCGGTCTGTACGCACAGGACGCTGACGAGGAACGGGATGGCGTCGGGCTGGGCGGCGGAGCCGATCCGCAGCGTCAGGGGCTGGTACAGGTAGGCACTGTCAGCTGACAGGTCGATGAACCGCCGGCGCTCCCGATCCGGGATGACTTCCCAGACCTCCGAGGCCTGGAAGCGGCTCATCCGCTCGATCATGGTCTCGGGCCCCCAGAACGCCTTGCCGTCGCTGACCCAGACGAAAGCGTCGGTCGGCACGAGCAGCGCCCGCACGGCTGTCAGGTCATGGCGGTTCTGGGCGGCGACGAACTGTTCGTAGAGCGCGGCAACCTCGTCCGCCGGGGCCGCGTGGGCCGGGGACGAGAGGTAGGTCGCCGCGACCAGCGCGGCTGCGGCGATCACCGGACGGATCATCATGACGCATCTCCTTGCGTGCTGGACATGTGGCCCCGCCGGCGTGGCGGAGACGTGCCAGAAGATCGGTGCGCCCGACGGTTGAATCGAATACCGATGCGCTTTGAAGACGATGCGCGTCTGCTATGCCTGCGGAGCCGAAGGTGGGAAGCTGTTGTCTGCGCAAGAATCGATGCGGGAGACGGGGGCATGTCGAACAGAGGAATGGTGGTGTGTCCACAGCCGGAGGCGGCCGAGGCCGGGATCGAGATACTGCGTGCCGGCGGCAACGCCGTCGACGCCGCGATCGGCTGCGGACTGGCCCAGACGGTTGTCGACCCGTTGATGTGCGGTATCGCCGGCTTCGGCAGTCTGGCGGTCTACAAGCCGGCGGAGGGAGTTCACGAGTACCTGGACTTCCATGCTCCGGCCCCGAGATCGGCTCGCCCGGACATGTGGGCCGATCTGGTCGAGGGCGAGACCCGGGACGGCTTCGGTTTCGTGCTGAAGGGCCGGGTCAACGATCTCGGCTACCAGTCGATCTGCGTGCCGGCATCGTTGCAAGCCTATGAGACGGCGCATCGGGCGCATGGCCGACTGTCGTGGGAAGCGGTGTGCGAACCCGCAATCCGCTGGGCGGAGGAGGGCTATTTCGTTCGGCCGGCGATGTACTCGTTCTGGCTCGACGAGGGCACTATGGGCCGGGCGTCGAGCGCCGATCGGCTGGCTTACAGCGCGTCGGGCCGCGCCATGTACTGCCGGCCGGACGGTACTCCGAAGCGGATCGGTGCTCCGCTGCGCAACCCGGACTACGCGGCCACTCTGCGTCGGATCGCGGAGGAGGGAGCGGACGTGTTCTACCGCGGGGAGATCGCCGACCGGATCGTGGCCGACATGGCGGCGCATGGGGGCCTGATCACCAAGGCCGATCTGGAGAGCTACCAGCCGAACCGGGTGGTGCCGTTGGATGGCACCTACCGAGGCCGGCGCATCGCCACCAACCAACCGCCCGGTGGCGGGATCATGCTGCTGGAGATGCTGAACATCCTGGAGCAGTTCGATCTCGGCGCGCTCGGCCACAACACGCCCGAGTTCATCCGGGTGGTGTGCGAGACCATGAAGCGGGCGACCGTGGACAAGGACCGGCTGGTCGGCGATCCGGCGTTCGTCGACATCCCGATCGACCGCCTGACGTCCAAGGAATACGCGGCCGAACTGGCCGACGACATCCGGCACGGCGTAAAGGCGGAGGTACCCCGGCTGCAGCCGACGGATCTGGTCCCCAAGGACACCACTCATGTCTCGGTGGTCGACGCCGACGGAAACTGCGTGTCGATGACCCATTCGCTGGGCATGCCATCAGGCGTCATCACCGACGGACTGGGCTTCATGTACAACGGCTGCATGGGAGTGTTCGACCCGCGCCCCGGCCGGGCCGGCAGCATCGCGCCCGGCAAGGCGCGGTTCAGCGCGATGTGCCCGACCATCGTGTTCGAGGACGGCAAGCCGCTGCTGGTGCTGGGCGCCCCGGGCGGGACGCAGATCGTGATGGGCGTGCTGCAGGCAATCCTGAACGTCATCGACTTCGGCATGACTATGGGCGAGGCGGTCGGCGCGCCTCGGTTCTCGTCGACCAGCAACGCCATCGACGTGTCGAACCGGATCCCGCGCTATCTGATGCGCGAACTCGAGGCGCAGGGCTACGAAGTGATCCGCAACCCGTTCGGCCACACCATTGGCTGGGTCCACGGCATCCGCATACTGCCGGACCGGCTGGATGGGGCGGCCGATCCGGGACGTGACGGCGTCGCGCTGAGCGCCGGCTGATGGTCACCGGGATGACGGTGGCCGGTCCCTGCCCAGGCCGAGGGCGAGGACCCCGCCGCCGAGCATGGCGGCCGACCCGATCAGGAACACTTCCAGGTAGCTGCCCCGGCCATTGAACAGCGCGACTAGGCCGTAGCCGCCGACCATCTGCCCGGTCCCGACGGACAGCACCATCCAGCGCCAAAGACCCAGCATCGAGCCCGATCCCATGGCCTGCTGCGCACGCCCGGCAATGACGGCGGACAGGCCGGGCTGAGCCCCGACGACCAGGGATGAGAAGATCACGGTCGCTGGGCTGGGGGCGATCAGCGGCAGCGCGATCCCAAGCGCCAGACTGGCGAACACCGCCGCCAAGGCGTGCGAGAACCCGATGCGGTCGGCCAGGCGGCCCCAGGCAACCGTGCCGACGACCGCGCCGATGCCAAACAGGGTCCACTGCATGCTTCCTTCGGCCATTGACCAGTTCAGATCGCGCACCAGATAGTCGACCCAATAGATCGAGTGCGGTACCAGGCCGACCGAGAACAGGCCCTGGGCGATCACCAGTCGGATCGCGTCCGGGTTCATCCGGCGAGAACGCGGTGCGGATGGCGTCTTGGCGCCGACACTGACCGGGCGGGTGGCGTCCAATCTGGCGCTCCATCCCCAAAGCCCGAGGACCAGACCAACGGCGCCGATCACGGCGGCACCGATCCAGGCCCAGACCAGACCTCGATCCAGCAGAAACGGCAGGCCCGCGGCCGAGATGAAGATTCCCAGCCCGACGCCGGTGAAGGCGATGCCTGCCGCCTGGCCGAGACGTCCGGGTGGAGCGTTTGCGGTCACGGTCGCAATGGCCAGGATCATCATGACCGCGACCGTGATTCCGAGAAGTCCACGACAGGCGATCAACCACAAGAAGCCCGCCGGAAGCGCACTGGCGCACAGGGCAATGAACGACAGGATGAGGCAGCTTCGCAGGATCGCGAACGCATCGGCACGGTGCAGCAACCACGGCACCGCCAGCCCGCCGACCAGATAGCCGCCGAGGTTGGCGGCGCCGACGTACCCGGCTTCCGCCGGCGTCAGTGACCCTGACTGGATCAGCGCGGGCACCATCGGGGAGTACGAGAACCGTCCGAGCCCCATTCCCACCAACAGCGTCGCCTGGGCGCCGATGGCGGTTCGCACCCAGACGGGGACGCCGGCGCCGAGTGCTGTCATCGATTGGTGCTCATGAGTCCGGTTGCATCAGATGTGAGCGGATCGTTCGGCGGGTGAGGGACGATGGACGTGCTATGACCGTCAGCAGTGTCGTGCGTTCGGGCTGTCGGCGTCCAGGAGTTCCCGGCGGGATGAGCCGCGACGGCAAGGAGGATCGATCGTGACCGCATCGGATCGCTGGCCGGACTGGTCGTCGTTGTCGGAATCGGAACGCCCAGGCGCCCTCGCTCGGTGCCAGAGTCTGGCACGGGCGCAACAAGAGCAATTCGATGCCTTCGTGGCATTCGAAGATCCGGCGCCCGTACCCAAGGCAGGTTCGCTCGCCGGTCTTCCCTATGCCGTCAAGGACATGGTCGTTTCGGCCAACCGCCGTCCGTCTTGTGGCCTGCCGATTGCTCCGGACCTGGGGGCCTCGAAGCAGGCATCGGTTCTGACATTGCTGGATCAGGCTGGTGCGGTTCGGGTCGGGTTCACCCGGATGACCGCACTCGCCTACGAGCCATCGGGTGCCGGAACGGCAAAGAACCCCTGGAACACAGCCTTTGCACCGGGGGGATCGTCCTCCGGGCCCGCGGTCGCCGTGGCGTCGGGGGCGGCGGTTGTCGCTTTGGGGTCGGACACCGGCGGCTCGGTCCGCATTCCCGCTCAGGCCTGCGGGGTCACCGCCTGGAAGCCGACCTGGGGCCGGGTCCCGGCGGACGGAACCATGGTGCTGTCCCCCAGTCTGGACACCATCGGGGTCCTGGGTCGGAGTGCGGTCGACATCGCCACGGTGGCGTCGGTGCTGACCTCGGGGCAGGTGGTTCCGTCCGATGCATCTAAGCCTACTGTTGCGGTCGTCGAGGACGCCTTGTTGGCCTGCGAGGATCCGGTGCAGCGGGCTTGCCGCGACGGTATCAGCCAGATTCTCTCAGCCGGCTTGTCGAACCGCCGGGTCGATGCGTTGGAGTTCATGCGGGAGGCCGGCGACCAGACGCTGCTCGTGATGCAGGCCGAGGCGTGGCGGACCTGGGCGCCGTTGATCGAGCAGGGCCGTTGCGACCCGGTGATGGCCAAGCGTCTCGCCAAGGGAGGCTCGATCGGCGACGAGCAGCTAGCGGAGAGCCTGGCGGCGCGGGGCGAGGCGCTGAAAGCGGTGGAAGATCGGCTGTTTGCGGGAGCAGACGTCGCGGTTCTGCCGGTGATGCCAATCCGCACGCCGCCGCTGTCGGAGGTGACGCCAGGGTCTCCTGACTTCACGCCTCGCACCCTGTATGGGCTTAGCGCCTATACCCGGTTTGTGAACTACCTCGGTTTTCCGGCCATCGCGGTTCCCGTCGGATTTGACGATCGGGGCTTGCCGGTCGCGCTGCAGATCGTGGGCCGGGCGGGCAGTGACGGTATCCTGCTTGCTCTGGCCGCGCGCCTGCAGTCCGCAACCGGTTGGCACAATATGATTCCAAATGAAATCAGATAGATAGCCAAGAAATACTACCATCGGTGAGCGACGTTCGGACCGATCGGACCTTTGCATTAAGCGGGCATTGTATACACAATAGGATGCGAGGCATGTCGTCCGACGCGTTCACAGCAAGGGGAAATTCAATGTCATTCGCTCGAATGCTGACCGTCGCATCGGCGGTCGGCCTGCTCTCCATGTCCGCGGCGACCGCGGCCACCTGGGAAATGCCGACCCCGTATCCGGAAGCGGAATTCCACACCAAGAACGTTCGCCTGTTCGCCGAGGATATTGCCAAGGCGACCGGAGGCTCCCTGACCATCAACGTGCACAGCGGGCAGTCGCTGTTCAAGCACCCCGAGATCAAGCGCGCCGCCCAGACCGGGCAGGTCCAGATCGCCGAGATGCTCATGGCGAACCTGCTGAACGAGGACGCGATCTTCGGCGCCGACGCCGTGCCGTTCCTGGCGTCGAATTACGACGAAGCCGCCAAGCTGTGGAAGGCCCAGAAGGGCATGGTCGAGGAGCGGCTGTCGAAGCAGGGATTGAAGCTTCTGTACGTTGTTCCGTGGCCGGGGCAGGGCTTCTACACCAAGAAGCCGATCGGCTCGCTTGATGACCTGAAGGGCGTGAAATTCCGCACCTACAATTCCGCGACGGCGGCGATGGCGGAGTTGGTCGGCGCGATCCCGACGATCGTCGAGGCCGTCGAGATTCCGCAGGCTTTCTCGACCGGCGTGGTCGACGCGATGGTGACGTCCGGCGCCACCGGCCTGCGCACCAAGGCTTGGGACTTCGCCAAGCACTTCTACGACCTCAACGCCTGGATGCCGAAGAACATGGTGTTCGTGAACGAACGGGCATGGCGCACATTGTCGGAGGCTGAGCAGAAGGCCGTCCTGGCTGCCGCCGCGGCCGCCGAGAAGCGTGGCTGGGAGATGAGCAAGGAAGTCTCCGATTCCAGTTCCAAGGAACTGGCAGCCAACGGCATGACCGTCGAGGCCGGGTCGGCCAAGCTGGTTGCCGGGCTAAAGGACGTCGGCGCCAAGATGGCGGCTGACTGGGAGAAGAGCGCGGGTGCCGACGGCACCAAGCTGCTTGAGGCCTATCGCAAGTAGCACCGTCTCGTGATGCGCCCGCCTGGATGATTCGGGCGGGCGCATTGTTTTGACGCGTCATCGGAGGTCTGTTGATGGACCGTCTGTTCACGGTTTGCGGCGCGTTAGCGGCGTTCTTCCTTGCCGGTATCTGTGTGCTGGTGCTTGCCCAGGTCGTCGGCCGGCTGATGGGGATCGCGGTTCCCTCGGCGGACGAGTTCGCCGGGTACTGCCTGTCCGCTTCGTCCTTCCTGGCGCTCGGCTACGCACTGCGCAACAACAGCCATATCCGCGTGACGCTGATCATCGATCGCCTGCCGGCCAACCACCGCCGCATCGTCGAGGCGGTATGCATCCTGGGCGGCCTCGTGCTGAGCCTGTTCATCACATTCTACACCGGCGAGATGGTCTACTACTCGCTGGCCTTCGGCGACCTCACCCAGGGGCTGGTGCCGATCCCGCTGTGGGTGCCGCAGTCCGGCATGATGATTGGTGTCATCGTGCTGACTCTGGCGTTCCTGTGCGACGGCATTCGCGTCCTTCGGGGGCTCGAGCCGACCTATCTGATTGCCGCTCGGTCGGACCGTCAGGCGAACATCAACCAGGAAATGATCTGAGCCATGGACGCTGGCATCCTCGGCGCGTTCCTCGGTCTGGTTCTCATCCTGCTTCTGGCGGGCGGATTCTGGGTCGGCATGTCGCTGTTTGCGGTCGGCATCCTCGGAATCGCCGCGTTCTCGTCGGCACCCGCCGGGGCGATCATGGCGACCACCAGTTGGGGCCAGTCCTGGTCGTGGTCGCTGACCGCCCTGCCGCTGTTCATCTGGATGGGCGAGATCCTGTTCCGGACCCGGCTGGCCGAGGATATGTTCAAGGGCCTGGCGCCGTGGATGACCAGGATCCCCGGGCGGTTGATGCACGTGAACGTGGTCGGTTGCGGAATCTTCGCGGCGGTCTCCGGCTCGTCGGCGGCGACCACTGCCACGATCGGCCGGATCACCATCCCGGAACTGGCGAAGCGCGGCTATGACGAGCGCATGAGCCTGGGCACGCTGGCAGGCTCGGCCACGCTCGGCCTGCTGATCCCGCCGTCGATCATCCTTATCGTGTACGGGGTGGCCGCCGACGTGTCGATCAGCCGGCTGTTCATCGCCGGCGTGATCCCCGGGCTGGTCCTGATCGGCCTGTTCATGACCACCATCATGGTGTGGTCGCTGCTGCACCCGTCAAAGGTGCCGCCGGCCGAGTTCAACATGTCGTTCGGCCAGAAGCTGCGGGCGACCGGCAACCTGATCCCGATCATCCTGCTGATCGTCGGCGTCATCGGTTCGATCTACGTCGGCATCGCCACCGCTACCGAGGCAGCGGCCGTCGGCGTGGCCGGTGCCCTGCTGCTGTCGGCCGTGACAGGGTCGATGAGCTGGGAGACGTTCAAAAGCAGCCTGCTCGGCGCCACCTGCACGTCCTGCATGATTGCCTTCATTCTGGCGGGCGCGGCGTTCCTGTCGGTCGCAATGGGGTTCACCGGGATCCCGCGGCACCTGGCGGAGTGGATAGCCGGCATGCAGCTGTCGCCGATCATGTTGCTGTTCGCGCTGACGCTGTTCTTCGCGGTGCTTGGCTGCTTCCTGGATGGCATCTCGATCGTGGTCCTGACCGTGGCCGTGATCATGCCGATGGTCGAGCAGGCGGGCATCGACCTGATCTGGTTCGGCATCTACATCGTCGTCGTGGTCGAGATGTCGCAGATCACGCCGCCGATCGGGCTGAACCTGTTCGTGATCCAGTCGTTGACCGGCCGGGACCTGCTGTATCTGGCGCGTGCCGCCCTGCCGTTCTTCCTGGTCATGGTCGTGATGGTCGTCCTGCTGATCCTGGTCCCGGAGATGGCGACCTACCTGCCGGCCAAGATGACCCGCGGCTGACCGCCGCCTTTCAAGTGGGCCTGGGTGCCCGAACCGAGCCGAGGTGACGTCGAATGTGGTCGAACCCCCGCGTTCCCTTCCAGTTGTCGAGCGACCGTCCGGCCCTGCGCCCGTTCCAGGGCAAGCCGATCATGGTCAACGTGGCGATGAACATCGAATACTGGCCGTTCGACCGGCCGATGCCGCGTGGCGTCCTGCCGCCGCCGCACGGCAAACCGAGCGATCCGCCGGACGTGGCGAACTTCGCTTGGGTCGAGTACGGCCTGCGCAGCGGGTTGCCGCGCATCATGCGGGCCTTGGCGGAACGCGGCATCAAGGCGTCGGCACTGATGAACGCCCAGGTCGCCGACGTGTACCCGACGATCGCCGACGCTGTGCTGGCGGCCGAATGGGAGCTGGTCGGCCACGGCTGGTTCCAGCAGTCGCTCAAGCAGGTCGATGATGAGGAGGTGGTGATCGTCCGGTCGCTGAACCGCTTGCGCGGCCTGTCCGGCCAGCAGGTGCGGGCGTGGCTCGGCGCCGGGATCGGCGAGACCCTGGACACGCCGGATGTACTGAAGAAGCACGGGATCCAGTTTCTGCACGACTGGCTGGTCGATGACCTGCCGTGCTGGATGCGCACCCGCCACGGGCCGATGGTGGCGATGCCCTATACCTTCGAACTGAACGACGTGCCGATCTACGGCGTTCAGCACAATTCCACCGACGAGATCTACAAGCGGGTGGAAGCCACCCTGGCGGTGTTCGAACGCGAGGCCAAGAGCCAGCCGCGCGTGCTGACGCTGGCCCTGCACCCGCACCAGATCGGCGTGCCGCACGTTGCCTATCACTTTGAGCGGTGTCTCGACCTGCTGCAGGCCCGGGACGACGTGGTGTTCATGACGTCGAGCCAGATCGGCGACTGGTTCGTCGAGGCCGACGGCACCGATGGCGCCGCGGTGGCGAGCTACAACGACGGGCCGCCGGCGTAGTTCGGTCCTGCGGCTTGCAGGGTTACTGTGACGCAGGTGCCCTGACCTTCCACACTGTGGAAGTCAATCATCCCTCCCATCGCCTCGAGCAGAGATTTCGAGATGGCGAGCCCCAAGCCTGCGCCCTGCTCCTTGTTGATGTAGGGGCCGTGCACTTGAGTGAACGGGCTGCCCAGGGTGGCCATTTTCTCTGCCGGAATTCCAACTCCACGGTCGGTAACGCTGATGCTGATCTGATTGTCGGACCCTTGGATCACTTCCACTGTGACCACCGAATCGTTGGGACTGAACTTGATCGCGTTCGTGAGCAGGTTGATCAATACCTGAGGGGATTATCCCCTTCTAGAATATCCATGAAATATTGAATGCATAAGAAGAAGTGATTGTTTCGTATCAACCACTGTGAATGGAAGAATAAGGTTTTCAATCGCTCTTGTCGGATTTCCGGGGCGAATATCAGCCGGGCCAATGGTCCATACCGGTACGCCCTCAATCGCCGCCATCCGGTATCGTTCAATGAAGTCGACGTTGTCGACCAGATGCGGCAACGCTTCATCAAGCCAGCGACCGGTCGGATCAGCGTGGATCTGTTCGACAATCCTTGTTCCAACCAGACGAAATTTCAGCCGAAACGGCTTCTGTTGGACGTCAAGCAACCAGATGTTCGGCAGCAGACCGGTCCATTGCAACGGATCAAAGGCATCCCAGGGGCGTCCATCGGATTGGGAGAGCGTTGTCCAATGAGCGTGCAGCGCGGTTGATTGCGCACTCCAATGCCGAGAAGGAGTACGCTCGACCAGTCGTGCTTGGCTGGTCGCGGGCGCCGCGTCGAGCGTCTGGAGATGTTGCATGACCGGGCTCCTTGGGCATCGCCACCGCAATGCCCTCCCTTGGTCGAACTGAATCGGCCGGCGGTGCATGGGCAACTTATATTGGCCATCCGTTCGAGATGGCCGCTCGCACTCAGAATGGACCTGATAGTTGAATTTGACGGTGGTTTATAAGAATTAATGGTAACAATAATTAAATCATTTGTAGACTGTGGACTGTACGTATTGGCTCAGCAGAACACGACGATGGTCGAGGGTGTTGTTCCCCGTTCTCCGACCCAGAGACCGAGTTCGATTATTTAGCTGCGAAGTGCGAGAATTTGATGGGCGCATGCTTATGGCTGCGGCGATGTCAGCGGTCTGTGCATTTCAAGGTCAGGCCGCCGTCTACCACGATCTCAGTGCCGGTGACGTAGCGCGCCTCGTCCGAGACCAGGAACAGGCAGGCCTGGGCGACGTCCCAACCGGTGCCCATGAACCCCATCGGGATCCTCGCGTTGCGGCGGGCGATCAGCGCCTCGGAGTCGCCGCCGCTCTGCTGGCCGGCGAGGTAGGCCTCGACCATCGGGGTGTGCATCTGGCCGGGGATCACGGTGTTGGCACGGATGCCCTTGGGGGCGTACTCCAGGGCTACCGAGCGTGAGAACCGAACGATGGCGGCCTTGGCCACCTGATAGGCGATCTGCTGCTGGCCAGTGAAGGTGACGCCGGAGGTGGAGCCGATGCTGACGATGGCACCACCGCCGGCCTTCTCCATTTCGGGAATCGCATGCTTGGTCGCCAGGAAGACGTGCCGCAGGTTCACGTTCATCTGGGCGTCCCAGTCCTCCTCCGACAGGGTGACCGGGCCGCCGGGCTTCGCCGCGCCGACGTTGTTGTGCAGGATGTTGAGCGTGCCGAACGCCCCGATGCAGGCGGCGACCATCGCCTTGACCTCGTCGGACCTGGTGACGTCGCACACATGGGTGGCGCAGACGCCGCCTTCGGACTCGATGATCTTTCGGGTTTCGGCTACAGCGTCGGCTCGGTTGTCGACCAGCAGCACCTTGGCACCCTCACGTGCGTAAAGCGTGGCGGACGCCTTGCCATTGCCCCAGCCGGGACCGATCGACCCGGCGCCGGTGACGATGGCGACTTTGCCCTTGAGACGGTCGGTCATGGTCGATCCTCCGGTGTTGGGGTCACTTGGGGCTGATCTTTTCCCAGGTCAGCACGCGCTGGCGGGCGACGCCGCCGACCTGATCGATCGGCGGGCGCAAGACCATGCGCTCGCCCTCGAAGCTGACCTGCCGGACCTGATCGATCGCCATGCGCGATGGGTGCGATGCTGCATCGGCTTTGGTGATCAAACGCGTGCCGTCGAAAGTGTAGTTGCCGCAGTACGAGGCGTACTCGCGGGCCGACTGCTCGTCCGGCATGGCGGTCCGTCCGTCGCACAAAACCGCCATCATCCGGCCCTCGGCGTTGAAGGTGACCACGCCCATCGGGCTCGGGCCGTAGGGTTGCGGCATGGCGTTGCCGTCCGGGTCGTGGGCCGTGGTTTCCACCAACCGCCAAGTACCGACGATGTCTGGCATTTGCTAGCGTCCGTCTGTCAAATTGATCGGCCGGCCGATCGAGCCGCCCAGGGAGGAGTTCCATGATCTACGAATTCAGAACCTACACCACTCCGATCGGCATGGCACCGGAGCTGGCCCGGCTGTCGGGGGAGATCGGCCGAGACATCCGCAAGGACGATTACGGCAAGCTGGAAGGCTACTGGCTGACCGAGATCGGCCCCCTGAACCAGGTCATGCACCTGTGGTCCTACGCCGACCTAAACACCCGTCAGGAACTGCGCACCGCGCTCGGCCAGAACGAGGCCTGGCGGTCGAAGTACCTGACGGTCGCCGGCCCGCTGATCCGGCGCCAGGACGTCCGGCTGATGTGGGCGATGAAGCCGGTGGTGCCGCCGACCGGCACCGGACATGTCTACGAATATCGCTTCTACCGCTGCAAGGTGGGCAAGTCGCGGCCGTTTGCGGAGAAGTTGCGCGACGTGTTGCCGGCGCGCGAGAAATACTCGAAGAACGTTGCCATCTGGCTGACCGAGGCCGGCCAGCCCAACGAGGTCTCGCACCTCTGGGCCTATGACAGCCTGAACCACCGTGCCGAGGTCCGCGCCGCCGCCATGCGCGACCCGGACTGGCGGGAATTCCTGAAGAACGGCCCCGAGATGCTGGAGGAAATGCATTCCTCGATCCTGATGCCCTCGGCGCATTCGCCAATGAAGTAACAGGGGCCGGCGGTCGGGGGGCGCACTACGCCTCCGCCCGGTCGCCGGCCAACGTCTTCGGTCGCAGCACGGCGAAGGCGACGCGGCCGAGCAGCATGGCCGCCGCCACGTGCAGGAAGCCCAGCCCCCATCCTGCGGTCGACATGCCGCCGGCGAGATCCAGGATCACCCCCATCGCCAGCGGGCCGACGAAGCCACCGGCGTAGCCGAGCATCGAGTGCACGGCCAACGTCGCTCCACGCCGTCCCGGATCGGCGCTGCCGGCGGCCCCGGCGGTCAGCGACGAGGAGTCGAGCCAAATCACAACGCCGTAGACCAGGATCAGCACGACCGCCACTTCATAGGAGAACGGTCCGAGAAACCCGATCAGCGCGGCGCAGACGGCTGAAGCGACCATCGCCACGCGCACCAGCCGTTGCCGGCCGAGCCGGATCGAGACCTCGTTACCGGCGACGCTGGCCCAGGTGCCGACGAGCCCGACCAGGGTGATCACCGCGGTCGCCGGCAGCCACGGATCGCCGCTGCCTGTCGTCAAAGCCACCCAGGCCAGAAAGGCCACACCCCAGCCGCGCAGGGTGTTCATTTCCCAGGTGTGGACGCAGTACGCCAACGCATAGGCCATGGCCGAACGGTTGCGCAGTACCGGGGCGAAGTCGAACAGCCGGCCGGTTGGCGCCTCGGTGCTCGGTGCCTGCGCCGGTGCTGCCAGACCGACGATCAGCCATGCTATCGCAGCGCATGCCGCCGACGCCCAGAACACGGCCTGCCAACCGAGCAGATCCTCGACAATGCCGGTGAACGCGAACGAGGCCGCACCGGCGACACCGATGCTGAGCGCGTGGCCGGCGACCGCGCGCGACATCAGCTTGCCGTCGACCCGGTCGGCCAGCAGCTTCAGCCCGGTCATGTAGGTACCGGCCCAGCCGATCCCCGCCAGCATCCGGGCGAACGCGGCGGTCCAGAACCCGTCGGCGAGGGTGGCGAAGCAGACATGGCCGAGCACGGTCACTGCCACGCCGAACAGATAGACGCGCTTGGGGTCGATCCGGTCGGTCAATGTAACGAGGACCGGCACCGATACCGCATAGGCGAGGTAGAACAGGCCGGTGATCCAGCCTGCGTCGGTGTTGTCGATGCCCCAGGCTGCCATCCGTCCGGGGATCAGCGCGGGCCAGGCATAAGCTCCGATCTGCGCCAGGATCTGCGCTGCGCACACGATCGCGACCAAGCGGCGCGGGGAGATCATGCGAGTGGTCACAGCGCGCATCGGATGGTTTCTGTGAGCGGTTTCGCCCTATCCCCGTACGGGCAGCCCGAGTTCGCGTGCCAGCAGCGAATAGCTGTCGCGGCGTGCCTGCTCGTCGTGAGTCCAGGTGACGATGGCCAGTTCGTCGACGCCGGTCCGCTCGGCCAGCTCGCGGATGCGGTCCGCGACCTGGGGGGCGGCGCCGACGAAGGCGGTGCGACGCAGTTCCGCAATGCGCGCCATCTCGGCGTCCGAATAGTCGTAGCCCATCGCCACCTCCGGCGGGTCGAGCGGCAGGTACAGCCCCCGGTCGCGGTATAGCTGCCAGCGCGCGCGCGAACTGTAATGGTGCTGCGCTTCGTCGTCGGTCTCGGCGGCCAGCGCCCACACGCAGATGCCGGCGTTCGGCTCCGGGTGCCGCTTGCTCGGGCGGTAGGTCTGTCGGTAGATGTCGAGCGCCTCCTGTCCGCCGCGACCGTCGGTGAAGAACCAGGCAAAGCTGTACGGCAGACCGAAATGCGCCGCCACCTGGGCGCCGTACAGGGAACTGCCGAGGATCCACATTTCCGGCGCGGTCTCGCCCTTCGGCATCGCTTCGACCACTCCGAACGGATGATTCTCGGCCAGCGGCTCCCCGTGTACCCAGGCCATCAGGTCGGCGACGTCGTTCGGGAACTGCGCCGGCCGCTCGTTGGCCATCGGATTCAGGGCGAACGCGGTACGGCCGTCCGACCCCGGGGCCCGGCCGAGCCCGAGGTCGATCCGTCCGGGCGCCAGGGCGTCGAGCACGCGGAACTGCTCGGCAACCTTCAACGGCGCGTAGTGCGGCAGCATAACCCCGGCGCTGCCGACCCGCAGGTGGGTGGTGTGGGTGGCGATCGCGGCGATCAGGATCTCCGGCGCGGTGCCGACGATGGTCGGGTGGCTGTGGTGCTCCGACACCCAGAACCGGTGGTAGCCCAGGGTGTCACAATGCTGGGCGAGCGCCAGGGTGTCGCGGATCGCGGCCCCTTGCGGCCGTCCGGCGGCGGCGATCGACTGATCGAGAATGGAAACACGCACGGCAAGTCACTCCTGGTATCGGGCGGCACAGTGTCTGGTTAGACGCCGTCTCGGAAAAGGTAGATCGGGCTGGACCACGCGTTGAAGCCGTCCTCGGTGGTCACCCGGATCCAGAGGGGGTTGTCGCCCGTCGGGTTCAGGTCGCAGCGGAACGTGTGCTTCAGATGATCCTGGCGGCAGGTGTCGGGCAGCCGTGCGATGCGTATCTGGCGCTCCAGGCCGCCGGCTTCCAGAACGGTCTCGTCGATGCCGATCTCCGCGAGCCGGAAGCGTCCGCCGGCGTGATCGGTTCCGATCGTCAGGTCGCCCGTTGCGTTGGAAAGCCAGGCGTCGAAGCCGATGAAGTTTCCGGTCGTCAGGACGTCGAACGCCACGGTGTTGTCGTCCTGCTGCGCCAGCAGACGGTCGTGGTTCCAGGCATTGATCGGCTGGAAGCGTGCGATCCTGGTGCCATCGAACCGGGCCTCGCCCTTCCAGGTGGTCTGGCGGCCGCGGCCGCGGTACTCGGCACCGTGGAAGGTCACCCGGATGCGGTCGCCCAACTGATCCTTGGAGTAACCTCTGACGCTGTCGACGACCTCCGGTCCGTTCAGCACATCGACCCGCAGGATCGGCGCGTGGGCCGCCACTTCGACGTCCAGCCGGCAGGTGCCGTCGGCTGTCTGGACGATGTCGCCCATCACGGCGTGGTGCACCTCCTGCGATTCTGCCGGCCCGTAACGCGGGTCGGTGTCGTAGCGCCGGCCGCCGGTCGGCAGCGAAGCCCGGACATCGATGAACATGCGGCACCCGGTGGTGCCGTAGTGGTGCCGTCGGCGGAGCGCCTCGAAGATCCCGTCGCGCGACAGCGTGTCGCCCAGGAAGCAGGTCAGTCCGCCCAACGCGCCGAACTGCGACGCACCGGGATAGCTGGCGCCTGGCCGGCCCTTGTGACCGTCGCTGTTGCAGACCAGCCCCAGGCGATAGCCGCGCGCGAAGCTGTCCTTCATGATCCACTCGAACGTGCCCCAGTCGGAATGGACCTCGACCGCGGTCCGCAGTGTGCCACCGTCGTCGCGCGCAATGTCGGCCGGGCGGCCGCCGACATGGGCGTACAGCACGCAGTCCTCGCTCTTCAGCGCTTCGAACAGGTCGGCGGTTGTGTTGGCGTCGTTGTCCAGGTCCGAACGGTCGACCAGCAGGGCGTGCGACGACCGTCGGATCGTCTCGCCGGACTTCCGAAAGAACACGTTGTGGTCGCCGCCCATCGGGGTGTTGCCGGACCATTCATAGCCGGGAAACGCCACGAAGCGGCCGGGATCGTCGAGTTCGGCGGTCACCGCGTTGATGCGCTGCCAGAAGGTGCTGGTGACCTGGAAATCGTTGGCTTGGTGGCTCATGACGTCGAGGAACGCCAGAT
Source organism: Thalassobaculum sp. (assembly GCF_040219215.1). GTDB lineage: Bacteria > Pseudomonadota > Alphaproteobacteria > Thalassobaculales > Thalassobaculaceae > Thalassobaculum_A. The sequence goes on from NZ_JAVJSX010000013.1 coordinate 61,705, forward strand.
CGCGGCCGAACGCGAAATACTCCTCGATCGGGTTCACCCCAACGGTTTCGCCGCTCTGACCGTGCAGGTCGCCCCAGAAGCCGCTCGATCCGTCGGCGCGGACCACCAGCGGGTTCGATGCGGTTAGAAGGGTTCCGTCCGCGTCGAAAACCCGAACGCGCACGATGCCATCGCCGGGGGCGATCAGTCCGCCGATGCGCAGCGCTCGCTCTCCTGCCGGGAAGTCGACCCGCTCGGGCAAGCCTTGAACGGTTCCGTCGGCTTCCAGGCGCAGGGCTCTGGCGGCCTGATGCGAGGGGTTGCCCCACAGATCCTCCGCCTTCAGTCCGAGTGTGAATGGGGTGCCCGGTTTGCCGTGGGTTGGCAGGACCGCTTTCCAGCGCTCCGGCTTGCCGGCGACGATCGCGACGTGAGGACGGTTCGGCAGCGGGATGAAGTGCCCCGTAGCACACGGGTCGGCCAGGACCCGGAACTCGTGGGCGCTTTCGCAGAAGGTCTGCAGCTGCAGGCCCGGCGAGCCGCCGGACCGGTCGCCGAATGTCACGGTGATGGTGTCGCCCTGGTGCAGGGAGCCGCCGCCGACGATGATCCGCAGCGATCGCTCCCACGGCCGCTGGTGACCGTTGCGCTCCGGCACGACGGTCAGGCGGCAGTGCTTGCTGGCGCGGGCCGAGACGAAGTTCATGGCGGCAGGGTCGTCGACCTGGAGGCGGCCTCCGTCGTTGGGAAACCGCTGCACGATCTTGATGCTGCCGCTGTCGTCGAGCCCGAACCGGCCGACCGTGTAGGTCAACTCGATGGTCTGGAACGACCGAACCTCGAACGGCCCGGCCGGGCTGATGCGTGCCGACCCATACTCGTCTGCCGTTCGTCCCGGGTGAACCACGGGCCAGACATCGCCCATGTTGCCGTCATCGATCAAACCGCCCGCCATCGCCCGCTCCCTGGCCAGAGATGCTTATCCGAATACCTTTTTCAGCAGGTCGGTGGTGCGGGCCGCCGGGTTGTCGCGGATCGCCGCCTCCTCCTTGGCGAGGTAGAAGAACACTCCCTTGAGCGCGGCATCGAGCGTGTAGTCGGTCAACCCGCCCGATGCGCTCGGAACGCCGGGAATGGCCTTGGCTTGGCCCATCATGGCGTCCAGGCTTTTCACCGCCCCGACCTGCGACAGCTGGGCGTCGACGATCGGGTGCATCCGGGTCTTCAAGGGGCTGGACATGGTTCGCTTGAAGTACTGGGTGGCGCTGTCTTTCGGGCCATTGAGGATGCCGGCCGCATCGTCCAGCGTCATCTGCTGGATCGACTCCACGAACACGTCGCGAGCCTGCGGCGCGGCGGCTTCGGCCGCGCGGTTGAGCTTCAGTTCCAGGTCGTTGGTCAGGTCCGAATGGCCGGTCAGGTCGAGCGCCTGTTTCACCATCTTCAGCGACCCGGGCAGGGGTATATGAATGTTTGGGTCGCCGAAATACCCGTCCGTGCGGCCGACCGTGTCGACGGTCCGACCGGTCGCGACCCGCAGCGCCTCCTTCAGGCCGCTGGTGATTTCGCTGTTGGACAAGCCGGCACCGAGGGCACCTGAAGTGCCGGAGTTGCCACCCAGCCCGGGAGCTTTGCCGCCGCCGAGCAGGCTTCCCGCCTTGTCGAACAGCGACTGGGCCCATGCAGGCGTGGCAACGCAGGCGACTGAGGCCAAGGTGGCGGTCACGAAGGTTCGGCGGTGCATATCGATGGCCTCGCTGTGGAGGGGGCGGCGGATCGGAGCAGGCGGCAGCGTATCATGATGTCATCCGTGCCGTCGTGAAACGGCCAGCAGCGCTGCAGCGCCGGTCAGCGGTGCAACTGCGGCGAGCGCAAAGGCGATCGGATAGGAGTCGCTCGCCACCACCACCGCACCGAAAGCGATCGGCCCGACGACGTAGCCGATGAACGCAAAGAAGGTGGAGCCGGCAGTCGCCTGACCGACCAGGGCAGCAGGAACCTGGGCGGCGACTTCGGAAAGATAAACGCCGTTCCAGCTTGCGGCGGCGAATCCGGCGACCCCGGCCAATCCGATGATGCCCCAGACCGGCCACGTCTCGGACAGGCCTGCAACACCGGCCGTCACGGCGGCGGAAGCCAGCGCCAGCGCGGTCAATGTCCGGCGGGCGGAGCCGATGCGGTCGGCAATCCAGCCGACGACCACGCGTGCCACGACTCCGACGATCTGCATGACCGCAAACGCCAGGCCGGCGATGGCCAGGGAGTGGCCCAGCCGGGTGACGAGGTAGGTAACGAAGAACGCGAACAGGCAGCCTTGGACGACCGCGAAGCAGAACCCGGCATAGGTCGTCGCCAGCATCACCGGGCCGAACGCGACCGCGCGGAACGGCCGCATCAGGCTGCGTGGATACAGGGCCGCAGCCAAGCTCAGTGGATGGCCGTGGTCGCGGTCGGCGTCAATCGTCGGGCGCACCGGCTGGACCAGCAACGCCGTTAGCAGGGAGAGGGCCGCTGCCATCCCGCAGGCGAACCTCCAGTCACCGACGAGCAGCAGCGGCGGGATCAGCAGGCCGGCGACGGCACCGCCAAGCGGGACGCCGGACTGCTTGATGGAGAAGATGAGCGATCGACGGCCAGCCGGAGCGTGGCGGTTCAGAAGGTCGCTGCCGGCCGGTGGCGACGGGCCGTATCCGACCCCCACCAGGAACGCGGCCAGCAGCATCGCCTCCCACGATCCGAGTGCCGCGGCCAGCAAGCCGACCGCTCCGACACCGGCGCCGACCTGTAAGCTGCGCACGGGGCCAAGGCGCGGCAGCAGGTCTCCACCGGCAATCAGGTACCACATGGTGCCCAGCGACCCGACCGATGCCAGCAGGCCGATCCGTTCGGGCGCTACCCCCGCCGCATCGGTCAGCGCCGGTCCCAGCACCGGAAAGACCCGGGTCAGGAATGCGCTCGACGTCTGCATCAGCAAGGCAGCGCCCAGCGCGGTCAACCAAAGGGGAAAGCTGCGCATCAGTGCTGCGCAAAAGACGGGATGGGGTGAAACCGGCAGGTCACGCGTGCTTCGGCAGACTGCATTACCGTGTCCGCGTCGTCTCTGGTTTCAATGTCCAAACCACCATACTCGCTGCCCGATCGAGCGCTGCTCTTGATGCAGCATTTCATCAACCGCAAAGCGACATCGATGTGCAGGACGTCGGCCGAACCGCCTTCAGGCGGAAGTAAACATCATTAAATATACAATATATCAAATCATTATTGTTATTTATTAACCTGATTTAAGAGATGCAATTGCCACAGCAGGCCACGGGCTGATCACAACGCCGACGTCGCGCTGGCGGATATGTTGGCGGATGCGTGTGAATCGCTGCGATCCACCATGGCGGTGGCGCGGCCTCACTGCCGGAAATTCGGCAAAGCTCACACGCCTATGCAGTTATCGGAAAGGAGACGTCCGATGAACACCGATACACAGACCGAAGAGCGAATGCGTGTCGCCCGACGGAATTTCCTTGCGTCGTGCGGCAAGTATGCGGTGGTGACTCCCGCCGCCGTGACGCTGCTGGTTGCGGCCTCGCGGCAGAACTACGCGACCGCCGCATCCGGTGGCAATCCCTTCCCGCCGGGCAATGGTGGTGGTCACGGCCACGGTCACGGTCATGGCCACTGGAAGAAGGGCCATGGCCACTGGAAGAAGAAAGCCAACAATGGATTCGGCAACGGCGGCCGTGACGGAGTACCCGGCCGCTCGAATCACCAGGACATCACTCGCTAGCGAAACCGTCCGGCGATAGCCGGACAACGATACAGCGGCAGCCGCGTCCAAGACGGCGTCCCCGGTTCGGGACACCTCGCGGACGCGGCTGCCGCGCTATCAACAGGGCGGAACGCTAGCGATGACCGCTGACTGATCGGGCTATCGGAACAACCGGGCGATTGCCTGACGGACATCGTGGCGCTTCAGGTACTGCCACGTGTGGCGGCTGTGCCAGGTGAGTGGCCCCGCCCGGTCCCCGTAGGTGGCGCGCATCCGGTGCCAGGCGAACGCCGCGCGGAGATTTCCGACCAGAATGAACACACTCTCGAGTGCGGGCAGGTGCAGTTGCAGCAGGCACCGCTGGGCATGACGCTGTCCGGCTGATCCCGGGGCTCGGTCCAATGGCCAGGGCAACCCGAACAGCTCTTCGGCCAGCACCAGATAACTGTCGAGCGCTGGGATCAGGCGATGTTCCTGCAGGAGCCGATCGATCGCCGACCAATCAATATCCGATCGGCACAAAGTGACGATCGTCGCGAAATCGTGCAACTGGCCCAGTGACACATGGTCTCGATAGAAGTTGCCGAGATGATGGGTCTGGGCGTGCAGCAGCGTATGCAGGACCCGATGCGTGGCACTCGGTAGCAGGAGCGTGGCGTTCTGCACGATCATCGCCCTGGCCTCGGCGAACACCGGGGCGGCGGGAAGGATGTACTGCTGGTCGATCAGCTCCAGGTGGAGATCGACCGCGGCCGGGTCGCCGGGGCGCTTGAACTCCCCGACGGCGTGGTGTCCCTCGGGGTAACGGTCTGCGATGTGGTAGCCCAGGGAGTTGAGGACATTCTCCGCGGTTGTCCGCGCGGACATCGGAACGACGATATCGATGTCGGCCATCATCCGGGCGGCCGGATCGCGATCCCGGTCGGCGAACAGTGACAATGCTCCCTTCAGAACGATTGGCCGAATGCCCTGGTGATTCAACGTCGCGATGATCTCGAGGGCTTGGTCCCGGATGATCCTGTTGCGGGCGTCGTTGCTGTGGTGGAGGAGCTCGAGGTAGCTGTGCGCGTCGTCCGGAACGACCGTCAGGAGTCCGGCTTCACGCAGTGCCGATCCCAGGGCGGGCGCCAGCCGATGCTCGTTGGCCAATCCGATCACCGGTATCCAAGCGTCGGAGTCCAGCGATGCGAGGATAGAGCCGCGGCGGTCCGGAGCGAGATGCAATCCGTCGAGCAGGGCACGCAGCGCCGCGCCACGCCTGGTCGCCAGCCCGAGCATCAGCCCAGCTTTTGAAACAGGCGGACGCTGTCGGCCAGCGATGCGTACCGCATCTCAAAGCAACCGATCCCGGTGATCCACTGGATGAGCCGTTCCATCAGCTCAGGACCCAGCGGGCGGTCCAGAAAGTAGGTGCACTTCATCAGGCGGGTCAGCGCTGTCGCCGGAGCGAGTTCCTCGACAGTGCCGCGGCCGGCACTGGCGTCGTAGCGCGGGAACACGATCCGGCGGACCGGAAAGCGGTCGCTGTCCAGAGGATGCCTTATCCTGGGCAGATAGCGGACGGCCCGGCCGTCGGGCCGGAGGTTTACCGGACTCTGCAGCAACTCGGGGAAGGCGTCCGACAGGATCGGCCACGACCCGGCCTTGACGCACAGGGCGCCGCACAACGGCCGGGCCTCCAGGGTGTCGTCGCTGAGCAGGACCGTGTCGTCGCAAAGGGCCCGCCAACCGGCAGCCGAAAGCCCGGACACCAGGGTGCTTTTGCCGGCGCCTGCCTCTCCTGCCAGCAGGACGCAGCCGTCGCCGACGCTGATGGCGCCGGCGTGGATTGCGCACAACGCGGAGGCTTGGTGAACCGCGGCGTGCGCCACGATCGTGTGCACGAGGGGAGCGACTTCGTCGATGTGATCGCATCGCGCCTGGCCAACGCCGACCCGTGACACCGTGAACCCTCCATCATCACGGGCAACCACCAGCACGGCATCCGGCCGGGCAACCGGCGCCGTCTGCAGGTGACGAATGACGGGTTCGACGGTCTCGCGAAGGGGTGGGTCGCCGAACGCGACGGCGAAGGTGGTATCCAGCAGCCGATACGCGGCTTCGCTTGACGGCACGATCGTGGGCACTGCCGCGGCAGGCGCCTCGTTGTGCGACTCCACCGGCTCGCGATGGGCGCCGGACGGGTCGGCAGCCGGAACGTCGAAAAGCCCTGCGTTACGCCAGTTCTCCACGGCTTCGTCGATGCAGATCGCGGCCTGTCCGGCCGGCAGCCCGGTTCTTTGTTGCAATTCGGACAGAACCTCGGCGCGGGAGCCGAACTCGGCAAGGCAGCACCAGACCAGCGTGGCCGACGGTGTCGCCGAGAACAGCAACTGCCGATGCGAATCCAGCAGCAACCCCTGACCGTCCATGAAGTGCAGGCTGACGTGATCCGGCAGCCTGGGGAGGGCGCGGTTAACGGTCTCGCTCTCGGTTACCTGGGACATGGTTCTACTCGTCCGCCGCCGTGTCGCTCGAACTACACGTCGGAAAACCACCAAAATTGGCAGAAGTTCCCGATTGGCGGACGCGCTCTTTTCAATCCTATCGGAGAAGCCGCGTTGGAGGACGGTGCAGGTTCACCGCAGGTCGAACAAGCGACCCCATCCTCGGATCACGGAGGGATCGCGGCCGGCGGCGCGGATCGCGCCCCAGAGCGCAACCGACACGCTGTCCAGCAGCGTGATCCCCAGCTCGGCTTCGAGGGGCGTCGCGAGCCGGGCCCCGCGCAGGTTGGTGCACAGCACCACGACGACGGTCGCTCCGTCGGCCGCCACCTCACGGATCATTCGCTCGATGGTCGCCTCGGTGACTTCGGCGAACGCGAAGTTCTCGGTAATGTCCAGGCGACGGTCGCTTCGGCAGGGATGGCCGGCGTCGGCGAAGTTCGTGCGGACCCGAGCCTGCACGTCCTCGATATACGGTGTCACCAGCCCGAAGCCGTCCGCATCGAGAAGTTCGAGCGCCTCGAAGGTGGCGCGCACCGCAGTGGTGGCGGGCAGGCTCGTTGCCTGCTCGATAGCATCCACCATCACCCGGTCCTGTTCCGGGCCGAGCCAGCCGGACGAGGTTCCGTTCCAGCAGATCGAGCCGGCCTTGGTTTCGGCCAGTAGCCGGGCTGCCTCGAGCATCGGTGCGGTGTCGAACTGCCCGACCGATCCGCTGCCCATCGAGATTTGGGTGACCCGGATTCGGGCTGCATGGGCGGTTATGTCGGGCGTATCGGCCAGCATGGCCGCCGTCATCGGCTCCAGAACCGTGTTGGACGACGGCGTGATCATGCCGAGCCGCAGGGTCGGGATGGTCATGTCTCTACTCCTTAGCCGGGTAGGCGACGGTTACCAGCCCAGAGCATAGGTCGGTCGACGGTGATCCGAGGCTGCGATCATGGAACCGCCGGGGCCGGGCACGATCGCGCAGATCGATCCGGCGAGATGCGTGCGCTCGGGCCAAGGGCTCATCTGGTGCCCGAGTGCCTGAAGGCCGGCAACGCTCTCCTCGGCGATCCTCGACTCGGCCTTGACCATTCCCGGGTACGCCGGGTGCGGCTCGAAGGTGTCCGGCTGGCTGTAGGTCGCAACCCGCGGCTGTTCGACGGCAACCTGTGGGTGCTGCTTGAACACCAGCAGGTTCAGCAGGAACTGGGTCATGGCCTGGATCTGGACATCACCGCCGGGGGTGCCGAACGGCATTGCCCGGCCGTCCGGACTGATCCACATCGCCGGATTGGGGGTGAGCCGGGGCCTTTTGCCGGGCGCGACGCCGCTTGGGTGGCGCGGGTCGCCCCAACTGGCCGAACCGCGTGACGACGGAACAAAACCGGTGCCGGGGATCACCTGGCTTTGGTACGAGACGTCGCTCGGTGTGGCGGAGAATGCGTTGCCCCAACGATCAACCGTGCAGACATAGGACGTGTCCGGCGGCGGTGGCGGATCGCCGGCCCCGACAAGGGCGGGTTCGCGGGCGACGGCACGCTGGAGGCCGGGGGGCGGCAGGTCCGGATAGGCGCGGTCGCGGCGCAGCATGGCGCGGCGCTCGTCCGCGTAGGCCGTGCTAATCAGGCGGTCGACCGGCACGTCGACGAATCGCGGATCGCCGAACAGGTGCTCGCGGTCGGCGAAGGCCAGCTTGATGCTCTCGATGACCAGATGCAGGTGCTCTGGGCCGTTGTGGGTCAGGCCGCCGAGGTCGAACCCCTTCAGCAGGTTGATGACCTGGATCAAGGTCGGGCCCTGGCACCAGACCCCGCAGGCCAGCAACTCGCCGTCGGCAAATCCGGTTGCCACCGGCGAGTCGATCGAGACTTGGTAGTCGGTCAGGTCGCGTTCGCGCAGCAGGCCGCCGTTGGCTTCGTGAAAGGCGACGATCTGCCGGCCAAGGTCGCCGCGATAGAACGCGTCGCGGGCCGCGTTGAGCCCGGCTTCCCGGCCGCGGTTGGCGGCTGCGGCTTCCTGGTCGGCCATGTACTGCAGGGAACGTCCCAAGTCTTCCTGCCGGAAGATATCGCCGGCCTGCGGCAGCTTGCCGCCGGGCATGTAGATCGCGGTGTTCGAGGGCCAGCGCCGGTACTCCGCCTCATGCTCGGCGATGACACTCGCGGTCAGGCGATGCAGCGGGAAGCCTTCGCGGGCCAGCCGGATCGCGCTGTGCGCGACTTCACCGAACGACATGGTGCCAAATTGCCGCAACGCCTGGATCCAAGCGGCCGGTGCCGCGGGCACGACGGTCCGTAGCAGACCGTGAGGGATCGCGCCGCCGTGCTCGCGCGTGAACAGGTCGGGGTCGAGACCTCGGGGCCAGCCGCCGAGACCATCAATCGTGATGGTTGTCCCGGACGCTGGCCTGATCATGATCGGGGCGACCCCCGCGATGTTCACGAGATCGCTTTGGACGACGCCCAGCGCCAGGCCGCCGGCCACTCCCGCATCAATCGCGTTGCCGCCGGCCTCCAGCACCATGAACGCGGCATGAGCGGCGAGATAGTGACCCGCGACCGCCATGTGTCGGGTGCCTGCGACCTCGGTCTTCCAGGGTTCCATCATGACGAGAGTGCTCCGTGGATTTATGCCGGGCGGCGCGGTTGGGCCGGCTCATCCTGCCGCGAAAGAAGGCATTCGGTGAAGGCATTTGTTGAATGGGCAGTCACATTGACGGCACGGATTTTTTGACCTTTGCTTCGCGGGTCGCGGCTGATGGTCGAGGAGACCGAACGTGGTCCAAACGCTTTTCCGGAACTTTCAAATGCTCGACCCCGAACGCGATGAGATCGCCGGTGGATTCGAGCTGCTGGTTGAGGGAGAACGGATCCGCGAAGTGTCGGACCGGCCGATCACGTCGCAGGGAGCGACGGTCGTCGATTGCGGCGGTCGCACCCTGATGCCGGGCCTGATCGACAGCCACGTGCACGTGGTGCTGAGCGAGGTGTTCCTGCGCACGCTCGAGAACATGCCGCTGACGCTGATGACCGCGCACGCGATGCGGCAGATGCGCGCCATGCTGGATCGTGGGTTCACCTCGGTGCGCGACACCGGAGGTGCCGACTGGGGGCTGAAGGCAGCGGTCGACCAGAAACTGGTCGCCGGTCCCCGGTTGTTCATCGCCGGCAAGGCGATCGGTCCGACCGGCGGTCACAGCGATGGCCGGCGACGCACGGATACCGGCCCCAGCTGCAATTGCTGCAACGCGCTGGTGTTCTCCATGTGCATCGCGGACGGTCCCGACGAAGTGCGCAAGGCGGTCCGTGAGGAGATGCGCCAGGGCTGCGATCACGTGAAGATCATGATGTCTGGCGGTGTGGCGTCGCCCTACGACCCGATCGACAGCCTGCAGTTCTCGCTCGGCGAAGTCGGGGCTGCGGTGGAGGAGGCGCACGCTTTCGGCCGTTACGTGTGCGCCCATGCCTACACGCCGGAGACCATCACCCGTGCCGCCAAAGCCGGCGTGCGGACCATCGAGCACGGCAATCTGATCGACGACGCTTCGGCCAAGCTGATGGCCGAGAACGACATGTTCCTGATTGCCAATCTGGTCGCCTACTACGCCATGCGCGAACGTGCCGCCGATCTCGGCATGCTTCCGGAAATGCTGGAGAAGAACGAACTGGTGATTGACGGCGGCCTGCGGTCGTTGGAGATCTGCAAGCGCGCCGGCGTACCGGTTGCCTACGGCACGGACCTGCTGGGCCAACTCCAGGTCGACCAGACCCGTGAGTTCGAGATCCGGTCCCAGGTCCTGTCGCCGATCGAAATCATACGGTCCGCCACTTTGGTCGGAGCACAGGTGCTGCGTCGAGAAGGCCAGCTTGGCTGCCTGCGGCCGGGCGCCTACGCCGACCTGCTTGTAATCGAGGGCAACCCTCTCAAGGACCTCAGCATCTTCAACAAGCCGGAAACCAACCTTGCCGCCATCGTCAAGGGCGGAAGCTTCCACAAGAACACGCTGCACTGACGCCCGCCGCCTGCTTCGCCGGTCCCATTCCTGCGGTCACCGGCCGACCACGACGCAAGACCGAGGACGATATCTGAATGGTCCAGACCGGTGCTTTCCTGTTCCGCAACCTGCGCCTGCTGGACCCGCGTTTCGACGAGGCGCGGGGCGGTTATGAAGTGCTGGTCGAAGGCGGTCGCATCCGCGAGGTGGCCGACGGTCCGCTTTCGTCCGACTCCGCCACGGTGATCGACTGCGGCGGCCGGGTGCTGATGCCGGGCCTGATCGACTGCCACGTCCACTGCATGCACAGCGAAGTGTACATGCGGCGCATGGAGGACGTGCCCCTGACTTTGGCGACCGCACGGGCAGCGGTGCGGCTGCGCTCGATGCTGGACCGCGGCTTCACCACCGTGCGCGACACCGGCGGCACGGACTGGGGGGTGAAGGCGGCCGTCGACCAGGGGCTGATCGTCGGACCGCGTCTGTTCATCGCCGGACGCTCGATCGGCCCGACCGGCGGGCATTCCGATGGCCGGGGACGCACCAACTCCGGCTACCCGTGCTACTGCTGCAACGCCTTCGCCAACCTGCGCGAGATGGTTGACGGCGAGGACGCCTTGCGCCGGGTGGTGCGCGAGCAGATGCGTCAGGGCTGCGACCACGTGAAGATCATGGTGTCTGGCGGCGTCGCATCGCCGTTCGATCCGCTGGAATCCCTGCAGTTCTCGATCGGTGAAATTCGGACCGCGGTCGAGGAGGCCGAGGCGTTCGGACGCTATGTCTGCGCCCACGCCTACTCGGCCGAGGCGATCGACCGGGCGGTCTCCAACGGCGTGCGTACCATCGAGCATGGCAACCTGATCGACGATGCCCGGGCCGAGTTGATGGCCCGCGAAGGCGCGTATCTGGTCGCGAATCTGGTCGCCTACGTGGCGATGAAGGAGCGGGCCTCCCAGTACGGCATGCCGGCCGAGATGCTGGAGAAGAACGACCTGGTCCTGGACGGTGGATACCGCTCTCTGGAAATCTGCAAGCGCGCCGGGGTGAAGGTCGGTTATGGTTCCGATTTGCTGGGGGCGCTGCTGGAAGACCAGAGTCGCGAGTTCTCGATCCGCACCGAGGTGGTGTCGCCTCTGGAGGTGATCCGCTCGGCCACCACGATTGCGGCCGAAGTGGTCCGCCGCCCCGGGCAGTTGGGCGTGGTCGAGCCGGAGGCCTGGGCTGACCTGATCGTGGTCGACGATGATCCGTTGTCGAACATCGCGCTGCTGGAGGGGCAGGGAGCTCATCTGGCGGCGATCATGAAGGGTGGCGCCTTCCACAAGAACCGGTTGGCGTGAGGCGTATGGGCAGGATGCGATGAGGGGGGCACTCGCTATCGACAGTCGGACACTTGGCCGGTGGGCGCTGCTGACCGCGGCAACGCTGACCATGCTCTACATCCTGGCACCCTTGATCTCGGTCACCTGGCTGTCGTTCTACGAGCAGGAGATCCCGTCCTTTCCGCCCGAGGGCTATTCGTTGCGGTGGTACAAGCTGATCACCGGCAACGCGCGCTTCGTCGATGGACTGCTGCTCAGCGTCCAGCTTGGCGTGAGTGCCACGGCTATCGGCCTGCTCGTCGGCGTGCCGGCGGCGCTTTGCCTGTCGCGCTTCCGGTTTCCCGGCCGCGAAGCGCTGAACAACCTGCTGCTGCTGCCGTTGATGGTCCCCGGCGTCGTCCTTGGCACGGCCCTGTACGTCTTCCACGTCGAGGCGGAGATCGCCACCGGCGGCCGCTTTGCGATCCTCGGATCGACTTTGGGCCTGCTGTCCGGCCACGTGCTGGTGGTGATCCCGTGGGTGGTGCGGCTGGTCCTGGCCAGCCTCGCCGGGTTCGATCGGACGCTTGAGGAGGCGGCGCAGAATCTCGGCGCCGATCGCTGGACGACGTTCCGCCGGATCACGCTGCCGGGGATCCTGCCGGGTGTGGTCGCGGGTGCAATGTTTGGGTTCGTGGCCTCGTTCGGGAACCTGGAGATGAGCCTGTTCCTGGTCGGACCGGGCCGGACGACCCTGCCGATCGCCATCCTGCAGTACCTGGAATGGAAGATCGATCCGTCAATCGCGGCCGTGTCGGTCGTCCAGATCGTGCTGATCGGAACGGCCATGCTGGTCACCGATCGCTTCGTCAAAATCAGTCGAGTGGTGTGAGGAAGCGATGGCCCGCCTAGAATTGAACCAGCTGTCCAAGCGCTACGGCGATTTCTTTGCCGCCCGCGACGTCACCCTGGATGTCGCCGATGGCGAGTTCCTGGTGCTGCTTGGCCCGTCGGGTTGCGGCAAGACCACGACGCTGCGGATGATTGCCGGATTCGTCGAACCGACCTCCGGCGCGGTGCGGATCGGCGACAACGACGTCACGCAGTTGCCGGCCTGGAAGCGGAACACCGGTCTGGTGTTCCAGAGCTATGCGCTGTTCCCGCACCTGACGGTGGCGCAAAACGTCGCCTTCGGCCTGGAGATGCGCAAGGCGCCGAAGCCCGAGATCACCCAGCGGGTGGGCGAGGCGCTGGAACTGGTTCGGCTCGGTCATCTCGGCGACCGGTTGCCACGGCAGTTGTCGGGCGGACAGCAGCAGCGGGTGGCGCTGGCACGGGCGCTGGCGTTCCAGCCCGACGTATTGCTGCTGGACGAGCCCCTGTCGAACCTGGATGCGAAGTTGCGCCAGGAAGTGCGGGTCGAGATCCGCAAGCTGCAGCAGTCGCTGAACCTGACCACGGTGATGGTGACCCACGACCAGGAGGAGGCCCTCACCATGGCCGACCGCCTCGTGGTCATGAGCGAGGGCGCGGTGCGGCAGGTCGGCAGCCAGCGTGACTTGTACGAACGGCCGGCAGACCGGTTCGTCGCCGGGTTTGTGGGACGCAGCAGTTTCCTGAGTGGCTCGTTGGAGACCCCGGAACGCTTCCGAAGCGCGGGTGGGATCGCTGTTGCCTGCCGTCCTTCGACGGTTGCAACCGGGCCTGCCACCCTGGCGCTTCGCCCCGAGCGGGTGACGGTGACGCCCGAGGTTGCCAGCGACGTCGAGAACGGCTTCATCGGCGAGGTCGAGTTCGTGTCGTACCTGGGCGGCCTGATCGATCTTCACGTCCGTCTGTCGCCGAGCGACGTGGTCATCGCACAGATCCCGAACCGAGAGGATGGGTTCATGCCGAGGACGGGTGACAAAGTGCATGTGGGTTGGACGGTGGCTTCGGCCTCTGTCTTCCCGGGGAGCGGCGACGACGCCGACTCCGCGGATCTTTAGTCGGAGCAGCTCTGCCGGCTGAAGGACGTTGGAACAATCGGTGAGCCAACAGGACAGGGAGTGCCAAAAATGAAAACGAGCAAGCAACGGTCCGGGGTATCGCGTCGGACGTTGATACAGGGTGCGGCGGCGATCGCGGGAACGGCGGCACTAGGCCGCACAGGCGATGCGCTCGCGCAATCCAAGGGCAAGATCGTCGTCGGTACCTGGGGTGGTGACTACGCACGGCTGCTCAACAAGAACATCGAGCAGCCGCATCTGATCGCGAACGGTTGGGAAGTCGTCCAGGACCAGGCTGGCGACCCGCAGCGCCGCGCCAAGATGCTCGCCGAGCGTCGCCTGCCGCGTGGCACCAGCGACGTGCAGGGCCTGTCCGCCCTCAACATGTATCAGATGTTCGAGGTCGGTCTGACCGACGAGATCGACTACTCGAAGCTGAAGAATGCGAAGAACCTGCTGCCGTCGATGAAGTACAAGTACGGCATCGGCCACATCTATTCCGGCAAGGTGGCGGTCTACAATCCGAACGTCCTCAAGACCGCGCCGACCAGCTACAAGGATGTGTTCGATCCGAAGCACGGCAACAACCTCGGCATCATCGACATCCAGTACCAGTACACGCTGGTGGCGGCCGCCCTGGCGGCTGGTGGCGGTGTCACCGACATGGACGGTGCCAAGAAGCTGCTGCTAGAGGTCCGCAAGGCCGGGGCCCGCATCTACCCGACCAACGAGGCGTTCGCGCAGGGCCTGAAGGCCGATGAATTCGGTGTGGGCGTCATGTGGAAGGCCCGCACGGTGCAGTGGCAGGATGCCGGGATCAATGTGAAATCGGTCACCCCGGCCGAGGGCGCGCTGGCCTACACGTCGGGCTTCGTGATTCCGAAGAACGCGCCGAACAAGGAAGGCTCCTACGCCTATCTGGACGCCATGATGGAGAAGTCAGCCCAGGAGGCCTTCGCCGTCGACATGGGCTACAACCCGACCGTGACCAACGCGGTCGTGGCGCCGGAGCGCAATGAGCGGATCGGCTTCACCCAGGAGCAGATCGCGAAGCTCGTGGACATGGATTTCGGCTTCATGACCGACCATGACGTCGAGTTGAAGGAATGGTGGGACAAGGACTTCAAGACCTGAACGACGCCTAGGGCCCAGCCTGTCCGCCTCGGTCCGCTCCCGCGTCGCGGGGGCGGAACGGGCGGGCGGCAGCTTTTCTGAGGAACGAGGAAGATCCTGATGGCAGCAGCGGCCACTAACGCGGTCAGCGTAGAAGAGCGTGGCGGTTCACGGCTCTCGGCGGCGGCGCTGATCGGCCCGGCGACGTTTATCGTTGCCGCTGGCCTGCTGATCCCGATCGTCATCTTGTTCCGCTACAGCCTGAACAAGTTCGTACCCCGGCTGATGATGGTCGATGCGCTGACCATCGAGAGCTATGTCAAGTTCTTCACCGATGCCTTCTACCTGGGGGTGTTCTTCACGACCGTGAAGGTCGCGATGATCTGCACCATCGCCTGCCTGGTGCTCGGGTTTCCGTTGGCTTATGCACTGGCGCGTACCCGGACCCGGTACAAGAACATCCTGATCATGCTGGTTGTCCTGCCGCTGTTCGTCGGCAACGCGGTCCGAGCCGCCGGATGGATGACGCTGTTCGGCAGCAAGGGAATGATCAATGCCGGCTTGGTCGGTTTCGGCCTGGTCGACGTGCCGGTTCAGATGATGTTCACCGAAGGTGCCGTGATTGTCGGCATCATCGCGGTCAACCTGCCGTTTATGGTGCTGACCCTGCAAAGCGTGATCGAAAGCATCGACCGGGCGGTCGAGGAGGCGGCGTTCAGCCTGGGCGCCGATCCCTGGCACATGTTCTGGCGCGTGCTTTGGCCGCTGGCGCTGCCGGGCATCGTTGCCGGCATCATCCTGACCTTCATCCTGGGGATGAACGCCTACGCGACGCCGGTCCTGCTTGGTGGGCCTGAGTTCAAGATGATGGCGCCGCTGGTGTTCGGACAGATGCAGCTTGGCAACTGGCCGTTCGGTGCTGCGGTTTCGTTCATCCTGATGACCACGACCCTGGTGCTGACGGCGATCGCCGGCTACCGGCTGCAGAAGCGATACCGCCGTTAGTCAGCCTTTCGGCACGCAGCCGTTCAATAGTTCCGTAAGGGCATCCGCATCGAGGCTGCCGGCCCGGGCAATCGCCACCAGCGAGCTGATCGCCGGTGGCGAACCGCTTTCAACTTCGATCGTGTATCGGCGCCCGACCATCTGGAACACTGCGCGTTCGGCCCGACGATCGCTGAACACGATCACGCCCTTGGCGCGCAGCAGCGCGGCCGGTAGCCGACGCACGACCGATCGGAATGCCTCGCGATCCAATGGGGCCGAGCTCTGCCAGGACCACGCCTGGAATTCGTCGCCGTGGTCGTGGTGATGATGTCCCTCGTGGCCGTGCCCGTGCTCGTGGTCATGCCGGTCGTGATGTCCGTGAGCGGCCGTCTTTGCCGGGCGGTCGTCTGTCCGGCCAAACAGGATTTCCGGCGATACTTCAGCGAACTGTGTTGGCAGGAACCGGGTGTTCGGTACCGGGCCGCGCAAGGTGGCGGTGACGGTCGCCAGATCCTCCGGCGTGGCAATGTCGCACTTGTTGAGGATCACCATGTCGGATGATGACGCCTGCTCGATCGCCAACTCGGTCGAGGCGTAGTCCAATTCGCGGAAGCCGGCGGCGTCGATCAGGCAGAATACGCCGTCGAGGGTGACACGTTCGGCGAGCGACGGGTCGAGCAGGGCGTCGGCCACTGCGATCGGCCGGGATACGCCGCTGGTCTCGATCAGCAGATGGTCGGGGGGCGGATCGAGCGCAACCAGCTGGCCGATGGCCTCGACCAGATCGTCCTTGATGGTGCAGCAGATGCAGCCATTGGCGAGCGATATCTGGTCGGCCCCGGTTTCGACCACCAACTCGGCGTCGATGTTGATGGCACCGAAATCGTTGACCAGCACGCCATAGCGGACGCCGCGGGGGTTGGACAGGATGCGCCGCAGCAGCGTCGTCTTGCCGGCACCCAGGAAACCGGCCAGAACGGTGACCGGCAGCTTGTCCGATGTTTCGGCGACGGCGGTCATTGCTGAGCCCCGGGCTCGCTCGGCAGCCTGACAACGTGGCGGCAGCGTCCCCATCCGGCGGCGTCGGCGACGGCGCGTTCCACGTCCTCCTCCAGCATCAGCCCGTCTCGGACCAGCGCTTCGGCAGCGTGCCGGATCGCGTCGATGTAAGCTGCGGCGTTTGGGTAGCGCTCCAGGATCGACTGCCGAGGGTCGCCGGTCTGCGCGCGTTCGTCCTCGGTTTCCGGCAACGGGATGTAGCTGCCGGTGATGCCCACCATCGCGCCGCGCCCCAGCTCGGGTCGGCGCAGGTTCCAGCCGACATAGGTGCCGAGCGGGGCGGCGACCATCGGTGCCCGCACCCCGGCCCAGTCGTTGCCGTCGGCATCGCCTGCCGGAACCAGGATCGGATACTCCTCATTGCCGATCACCTTCGGCGGCTCCTCGGTCAAGCCGCGGTCGACGTCGGGGCCGAAGTCCAGCCGTTCGAGCCGGCTTGGTCCACGCGGGAGGGCGACACCGGGGATCGCCGGGAACCCGGCGCGCCATTCCTCGACCGGCACCAGCGTTCCGTCGCGCCGGGTCGGGGTCCGGCTCGGCGGTGGCGGGGTGCCGTGGGTCGCCCAGCGGTCCAGCGCGTCCAGGTTCGCCCGGAAGAACATCGAGGTGGCGACAGTGTTCTGCAGGTTGGCCGCGATCCCGTGTTCCGGCTTGGTGACCAGCGGCGAGGCGTAGTGCTGCGAGCCGGCCCAGCAATAGACCCGAACGGTTTCCGGCTGCGGCAGGTCCCGGCCTCGGGTGTCAGTGATCACCAGCGAGGCCCGGCGGTGCCAGTACTCCGACGAACTGTCGGTGTGGATGACCAGCGGATCGGTGTCGGGTCGCTTCAGAATCGCGTCTTCCTGGCCGGTCAGGTGGTCGGTGGAGCGGGCGTAGGAGAACGGGAACCGGTCAACCACCGTGTAGTGGTTCTCGTGTTCCTGTCCCGGCAGGACGGTCAGGTGGGCAAAGCGGTGGTTCATCCACATCTTGCCGCCGCCGGCGACGTGTGGGAGCACGCCGTCGAACGTCCGCCGGCCAGCTTCGTCGGCGTTGAAGCCGAGATGGATGAAGTCGCGGATGCACCGGCCGGTCTGCGACCGTCCCCAGGCATAGGCCTTTTCGATCCGTCCGTCGCTCTCGCGCAGGGGGTTCGGATTGCCCTCGGCATCTTGGTCGCCGTGTTTCAGGAAGCTTATGAAATCGCGTACTGCCAAGTGACCAAGGCCCAGCACCCGGGGATCTCGGGCTTCGTAGATCAACTCGTAGATCCAGCCGGTCTCGAAGCCGCGGTGCAGGTACAGGTGAATGTCCGAGGGCACCACGGCCCGGTCGCGTCCGAGCCCGTCGACCGCCGGAGATTCCTCCAACCGGGCAAACGACCATGCGTCGTGGGGGATTGTTTCGCGGGGACTGGCGGCGTAGCGGCGCCGGGTCAACTGCGCCTTCCGGGTGTCCAGAGAGACTGCCGGGTAGCTGCGCGACGGTGCCAGTCCGCTCAATGGCATCACCGACACGCCGGGCGCGTTCACGATGTATTCGTTGCGGACCGTGCCGGTGATCGGCGTCCCGCCGTCGGTGGCGACCGGCACATCGAGCAGCATGCGGCCGTCACCGGGCAGCAGGTCACCCTGCCAGGCGAGCCAGGCGATGGTGTAGCCTCGCCGCATCAAGAAGCCGTTGCCGGCATGCTCCAGGGCGATCGGGCTGCCGGAACCGACGGCGTCGTTGAAGAACTGCAGGGCGCGCTTGTTGCCGCGATTGCCATAGTCGAAGAACACCCGGTTGTTGCCGCGTGCCATTTCGACCGGTTTCAGCAGGCAGAAATCCGCCGTGTACTCGACCAGCCCGTCGCCATTGCGCGGCGCCTTGTCGAGGTCGGTGATCGTCGGGTGCTTGCCATCGACCGGGTCAGCCCAGAACCGGACCCGGCCCGTCAGCCGCTCGTAGGCTCCTGTGTCGCCGAAGGCATGGCCGTCGGCGAATGTGCGACGGTCGTCGATCGACAGGGCAAGACGCGCGTTCATGACGGGTCGTCCTAGCAGTGGTGAGGCAGGGGTTCGCGGCATCGACGGACACCGGCGGAAGGGAACAAGCCGAACGATACGATTGCAGCGCCGTCGGGTGAACCGTCTTTGTTACGGCACGAACGTGCTGAATGGCGCAATGGTGACACCGTTCGCTTCCAGTGCCTGGCGCAACCCGCGCGCCATCTCCACGGCGGCCACGTTGTCGCCGTGCACGCAGATGGTATCGATGCGGACCGGGATGCGCTTGCCGGAGGTCGAGCGGATCGCCTGCTCGTCCAGCATGCGCAGCACCCGGTCCTTGGCCTCGGCGGCGTCGTGAATCACCGCGCCGGGTTCGCTGCGCGGCGTCAGGTTGCCGTTGTCGTCGTAGGTGCGGTCGGCATAGACCTCGTTGGCGACCCGCAGGCCGGCCGCCTTGGCCGCGATATCGAGCTGGTTCCCGGGCATGATCGCTAGGATCAGGTTCGGGTCGGCAGCCTTGACGGCTTCAGCGACAACCCCTGCCAGTTCGGGATCGACGGCGGCCATGTTGCCGAGGCTGCCATGGGTCTTCACATGGGTGATCGAGTACCCCCCGGCCTTGGCCATGCCGGCCAGGGCGGCGATCTGGTAGACGAGCATGTTGCGGATGCTGTCGGGCGAGTCGCCGCGGATCTGCCGGCGCCCGAACCCCCACAGATCCATGAAGCCGGGGTGCGCGCCGATTGCGACGCCATTGGCCTTGGCCAGGGCGACCGTCTTGGCCATCACGTCCGGGTCGCCGCCGTGGAAGCCGCACGCCACATTGGCGGTGCTGACGATCTCCAGCATGGCAGCGTCCTCGCCCATCGTGTAGGCGCCCCAGCTTTCGCCTAGATCGGAATTCAGGTCGACGCGGTCTGTCATGTGAGGCTCCTGCGGCTCGGGCTGGAAACATAGTTGATGCCATGCCCGCCGGCGGTTCAATACAGTTGGCAAGACCGATCCATTGACACCCGGAGATTCGATCAATGATACGCCTTGCGGCCGACCTCGTTCTGCGATCGGGCAAGATCGCCACCATGGACGCCCAGGAGCGCTTTGTGCAGGCATTGGCGGCGCGTGACGGGCGGATCGTCGCGCTGGGCTCCAACGGCGATGTCGACCCGTTGATCGGGCAGGGTACGCGGGTGATCGACCTGTCGGACCGCACGGCCATCCCGGGGATCGTCGACAGCCACTGTCACCCGGACGCCTACGCCGCCCGCCTGGCGTCCTGGGAGCTTCTAAGTCCCGATCGCATCCAGAGCCGGGAAGCCCTGCTGGCCCGGATCAGCCAGGTGGCCGAGAAGGGCGATGCGGACGACTGGATTGCCGGCTACCGACTGAACGAGAACAAGTCCGGGGGTTACCCGACGTTGGCGGAGATGGATGCGGCGGCCCTTGGGCGTCCCCTGTTCATCCTGCGCACCGACGGGCACATCGGGCTCGCCAACAGCCGGGCGTTTGCGCTGTTGGGAATCGACGAGACGACACAGCCGCCGGAGTTCGGACAGTTCGACAAGGATCCGCAGACGGGCAAGCTGACCGGTGTGGTCCGTGAGACCGCGGCCCATCTCTTCCTTGAGAAGATCCACTCCGGCGACACCCCCGGAACCATTGCTGACGGTCTCGAACAGGTATTCGCCGAATGGACCCGGGTCGGCATCACCTCGGTCTATAATTCGCTGACACCATCGCACGCCATCGCGGCCTACCAACTGCTGAAGGATCAGGGGCGGCTCGGCATGCGGGTCGGGATCATCGTGTCCGGCAGGCAGGATGGACTGGTCGAGGCGTTTGCCAGATCTGGAATCCGCTCCGGGTTCGGCGACGACTGGGTACGGGTGATCGGCGTCGAGTGGTGTCCCGACTGTTCTACCTCGGGGCGGACCGCCGCCTATTACGAGCCCTATGTCGGCCGCAAGATCGAGGGCGAACCGGACCCCAACACCGGTATCCTGCTCTATGAGTTGGAGGATTTGAAGACACGCGCGCTGACGGCCCATCGGGCCGGATTGCAGGTGATGATCGAAGGTGTGGGCGATCGCGGGATCGACTTCGCGCTGGACGCGATCGAGCATTGCCTGAAACACCATCCGGTCGACGATCACCGGATGCGTGTCGAGCACTGTTGCTACGTCACACCGGAGATCGAGGCGCGGATCAAGCGGCTTGGCGTGATCGACAGCTCCGCGACCGGCTTCATGTACGAACTGGGCGATGCCTACGCGGCCAACCGAGGACAGGCGGCGATGGGACGGATGTGGCCGCACCGGTCCCTGATCGATGCCGGCATTCCCGCACCCGGTCATTCCGACGCGATGATCGTGAAGGCAAACCCGTTCCTGGCGCTGTGGTCGATGGTCAACCGCAAGTCCGATACCGGCGGCGACCTCGATGCAAGCCAGGCGGTGACCCCGGCCGAGGCACTGCGGGCTTATACGTGGCTTGGCGCCTACTCCGGCCGGGAGGAACACCTGAAAGGGACGCTGGAGATCGGAAAGCTTGCCGATGTGGCGGTGCTCGACCGTGACTACTTCTCCATCCCAACCGAGCAGATCCGGGACGTTCAGGTAGACATGACGGTGATCGGTGGCGCGGTGGTGTTTGAGCGGTGACGACCACGCGTCTCGGCGGATCTGCGCAACCGGACAGGGTGCCGCCGCGTTGCTGATGGGAGAATGACCGAATCCCAGGAGCCGCAGCATGCGCCAATTCCTCCCCGCTCTCGTCGCCGTATCTTGTTTGGCGGTCGCCGCTCCGGCGTACAGATCCGCCAGTGCCCAGGAAGCCCAGCCGCCGCAGGTTCTGGTGGACGCGGCGGCGGATGTGGTCGTCGAGATGTCGGCCGATCCGCACTATCCGGAGATCGCCCAGTACCTTGACCGCGCGAAGGCGGTGATTGTCGTGCCGCAGTTGATCAAGGCGGGCCTGATCGTCGGCGGCGAAGGTGGCGAGGCCGTGGCTTTGGCGAAACGGGCCGATGGCGGATGGACGGCGCCGGCGTTCTACACGCTGGCCGGCGGTAGTATCGGCCTGCAGGCGGGGGCCGAATCGAAGCGGATGATCATTGCCGTGATGACCGACAAGGCCCTGAACAAGCTGATGAGCAATCAGCTTGAGGTCGGGGTTGATGCCAGCATTTCGATGGGCACGGTCGGTGGCGGCGTGGGGGCCAGCTCGGTCGGCTCCATGGAGGCGGATATGGTCACATTCTCCCGTTCCAAGGGCTTGTTCGGTGGCGGTTCGCTTGATGGAACGCTGATCCGGCCGCAACCCGAGAAGAACGCGGCCTACTACGGGGCTGGAGCCGACGTGAAGGCGATCCTGATCGACGGAACCGCATCGAACGCAGGGGCGGCGTCACTGCAGTCGGCGCTGGCGACCCGCTGATCGATCTTCGGCCGGTCCGGTTGGCGTTGTGGTGGGGTGCGCGGACCAGGGCTTGGCACAACCAGTCGAGTGGCTGTCATGACCGAACCAACCAACGCCCCTTCCGGCAAGGCGACGGAGCACCCGACGGTGGGAGCCTGCCTATCGTCACCGGCCGATGTCGTCCTGCATCCGGACCACACCGTAGATGAAGCGCTGTCCCGCCTCAGGGAGAAGGGGCGGGTCTTTGCTCCGGTCGTTGATGGCGATGCAATCGTCGGGGTGGTGACGGACAGCCGCCTAGTCACGGATTGCGGAGACGACGGACGGGAGATCGCCGTTCGGGACTGCATGCGGGCGACCGTGCCGTTCCTGTATGCGGACGACCCTATGTCGCTTGCGGCGGCGATCGCCGCGCAGACCGAGATCGACCGGTTCCTCGTCGTCGACCACGACCACCTCATGATTGGAACCCTCTCGCTTCCGAAGCTCGTAAACCCGGGGAGAGCGCTGCCACCCCGGGTGGATCCAAGCCTGATCCGCCGTCGGTTGGCGGTTACGCCCGGCCGCGCGGCTCCTGCCGATCCGGGCACGCTCGGAACGTATGCGGAGGGCCCGACCTTGTACGTCGATGGTCGGGCGACTCACGAACCCGAGGACCGGCCGTCGGTCAGCCGCCGCCGGCGGCGGCACCAGGCCATGAGCACCAAACTCTAGAGGCCGCTCCGCAGCCGACTCAGAAAAGCGAGGAGTCCATGAGTCAGAACCCACAGCCGATCGTCGAGATTGTTGGCACGTTTCCGTCATCCGAAGCCCTTGAGAGCGCGATCAGCGCGCTGACCAGTTCCGGCTGGGATCGCTCCGAGTTGAGCCTCCTGGCCCAGCACGGCGTGATCGCCGCCGACCCTGCGCCCGCGGATACTCGGGTGGCGGCCGATGATGCCAAAGACGACCATCAGGCGGTCATTTCCGAGCCGGATGTCAGGCAGGGCCGCACCTTGGCGGCAGGCATGGCGGGTGTGATGGCCGCGTTCGCGGCGTCCGGGGCAACCATCCTGACCGGTGGAACGGCGCTCGCCGCGGTTGTCGGCGCGGCGGTGGCCGGAGGCGGCGCGGCGGCGGTGGTCGAAGGCGTGGCCAGCGTCGCCGGGGAGAATAGAAACCATTTTCTCAACCAGCAGATCGAGCATGGCGGGGTGCTGCTCTGGGCGAAGCTGCACCACCCGTCAGAAGAAGCAAAGGCACGGGAGATCATGAGCCGGCATGGCGGCGCGAACATTCATGTCCATCCAATGAGACCCGAAGCGGCCCGCGAATCGTAGCGGAGAGCCCTGACAGAGCATGGAAACGGAGATTGCGATGAGAATGACCACAAAGCTCCTGGGAAGCGGAATTGCGCTGCTGTTGTCGGCGGCGAGCGCGGATGCGGAGGCATCGACCGCTTCGGCCCAGCTCAAGGACGCTGACGGCAGGGACGTCGGCACGGTCGAGCTTCGCGAGACTGCTTCCGGCGCGGTGTGGTTGACGGTTACCGGCGCCGGTCTTCCGCCTGGCGCGCACGGCTTCCACATCCACGAGACCGGATCCTGCGATGCGGCGTCCGGCTTCAAGTCGGCGGGCGGTCATCTGGCCGGCGAGCACCAGCACGGTGTGCTGACCAGAGGCGGGGCGCATCCGGGGGACCTGCCAAACATTCATGTGGGAAGCGGCGGCAATCTGAAATTCGAAGCGTTTATCGCCGCGGGGTCCTCCCGCAAAAGTTGGTTCCAGGATGTGGGCCTGTTCGATGACGACGGCTCCGCCGTTGTGATCCATGCTGACGCCGACGACTATATGAGCCAGCCTTCCGGCAATGCCGGAGACCGCATCGCTTGTGGTGTGTTGAAGCAATAGGCCCTCGATGCAGTCCGATCGGCCGATGGATGTTCAACAGCGACGGGCCGCTCCGCAATACGTGAGTTGCGTTGGGCGCCAATCAGCTCATGCAGACAGTTTATTGACATCATTGGGTTCTCCGCGTGAGGCTTGATGTATGCCGCTTGGCTTTGACGAACTCGGAGCGGTTGTAACGTCTTCTCCGGGCGGTTCTCTGGTACACCGCACCATTTGACCCGGACGCCGCTCAGGACCCCATGCCCGCAGATTCACGCGTCCTCAACTGGCATCGCATCGCAGATTGGACAGATCAGATCGCCGACGGCGAACTCGCGGACGTTGCGGCTGCGTTTGCGCGCAATGAATTGCCACTACCGATTGTATCGTGGAAGCCTCAGGATGACGAGTTGCCGTCCGCACCGCTCCGCGCCCTGCTGTCCTATTGGCTCGCCCTCTGTGGCGAAGATGCCTTGCCGGACTACCGATGGGTCGATCCGCTGAACTTCCGGGCGGCGCTGGGTTTCGTGATCATCCTGGAGCGAACCGACGACGGAAGAGAGTTTCGGTACCGGTTGTTCGGCAGTTCAATCGCCCGGACGTCGGGCTTCGACATGACGGGCAGGCTCATGTCGGCGCATCCCGCGAGTTCGTATGCGACCGAGTTTGCGATTGCTTCCAGCCTGGCTTGCGCACGCCGGGGCGTGCCGCTGTACACCGAACGGCAGCCGGCAATGGCGGAGATGACGACCCGGTGGCCCCGACTTGCGCTGCCGCTCAGGGACGAAGCGAACAACGTCGTTCGCCTGCTCGTCGGGACAACACCGCTTGACCGGAATGGCCGGATCGTCGCCGTTTAGAAGCCAGAACGACAAAGCACCGCAGTGGTGCCCGTCGTCGGCGGATGGATGTATTGATTCTTCAACTGCTTAGATGGTGGGCGCACAAGGACTCGAACCTTGGACCCGCTGATTAAGAGTCAGCTGCTCTACCAACTGAGCTATGCGCCCATCTAAGCCGGGACCCGGCGGAAACCCGCCAGCACCCCTAGGAGAGGCGGCCTTATAGCGGACCGATTCCGCTTTGTCGATACC
Source organism: Thalassobaculum sp. (assembly GCF_040219215.1). Lineage (GTDB taxonomy): Bacteria > Pseudomonadota > Alphaproteobacteria > Thalassobaculales > Thalassobaculaceae > Thalassobaculum_A. The sequence goes on from NZ_JAVJSX010000013.1 coordinate 86,707, forward strand.
TCGGTCGGCACTCCATGAAGGTTCCGAGGTTGTTGCTATGCCGCGTCGATCGGGTAGCTGGCGACCACGATCTGGTCGACGGCGGCGTCCGGTGTGCTGCGAACCGGAAGGACCACCTTTTCATAGCCGTAGGGGCGATGATCGACGATCGCGTGGACTGTGAAGGCCAGCGGCACGCCTTCTGCCGCAGCCTGATCAAACTGGCGGCGCAGCATGTCGGCCAGGGTAACGTGCAGGTGCTCGAGGGGTTTGCCGGTGATCTCGGCTTGCAGCGCCATCGTGATCTCGGTGCCGACCAGACGGTAACGCCAAGTTTGACCGGAGCCATCCACGGCCGGCGCGCGTTCCAGGACGGTGATGCGTCCCAACGCAGCCACGGTATCGGATGGTTGGAAACTCGTCCTGCTCGGCGGCGACAGTCCTTCGTCGTCGGCGGCGCGCGTCCAGGCCTCGGCGAGGGCCCGCAGGCCATGGTAGCGCAGTTCGGTCACGGCGATCTGAGCCGACGAGCGAACCTGATCAACGCGCCGTTCGATCTCAGGACGGCGTCGGTCCGCGTTCTCGCGGTTTCGCATTTCAGGCTCGATCTCGGGCATGCCTACCGCGACGATTCGGATACCGCCGTCACACTAGCGATTCATGGGCTCCGACGCGATGAATCCCTGCACGAACCATCGCAGCCCGTCGGAGTCGGCCAACCGGTTGACGTCGCAAGCGGCGGGCGCGAGGCTATCGGCGCCGGGTTCTCCGGCCACGGAACAATCTCATCTGGAGGAGGGGTCATGCGGGTCGCGAGCTATCTCGTGGACGGACAGCCGGCCTGGGGCTTGGTCACGGCCGACGGCAAAGGACTGATCGATGCGACCGGGGTGTTTCCGACCGTGAAGGCCGCGCTTGCTGCCGGCGGCCTCGAAGAGGTTCAACGCTCGCTCGCCGGCCGTTCCGCCGACCGGACCGTTGACGGAACGACGCTGCTGCCGGTGATCACCGATCCGGACAAGATCCTGTGCGTCGGCCTGAACTACGACGACCATCGCCAGGAGGGCGGCCACCCGGAGCAGCAATACCCGACGTTCTTCACGCGGTTTGCCAATTCGCAGGTCGCTCATGGCCAGCCGATGATCAAGCCGGCGGTTTCCGACAAGCTGGACTATGAAGCGGAACTGGCGGTGGTGATCGGCAAGGCCGGCCGGCACATCCCGGCGGAGCGTGCCTTCGAACACGTGGCTGGTTATGCACCCTACAATGACGGCAGCGTGCGAGACTGGCAGCGCCACACCACCCAGTTCACGCCTGGCAAGAACTTCGTCGGCACCGGCGGCTTCGGCCCATGGATGTCGACGCCCGACGAGATCCGGGACCTGGGAGCGGTGGTTGTGGAAGCGCGCCTGAACGGAGCGGTCATGCAGCATGCGACGGTCGCCGATATGCTGTTCCCGATCCCGGCGCTGATCGCCTATGCCTCGACCTTCACCGAACTGGTGCCGGGTGACGTCATTGCCACCGGTACCCCGGGCGGCGTCGGATCAAGGCGCACTCCGCCGGTGTGGATGAAGGCGGGAGACGTCATCGAGATCGAGATCGGGGGGGTGGGCACGCTCCGGAACACGGTTGCCGCGGAATGACCGAGGAACTGCCGCTGCAGGGCATCCGGGTCGTCGAACTCGGCGGCAGTGTCGCCGTACCGTATGCCTGCTGGATCCTGGCATCGCTGGGAGCCGAGGTCGTCAAGGTCGAGCGGCCGGACGGCGGCGACGACGCCCGGGCCTGGATCCCACCGGAACGCCGTCCGGGATTCGGGGCGATCTTCACGGCGTTGAACGCCGGTAAGCGCTCGGTCACCGTCGACTATAAGGACGCCGACCAGCGGGCCCGACTGGCCACCCTGATCGGCCGGTCCGACGTGGTGGTGCAGAACCTGCGGCCGGGTCTGGCCGAGCGCTATGGCATAGGCGCCGAGGCGATGATGGCGGCCAATCCGCGGTTGATCTACTGCGACAGCGGCGCGTTCGGCCGCACCGGCCCGCTGGCTGACAAGCCGGGGTACGACCCGCTGATGCAGGCGTTCGGCGGATTGATGAGCGTCACCGGCCATGAGGGCAACGACCCGGTGCGTGTCGGCACCTCGCTGATCGACATGGGTACCGGCATGTGGGCGGTGATCGGCGTGCTGTCGGCGCTGCGCCGCCGCGATGCGTCCGGGCAGGGTGGCCGGATCGACGTGTCGCTGTACGAGACCGCGCTGGGCTGGATGACCTATCACGTCTCCGGTTTCGTCGCGTCCGGCCGCGATCCGCGCCGGCCCGGAACCCGGTCGCCCGGCATGTCGGTGTATCAAGCGTTCGCGTGCGCTGACGGCCACCTGATCATCGCAGCACCCAGCGACCGGTTGTTCGCCAAGGTTGCGGGCGTGCTGGGCCATCCGGAGTGGCCGGGCGATCCGCGGTTCGCCGACAACAAGCGGCGCTGGGAGAATCTGGACACCCTGGTCGGGATGATCGAGGCGGTCACCCGCACACAGCCGCGCGCTCATTGGCAGGAGCGGCTGGACGCCGCCGGCGTGCCCTCGGCGCCGCTGCAGAGTGTCAGCGAAGTGGTTGCCCACCCGCAGACCGAGGCGCTCGGCATCGTGGAGACCACCCCGGACGGTTGGGAACTGGTCGGCCTGCCGTTGGCGTTCAACGGCGCGCGACCGCCCCAGCGATCCGGCCCACCGATACTGGGGGCGGACACCGAGGCGGTTTTCGGCGGCGACGGGTAGGAGTCAGGCGGCGGTATAGCGCTCCCAGAACCCTTCGGCCGGGGCGATCTGCTTGACCACGTCGACCCAGATTCCGGCCGGGTCGCGGGCCAGGAAGCGACGCTGTCCCCAGGCTTCGTCGACCGGGCCGTGTTCGATCGCCAGCCCGGCCGCCGACAATCGGGCGTGCTCGGCGTCGACGTCGTCGACCTCCAGCGTCAACAGCAGGCCGGTGGCATCGAAGCACTCGCGGCCCGGCGGGGTCGAGGGGTGGTCCGGTGTCATGAACGCGATCATTCGTTGTTCGCCGGCAGATGCCAGGACCACGATCCACGATGCTTCGAACACCACGGAGAAGCCGATCTGCTCGACCCAGAAGCGCCGGCAGGCGGACAACTGGTCGGTCATCACGATCGGATAAAGGTCGGTCAGGCGCATCTCAGGTTCCTCCTTGGGGCGCATTCGTGTTACAAACATACTGTCGGTATATAAAACATACAGGCTGCAGGTATGCAAGAGAAACGCTCGCAGGCCGAACGACGTGCTGCGACCCGCGACGCGCTGCTGGCCGCCGCCCGGGGCGAGTTCGTGGAACACGGCTTTGCGGCCGCTGCTACCGAGGCGGTGGTCCGCCGCGCCGGCGTGACGCGCGGTGCGCTGTATTATCATTTTCCCGACAAGGCGGCGTTGCTGGCGGCGGTGGTCGAGGCGGTTGCGGCGGAAGTGCACGACGCGGTCGCGGCGGCTGCCAGCCGGTCGGCGTCACCAGGCCACGCGTTGGCCGACGGCATGCGGGCCTATCTGGATGCCTGCCTCAGCGCGGACGCACGCTCGATCTATCTGGTCGACGGACCGGCGGTGCTGGGTTGGCGGCGCTGGCGCGAGATCGACGGCGCCTACAGCGCCCGCCTGTTGCGAGAAGGGGTCAGCGAGGCGTTGGCGGGGAGTGACGGCCGTGATGTCGACGCCCTGACCACGCTGCTGTCGGGCGCCTGCAACGAGGCGGCGCTGTGGCTGGCGGACGCGCCCGATGATGCCGATCGTAAGCGGGCCGTCGACTTGGCCGTGGATGACCTTGTGAAGCGGCTTTTCAGCGAGTAGCGCCCAACCCACTATGCCCCTTGTCGGAGCGTGCTAGGTTTCCGGCGGAACGACCGCGACGGAACCCCGATGACCCTGCGTACCCCTCTCACCGAACTCCTCGGAATCGAGCATCCGATCCTGAGCGCGCCGATGGCGGGCATCGCCGGAGGAGCGTTGGCCGGTGCGGTGTCGCAGGCCGGCGGACTCGGACTGGTCGGCGGCGGCTACATCGACCCCGGCTGGATCGACCGCGAATGGGCGGCGTTGGGCAACGCTCGCGCCGGTATTGGTTTCATCACTTGGCGGTTGGATGAGCGACCTGCCGTGCTGGAGGCAGCCCTGGCGCGACGACCGGCGGCGGTGATGCTGTCGTTCGGCGACCCGGCGCCGTATCTGGCCCTGATCCGCGAAAGCGGTGCCATGGCGATTTGCCAAGTCCAGACCGTGGCCGACGCGAAGCGCGCTGCCGAAGCCGGCGCCCAGGTCGTCGTGGCCCAGGGCGCCGATGCCGGCGGGCACGGCGCGAGCCGCGGCACGTTCGCGCTGGTGCCGGCGGTCGTCGACGCTGTGCCCTCCGTTCCCGTGGTGGCGGCCGGTGGCGTAGGGGACGGTCGCGGGCTCGCCGCCGCTCTTGCGATGGGAGCTGCCGGCGTACTGGTCGGCTCGCGCTTCTACGCGACGGTGGAAGCCCAGGTCCGGCCGGAAGCCAAGCAGCGCGCGGTTGCGGCCTCCGGCGACCAGACGGTCCAGTCCAGCGTGTACGACCGCGCGCGTGGCTACGCCTGGCCGACGCGGTTCCGCCTGCGGACCCTGCGCAACCAATTCACCGACCGCTGGCATGGCCGCGAAGAGGCGATGCTGGAAACCCTGGACGAGGTGCTGGCCGGGTTCGCCCGAGCGGTCGAGACCGGCGATCTGAACGAAGCGCCGGTGGTGGTCGGCGAGGCGACCGACCTGATCCGCGACGTTCCGTTGGCCGGCGACCTGGTGCGTCGCATGGTTCAGGAGGCCGAGATGGCGTTGCGCCACGGCGTGCGGTGTATCGAGCAAGAGGAGACGTGACGTGCAGACCCGTGAGTTCGAGACCCTGACGCTGGAGACCGTGGACGAGCATGTCCTGGTCGTCACACTGGACCGCCCGGACGTTCGCAACGCGCTGAACACCCAGATGGGCTTCGATCTGCGGGATTTGTGGGTCGAGTTGTACCGCGATCCCGGCGCGATCCGGTGCGTGGTCCTGACCGGGCGCGGCGACAAGGCGTTCTGCGCCGGCGGCGACCTCAAGGAACGCAACGGCATGACCGACGAGGACTGGCGCCGTCAGCACGCGTTGTTCGAGCAGATGGTGAAAGCTCAGATGGACTGCCCGGTGCCGATCCTGGCGGCGGTCAACGGGGCCGCTTTCGCCGGCGGGCTGGAGATCATGCTGGGCTGCGACTTCGCCTATGCGGCACCGACCGCCCGTTTCGCGCTGACCGAAGTGACGCTCGGCATCATGCCGGGCGCGGCCGGCACCCAGACCCTGCCACGCGCCGTCGGACTGCGTCGGGCCAAGGAGATCGTGCTGACCGGCCGGCCGTTCACGGCGGACGAGGCGCTGGCCTGGGGCGCGATCAACCGTATCTGCGCCGACGGCGCGCTGATGGACGAGGCGCTGGACACCGCCCGGACGATCGCCGGGAACGCGCCGATCTCGATCCGGCAGGCCAAGAAGTCGCTGAACGCCTCTATCCAGATGGACCAGAAGAACGGCTACGACTTCGAGATCGAAGCCTACAACCGGACGGTCGGCACCGAGGACCGCCTGGAAGGCATCCGGTCGTTCAACGAGAAGCGCAAGCCGGTCTACAAGGGTCGCTGACCGGCCGGCGCTGCCCGCCGACCGGGTATCAGCCGGACGCCTCGGAGATCGCCCGCCAGACGGTTTCCGGGGTGAGCGGGGTGTCGAGGTGCTCGATGCCGAGCGGCCGCAGGGCGTCCAGTACCGCATTCATCACCGGGCCGGGCGCGCCGATCGATGAGACTTCGCCGACTCCCTTGGCGCCGATCAGGGCGTTCGGGCTGGCGGTCGGTGCCCAGCCGAGCTTCATGAACGGGATGTCGTCGGCCCGCGGCAGGCAGTAATCCATCAGCGACCCGGACAGCAGTTGACCGCTCTCCGGGTCGTAGTGGACTGATTCCAGCAACGCTTCGCCGATCTCCTGGGCAATTCCGCCGTGCAACTGGCCGAGCGCGGTCGGCTCGTTGATGATGCGGCCCAGGTCGTCGACGCCGGTGAAGCGGTCGACGCGCACCTTGCCGGTGTCCGGGTCGACCTCGACCTCGACCGCGTAGGCGCCGTTCGGGAAGGTGGTGTGCAGCCCTTCGAAGTCGAGCTGGGCGACGCAGCCGGAGCCGAGCTCGCCGTCGCGCTGGTCGGCCGGGATGCGGTCCCAGCCGGCCGCCACGTCCCCGAGCGCGATGGTCCGGTCGGTGCCGGCGATGCGGAACTCGCCGAACCCGTACTCGATGTCCGGCACGGCGGCTTCCAGCAGGTGGGCCGCCACCTGCTTGGCCTGGTCAAGCATCTGCAGGGCGGTACGGTGCACGGTGTTGCCGGCGATCGACAGCAGGTTCGATCCGCCGGTGCCGCCGCCTTTCTCCAGGAAATCGCTGTCGCCCTGTTCAACCCGGATGCGCTCGACCGGAACCTCCAGGGTTTCGGCGGCGATGATCGCCAGCGCCGTGCGGTGGCCCTGGCCGGAATCCTGGGTGCCGGTCCGCACCAGCACGGTGCCGTCGGGCAAGGCGCGAACCTCGCTTCGCTCGGCGACCGAACCGCCGGTCGCGTGCAGGTGCAGGCCGAGACCGAGGCCGCGGCGCATGCCCCTGGCCTCGCTCTCCGCCCGCCGCTGCGCGAATCCGGCCCAGTCGGCGTCGCCGAGGATCCGGTCCAGTACCGCCGGGAAGTCCCCGCCGTCGTAGGTCTCGCCCATCGCGGTGCCGTAGGGCAGGTCGGTTGGCTGAACCAGGTTGCGACGCCGCAACTCGACCCGGTCGATGCCGAGCCGGTCGGCGGCGACATCGATCAGCCGCTCCAGGGTGGACACCGTCTCCGGCTTGCCGGCGCCGCGATAGGCGTCGGTCGGCACCGCGTTGGTGAACACCCCGCGCACCCGGTAGTGCAGGCCGGGAATCTTGTAGCAATGGCCGAACACCCGGACCGCGCCCGACGTCACGATGGTGGCGTTGACCGCGTTCCAGTAGGCGCCGACATCGGCCAGCGCGTCGATCCGGAAGGCGGTGAACCGCAGGTCTGCGTCCAGCGCCAGCGTCGCCCGGTCTATCCGCCCGCGGCCCATGGCGTCCGACACCATGCCCTCGGTCCGGCTGGAGATCCATTTCACTGGCTTTCCCGCGGCCCTGGCGGCGGCAAGGACCAAGACCTGCTCGGGATAAGGCCAGATCTTCACCGCGAAGCTGCCGCCGACATCCTCGGTGATCACCCGGACCCGGTCGTGTGCCACGCCGAGATAGTCGGCCATGGCGCCGCGCAAAGACACCACGCCCTGGCTCGGGGTCCACAGGGTGTAGCGCTCGCCATCGGTATCGAAGGTCCCGATGCAGCCGCGGGTCTCGACCGGCACGATGGCGATTCGCGGGTGCCGGACGGTCAGCTCGACCACATGCGCCGCCTTGGCGATCGCGCTGGAGGTGTCGGCCGGGTTGCCTTTCTCCCAGTCGATGCCGACGTTGCCGGGGGCTTCCGGCCACAGCGCGTCGGAACCCTCGGCGACGGCGGCCTCAAGGTCCAGCACGACCGGCTGCTCGTCGAAGTCGGCCTCGATCGCCTCGATCGCGTCCAAGGCGGCCGCCTCGTTGTCCGCGACGACCGCGACCACCGGTTGTCCGACATACTTGACCGAATCGCGGGCAAGCACCGGACGCTCGGGCTGCACCATCGGCGAGCCGTCGCTGTTCGCCATCACCGACCGGCAGGTCATCGGGCCGACCCCCAGGCCGTCCAGATCGGCGGCGGTCATGACAAGGCGCACGCCCGGCATCGTGCGTGCTGCGTCGACGTCGAGCCGGGTGATCGTTCCGTTGGCGATCGGTGCGCGGAGCAGCATCATGGTCAGCGTGCCGTCCGGGGTGCGGTCGTCGACATATCGGCCGTGGCCGGTCAGCAATCGGTCGTCTTCAAAGCGCAGCATGGGGCCTGTTCGGGGTGCTATGATGAGGCGGCGAGCGTCGCACGGATGACATTCGGTTTTCCAGCCCCCGCCGAGCTGGTTTTGCTATCATGGGCGGCTCGATCGTTCTGGACCACCTGGACCACCACACCGCATGTCGGAACACCTGCCGGTTACCCTCTCCAACCTTCACGAAGACGCGAAGAAGGCCGGTGATCGGATCACCACGTTCCGGTCGTACGTGAAGCTGTTGAATCACGCCTACAAGGCCTTGGAGAAAGCGCGCGACGAGGCGCGCCTTGCCGATCGGCATCTGAACGGCCTGAAGGTCGACTACGCGTTCTTCATGCGTCACAAGGGCCGGGTGGAGGCGACCTTCCGGGCATTGCGCGACACCTACCGGAACCCGGCCAAGGCGTTGCGGATGATCGACGAACTCGCGGCGAACTATCCTGCGCAGTATGTCTACGAAGTCTGCCAACTGGGCAGCTATCGGTTCGGCGGCGCGCTGGGATGGAGCTTCGTCGGGGTCCGCTCCACGACCCGGATCGAGGCCGACCAGAATTATGTCGACATCGTCATCCCGACACTGGCCCAGATGCTGCCCGACCACGCGGGGTATCTCAGTCTGCGCGCCAAGGACGTCGAAGGCGACTACGAGGCGGCGCTGAGCGACGCCACCCACAAGCGCGCGGTGCAGGCGGCGATCGAAACCAAAGTGCCGGGATGGAGCGAGGAGCTGACGTCGTGTTCACTCGCATTGACGACCAGCGAGATCGACCAACTCACCAGCAACGAGCGGGAAGTCCGTCGTCGGCTGATGCCGATCCCCAAATCGGTGACTGAGCAGACGTGATCGCGCTTGTCGGCGCGATGAGGTGCGACGTTTCGTCAGCAGCAGCGGATAGGACGGCTTACCCTTTGATCGCGCGCCGGACCGCCGCGACCACATCGCCCGGCTCCTGGCGGATGCGGTAGTCGGGGTCAGCGAACACATCGACCAGGACGCCATCGGCGTCGATCACGAAGTTGCCTGGAATCGGCAACTCCCAACTGGAGTCGCCGTTCGCGCGTTGCAGGTCCAGGCCGATGCGGCCGTAGAACTCGCGTACATGGTCCGGCAGTTGCCACACCAACCCGTACTGCCGGGCGACCGCGTTGCCGGCGTCCGACAGCACCGGAAAGTCCAGGGCGTGCTTTTCCGCCATGCCGCCGGCGCCGTCGGGTTGTTCCGGCGAGATCGCAACCATGTCTCCGCCCAGTGCGCGGATCTCGCCAAGCACCTCCATCAGTGCCCGGACCTCGACATTGCAGTACGAACACCAGGCCCCGCGATAGAACTTCACCACCAGCGGCCCCTTGGCCCGCAGGTCGGCCGAACTGACGGGGACGCCGGAAGCAGTGGGCAGGACGAAGTCAGGTGCGCGGTCGCCGACCGCCAGAACGCGGTTCTGGATGCCCGTTGCTTTCAGCGCATGGATCGAACCGTCGATGGTCTGCCAGTCCTCAGGGGCGAGTACCTTGCGGCGGGCGACCGTGTTGGCGTTGAGCCGGTCGGCGAGGGGCGTCACCGGGGCCGAGCCTTTTCCGGGTGCAGGGCCAGCCGCTCCGGCACGTCGACCGGGATCGACAGCAGGTGGAAGGCGAGGGACTTACCGTGTCCGTCCAGGTTCAGCGCGCCGTTCACCCCGCCCTGCAGGACATCGTCGATGACGAAATTCATGGCCGGCAGGTTGGCAAGCTCGTAGCGCATGACGGTCCCGGCGCCCTTGGCGGCGAACCAGGCCTTCACCCGCTCCGGCGTCAGTTGCTCGAGCAACAACGGCCACGCCTCGTCCCGGTAGGGAATGACGCTGATGTTCACGCGGTTGCCCTTGTCGCCGGTCCGGCCGTGCGCGACTTCGTGCAGCGGAACCCGGATGATGCGGTCCGAAGTGCTCATGATCCGGTCCCTTCGACCAAACGGGCGCTGGCCTTGACTCGGCTCCGATCGACGAGGATCGATGCGGTGGTGACTTGCGGTGCGATCCGGTGCCGAACGCCGGCGCCGCCGGCCGGGCCGGAACAGTACAGCGCCAACACCTCGTCGGCGATCCACTGGGCCATCTTCTTGTCGCCGCCGTGCGTCGCCATGCGGACGCGGTACTCGCCGTCATCCGGCCATTCGCGGCCGCTGCGCAGGTCGCCACCGTCTCCGTCGAACGTGGCGACCGTGCCGATCAGGTCGAATCGCAGCGGCCAGTTGGTGCCGAGGTCGCGCACCCGGGTCTTCAGCACGTCGATGGCCAGCTCGGCGCGGCGCCGGGCGTTCGGTCCGGCGTAGGTGATCTCGCCTTCGCCGAGCCATCCGCCCTCGAAACTGATCGTCGCCTTGAGCGTCGGAGGCTTGGGTTTGCCGAGCGCACCGGTGATCCGGACACGATCGGTCCCAATCTCCTCGACCCGGACGCTTGAGATGTCGAGGGTGACATCAGGCGTCAGGTACGCCGACGGATCGTGCATCTCGTACAGCAGTTGCTCCTTGACGGTGCGGGAACTGACCAGACCGCCGGTATCCTCGGCCTTGCCGATCACGACGGTGCCGTCGATGTCGATCTCGGCGATCGGGAACCCGACATGCCCGAAGTCCGGAACGTCCTTGTAGCCCGGATCGGCGAAGTAGCCGCCGGTGACCTGGGCGCCGCACTCCAGCAGGTGGCCGGCCATGGTGCCGGCGGCGATCCGGTCGAGCTCGTCGAATGACCAGCCGAACTCGTGGAGCAGCGGGCCGAGGGCCAGCGCCGGGTCGGCGCAGCGCCCGACCACCACGATGTCGGCACCAAGGGCCAAGGCATCCGCAATCGCCTGGGCGCCGAGGTAGACGTTGGCGGCAACCAGCCGTCCCTCCGGCATGGCAATGCCCTCGACCGGGGCATGGCCGCGAATGTCGGCCTCGGTCATCACGGTCGTCAGATCGTCGCCTTCGACCACCGCGACCTTCAGGTCGGAGATGCCTTCTTCCCTGGCCATCTCCAGGATCTTGTGGGCACCGCCAAGCGGATTGGCGGCGCCAAAGTTCGACACGACGCGAATTCCGGCGGTTTTCACCGACTTCAAGACCGGGCGCAGGATCCGCTCCAGATAGGGCGAGTAGCCGACCGCCGGATTCTCGATCTTGGCCTGCTGGGCCAGTGCCAGGGTCCGTTCGGCGAGGGTCTCGTACATCAGGTAGCGCGGCCCCGAACGGCGGGCGAGAGTGGCTACCACCGGAACGGCGGCGTCCCAGCGGTCGCCGGCGAATCCGGCTCCACAGCCGATGTGTACGGTCTTGGCGGTCACGTCAGATGTCCTTCCGATGGATCGGGCGACGAGTGTCGCGCTTCAGCCTAGCCCACCGCACCGCCGCATCGAAACACCCGATTGCAGCAGATGTCTGGAATGAGCGGCCCCGCCTGTGTCATTGGTTCTTGAGGCGCTGCCACACAGCCAGCGCCTGTCGTCTTCGCTCCGGGAGCCTATGATGCGCGAGCCAACCACCGCAGGAGCTGCAGCCGCGATCCCCGAGCGGCCCGACCCCGCGCTGGCCGCCCGCGTGGATCCAGTGCTGGATCGGTTCGTCGACGGCGGTTTGATCGTCGGTGCCGTGACGTTGATCGCGCGCGACGGCGCCCTGGTCTATCGCCGAGCCTTGGGGCTGGCCGATCGGGAGAACGGTCGGCCGATGACCGTCGATACGCCGATGCGGCTGGCGTCGGTGACCAAGCCGTTCGTGAGCGTGGCTGCGCTGGCGTTGGCCGAGCGCGGCACGCTGGATCTCGACGCGCCGGTCAACCGGTGGCTTCCGGCGTTCCGGCCACGGCTGGCAGACGGCTCGGACGCAGTGATCACCGTCCGTCACCTGCTCACTCACACGTCCGGCCTGGGCTATGGCTTTTTCCAGGGACCGGGCGGTGCCTACCACACGGCCGGCGTGTCCGACGGAATCGATCGGCCGGGCATCGATCTCGACGAGAACCTGCGGCGCCTTGCTTCGGTCCCGCTGATGTTCCAGCCCGGCTCTGCGTGGCTGTACTCGCTGGCCACCGACGTGCTGGGCCGGGTTCTGGAACAAGCGGCCGGGCAGCGCCTGTCGGACGTGGTCCGCCAGTCCGTCACCGATCCGTTGGGCCTAAGTCATTCCGGTTTCATCGCCGAATCGACTGATGAACTCGCAGTGCCATACGCCGACACGCCGGATGGGCCGGTTCGGATGTCTGATCCCCATTCGCTGCCGTTCGGTGACGGAGCCATACGGTTCGCTCCCTCGCGGGCTGGCGACCGGGCCGCCTATCCGTCGGGCGGGGCTGGGATGGTCGGAACGGCACCCGAAGCGCTGGGGCTCTTGGAGACCTTGCGGGCAGGGGGTGGAGCGGTCCTGAGCACCGAGAGCGTCGCCGCGCTGACCACCAACCATGTCGGCGACATGGCGCACCAGGGCATCGGGGCTGGCTGGGGCTTCGGGCTCGGCGTCGCGGTGCTGGTCGATCCGGTAGCTGCAGCGACGCCGCAGACCGCCGGAACCTGGCGCTGGGGCGGGGTCTATGGTCACAACTGGTTCGTCGATCCAGCCGCCGGTCTGACCGTCGTCACCATGACCAACACCGCGGTGTCGGGCATGAATGGTCCGATCCGAGAGGCGGTACGCGACGCCGTCTACGCGGCGGCACCATAGACGCTGAGCGCTGGTCGTCTTGGGATTGCCGACTGGGGCGTTGCCGGGCGACCGTGGCTGCGCTTAAGCTTCGCCTCCCACCAGTCGACTTGCACGCCCGACAATCAGTCCCCGGAGTCCCCCGCGATGCCCGTCATCAACCGTATTGCTGAGTTTCACGAGGAACTGACCCGGTGGCGCCGCGAGATGCACAGTCATCCCGAGACCGCGTTTGAAGAGGTCTGGACGTCGGACTTCATCGCCAAGCGCCTTGCCGAGATCGGCGTCGACCGGATTGAGCGCGGTATCGCAAAGACCGGGATCGTGGCGACCATCAAGGGTCAGGGCACCTCGTCGAAGACCATTGGTCTGCGCGCCGATTTCGATGCTCTCGACATCACCGAGACGACCGGCAAGCCGTGGGCCTCGACGCTGCCGGGCAAGATGCATGCCTGTGGCCATGACGGCCACACCACCATGCTGCTGGGTGCCGCCAAGTATCTGACCGAGACCCGGAATTTCGACGGTACCGTGGTGCTGATCTTCCAGCCGGCGGAGGAGAACGAGGGCGGTGGCCGGGTGATGGTCGAGGAAGGGCTGTTCGAGCGCTTCCCGGTCGACGCGGTCTACGGAATGCACAACCGCCCGGGACTCGCGCTTGGCAAGATGTGCATGCGATCCGGGGCAGCGATGGCCGGATTCGACATCTTCGAGATCGTCATCCACGGGTATGGCGGTCACGCCGCCCGGCCGCACACCACCATCGACCCGGTCGTCGTGCAGGCCCACATCGTTCAGGCGCTGCAGACGATCGCCAGCCGCAGCATCGATCCGCTGGACAGCGTGGTGGTGTCAATCACTCAGGTACACGGCGGCGATACCTGGAACGTCATCCCGGAGACAGTGGTGCTGCGCGGGACCGTTCGGGCGTTCCGGACCGAAGTGCAGGATCGCACCGAGGCGACGATGCGGCGGCTGTGCGACAACGTGGCCGCGGCTTTCGACGCATCGGTCGACGTTCGCTACGAGCGCCGCTATCCACCGCTGTCAAACGATGCCGAGCATGTGGAACTGTGTGCCGGCGTCGCGAAGGAGTTGTTCGGCGAAGAGAATGTCGACACAAGTCCCGCCCCGGTCATGGGGTCGGAGGACTTCGCGTTCATGCTGAACGCACGGCCCGGCGCCTATGTGAACATCGGCAACGGCGTGGGCAAGGACGGCGGTGTGATGGTCCACAACCCCGGCTACGACTTCAACGATGCGGCCTTGCCGCACGGAGCATCGTTCTGGGCGCGGCTGGTCGAAACCCAGCTGCCGCGCGCGTCCTAGGGCTGTTCGGTCTCTTCCGGTTCGGCCGGCGCGGCCGCCGCCCGGTCCTCGCGGCGATACAGGCTGCTCATGACCTGCCCAAGGGCGTTGTGCAGGTTACGCGCTGCCGACCGTGACAGGATCAGACGTCCGACCACGGCGTGCTCCTGTTCGCGGCCGTCCGGCTTTGAGCGAATGTTGACCAGGTTCATTCGGACGATTCCGTCCCGGACCGTTGCTCCGATCACGCCGTCGATGAAGATGTCGGAGCAGTGCGGATCGACGACAATCTTGATGTCCGACGGCGGGCCGGCAGGTTGTTGCTGATCGGGCATCATCGAGTCCTTCGGTCCGATTTTGGTGACCTCAGTCTAGCACCGACTTTGGTCGATTCTATCCGATCTTGAGATGATGGCCGCCATCGACTGGCAGGCAGACGCCGTTGATATACTTCGATTCATCGGATGCCAGGAAAACCGCGGCGTTGGCGACGTCCCACGCGTCGCCCATCTTGCCGGTCGGCGATTTGGCGTCACGCTCGCGGATCATGGTATCGACATCGTCGTATTGGCCGGCAATCTGCGTGCGGATCAGCGGGGTGTCCATCAGGCCGGGCATGATCACGTTCGCCCGGATTCCCTGGGCGGCGTACTGCAGCGCCAATCCGCAGGTGAACTGGTTCAGGCCGCCTTTGGAGGCATAGTAGGAGGCGTAGGGATAGCCGACCCAGCGAATGGCGGCGACCGAGGAGATGTTGACGATCGCGCCCTTGCGCTGCTGCAGCATGACCGGCAGCACGTGCTTGCAGGCCAGGAACACGCTGGTCAGGTTGACGTCCATCACCTGCCGCCATTCGGTCTCGTCGAGTTCGATCGGGCCACCCATCTTGGCGATACCGACGACGTTCTGGAGGATGTCGACCCGTCCCCAGCGGGCGACCGTGTCGTCGACGACGGCCTTGATTGCGGCCGAGTCGGTGACATCGCAGGTCCGGGCGACGGCGTCGCCGCCTTCAGCCGTGATGATCCCCGCGGTTTCCTGGGCCGATGTGGCGACCAGATCGACGCAGACCACCTTGGCGCCGGCACGGGCGAAACTGACCGCAGTCGCCTTGCCGTTGCCCCATCCCGGGCCGGATGAGCCCGCTCCCATGACCAGGGCGACCTTGTCCTGCAGGCGTCCAGTCGTCTTCGGGTCGGCCATTGGTCTCTCCTTTAGTATCGATCGTTGCTTTGCCCACGACAGTGCGCGACGGTCGGGGGGATGACAATCGCCGCTCTGAACCGGCGGTGGCGACCGCCGGTGCTGCTGGCGATCTGGGCCGCCGCCTTTGCCCTGCTCTGGATCGATGCCGATTGGCTGCACCGCGCGGCGGCGGCGGCGCTGGGCGGCGTCGTGGTGCTGTCGGTCCTGGACGCCCGGCGCGAGACTCTCCTGGTGTTCGCACTGATCGCTGCGTTGAGCACAGGGCTTCTGGTGCTCGGCGCCGATGCCGACGAGATCCTGCACGGCTTGGACCGCAGCCTCATCTTTACGGGCTTGCTGCCGACCCTGGCCCTCACGCGCGCCGTCGCCCGCGGCCTGCCGTCGGTGCGGGTGGCCCAGCACCGGATCGCCGGGTTGCCCGCGCGCTGGGCCGGCATCGGACTGCTGTTCGGCGCCCATGTGTTTGGTTCGGTCCTGACCACCGGCGCGTTCGCCCTGATGGGCTCGGTTGTGCCCGACACGGCGTCCGATGCGGATCGGCGGGCGGGCGCACTGGCGGCCCTGCGGGGGATGAACACGGTCGCATTGTACTCGCCGTTCCTGGTCGGCTTCGCGGTTGCCTATACCTATCTGCCGAACGTGCCCGTCTGGCAGATGTTCTCCTTGGGCGGCGCACTTGCGGCGTCCGGGCTGACGATCGCTTTGCTGATGTTTGCCCGCCCGCTGTCGATAGAAGGGGTGCGGGCCGGGCTCGGCTGCCTCGCACCAGTGGCGCTGCCGATGGGGGCTTCGGCCGCGCTGGTGGTGCTGGCAAGCCAGGTGCTTCCGGTATCGACGTTGGGTGCGGTGCTGGTGGTGATGCCGGCGCTGGCGATCCTGCATTTCATCACCCGTCCGCACCGGATTGTGCCGGTCCTGGCCGAGACCCGCGACGCCATGGGCCGGATGGGCGACGATCTTGTCATCGTGTCGGCGGCGATGATCCTCGGCACGCTGGCCGAGACGGCCCCTCCGATTCGGGAGGTGATCGCCCCCTGGATTGCCATGCACCTGCCGCCCTGGGCGGCGTTTGGGGCGACCTCTGGTTCCATGGTGCTGCTGGCCATCATCGGCATGCACCCGATGATCACCGGCACCGTGATGATGGCGGCGTTCGCCGGTTCGGGACTGGCGATCGCGGACCTGCCGCTGATGGCCGCCATGCTGTTCGGCTGGGGCATCGGGGCGATGAACTCGATCAGTTCGCTGTCGCTGGTCGCCGCCGCCCAGATGTTCCGGACCCCGCAGGTCGGGCTCGCTATCGGCCCGAACCTGCTGTTCGCGTTGGTGTTCGGGATCTTTGTGACGGTCGTCCTGACCGCCCTCAATGCCCAGTTGACCGGATAGCGGTCAGGAGCGTCCCAAGCTCCGGAGTTCGAAGAACACCGACACTGCGACCATGGCGTACAGCATGTGGCCGACCAGCGACATCCAGCTCAACGGGATGAAGCCGAGCATGAAGGGCAGGCCTGCGAGCGAAGCGAACAGGCCGAGCGCGATGATCCAGGTGGCGATGCCCCAGAGGATGCCATCAAGGGTCGGGCCCAGGCTGCGCGCCAGTCTCGTCAGTACCCAGTAGGCGAGGGGGTAGAGCGCGATCCCGGTGACGTAGTGGAGGGCTTCAGCGGCCGGACGCCCCGGGTTCAGGCCGACCAGGTTCTCAAACAGGCTGATGATCAGGCTGGCCGGCTCAAGGGGGCCACCGATGACCTGCGGGGTCAGCAGCCGGGCGAAGAGTTCCCAGGTGGCAAGGCCGGCCGCCCCGCCGATGCAGAGGTTGCGCAGGGTGGCGGCGTCGAGCTCAAAACGCCTGAGCAAGGTGCCGATGAACGGGATGTCCGTGTGGTCGACGGTGGCGTGCGGCATGTGTGCCTCCCTGATGCGCAGGCCGCGGCGTGGGCCGCACCCGATTGCCCGATCAATGCCGAGCAGTCCGCAATGGGAAACACCCAATTCAATCACGCTTCCGCACAGGCGCGTGATGGCGCCCGTATGGGCCGGTCAGAACGTGCAGATCAGTCGGCGGCCGCGCTCGCCGCCCGGTTGTCCGGCAGGTAGTCGAGCCAGTACGGCCGCGGGCCGTACATCTCGACCAGATAGTCGACGAAGGCCCGGACCTTCGGCGACAGGTGCCGGTTGGACGGATACACCGCGTAGATCGGGACGTCCTCGCGCACATGCTCGTCGAGCACCGAGATCAGGCGGCCCGCCTTGATGTGCTCTCCGACGACGTGCGCTGCAAGCATCGCCAGGCCGGCGCCCGACAGCGCGAGTGCCAGAATGGAGTCGCCGTGGTTCGTGGCGATCGCGCCGCGGGCGCGGATCACCGTTTCTTCGCCGTCGACCACGAAATGCCAGTCGTTGATCGGGCTACCGGGTTGCAGGCTGATCAAGGCATGATCGGTGATCTCCTCCGGCCGGGCCGGGGTGCCCCACTTGGCGAGGTAGTCGGGAGCTGCCACGAGCTTGCGGTGGTTCGGCGCCAGCTTTCGCGCGATCAGCGACGAATCCTTCAGCTGGGCGATTCGGATTGCAAGGTCCACACCCTCCTCGACCAAGTCGACCAGCCGGTCGGCCACCAGCATCTGCACCTGGACTTCCGGATTGCGGTCCATGAAGCCGGGCAGGTGCGGCGCCACGTGGCGGTGCGCGAAGGTCGAGGGCGCGGTGATCTTCAGCAGACCGCGCGGCGAACTGTGGGCGGTCGACACAGCCGCTTCCGCTTCGTCGACGTCGGCCAGGATGCGCTTGCTGCGCTCGTAGTACGCCGAGCCGACCTCGGTCAGGCTGACCCGCCGTGTCGTGCGGTTCAGCAGTCTCACGCCGAGACGGTCTTCGAGTGCGGAAAGCTGCTTGGAGACCACCGAGGGTGAGAGGTTCATGTGGCGGGCGGCGCCGGCGAGACTGCTGTTCTCGACCACCGCCACGAAGATTGTCATACCGGTTAACACGTCCACCTGTGCGTCTCCCCCGTGCTTTTTTGTAATTAATTCTTTGAAGGCACCAATGAGATCGTATCCTATCTCATTATCCGCCACGAATAAAGTGTCTACCTTCCTCGTCAGTTAGACGGGAACGTTCGGCCGACGCCCCGCCTTCAGCGTTACAGGAGGCAGACATGACCCGCACCACTTCGTACTCAAGCGCCGACATTGCGCGTTTCGCCGCACAGGGCCGCCAGCTCCAAGGCCGTGCCATCCGCACCGGCTTCGCATCGATTGGCCATTGGCTGATCCGCACCGTTTCGGGTGCGGTCGGACGCCGGGCCACGGTGCGCCTCGGCTGCAGCGATTGCGGCGCCCACGCCTGATCAGTCCCCCAGCCGACGCGTCGATCGCATAGTTGGAGCGTCCTCTATCGCTCCAAGGAACGACAGACCCGGTGACACTGTCCCTCCCGTCACCGGCTGGTGCGATCCACACGTCGGACTTCAACGGCACCGCACCCTGCGGTGCCGTTTTTTTTGGATCTGCACTGTCCTGTACACGGCAATAACACGGCTGTCGTGAAACTGTGTTCGAACTGTAATCAAACAGTGAAGGTATTCTAATCTTTGTTTTTTTCACCCACCTTGTTGTCCTACCTACTTCGGATGGATACCGGGGAACACCGATATCCGGATCGACACAGCGTGGAGATCGAACATGGCCAGCAAGATATCGGTTGTCGCTTCTGCTGTTGTGCTTGGGACAACGTTGATGGTGCCGGCGGCGGGTGGCATGGCCGATCAGCCGACCAGCCAGAAGCTGGTCAACGTCGAGAATCGAGTGCCATTGCCGGTATCCCGGCCTGACTGGAGCACTCGAATGATCTTCGCCCGGGGTGCCGCGGGCCAGGCGGGCGACCAAGCCGGCGGCGGGGGCGACCGGGTGATGCTGGTCGGAAGCGGCGCTGCCTCGGAAACCCCGACCAGGGCCAAATCAACCTCCGAAAGCTCCGGCATGAAATCAGGTTCCTCGCAGGCGCTTGCCCTTCAGCTTGAGGGGGCGAAGGTCATCTCGTTCGACGGCGATGTCGTCGGCAATGTCGAGAAAGTCATCGACCAGCCCGTGGGCGGACCCCAGGCGGTCGTCGGGCTCGGTGGGTTCCTCGGAATTGGCGAGAGCTACGTCCTGATGCCGGTCGACTCCCTCACGCCGAGCGGCAAGGGCGTGGTCCGCACCGAACTTACCGAGACCCAGCTCAAGAGCCTGCCGGCCTACGAGAGCAAGTAGCGGCTGGTACTGGCTCGTCGGACCCGGTGTGCCGACACGTCGTGATCATTCCCCTGCTCCCGACGGCGGTTGCAGCCGTGAGACTCCCTCCCGCGGCTGTTCTGCGAAACACGGTGCGCCGCAACCTCGCGGCACTGCAGCAGGTGGTGCCGCTTTTTCTTGTCAGGGTCTTGGGCGATCGAACATCGCGAGCACGTATCGACAGGTGACTGGACCGTCGTTTCGGTAGCCGTGCCGGCACTGGCCGTCATGATGGATCGCATCGCCGGCCGCCAGACGGTGCTCGGTGCCATCGAGCGTTAGTGTCAGCTCGCCCTCGAGGACCAGCAGATACTCCTGACTGTCAGCCTGGTGCGGGCCATATTCCCCGGCGTTGACGCCGGGGGGCAGGGTGGTCTGCATCATCTCGAACTCGATGCCCGGCACCACCGGCGAGACAATCCGCCGGGTCCAGCCACCTTCGCCGGGAATGACGATCTGCCGGTCATG
This sequence comes from Thalassobaculum sp., assembly GCF_040219215.1. Taxonomy (GTDB): domain Bacteria; phylum Pseudomonadota; class Alphaproteobacteria; order Thalassobaculales; family Thalassobaculaceae; genus Thalassobaculum_A. Next base: position 106,627 of record NZ_JAVJSX010000013.1, read on the forward strand.
CCGCAGCACGGTTGCCCGCACCGGGGTCTCGTCTTCGACCAGGCGGGCGATCGTCGATCCGAGCGCTCCTGCGATGCGATGCAGGACCAGGACCGTTGCGGCCTTCTCACCCCGCTCGACGGCCGACAGCATGCTGACACTGAGATCGGCGCGGGCCGCGAGGTTCGCGAGCGTGTCGCCACGTCCCTTGCGCAGCGCGCGCACCCGATTGCCGATCGCGCGCAGGTCCAGGTCGCCGTCGACAGGCGAAAGGTGTTCCTCTATAGAAGAATTAATCATTTCTATAGTGGAGCTTGTGGTGCGGTCTGCGTCAAGGCCGGGTTCGGCGAAGATGGCGGCGCGGTTGCGCGGCCGGCCGCTTGCGGCCGTCGTGCCGATCGGAATCGGTCACAACAACGGGCCGCCGATGGCGACTCGGTGGGGGCTGCATTGCTGGCGCCGTGCCCAGGCCAAGGTCTGGCAGACGCCGAGCCCCGAAGTAGTGAAGTTGCGGTTGCGCCGGGCTGCCGAACTCGGCCTGACCTACCGGCAGCTTGCCCTGATCCTGATGGACGTCGGTCGCACCCCTACGGCGGTGGCGTTCGCCGTCTCGGGTACGCTGGTGCACAGCGTGCAGGACACCGAGGATGAGATCCAGTGGTTGCCGGCGGTGACGGACCGGCTGGCCGCGCTGAGCAGGCCGACGATTTTTCTCGTTGCCGCAGGTGAGCGTGCGGAGGTCGTCGATGCGGTCGTCGCCGCTGTCGGCGCCCGGATCGATGGCCAATGCAACGCGGCCGATCTCGAATCCCGCGCCGCCGCGCTGGTCGCGCTGCTGGCCGCGCATGGGGTGTCGTCGCGCTCCACGATCATGATTGGCGCGTCCGACGCCGACCGGGCGTGTGCCGACCGGGCGTCGTGCGTCGCGTACTATCCAGCCGCCGTCTATTTTGCCAACCGACCCTAGGACCGCTTCATGACCCGCAATCACGATCTTGCTCCCGAGACACTGGCGGCCCAGGCGCTGGGCTTCGTCGATCCTGAGAACAAGGCGCTGGTTCCGCCGGTGCACCACGCCACCACGTTCGAGCGGCCTCCGGGCGGCATCAGCGGTCCCGGATTCAGCTACTCGCGCAACGACAACCCGAGCTACACCCAGGTCGAAGCGCTGCTGCAGCGCCTGGAAGGCGGGGCCGATGCGCTGGTGATGGCGTCCGGCATGTCGGCGGTGACCGCGCCCTTCCTGGCGCTGGCGCCCGGCGATCATGTGGTGGTCCAGAACGTCATGTACTGGGGGGTACGGCGCTGGCTGAAGACGTTCGCGACCCGCTGGGGCCTGGACGTGCAGTTCGTGGACGCCCACGACCTGGATGAGCTGCGGGCCGCCATGCGTCCCGGCAAGACCAAGCTGGTGTGGGTCGAGACCCCGGCGAACCCGCTGTGGGGCATCGTCGACTTGGCAGCGGCTTCGGAGATCGCGCACGCGGCCGGTGCCCGCCTTGCGGTCGACAGCACGGTGGCGACTCCGGTGCTGACCCGGCCGCTGGAACACGGTGCCGACCTGGTCATGCATTCGGCCACCAAGTTCCTGAACGGCCACAGCGACGTGCTGGCCGGTGCGCTGGTGACCGCCGTCAAGGACGATTACTGGGAGAGGATCGAGCAGGTGCGCCGCGATCTCGGTACGGTGATGGGGCCGCAGGAGGCGTGGCTGCTGCTGCGCGGCATGCGCACGCTGCACATACGGGTGCGCAAGGCGTGCGAGAACGCCCAGGCGATCGCCGAGGCGATGGACCGGCACCCGAAGGTCAGCCACGTGCTGTATCCGGGCCTGCCCGATCACCCGGGGCACGACGTGGCAAGGCGCCAGATGGTCGGTGGCTACAGCGGCATCCTGTCAATCCGGGTGGCCGGCGGCATAGAGGCGTCGCTGGCGGCGATGCGCCGGATGACGGTGTTCCACAGCGCCACCTCGCTGGGCGGTACCGAGAGCCTCGCCGAGCACCGGGCCTCGACCGAGGGGCCGGGAACGCCAGTGCCCGACGACCTGATTCGCCTCGCGGTCGGGATCGAGCATACCCAGGACCTGATCGACGACCTGACCCAGGCTCTCGACGGCTGATCGGTTGGGGGCGGTTCGGCGGGAAGGGGCATTCACCCGGCTTGACGCCGGGAACCTCCGGCCCGTAGAAGGGGCGCGCATACGCCGTGCGGTCCCTCGGGACCGGATGCCCTCCCGGCGGAGGGGTGGCCGAGAGGCTGAAGGCGGCGGTTTGCTAAACCGTTATAGGGGTAACTCCCTATCGTGGGTTCGAATCCCATCCCCTCCGCCAATTTATCCTATTGATATTGCTCAACAAACCCACAAAAGTGCGCTCGATCGCCAGGGCACGGGACGTCGTCGCCTCTGTGCGTCAGATGACAAAACTGCCATGGAGCGGGACCGGGGAACCGCCTACGGCACGATGATACCGTCCCGCTCCCCCGCATGATCTGATGTGACGGCACCATCGAAAGGTCCTGCGGACGATGATCAGCTATGCGGTTGCCTTGTTCTTCCTGATCATCACGCCTGGGATCGGCGTGCTGACGACGGCGGGGATCGGCTCGAGTTTCGGCGCGGGTCCAGGGATCCGGTTCCTGATCGGCCTCAACATCGGGACCAATGCCGCGGCCATTCTCGTGGTCAGCGGCATTGCGGCGATCGTGCTGGCCGATCCGATCGTCGGGCCGGTGCTGCTGTACGGATCGCTGCTGTATCTCTCCTACCTCGCCTTCCGCATCGGGTGGGCAGGCGCGCGCATCGCCTTCGTCGAACGCCGCAGCGCGCCGGGCGTGCTCGGCGGGATCGGACTGCAGCTGATCAATCCGAAATCCTATGCGGTCAACACGACGCTGTTTTCGGGCTTTCATTTCATGCCGGGCGATCCGGTCCTTGAGGTGGTCGTCAAGTTCGCGATCCTGAATACGCTGTGGGTTCCCGTGCATCTGATCTGGCTTTGGGCCGGGATATCGTTGAAGCGGCTGGACCTGTCGCCGGCCACTCAGTCAGTCATCAATAAGCTGATGGCGCTGGCTTTGATGATCGTGGTCGTCCTGGCCGGCTGGCCGAGGCAGCAAATCGGCTGAATCAGAACACCAGCTGGTCGTCGCCGCCGGAGCCGCCGATGACGATCTCGCCGCGGTCGGACAGGTCCTTGGCCGACTGCACCATCGCCTGCTGCGCCTCCTCCACGTCCTTCAGGCGGATCGGCCCGAGCGACTGCATGTCCTCGCGCATCAGCTTGGCCGCGCGTTCCGACATGTTGGAGAAG
>NZ_JAVJSX010000014.1:0-10339 GCF_040219215.1 Thalassobaculum sp.
GCCGCCTTCGGGCTGACCGTCGACACCATCGCGCCGAACGACCTGATCAAGGCGATGCTGGTGGCCAATGTCGACCTTCTGTGGTTCGGCGGCATCGGCACCTACGTCGATCCGAACCGTGTCGGTCGCCCGGTCGCCGACTTCGGCGGCGGTCTCCCGGGTCGCCTTGACGTAGGTGCCGATGCCGCCGAACCACAGAAGGTCGACATTGGCCACCAGCATCGCCTTGATCAGGTCGTTCGGCGCGATGGTGTCGACGGTCAGCCCGAAGGCGGCCTTGATTTCCGGCGTCAGCCGGATCGACTTGGCGCTGCGCTCGAAGATGCCGCCGCCCTTGGAGATCAGCTTGGTGTCGTAGTCCGCCCAACTGGATCGCGGAAGTTCGAACATCCGCTTGCGTTCCGCCCAGCTCTTCGCCGGATCCGGATCCGGGTCGACGAACACATGCAGGTGGTTGAAGGCGCCCTGCAGCCGGATATGCTTGGACAGCAGCATGCCGTTGCCGAACACGTCGCCGGACATGTCGCCGACGCCGACCACCGTGAAATCCTCGTTCTGGATGTCACGGCCGAGCTCGCGGAAGTGCCGTTTGACGGACTCCCAGGCGCCCCGTGCGGTGATGCCCATCTTCTTGTGGTCATAGCCCGCCGATCCGCCGGACGCGAAGGCGTCGTCCAGCCAGAAGCCGTAGGACTGGCTGACCCCGTTGGCGATGTCGGAGAAGGTGGCGGTGCCCTTGTCGGCCGCCACCACCAGGTAGGGATCGTCCTCGTCGTAGCGGACCACCTGGCTCGGGGGAATCAGGTCGGGACCCTTGATGTTGTCGGTGATGTCGAGCATCCCGTGCATCAGGATCTTGTAGCACTCGATCCCTTCGGCCTGGATCTCCTCGCGGCTTCCGCCGACCGGCGGGCGCTTCACCACGAAGCCGCCCTTCGAGCCGACCGGCACGATCACGGCGTTCTTGACCTGCTGGGCTTTCAGCAGGCCGAGGATCTCGGTGCGGAAATCCTCGCGCCGGTCCGACCAGCGGATCCCGCCGCGCGCCACCTTGCCACCGCGCAGGTGCACGGCTTCGACCCGCGGCGAATACACCCAGATCTCGACCAAGGGGCGCGGCAGGGGCAGGTCGTCGATGGCCCGGCTGTCGAGCTTGACCGAGATGTAGTCCTTGGGCTGGCCGTCGGCGGCAGGCTGGAAGTAGTTGGTCCGAAGGCTGGACTGGATGAGGTTCAGGAACCGCCGCAGGATCCGGTCCTGGTCGAGGTTGGCGACCCGCTCCAGGCCGTCCTCGATCGCCGAGGTCAGCTCTGCACAGCGTTCGACGCGCGCTTCGCCCAGATCCGGATCGAAGCGGGCGATGAACAGCCGGGCGAGGCGCCGCGCGATCTTCGGGTAGCTGCGGAGGGTCTCCTCCATGTAGTCCTGGGAGAACGTGAAGGCCGCCTGCCGGAGGTATTTGGCGTAGGCGCGCAGCACCGTCACTTCGCGCCAGGTCAGGCCGGCGCCCAGGACCAGGCTGTTGAACCCGTCATTCTCCATCTGGCGGGCCCAGACCGCGCCGAAGGCCTCCTGGAACGGTTGCTTGATCTCGGCGAGATTGACGTCGGCGCCGCTGCGCAGCCGCATGGCGAAATCGTGGATCCACACGCCGGCGGCCTCGTTGCGGCCGGCGATCTCGAACGGGACCTCCGACAGCACCCGGACACCCATGTTCTCCAGCATCGGCATCACGTCCGACAGCGGCACCGGCGAGCCGAAGTGGAACAGCTTGAGGTGCAGCACGTCGTCGTCGGCGCCGACCGGCCGGTACAGGTTCATGGCCAGGTCGCGGCCGGCGCCCAGTTCGTCGATCCGGTCGATGTCGAAAATCGCGGCGTGCGCGGTGTACGCCTCGCGGTAGCTTGTCGGGAACGCCTGGCCGTGGCGGCGGAACAGCAGGTTGGCGGCTTCCTCGCCGCGGGTCTCGACCAGGGCCTCCAGAAGCTTGTCGGGCCATGACCGGCCGGCGTCGATCAGCCGCGCCTCGAGGTCCTCGACATCGACGTCCGGCACCTTGCCGCGGGTCGTGGTGATGATGAAGTGCAGGCGCGCCAGCACCGAATCCGACATCTGCGTGTAGAACGCCGCCACCTGCCCGTTGAAGGCCCGCTCCAGGATCCCCTGGAAGGTGATGCGCAGCTGGGTGTTGAAGTGGTCGCGCGGCACATAGACCAGGGCCGAGACGAACCGCTCGAACGCGTCCTTGCGCACGAACAGGGCGGTTTTCTGGCGTTCCTGCAGGTGCAGAACGCCGATTGCGGTCTCGAATAGCTCGTCTTCGCTGGCCTGGAACAGCTCGTCGCGCGGAAAGGTCTCCAGCAGGTTGACCAGGGCCTTGCCGTCGTGGCTGGCCGGCCGGAAGCCGGCGCGCGCCACCAGCTTGGCGACGCGCTGGCGCAGCAACGGGATTTCCTTGGGGCTCTGGTTGTAGGCGACCGAGGTGAACAGCCCGATGAAACGGTGTTCGCCGACGACCTTGCCGTCCTTGATCGTCTTGACGCTGATCGAATCCAGCGGCACCGGCCGGTGCACGGTGGAGGTCTTGTTGGCCTTCATGATCAGCAGCAGGGTCGGGGCCAGCAGGAAGCCCCGCACGTCCTGCGGCAGCGCCCCGAGATCGCGCATCCCGTCGAACACATGGACGTCCGGATCCCGCAGGATCCCGAGGCCCGAACCGCCGACGACGTTCATCTTCGCCTTCGTCCCGGCGCCGGTATAGTCGTACTTCCGATACCCGAGGAAGGTGTAGTGGTTGGCCTCGATCCAGCGCAGGAACGCGCAGACCTCGGCGACGTCTTCCGCGCTCATGGTCTCCGGGGGCGAAGCCTCCACGCCCGCGATGACGTCGAGCATGGTCTGGCGCATGGTCCGCCAGTCCTCGACCGCGGCCCGTACGTCGGACAGCACCGCCAGAAGGGTCGTCTCGATCTCCGCCAGCGCCTCGGCCGAGGTCTGCTCGGACACAGTCAGGTGCATGAAGGACTCGGCGATCGCCTCCTTGTCGGCGACCTCCGACTCCGCCAGCGCCGTGATGACGCCACCGGCGTCCCGGGTGACCCGCAGGATCGGGTGGATGACCAGATGGACGGTCAGGTCCTTCTTGTTCAGCGCGGCGGTGACCGAATCGACCAGGAACGGCATGTCGTCATTGACGATCTCGATGACCGTGTGCGGCGACTGCCAGCCGACCTCTTCGAACTTCGGATTGTAGGCGCGCACCTTGGGGGTGCCGACCGGTCGTTCGCGACCGAACGCCCACATCGTCACCGCGGCGCCGAACAGATCCTCGACTTCGTCCTGGATCAGGTCCTGCGGGGCGACGTTGGCGTAGAACTGGCGCAGGAACCGCTCGGCGATATCGGCCTTCCGGCCTTGCAGTCGGTCCCGCACCAAGGCGGCGGCGGCGTCGATCTTCTCGGTCTTCTGGATTTCGTTTCTGGTGCGCATGTGTCCTCCCGCGGCGCGCGCGCCGACCGCACTCACCGGGGAAGCCTATCGCAAAGCTGGAATCCGCGAAAGCTATGGAAATATTTCGGTTTTCGGGGTCCGGTGTCGTGCCGGGTCCGAACAATCCCGACATCGACGGTTTCGGTCTAGACTGCGCCGTCGTCCAGCGCTGCCGAGGAACCGCCGTGAGCTCCCTGATCACCATCGCCGACATCCACCGGGCCGCCGGCGTCATCGCCGGGCATGTCGTGCGCACCCCTGCCGTCGCCAGCCCCGGACTGACCGCCCATCTCGGCCGGCTGGTCGCGTTGAAGCTGGAGATCCTGCAGGAGTCCGGATGCTTCAAGCCGCGCGGCATCGTCAACAAGCTGCGGTCGCTGTCGGAGGCCGAGCGTGTGCAGGGTGTGGTGACGGTCAGCGGCGGAAACCACGGCATCGCCATGGCGATGATCGCCCGGCGCATGGGGATCGCGGCGACCATCGTGGTGCCGGCGGCTGCGCCGGAACGTTCCAAGCAGCGCATCCGCGACGGCGGCGCCAACCTGCTGGTGGTCGAGGACGTGTCGGCTGCCTTTGCCACGGCCGAGGCCGAACGCGCCCGGGGTCTGACCTACGTCCACGCCTATGACGATCCGCTGACCATCGCCGGCCACGGCACGCTCGGGCTGGAGTTCGCGGCCGACGCGCCGGACCTGACCGACGTGCTGGTCAGCATCGGCGGCGGCGCGCTGTCGGCCGGGGTGGCGGTGGCGCTCAAGGCGGCGAACCCGGCGATCCGGGTGTGGGGGGTGGAGACCGAGGGCGCGGACGCCATGACCCGGGCGATCGCCGCCGGCCGGCCGGTGCCGATCAAGCCGTCGTCGATCTCTTCGACGCTGGGCGCGCCGGTGGTCAGCGACCTCACCCTGGCGCATGCCACGGCCCTGCTGGAGGACGTGCTGGTGGTGTCCGACGCGGCGGCGGTCGCCGGCATGGTCACGATCGCCGAGGAGGCGCGCTGCTGGGTCGAGCCGGCGGCCGGCTGCCTGATCCCGGCGGCCCGCACGGTGATCGAGCGTACCGGGAACCAGGGCACGCTCGGCCTGGTGCTGTGTGGCGGCAACGCGACGGTCGAGCAGCTTGCCGGCTGGGTGGCGCGGTTCGGGACCGGCGCCTAGGCCAGCCAGCGCTCGGCCACCCGCCGGTAGATCCGGGCGACCGCCAGCACGTTGTCCACCGACACCGACTCGTCCGGCTGGCCGCTCATCCCGAGGTCGCCGGGACCGACGATCGCGAACGGCACGTCGAGTCCGGCGGCCAGCACCGTTGCGTCGCTGAAGTATGAGACTCCCTTGATCGCCGGAGCCCGATTGGTCTCGGCGCGGCAGGCCTCGGCGCAGAGCGTCACGAACGGCGAGTCCGGCGCGCTTTCGACCGCCGGCTTGAAGTCGGTCATCTCGACGGCGATCTCCGCCGGAGCGGCGGCCTGCAGCAGGGCGACCACCGACTGCGGGTCGATGCCGGGGGCCAGCCGCACGTCGATTTCGGCGGTGCAGGTGTCCGGCGTGACGTTGACCGCCGACCCGCCGGCGATCGTTCCGACCCGCAAGGTCGGCCCGTCGAGCAGGGGGTGCTCGGGTGCGGGCAGCGCAAGCGTGTCCAGCCCGCCCAGGTAGTCCATCATCACCCCGATGGCGTTGACGCCGGGGTCGCCGGAGACATGGCCGCTGCGGCCGCGGGCGGTGGCGCGCAGCCACAGCGCCGCCTTTTCCGCGACGATCACGTCGAGCGAACTCGGCTCGCCGATCAGCAGGGCGCCGATCCGCTGCTGGAATCCGCGCTCCACGAAGCGCTTGGCGCCCAGGCAGTTGGAACTCTCGCCGGCGGAGAACGCCAGCAGCACGTCGCCGGCCAGCGGTGCGGCCCGTTTCGTCAGCTCGACGGCGGTGGCGATCATCGCGGCCACCGCGCTCTTCATGTCGGCGGTGCCGCGGCCGAGCACCCGGCCGTCCCGGACGGCGCCGCTGAACGGCGGAAACGACCAGGGCACGGTACCCACGGGCACGGTGTCGAGATGGGCCGACAGCACCAGTGGCGCCTTGGCGCCGGTACCGGGAACCCGTCCGAGAACGTTGGCCCGGCCGGGCGCGAACTCGTCGAGCTCGGCCTCGATGCCGTGGGCGCGCAGCTCGTCATGGACCAGCGTGGCGATCTCGATCTCGCGGCCCGGCGGGTCGCAGGTCTCCATGGCCACCAGGCGCTGCAGGAACCCGATTGGATCGAAGGCGCCGCTGTCGCCTGTGGTTGAACTGGTCATCGCTCTGCCCGCCCCCGTGACGCGTCGAAGCGACGACCCTGTCACATCCGGACAGGGCTCGGGAAGTCAGACGGACCGGACCCACGCAGCCGCCCGACCGTGGTCGGCTGCGTTTCAGTCTCAGATGTGCGGAAAATTGGAGCGGGCGATGAGATTCGAACTCACGACCCCAACCTTGGCAAGGTTGTCCGACCCTGTTTCTTCGTCTTGCATCGGGTTGGACCGGGTTTCAAGTTTCCTTTCAAGTCAATGACTTGACTTGCACAGACGGTCTCTCAGTACCCACGTTTTGGACAGCGGATGGTAGCCGGTTGGTTGCCAGCCGTCTTTTCAAACCACTGTGGAGACTAACACATGTCAGAGACCAAACTCATGAAACGCGTCGTGGATGGCCTGGAGCCCGGTGATCGGGACTACGTCGTCTGGGACAAGGAGATCGCTGGGTTCGGGGTCCGCGTTCGGACCAGCGGCACCAAGACGTACGTGTTCAAGTACCGGTATCGCAACCGGCAGCAATGGTACTCCATCGGCAAGCACGGTACGTGGACTACCGATCAGGCTCGCCGCAAGGCTGGTGAACTCAACGTTCTCGTACTGAGCGGCGAAGACCCGGCATCGAAGAAACAGGCCGACCGCAAGGCGATGACGGTGTCCGAGCTTTGCGACCTCTACCTCGAAGAGGGAATCGCTGGGAAGAAGGCACAGACAGTCGAGATGGACCGGATTCGGATCGACACCCACGTACGGCCACTGATCGGCTTCCTGAAGGTCCCTGACGTGACGCGACGGGACATGCAGAGCCTGATGACGGAGATCGCGACCCCGAGACCGTGGCTAGACCCTAACGTCACTCGCGGGTCAAGTGCGGACGATGGATCGGCAAAGGACGGTGCGACCGCCCCGAAGAAGAAGCGGAAGACCTATTCCCGAACCATCGGCGGGAAGGGTGTCGCGAACCGTACGATTGGCATGCTTGGTGGCATCTTCTCGTTCGCCATTGATCGAGAGCTTCGCCAGGACAATCCCGTGGTCGGGGTCAAGAAGTTCAAGGAAAAGAGGCTCAACCGTCGTCTCAAGGACGAGGAACTCCAACGCTTGGCAGCGGTTTTGCAGCATTACGAGCCGATTCCCGGAGCGAACCCGGCCGTCAACGCGATCCGTCTGCTTCTGCTACTCGGTTGCCGGAAGGCTGAGATTCTCACCCTTGAATGGGATGACGTGCACCTGGAAAGTGGCCTTATTCACCTCCGCGATTCGAAGTCCGGTGAACGGCATGTCCAGATGAATTCAATGGCCAAGGATGTGCTTCGAGGCATCCACCGGGTGCCGGACAACCCTCATGTCATTCCCGGTAACAAGGAGGGTCAGCACTTCATCGCTCTTCAGAAATCCTGGGAACGAATCAGGAAGGAGGCCGGCATTCCGGATGTCCGTATCCATGACCTTCGTCACACCTACGCGTCCATCGCGGCAGATATGGGCTTCAGCCTTCAGGCCATCGGCAAGCTACTCGGCCACAAGAAAGCCTCGTCGACCGAGAGATACGCTCACCTTGCAGACGCCCCGCTGAAACACGCTACAGAGACAGTGTCGGCGACGATTGCGGGACGGATGTCGGGTCAAATCTCTCCGCTGGCTCAGACGGCAGCCTAAGAAAATGTCAGATTGGTGGGGGAATGTGTGGAAATGCGGTCTCGTGGGGATACATTGGGGTTAGGAGAAGGAATCACCCTTCCCGTAGCGAAGTAAACTACCATGGTTAGTATCCACAACGAACCGCTTCTGATGAAGACTGAACAAGCCGCAAAGATGTTGAATGTTTCCGCATCTTTCTTGGAGAAAGACCGCGTTCATCGTCGATACGGAATTCCATTCGTGAAGATAGGACGCTCGGTGATGTATGTAAAACGAGATATCGAACAGTACATCCAGAGAAACTATGCTTGTGAACCTGTGCGGTTTTGACGGTTGCTGAACTTCATGGGGATAACAAGAAGGCCGACGAATAGTCGGTCTTTTTGTTTTCACTTGGTTACAGCATCGGGTGTTTTGGTTAGACTGGTTCGAGTATCAAGACGGAAGCGGGGATTCTGTTCCCATGGACCTTGGTTCACCGGCATGGCGTTGGTGGTAGGTCTCGGTCACGAAATCGATGAATGCCACTGCTGCACTCACAGCAAGCCGGGCGTGACGTGGCTCAAGTCCCTTGTACTTCCCATCTCGACCGTGACCGGAGCCATAGAGGCCACGAAGCTCGGCGAGGTTCTTCGTCAACGCCGATAGGTTCTGAAGTACCAGGCGGATATTCTCTGCTCCCTTTGCCTCAGCGGAGATGCCCTCTGGAACAAGCTTCAGTTCTTTCGCGACAGCCTTCGTCAAACGCGGGAGATCGTCGGAGCGAGAGACGGTAACCCCTCTCTTGGACAAGATGCTCTTACAGCATGTCTCGACGAGGTCCTTAGCTGTTCCGATGGCCAACGCTGGATCACGATCAATCGCGTTTTCCAGCCTCTCGATCTCTTTCTGCATCCATCCAGCGTCCAACGCATCTGCGACGGTTCTGGCTCGCGAGACGGAGCGACCGCTTGAGTTCGTGATGCGTCGACCGACGTACCTTGGGCGACCGGCAATCTTCTCTTCCTCGACAAGATGCCAGCCGTCACCTCTCAGCTGCTCATTGAACTGTTGCACGAGCTTCAACGACTCGTTCCGGTCGGGCCGGACAACGGGGTGCACCATCTCACAGAGAAATCGAACGAAGGTATCCGACGGTCCTCGAAGCAGGTTGAAGCGTGGATCGCCAAAGACCCAGTCATCGTCCCAGTCCTGCGGGTTGTTGACCCGGTGTTGCCAGATGTCTCCAGCGGCATCGGGAAACCGACTGTCATGTGACGGTAGGCTTTCTAAATCGTAGAGGCGTTGCAGGAACTCGACTTCTTCAAGTCGTCCGCTCCAATCGACGTTGTCGATACGCAATCCATCGAAGATGTTTTGCCTCGTTACCCGTGGGATATCGGCATCTGTTTGCCGCCATTCGGGACGAGGTTTGACTTCCGGGACGATCTTCACGCTGAACCAGTCGTCAGTGTACTGCTCCAAAACAGAGTGCAGGCGGTTGTCGATCTGTTCCGCAAGTGCGTCTCGATGAGGGCCGAGCTGAGCGTATTTCGTGGGCTCGATCTGCAAGTAGATGGTCCAGATTGTCGTCCCACCGTTCCAGTTGTCGAAGCCCGTCTCTTCGACCTTCGCGTTCGACAACCGCAGAACCTCAGCTGCTTCGGTCATTCCTTCAGCAGTGAGAAGCTCTGCAACGGTCGCCAGATAGGATTCGTAATTGTCAGAGATGTATCCCAAGGAAACATCCTCCGTGACTGGTCCCTCAAGGACTCTTTAAGCATTGCCAACTAAGCTGGCGAACTATCTACTGGAGTTTCAGCGATGCGGTCCAAGTGTATTACGAAATCTGCAAGGCATAGATGACTCTGCCGACGATAGCTTCAAGCTGCCGACCATAGACCTTTGCGGACACGGTCAGTGAAGCTCTCTCTCGGACGATGAGCCGCCCCGACTGAAGCTCTTCTCGCATCGACGTATCGAACAGAACCAGCGTGCCCTTCTTGAGGCCGTTTGCCGTGCGTTCGTCGATCACCGTGGTGGTGGCGAGTTCGGCATCTTCGCGGCCCAGCAAAGCATAGTCGATGTTGTAGGCGACCAGCCTGGACGGATCGATGGTGAGAACGCTGTCGGCGGTCTTCGGATCGAAGCTGTCCGGATCGAATGGATCGATGTGAGGGATTCGGACCAGCCTCCGACTGCGGATGCGGAAACGACGACCCTTGATCGGGATCGCTGGCTTGTCGAACAGCGTCGGGGCTTCCGTCCTGCTCGGTCGACCACCATCGGTGCGAGCCGGGACGCCGGTCAGCAGCCAATTGATGTCCACGTTCTCCCGTGCGTAGGCCTCCAGGATTCTCGCTCCTGGCAGTGACAGCCCACGCTCGCCGTCCTGAAGCGTGCGGTACTTGATTCCGAGACGTTTGGCGAGATCGGCCTGGGTGAGCCCCAGTCTGTGTCTCGCTTCCCTCAGCCTCTCAGCCAGGCTCTGCATGCGGACACACTCCGCCCAGCCCAACAGCTGGACAAAATACACTATATCGTGTATAAATACGATTGTTCGTTACTGACGGGGATCGTGCACGAATGTCCGTTCTTCATCAAGAACAAAGTGACCCCGCTTGGGACGCCATCCGCATCAAGGGCGAGTTGCAGAGGCGAGGGCTGTCGCTGGCCGAAGTGTCGCGTCGGCACGGCTATCACCCGAACTCGGCCGCTCGTGCCCTTCGTGTCGCGTGGCCGGAGATGGAACGCATCATCGCCGACGCCCTCGACATGAAGCCGGAGACCCTTTGGCCCGACCGGTACGTCGACGGCGTGCCGAGGAAGTATCTCCCCCGCCGCAAGCTCAACGGAGGCTGACATCGTCACTCGTCCTTTCTCCCGCGTGTCCGACTTCATCGTCCGGCACGCGGTCGGTTTCCTGTTGCTCGGTGCCGG
>NZ_JAVJSX010000015.1:0-200901 GCF_040219215.1 Thalassobaculum sp.
GTGGCTTATTGGGAAGAAGCGGCGCGATCACGCGCCATTCGAACTCTGTCAGATCGTAGCGGCTCATCAGGCACCTCCAGAAGGGAGGTTGAATCACGCCAATGCCGGATTGAGAATCCCGTTTATGAGTTCACGGCCTAAATGAAACTGCTGACGCGGTTTACAGATCAGTAGGTGAGGCTTTGTCTGCATGGGAAGCCCTTGAAGATGCACTTGCCGAACTATTTGCACGCCTGATGCATGTAAACCTATTTTCGGCAGAGCGTGTCTATGGAACTGTCGTGTCTCAACGAGGCCGAACTGACCTGATACGAGCCTCTTCAGATCTTTTCTTTTTTTACTACCCTGAGATAAACAAACGCATTAGAAGATTCCTTAGTAGCGTAGACGAATTTGCTCTACGAAGAAATGACATTGCACATGGTAAAGTTCAAGATTTCAAAGGTTACGGTTCAGATGATGGATGTTTTTTGGTTCCATCCGGCTATGCGTCACGTCACCGATCTGTGATATACAACGAGCCATCGTATAGATACTCAAGCAATGAGATAGATTTTTACGCAGAACGTTTTACAGATTTAATGTGGGCTACATATCGCAAGTCCGACGCAATTTGTAGGTGGGCTCAAAAACCTCCTTTGAAGGAGATTCCGCCACTAACGCTTCACAACGAAAACCCACTTGGCTCTCAGGGATTTTCGTACCCCGAGAGAGCATCTCTTCGGTAATTTCGACTTCCCACCTGTCGCACTTGTTCATTATGGGAATGCCGGCTACTTGGTCCCATATCGTAGCCGGCATAAATTCCTACACGCTCCGATTCCGGGATTGACTCTTTTCGCGTGCTGCGCACAATGGAACATATCATGAACAAGAACCCTTCAGGCGATGAACGGACGGTTCCGCACATCCGCGCCGGCCAAGGCGCTTTTGACGCGTTTGCGCGCCGTTTCCGGCGGCGCGGCGGAGCGCGCGCATCGGCCGCCGAAGGCAGGGCACGCGCTTGAGACAGGGCAGGCGCTGGAGCCGGCGGGTTCGCCAGCCCGTACGGAACGGGCGGTGGAACGGGACGGCCTGCCGGCGGACGCGCATCTCGATGAGATCTTCGCCGCCCCGCGCGATGGCGCGGCGACCGGCTTCGCGCTGGCGCACCTGCCGGCGGGCCGGCCGATCCTGTGGGTGCAGGACCGCATGGCGGCGCTCGAGACGGGCCGGCCGCACGGCCGCGCGCTGCACCGCTTCGGCGTCGACCCCGACCGGCTCGTCATGGTCTGCGCCCGCGATGCGCGCGACGTGCTCTGGGCGATGGAGGAGGGTCTTGGCTGCGCCAGCATGGGCGCGGTGATCGGCGAGGTCTGGGGCGATCCGGCCGCGCTCGATTTCACCGCCACGCGGCGGCTGGCCATGCGCGCGGCGCGATCCGGCACCGCCGCGGTGCTGATCCGCTTTGCGGCGCAGGCGAACCTGTCGGCGGCGCGGCGGCGCTGGCGCATCGCGGCCCGGCCTTCGTTCGCCCATCCTTACGATCCGCGCGCGCCCGGGCCGCCGCGCTGGCGGGCCGAACTGTTCCGCGCGCGCGACCTTCAACCGGGCCTCTGGGAAGCAGGCTATGACGCAAAGACGCATCGTCTCGATCTATCTGCCGCACTTTCCGATCCAGAGTTGGCGCCGCCGGACGCGCGGCCCCGGCGCGCCGGTTGAACAGACCCCGCTCGTGCTGGCGCGCGAGGGCGCCCATGGCCGTCTCGTCCACGACGTCAACGGCGCGGCCGCCCGCGCGGCGATCACGCGCGGCGCGCGGCTGACCGACATGAAGGCGCTGGTGCCGTCCCTGCATGTCGTTGACGCCGATATGGCCGCCGATGCGGCGCGGCTTTCCGCGCTCGCGCGCTGGGCGCAGCGCTGGTGCCCGTGGACGCGGGTGGACGACGCCGACGGGCTGATGCTGGAGACGACCGGGTCGGATCATCTGTGGGGCGGCGAGGCGGCGATGCTCGCGCAGATGCGCCGCGCCTTTGCCGGGCTCGACCTGACCGCGCGCGTCACCGTCGCGCCGACGCTCGGCGCGGCCTGGGCGCTGGCGCGCTTCGGCGCTTGCCCGCGCGAACTGTGCGGGCCCGACGATCTTGCCGAAAGGCTCGGCCCGCTGCCGGTCGCCGCGCTGCGGCTGGACGCGGACACGGTGCTGCTCCTCAAACGCCTCGGCCTGAAGACGGTCGGCGCGGTCGCCGGCGTGCCGCGCACCGCGCTCGCCCGCCGCTTCCGGCACAGGAACGAACTGCCCTCAAATCCGCCGCTCAGGCTCGATCAGGCGTTCGGCCGGCTGGCCGAGCCGCTGATGCCCGACGATTTGCCCGCGCCGGTGCGCGCGCTTGCCCGCTTTGCCGAGCCGGTCACCGAGACCGAGGCGATCGGCCCGGTGCTGGATCGCCTTCTCGATGATCTGACCGGCCAGATGGACACGCGCCAACTCGGCGCGCGGCGGCTGCTTCTGACCGGCTACCGCGCCGATGGCGGGTCTTCGTCCGTGGAGGCCGCGACCAGCCGTCCGAGCCGCGACCCGGCCCATCTGCGCCGTCTGTTCCGCGACCGGCTCGAACGGATCGACACCGGCTTCGGGCTCGATGCGATGACGCTCGACGCGGTCGTGCACGAAGCGCTCGGCGCGGCCCAGCAGGCGCTCGTGGGCGCGGCCGACGAGAGCATCGATCTGGCGCGGCTGATCGATCGGCTGGTCGCCCGGCTCGGTCCCGGCGCGGTGCTCAGGCCCGTCGCCCGCGACAGCCATGTGCCCGAGCGCGCCGAGGGGCTGGCGCCGGCGGGCACGCAATGCGTGATCGTGCCCACCGGTGAGACGGCGGACGGGGTGCCGCGCCCGTTGCGTCTCCTGGTCCGGCCCGAGGAGGCGCAGGTGCTGTACGCGGTGCCCGACGGCCCGCCTGCGCAGCTCGTCTGGCGGCGGCAGACCCACCGCATCGTCAGGAGCCAGGGGCCCGAGCGGATCGCGCCGGAATGGTGGCGCGAGAAATCGACCGCGCGGCTGCGCGACTATTACCGCGTCGAGGATGCCGAAGGGCGGCGCTACTGGATCTTCCGCGAGGGGCTGCCCGGCGACGGGCGCGGCGGTCCGCCGCGCTGGTTCGTGCACGGGCTGGATGCGTGAACCATGCCCGAAGCCCCGCTCACCCCAGCCAAGCGTACCCTGGGCGAAGAGGGGACATTTGCGCCCAACGCGCCCGCCCCGTTCGTCGAACTGGGCGTAACCAGCAATTTCTCGTTCCTGCGCGGGGCGTCCGACGCGGTCGATCTGGTGCTGACCGCGCACGCGCTCGGCTATGACGCGCTCGGCATCGCCGACCGCAACACGATGGCGGGCGTGGTGCGCCTGCACGGCGAGGCGAGGACCGCGCGGATGCGGCCGGTCATCGGCTGCCGGCTCGATCTGGTCGATGCGCCCTCGCTGCTCGCCTATCCGAAGACGCGCGCCGGATACGGGCGGCTGTGCCGGCTGTTGTCGGCGGGCAAGATGCGCACGGTCGACGGCGCCTGGCAGGACAAGGGCGCCTGCGACATCACGCTGGCGATGGCCGCCGAGGCGCTGGGCGGTGTTGACGATGTGGTGCTGATCGCCGTGCCGGGCGAACGGCTCGATCCGTTCGTCGCCGATCTGCCGCGCCTGCGCGAAGCGCTTCCGGTCAGCCACATCGCCGCCGCGCATCTTTATCGCGGCGACGACCGGGCGCGGATCAACCGGCTGTCCGAACTGGCCAAGACCCTCGGGCTGAAGCTCGTCGCCACCAACGACGTGCATTATCACACGCCGGCACGGCGGCCGCTGCAGGACGTGATGACCTGCATTCGCGAGAAGGTGACGATCTTCACCGCCGGCCGGCTTCTGGACGCCAATGCCGAACGGCACCTGAAGAGCCCGGCCGAGATGGCCCGCCTTTTCGCCGACTGGCCCGAGGCGATCGCCGAGAGCCGGGTCATCGCGGACGCCTGCACGTTCTCGCTCGACGAACTTCGCTACGACTATCCGCGCGAGACCGTGCCCGAGGGCAAGACCGCCGACGGCTATCTGGCCGAACTGACCTGGCAGGGTGCGGCGCGGCGTTACCCGGACGGGGTGCCGGCCCATGTGCGCGCGACGGTCGAAAGGGAGCTGGCGCTGATCGGCAAGCTCGACATCGCCCGCTATTTCCTGACCATCCACGAGATCATCCGCTTTGCGCGCAGCCGTGACATCCTGTGCCAGGGGCGCGGCTCGGCGGCCAATTCGGCGGTCTGCTACTGCCTCGAGATCACCGCGGTCGACCCGGCCCAGCACGATGTCTTGTTCGAGCGCTTCATCTCCGAGGAGCGCAAGGAGCCGCCCGACATCGACGTCGATTTCGAGCACGAGCGGCGCGAGGAGGTGATCCAGCACATCTACGACAAATATGGCCGCGACCGCGCCGGCCTGTGCGCCACGGTGATCCACTACCGGCCGCGCATGGCGGTGCGCGAGGTGGGCAAAGTGATGGGCCTGTCCGAGGACGTGACCTCGGCGCTGGCCCGCACGGTCTGGGGTTCGTGGGGCTCGACGGTCGATGGCGACAATGTCAACGAGGCCGGGCTCGACCTCGATGATCCGCACCTGAAGCGCACCATCGCGCTGGCCGACGAACTGATCGGCATGCCGCGCCATCTCAGCCAGCATGTGGGCGGGTTCATCCTGACCGAAAAGCCGCTCGTGGAGACGG
This sequence comes from Thalassobaculum sp., assembly GCF_040219215.1. Lineage (GTDB taxonomy): Bacteria > Pseudomonadota > Alphaproteobacteria > Thalassobaculales > Thalassobaculaceae > Thalassobaculum_A. Next base: position 4,743 of record NZ_JAVJSX010000015.1, read on the forward strand.
TGCCGATCGGCAATGGCGCGATGGCCGACCGCAGCTTCATCGAGTGGGACAAGGACGACATCGACGCGCTCGGCATCTTCAAGGTCGACGTGCTGGCGCTGGGCATGCTGACCTGCATCCGCAAATGTTTCGAGCTGATCGCGGTGCATTACGACCGGCCGCTGACGCTGGCCTCGGTGCCGAAGGAAGATCCGGTCGTCTACGACATGCTGTGCCGGGCCGATTCGGTGGGCGTGTTCCAGGTGGAAAGCCGGGCGCAGATGAACATGCTGCCGCGCCTGAAGCCGCGCACCTTCTATGACCTTGTCATCGAGGTGGCGATCGTCCGGCCCGGCCCGATCCAGGGCGACATGGTCCATCCCTATCTGCGCCGCCGGTCGAAGAAGGAACCGGTGATCTATCCCTCGCCCGGCCCGGAACACGATCCGGACGAACTGAGGAACATTCTGGGCCGCACGCTCGGCGTGCCGATCTTCCAGGAACAGGCGATGAAGATCGCCATGGTCGCGGCGCGCTTCTCGCCGGTCGAGGCCAATCAGCTCAGAAAGGCGATGGCGACGTTCCGCTCGCGCGGGCAGGTGACCGCGCACAAGGAGAAGATGGTCGGCCGCATGGTCGAGCGCGGCTACGATCCCGAATTCGCCGCGCGCTGCTTCTCGCAGATCGAGGGGTTCGGCGAATATGGCTTTCCCGAGAGCCACGCGGCCAGTTTCGCGCATCTGGTTTATGTGTCGAGCTGGATGAAGTGCCACTATCCGGCGGCCTTCTGCGCGGCGCTGCTGAACTCGCAGCCGATGGGGTTCTACGCGCCCGCGCAGATCGTGCGCGATGCGCGCGAGCATGGCGTCACCGTGCTGCCGCCGGACGTCAATTTCTCCGAGTGGGACAATCTGCTCGAACCGCTCGCGCCCGGGGTCTGCGCGGTGCAGCTCGGCTTCCGGCAGATCGACGGGTTCGCCACCGAAGACGCGGCGAAGCTGATCGACCATCGCGACCGGCCTTATGAGAGCGTCGAGGAACTGAGGTCACGCGGCAAGGTGTCGGCGCGGGGCATCCAGTTGCTCGCCGCAGCCGACGCGTTCGGCTCTGTCGGCCGCGACCGGCGCGCGGCGCTGTGGGACGCGCGCGCGATCAAGCCGGCGCCCGACCTGCCGCTTTTCACCCATGCCGAGGCGGCCGACGAGGGCGCCGACACGCCGGCGCTGCTGCCGGCGATGCCGCTGAGTGAACATGTGGTCGCCGACTATCAGACCGTGCGGCTGTCGCTGAAAGCGCATCCGCTGTCCTTCCTGCGCGCAACGCTTGCCGCGCGCGGCTTCATCCGCACGGCCGACCTCAGGGACAAGCGCTTCGGCGCGCGCGTGTGCGTCGCCGGCATCGTGCTGATCCGCCAGCGGCCGGGCAGCGCCAAGGGCGTGGTGTTCGTCACCATCGAGGACGAGACCGGATCGGCCAATCTGGTGGTCTGGCCGAAGGTGCTGAAGAAATATCGCAAGGTGGTGATGGGCGCCCGGCTGATGGCGGTGCACGGCACGGTGCAGGCGAGCGAGGGCGTCATCCATGTCGTCGCCACGCATCTTGAGGACGAGACCGGCCGGCTGACCGCGCTGTCCGAAGACCTGCTGGAGCCGGAAATCTCGCGCGCCGACGAGGTCAAGCGGCCGATCATGGGCCATGCCGGCCGGCATCCGCGCAATGTGCGCGTGATCCCGAAAAGCCGGGATTTTCATTGACACAATTGACAGCAAACAAATGCACTCCGATAAACCGATCTCAAGCGGAGTTACCGATCCATGAGTGCCAGATTTCTGTTTCTCTTGATGCCTATATTGATAATGGCGTCTTGTGTATCGACTCAAGAAATATCATTGTCGCAGAATAGTTTTCAATTGGAGGTGAGCGGTTCTGGACTGATCGCTTCTGCAGCAGTTCCTGAGCAGGTGCTTCAGAGGGCTGCGCAGGGTACCATTCAAAGGGGGTACACCCACTTTGAGCTCGTGAACCCGGCTACGTCTACAGATCGCCGCTTTGCAGGGCTTACGAACGCCAATACCGCCATAATACAAAGAACGCGGTCCACATCTGTAACGGTATTGATGTTTGAAGAGGGGGAAAATTCAAACGCAATTGACGCTCGATCTATAGTGAGTAGTTAAATCTACGCGCACCATATCATCTAATTTCTTTGATTGCTTCTTACTGTAGTATCAACGGCAGGCGCAGTTCCGCCCAGAACGATCATTCAAAGTCCGGAACCGGACGTCCGCCCTCGCGGCGCATCTCCTCGATTGCCTGCATGAAGTCGGCATGTTCCTCGTCGGTCATGAATGCACCTTCAAAGGCTTCACGTAGCGCGTCGAATGCGTTGAGCTCCCCGGCCTGCCGAGCGCGGCCCGCCTCGATGACATCGTCCAGCAGAGCCTTGGCCTCGTCGGACAGACACCGCCCACTCTGGCGGGCGCGCGCCTCGAGTGCGGCACGCACATGCTCCGGAACGTTGCGGATCACGATATCTGCCATGGGCATCTCCATCGCCAACGGCTCTCACCCCATCATAGGGGCGACCCGTTGGGCAACAAGCTACCCCGCGTAGATCACCAGCAGATCCTTGGCGTCGATCTGGTCGCCGGCCTTGACCAGCACGTCGGAGACGGTGCCGTCGCGTTCGGCGTGCAGCGCGGTCTCCATCTTCATCGCCTCGATCGAGACCAGCACGTCGCCCTTCCTGACCTCCTGGCCCGAGGCGACCGAGACCGTCGAGATCACGCCGGGCATCGGCGCGCCGACATGGGCGGCGTTGCCGTCCTCGGCCTTGCGGCGGGCAACCGAGCTTTCGGCGCCATGCACCCGGTCGGGCACCTTGACGCGGCGCGGCTGGCCGTTGAGTTCGAAGAAGACGGTCACCATGCCCTTGTCGTCCGGCTCGCCGATCGCAAGACAGCGGATCACCAGCGTCTTGCCCCGTTCGATGTCGACAAGGATCTCCTCGCCGGCCGGCAGGCCGTAGAAATAGTTCGGCGTCGGCAGATTGCTGACCGGGCCGTACTTGTCCTGGGCGAGCGCGAAATCGGTGAACACCTTGGGATACATCAGATAGGCGGCGAACTCGTACTCGTTCACCTGCCGGCCGATCTTCTCCTCGATTTCGGCGCGGCGCGCGTCCATGTCCTCGGGCGCCAGCAGCGAGCCGGGCACGTCGGTATAGGGTTGTTCGCCCTTGAGCACCTTCTGCTGGATGTCCTTCGGCCATCCGCCCGGCGGCTGGCCGAGATCGCCGCGCATCATCGAGACGACCGAATCGGGAAAGGCGATGTCCTTTTGCGGGTTCTTGACGTCCGCGACAGTCAGGTCCTGGCTGACCATCATCAGAGCCATGTCGCCGACCACCTTGGAGGACGGCGTCACCTTGACGATGTCGCCGAACATCATGTTGACATCGTGATAGGCGCGCGCCACCTCGTGCCAGCGCGTGTCCAGGCCCAGCGAGCGCGCCTGTTCCTTAAGGTTGGTGAACTGGCCGCCCGGCATCTCGTGCAGGTAGACCTCCGAGGCCGGGCCCTTCAGGTCGCTCTCGAACGCCGCGTACTGGTGGCGCACCGCCTCCCAGTAGAACGAGATACGCCGGATCCATTCGGGATCGAGACCCGGATCGCGCCTTGTGCCGGTCAGCGCTTCGGCGATCGAGCCAAGGCAGGGCTGCGCCGTCAGGCCCGACAGCGCGTCCATCGACGCATCGACCGCATCGACGCCCGCATCGATCGCGGCAAGGATGGTGGCGGCGGCGATGCCCGACGTGTCGTGCGTGTGGAAATGCAGCGCCAGGTCGGTTTCCTCGCGCAGCGCCCTGAACAGGACCGAGGCGGCGGCCGGCTTGAGCAGGCCGGCCATGTCCTTGATGGCGATCATGTGCGCGCCGGCCGCCTCCAGCTCCTTGAGCATGGCGACATAGTATTTCAGGTCGTATTTGGGCCGCGCCGAATTGAGGATGTCGCCGGTGTAGCAGATGGCCGCCTCGCAGATCCTGTCCTCTTCGGCGACCGCGTCCATGGCGACGCGCATGTTCGGCACCCAGTTCAGGCAGTCGAACACGCGAAACAGGTCGATGCCGCCGGCGGCCGCCTGGCGCACGAAATGCCTGACGACATTGTCGGGATAGTTGGTGTAGCCGACGCCGTTGGCGCCGCGCAGCAGCATCTGCAGCAGGATGTTGGGTGCCGCCTCGCGGATCAGCGCCAGCCGCTCCCACGGGTCTTCGGTCAGGAACCGCATGGAGACGTCGAAGGTCGCTCCGCCCCAGCATTCCAGCGACAGTAGGTTCGGCAGCGCACGCGCATAGGTGCCGGCGATCTGCGCCATGTCGTAGGTGCGCATGCGCGTTGCGAGCAGGCTCTGATGGCCGTCGCGCATGGTGGTGTCGGTGATCATCACCGGATCGTGCTCGCGCAGCCACTGGCCGAACTTCGCCGGGCCCATCTCGTCGAGCATCTGCTTGGTGCCGCGCTCGGGCACCGGGCCGCCATGGAAGGGCGGTTCGGGCGGGGCGGCGTGCGCGGGCGGCTTCGGCCGGCCCTTGGTTTCGGGATGGCCGTTGACGGTGACGTCGGCCAGATAGGTCAGAAGCTTGGTCGCCCGGTCCTGCCGCTTGACCGCGGTGAACAGTTCCGGCGTCGTGTCGATGAAGCGGGTCGTATAGCTGTTGGACCGGAAATCGGGATGGCCGATGATCGCCTCGAGGAAGGTCAGATTGGTGGCCACGCCCCGGATGCGGAACTCGCGCAGGGCCCGGTCCATCCGGTCGATGGCCTCCTGGGGCGTCGGCGCCCAGGCGGTGACCTTTTCCAGGAGCGGATCGTAGAAGCGGGTGATCACAGCGCCCGAATAGGCGGTGCCGCCATCGAGCCTGATGCCGAAGCCGGTCGCGCCCCGGTAGGCGGTGATCCGGCCATAGTCGGGAATGAAGTTCTGCTCGGGGTCCTCGGTGGTGATCCGGCACTGCAGGGCGTGGCCGTGCAGCGTGATGTCGTGCTGCGCCGGAACGCCGGAGCCGGGCTGGCCGATCGTCTCGCCTTCCAGGATCCTGATCTGCGCCTTGACGATGTCGATGCCGGTGACCTCCTCGGTCACGGTGTGTTCGACCTGGATGCGCGGATTGACCTCGATGAAGTAGAAATTGCCGCTGTCGGCATCCATCAGGAATTCGACCGTGCCGGCGCCGCGATAATCGGTCGCCCGGGCGATCTTCATGGCGTATTCGGCCAGCTCGTTGCGCTGGGCGTCGTCGAGATAAGGGGCGGGCGCGCGCTCGACCACCTTCTGGTTGCGCCGCTGGATCGAGCAGTCCCGCTCGAAAAGGTGGACGATGTTGCCGTGCGTGTCGCCCAGCACCTGCACCTCGACGTGGCGGGCGCGCTCGATCAGCTTTTCGAAATAGACCTCGTCCTTGCCGAAGGCTGCCTTGGCCTCGCGCTTGGCCTCGGTCACCTCGCGCTCGACATCCTCTGCGGCGCGGATGGCGCGCATTCCGCGCCCGCCGCCGCCCCAGGAGGCCTTCAGCATCACCGGAAAGCCGATCTCGGCGGCGAGCTTTCTGACCTCGTCCATGTCGTCGGGAAGCGGTCCGGTCGCCGGCACGACCGGCACGCTGGCATCGACGGCGATGTTGCGGGCCGAGACCTTGTTGCCGAGCGCTCGCATCGTCCCGGCGGTGGGGCCGATGAAGATGATGCCGGCCTCGTCGCAGGCGTCGACGAATTCTGGGCTCTCCGAAAGAAGCCCGTAGCCGGGATGGATCGCGTCGGCGCCGGACTGCTTGGCGACGCGGATCACCTCGTCGATGGACAGGTAGCTCTCGATCGGGCCGAGGTCCTTGTCGAGGTGCCCGCCCCGGCCGACCTGATAGCTCTCGTCGGCCTTGAACCGGTGCAGGGACAGCTTGTCTTCCTCGGCCCAGATGGCGACCGTCGTCATGCCCAGCTCGTTGGCGGCGCGCAAAACGCGGATTGCGATCTCGGACCGGTTGGCGACGAGCAGTTTCTTGATGGCCACGATCGATGTCCCCGATTATGAAATGCAGAAAAGCAACCGGGCCTGTTTAGCGGTTCGCATTGTGCGGCGCAAACACGGATGGGTTGCGCCCGCGAGGACGCACGGAGGGGCGATGACCGACAAGCCGAAGGCGCAGATGCCGGTCGCGGAACCGGCCGCGCCGCACCGGGCGCTGCCGGCCGGTGCGTGCGACGCGCACATCCATATGGTGGCGGGACCGGATGAGTTTCCGCTCTGGGACGGCCGCGTGGAGGACCCCGCTCCCGGCCCGCGGTTCGAGGACTGGATCGGCCTTTACGAGCGGCACATGGCAGCGCTCGGCGTCGACCGCGTGGTCGTGGTCCACTCGATCCTCTACGGGGCCGACAATGCGGTGACCATGGCCGCCGTCGCACGGCTCGGCCGCGACCGGGCGCGCGGCATCGGGCTGGTCGACGACCGGGCGAGCGAGGCTGACCTCGACGCGCTCGCCGAGGCCGGCCTTTGCGGCGTGCGGCTCAACTACGTTCATGGCGGTGTGCTGAGCTGGGGCGGGGTGACCGCGATGGCCGACCGGCTGAAGGCGCGCGGCATGCATGTGCAGATGCTGATGAACGCGCACCGGCACATGGCCGAACTCGACGGCGGCGTGCGCGCCATGCCGGTGCCGGTCGTCTTCGACCATATCGGCTGGCCCGATGTCGCGGCGGGTCCCGACGAGCCCGGTTTCCGGCGCCTTTGTGCGCTTCTTGCCGACGGCAAGGCCTTCGTGAAGCTGTCGGGGCTCTACCGGCTCGCCGATGCGCCCTACGAGGCGATCGATGCGCTCGTCGCCGCGCTGGTCAGGGCCAATCCGGAACGGTGCCTTTGGGGCAGCGACTGGCCGCATCTGATGCTGGCCGATGCGAAGATGCCCGATGCGGGCGCGCTGCTGAATGCGTTTCTGCGTGTCGTCACGGACGACGAAACGCGCCGCCGCATCCTGGTCGACAACCCGGCTCGGCTATACGGCTTCTGAGCCGCGAAAATTGTTCGCCGCCTCCGCGTCAAAGCGCTTTGAACGGCCAGCGATCTGGACTACCAAGAGCCGTTTGCCCGGAGCCCGCCATGTCGACCGTTCAACACACCGCCGGCGGCGCGCCGCCCGATGCGCGGCGCCTGCACCTGGCGCGGCTGGCGGTGTACGCTGCGTTCTTCCTCAACGGCTTCATGGTCGGCCATTGGGCGACGAAGATCCCTGTGCTGGTCGATCGGCTCGGCATCTCCGAGGCCGTGCTGGGGCGGCTGATCGTCCTGTTCGGCATCGGTGCTGTGCTCGCGCTGGTCGGCGGTGCGTGGATGGTCACGCGCATCGGCTCGGTGGCGGTGGTGCGCTGGACCTCGGTCCTGCTGGCGCCCTCGCTGGTGCTGCTGACACTGGCGCCGTCGCTGCCCGCCGCGGCGCTGGCGCTGCTCTGGCTCGGCGTGTTCCTGGGCGCGATGGACAATGCGATGAACGCCAACGGCATCGGCGTCGAACGCGCGCTCGGCCGGCCGGTGATGTCCTCGTTCCATGGCTTCTGGTCGCTGGGCGGGGTGGCCGGCGGCCTCACCGGCGGCGCGATGATCGCCGCCTTCGGCGAGATGGGCCATGCGCTGATCGTCGGCGCGATCGTGCTGGTGCTGGCGGTCTGGGCCTTCGGTCACTACCGGCCCGACGACGCGGCGATGCGCGAGGGTACCGGATCGGGCGGATGGCGGGGCTTGCCCCGGTCGCCGGGCATCTACGTGCTCGGCCTGGTCACCCTGCTCGCCTATGCGCCCGAGGGCACGGTCATCGACTGGAGCGCGCTATACCTGCGCGAGGAACTGGGCGCGCCGCTGGTGGTCAGCGGCTATGCCTATGCCGCCTTCTCGGCCACCATGGCGACGATGCGGCTGACCGGGGACAGGCTGCGTGGCCGGTTCGGCGACCGGCCGATGTTCGTGGCGAGCGCGCTGCTGGCCGCGACCGGGCTCGTCGCCGCCGGTATGGCACCGGGCTTCGTCTTCGCCTGCCTCGCCTTCCTTGTCGCGGGGATCGGCATGGCCAATCTGGCGCCGATCATGTTCTCGGCCGCGGGCGCCTATCGCGACCTGCCGCCGGCCGTGTCGATCGGCGTGATCACCACCTTCGGCTATGCCGGCCTTCTGTTCGTGCCCGCCTTCGTCGGTGCGGTCGCCGACGCGTTCTCGCTCGCGGTCGTGTTCGTGGCGTGGGGCGTGGTCGTCGTCGCGGTCGCGCTCGCCGGACTGGTCGTTCCCGGACTGCCGTCGCGATCGAGCGGCAGGGCCGACAGCGCCTCGGCGAGAAAGTCGTAGACCCGCCGCACCTTTGCGCTGTGGCGCAGTTCGCGGTGCGAGGCAAGCCAGACCGGCAGCGGGTCGATCGCCAGTTCGGGCAGGACGCGAACCAGTTCGCCCGAGCGCCGCGCCACGTGGATCGGACCGAAGCCGATGCCGGCCCCCGCCCTGACCAGCTCCCAGTAGGCGATCTGGTCGTCGGTGCGGATGCGGAACGCCGACCGGTCATAGTAGCCGATCAGGCGCCGCATGCCCCGCTCGATCAGGTCCGACCGGTCGTAGCCGATCAGCGTGTGCCGGAACAGGGCGTCCAGATCGGCGGGGGTGCTCGCGCGCGCCAGATAGTCCGGATGCGCCCACGCGCCCATGGCGAAGTCGCCCACCTTGCGCGCGATCAAATCGTTCTGGGTCGGGCGGGCCATGCGGACGGCGATGTCGGCATCGCGCGCGAGCAGGTTGGCGATCGCGTCGCTCGGCGCCAGTTCGATCTCGAGCGCCGGCTCGGCGCGGTGCAGATCGGTCAGCAACGGCGGCAGAACGTAGGTCGACATCACGCGGCTGGCGGTGATCCGGATGACGCCCTCGACCCGGGTCTCCTGGTCGGCGGCGGCCATGGCGAAGGCGGCGGCGCTGTCGCGCATCGCGGTCGCCTCCTCGACCAGCCGCAGCGCGGCCTGGGTCGGGATCATGCCGGCCCGGCCCCGTCCGAACAGGACCAGGCCCGTCTGCGCCTCGAGTTCGGCGACGTGGCGGCCGAGCGTGGGTTGCGACACGCCGGTCGCGCGCGCCGCGCCGCTCAGCGTGCCCGCCTCGATCACGGCGAGGAAGCTGCGGACGAGGTTCCAGTCGAAGCGGAGCTGTTCCATTCATCAATGAATACCAAACATCCGCAATTCGGTCTATCGATACGTAAGGGAAGGGCTCATACCGGCTCCGACGACACGATCGGACAAGGAGAACCAGTATGAGCACCATCGTCATCGCCGGCGCGGCCGGCCGCATCGGCTTCAACGCAGCACGCGCCTTCGTCGCCGCCGGATGGACCGTGCGCGGCATCGCGCGCGGCGAGAAGCTTAAGCGTCTGCCGCAGGGCGTCGAGCCCGTCGAGGCCGACGCGTTCGACCGTCAGGCCGTGACAGACGCCTGCGCCGGGGCGGACGTGATCCTGCACGCGCTCAACCCGACCTACGACAAATGGGCCACGCACGTCGTGCCGATGGCCGAGAACATGCTTGCGGCGGCGAAGGCGGCCGACGCGACGCTGATGCTGCCGGGCAACGTCTACAATTTCGGCACCGGCATCGGGATGGACATGTCCGAGGACGCATCCATGCCGGCGGATACGGAAAAGGGGCGTCTGCGCGTCGACATCGAGGAGAGGTTCCGCGCCGCTGCGGCCGAGGGCGTGCAGACCATCGTGCTGCGCGCGGGCGACTTCTTCGGCGGGCCGGTCGACGGAAGCTGGCTCGATCTGGTCATCGCCAAGGATCTTCGCAGGAACCGGCTCGTCTGGCCGGGGCGCCGGGACGTGCCGCACGCGTTCGCCTACCTGCCCGATTTCGGCGCGGCCTTCGTGGCGGTCGCCGAAAAGCGCGGGGAACTGGGCCGGTTCGAGCGGTTCCACTTCACCGGGCACACGGTGACCGGCGCGCAGTTCCATGCCGCCATGGAGGCGGCGGTGGGCCGTTCGCTCAAGCCCGGGTCGGTGCCGTGGCCGCTGCTGCGGATCGCGGGCCTGTTCAACCCGATCCTGCGCGAGGTGATCAAGATGCGCTACCTGTGGGACGTGCCGCACTCGCTGGACGGATCGAAGCTCGCCGCGCTGATCGGCGCCGAGCCGCACACGCCGCTCGACGGGGCGCTGCGGCAGGCGGTCGCCGACTTGAAGCTGGACGGAGGGCGCCGCTAGGATCGATCCGGTCGCGCTGGTTGTCCATGGTCTAATTTACGCGCGGAGAGGCTTCGCGTTAGACGGGGCCCACGCGCCGGGTCACGGGAGAGGCCGGGCGGACCGAGCATGATGGGCCGCGCGCCCGAACCCAGTGGAGGAATCCGATGTCAGCTGATGTGTATCCGGTACCGGCGGCGGTCAAGAAGAAGGCGTTGATCGACGAGGCCACCTACAAGACCTGGTACAAGCAGTCGATCGACGATCCCGAAGGGTTCTGGATGAAGCACGGCCAGCGGATCGACTGGTTCAAGCCCTACACCAAGGTCAAGAACACCTCGTTCACCGGCAAGGTCTCGATCAAGTGGTACGAGGACGGCGTCACCAACGTCGCCTACAATTGCGTCGACAGGCATCTGGAACGGCGGGGCGACCAGGTCGCCATCATCTGGGAAGGCGACAATCCCTACGACGACAAGAAGATTACCTATCGCGAGCTCTACGAGCATGTGTGCCGGCTCGCCAACGTGCTCAAGCGACGCGGCGTCAAGAAGGGCGACCGGGTGACGATCTACATGCCGATGATCCCCGAGGCGGCGGTGGCCATGCTGGCCTGCACCCGGATCGGCGCCATACACTCGGTGGTGTTCGGCGGATTCTCGCCCGACAGCCTGGCCAACCGCATCCAGGACTGCGACAGCAACATCGTGATCACCGCCGACGAAGGGTTGCGCGGTGGCCGCAAGGTGCCGCTGAAGAAGAACGCCGACGCCGCGCTGGCGAGTTGCCCGTCCTGCAAGACCTGTGTCGTGGTCCGCCGCACCGGCGGGACCGTCGACATGACCGCCGGGCGCGACCACTGGTATCACGACCTGCTGGCGACGGCGTCGGCCGACTGCCCGCCGGCCGAGATGGGCGCGGAGGATCCACTGTTCATCCTCTACACCTCGGGCTCGACCGGCAAGCCGAAGGGGGTGCTGCACACCACCGGCGGCTACATGGTCTACGCCTCGATGACCCACGAGTACGTGTTCGACTACAAGCCGGGCGACATCTACTGGTGCACCGCCGATGTCGGCTGGGTGACCGGCCACAGCTACATCGTCTACGGCCCGCTGGCGAACGGCGCCATCACCCTGATGTTCGAGGGCGTGCCGAATTACCCGGACGCCAGCCGGTTCTGGCAGGTCGTCGACAAGCATCAGGTCAACACCTTCTACACCGCGCCGACCGCGATCCGCGCCCTGATGCGCGAGGGCGAGGCGCTGGTGAAGAAGACGTCGCGCAAGTCGCTGCGGCTGTTGGGCTCGGTCGGCGAGCCGATCAACCCGGAAGCCTGGCAGTGGTACCACCGGGTGGTCGGCGACGAGCGTTGCCCGATCGTCGATACCTGGTGGCAGACCGAGACCGGCGGCATCCTGATCACGCCGCTGCCGGGGGCGATTCCGTTGAAGCCGGGCTCGGCGACCCTGCCGTTCTTCGGGGTCAAGCCGCTGCTGGTCGACAACGACGGCAAGCCGCTGGACGGTGCCGCCGACGGCAATCTGTGCATCTCCGACAGCTGGCCGGGCCAGATGCGCACGGTCTATGGCGACCATGAACGGTTCTTCCAGACCTATTTCGCGACGTTCCCGGGGCAGTACTTCACCGGCGACGGCTGCCGGCGCGACGCGGACGGCTACTACTGGATCACCGGCCGGGTCGACGACGTGATCAACGTGTCCGGCCACCGCATGGGCACCGCCGAGGTCGAGAGCTCGCTGGTTGCCCACGCCAAGGTCGCCGAAGCGGCTGTCGTGGGCTATCCCCACGACATCAAGGGCCAGGGCATCTACGCCTATGTGACGCTCAACGCCGGCGAGACCCCGACCGAGGAGCTGCGCAAGGAACTGGTGCAGTGGGTCCGCAAGGACATCGGCCCGATCGCCTCGCCGGACCTGATCCAGTGGGCCCCCGGCCTGCCGAAGACCCGCTCGGGCAAGATCATGCGCCGCATCCTGCGCAAGATCGCCGCCAACGAGCACGACCAGCTCGGCGACATCTCGACCTTGGCCGACCCGGCGGTCGTCGAGGATCTGGTGCAGCAGCGGATGAACCGGGGGTAGGTTCTACGGCCGGATCGGCCGGCGCCCGGCGTCGGCCAATCCGGCCAGCACGCTGCTGCCGTCGGGGGCGACCTTGAGAATGCCGTAGCGCGCCTCGGCATAGAGGTCGCCGTGACCTTCCTGGAAGAAGAACGACTCGGCGCCGATGGTCAGCTCAACCTGGTCGGTGGCGACGCCGAAGCCGGACGGAGCGCGTACCTTGTAGCGCAGGTTCTGCTCGTCGCCGGCGGGCGGCGTGCCGTCGTCGAACCGGCGGAACGTGGCCACGCCATCGGCGTCCAGGGCGACCACGATCCGGCCGTCCAGCGCCGGCGCATCGTGGTGGGCCGCGACCACGGTCTGGTCGTAGCGCAGGATCATGTAGTCGCCCTGCATCAGCGAGCGGGGGTCGACCGGACGCAATGCCAGCAGCACGGTGCGTCCGTCGTCGAGGATCCGCTGCTTTTCCAAAATCTGCAGGTTGACGGCGATCAGCACGACCGCCAATCCGCCCCACACGCCGACCATGCCGAGCCATTTACGCATGCCCGGGCTCCGTGGCGGACTGGCGGTGCCAGTGCCACCACAACGCCAGAAGCAGCAGGCCCGCCCCGACCAGCATCCCCGACTTCTGCAGGAGGTCGAGTTCCAGGTCGTAGTAGAATTGGCCGAGGAACCACACGGTCGCCGCCACGCCCAAGCTGGCCAGCATGCGGTTGCCCAGAGTGTAGGCGAGGGTGAGCAGCAACAGGGACGCCAGCATCCCGGCGGCGATCACGGCACCCAGCAGCAGTGCCGCGGCGCCTGCGACGGCCACCAACGCTCGGCGGCCCGGCGTCGCGTCATGCCACAGCAGCCACAGCATGGCGATCAAACCGATGGCGTAGGTGGCGCGTGCCAGCCAGTCGGCACTCAGCCCGCCGACACCGAGGACCGACTGCGCGGCGACCGGTATCAGCAGCAGAGCATAGGCGAGGCCGCGCAGATCCTGGGGGCCCAACGGCCGGATCAGCAAAGTGAGCGCGCCGGCCAGCGCCGGGGCTGCCAGCAGGCCCCCCGCCTGCGGCATGTCGTGGCCGATCAAGGCCGCTTGGATCAGGCACAGGGTCGCGGTCGATGCCAGGAACTGGAGCAGCTGGTCCTTGATCAGGACGATGAACAGCGTCGTCGTAGACCCGGCCAAGACCGCGGCGACCGTCACGGATTCAAACTGCCATCCCATCCCGCCGGCCAGCAGCCCCTGCCCGGCCAGGGCCCCGGCAACCGCCAGTTGGACGGCGAAGGCTTGCTTGTGGCTTCGGTGAGTTATTGCGGAAACCGTGGCGACGACCGCACCGAAGGTGGCGGCGGTCAGAGGAAGGCTGCTTTCATCGAGTGCGGGGAAGATCGCGGCACCGACGGTCAGGATCATCGCGGTCGCCGCGAACCAGGCGCCGATGCCGGTCAGGACATGCATGTACCAGGGCAGGTCGCTGTGTGCGGTCGCGGTTGCGATGGCATGGACTGTCTCGCTGTCCAGGTCCAATCGGCGACAGAGATCGGCGGTGCGGGCGTCAGACATGGGCGGCCATCCAGACGCGCAGGCGGCGCAGCAGGGCGAAGGCCGCGCCGAACACCGCCAGCACCAGCATCACCACGGCACCGAACCCGCCCACTTCCGGGTCGAGCCATTCGAACACGATCCGACCGCCTGCGACCGTCAGGAACAGGCACCCTGAGAGCACGGCCATCACGACCGCCGGAAGATCGAGCAGGACAACGCACGCGATGCCGAGACCGACGGCTGCGGCCGAGTATCCCGCCATCGCCAGCCAGCCGGCGGGGGTGATCACCGACTCGGTCAGCCCGGAGACGGCCGTCGTAAAGGTCAGCGCGAGGATGGCGGCGACCAGCAGTCGGCGCGGCCACAGCGGCTGCAGCCACCGGACGCCGAACCGTGTGGCCGCCTCACGACCCAAGAGAACGCCTGCGTAGAACACCGCCAGCAGCAGGACAGCGCCCTCCACGCTGATCCAGCCCATCGGGATTGCGATCTGCATCGCGTAGGTCACCGCACCGGCGCCGGCGACCGCCAGCCACACCACCCAGGGCACCAGCGCCCGCGACGCCAGCACCCACGGCAGGATCAGTGCTGCCCAGCCGACGAACAGCGTGTAGGCGTCGGCGCCGGTCTGGTAAATCTGGCCGAACACCGCCAGCAGCACGCCGACCAGCACGACGGCGGCGGTCAGCAGCGCCTCCCAGGCGATCGGTTGGTTTCGCCCCAGCCATGCGCCCAGGGTGCAGAGAGCGATACCGGCCTGGATCACCCCGAGCTTCGCGAACGGCGGCAGGTCGGCCCAGTTGAAGGCGAAGAAGAACACGATTCCGACCAGGATCTGCCCGACCGCCAGCGCCAGCAATGTCCGCCGGCCCCAGCGTTGCCAGAACGCGTCGTCGCGCACGATGCGGAGCGCCTCGAGGTAGCGCGCGGGCGCGATCAGTCCGGTGCGCAGCAGCGCGTGCACGAGTGCAGGGCCTCGCAGGGCGAACGACGGGGGAACAGGATCGGGCATGCGCCTGCGTCACTCGATACCGGTGGCGGCATGTTCCGCCGCCGCGAACCGTGGGGCAAGCTCGTTAAGCGCGCCCGGTCTCGAACCCGGCCAGCACCGCCGCCAGATTGTCGCCCAGCGCGTCGCAGATGTAGCCGCCCTCCTGGACGATCAGCGTCGGGTACGGTGCCTTGCCGAGCCGCTCCCCGATCCGCCGGAAGCCGGCAGTGGTTACCGACAGGAAGGCCAGCGGGTCGTTCTCCGACGGGTCGAGGCCGAGGGCGACCACCACGGCGTCCGGCTTGAACGCGTCGATCGCCGCTATCGCGGTCTCCAGGGTCTCCAGATAACCGACGTCGCCGGTGCCGCGCGGCAGCGGCAGGTTCAGGTTGGCGCCGCGCCCCGGGCCGGCGCCGATCTCGTCGAAATAGCCGGTGTAGAACGGGTAGTAGGCGTGCGGGTCACCGTGAATCGACACGGTCTGAACGTCGGCGCGCCGGTAGAAGATGCCCTGGGTGCCGTTGCCGTGATGGACGTCCACATCCAGCACGGTCACCCGCTTGGCCCCGCCGTCGCGCAACCGCTGGGCCGCGATCGCCGAGTTGTTCAGGAAGCAGAAGCCGCCGGCCTGGTCGGCATAGGCATGGTGGCCCGGCGGGCGGCACAGCGCGTAGGCCGGCAGGCCGTCCGCTGCCACCAGGTCGGCGGCGGTGATCGCCACGTCGGCCGATGCACGGGCGCCGAGCCAGGTGCCGGGACCGATCGGGCAGGCGGTGTCGGCCTGGTAGTGGCCGGCCTTGCCGACGATGTGGGTCGGGTGGATCGCCATGTTCCGGCCCGGGTGGATGTTCGGCAGGATCTCGGGTGCATGGTCTGGAAGGGCCGACCATTCCGACCAGGCGTGTTCCAGGAACCCCAGGTAGTCGGCGGCATGGATGGCCGCCACCGGGGCCAGCCCATGCTCCTTAGCCTCCAGCAGCGCGTGGCCGCCGGCGACGACGGCCCGATGGAAGATCGCCGCGCGCTCCGGGGTTTCCGGGCTGGCGATCCGGTTGCCGCGCATGATGAACGCCTTGGGCGCGTGGGCTTCGTGACGGTCGGTGGCGACGACACGCATCGGGGTCTCCTGTTGGTTCGCCGCGACGCGGCAACCGGGGTGACGACCAGGAAGCGGAGATCTGCGGCCTTCGGGGTCCCCGCCTTACTCCAGGAAGCCACTCAGGTCCGGCGGCGTGCCGACGCCGAGGACCGGTTCGAACGCCAGGGCCATCGACAACAGCCGGGCATCCTCGCCGCGCGGGGCCATCAGTTGCAGGCCGACCGGCAGCGCTGCGCCGAACTGCTGGATCGGCAGGCTGGCGGCGCAGATCCCGAAGATGTTGGCCGGTTGCGTGTTGCGCGACGACAGCATGGCACGCTGCGCGACGTCGGCATGCTTGAGCGTGTCGATCGGCATGGCAACGAACGGGGTGCTGGGGGCGATCCAGCCGTCCAGGCCGTCGAAATGCTCGTCGGCGATCTCTTCCAACTCGCGCAGCCGGAACTGGGCCGACGCGTACTCAATGGCTGACACTTCCAGCCCGTGGGCGGCCCGCATGGCGGTGACAGGGTCCATCTTCGGCTTGGCCTTGGCGAAACCCTCGGGGGTCAGGCGGGCGACCAGCTCGGCCGGGACGATGGCGGAGAAGATCCGGGCCCGTTCCTCGACCTCGGGGATCTCGATGTCGACGATCTCGACCCCGGCCGCCGACAGCGCCAGCATTGCCGCCTCGACGGTGGAGCGGGTCGTGTCGTCCAGGTCGTCGAAGAAGAAGTTGGTCGGCCGACCCAGCTTCAGCCCGGCCAGCCGCGTCGGCATCGGCAGGGCCTCGCCGGTGACGATGGCGTGGATCAGTGCCGCATCCCCGGCGCTGCGGCACAGCGGGCCGATCGAATCCAGTGTCGGAGACAGCGGGAACACCCCTTCGGTCGGCCACAGCCCGACCGTCGTCTTGTGACCGAACAATCCGGTAAAGCTGGCCGGAATCCGCATCGAGGCGCCGGAGTCGGTGGCGAGCGCGAAGCCGCACATCCCGCTCGCCACCGCCACCGCCGACCCGCTGGACGAGCCGCCGGGAATCCGGTGAATGCCGGAATCCCATGGGTTCCAGGGAGTTCCGCGCGCCTCGTTGACACCGGTGGCGCCGAGCGCGAACTCCACGGTCTTGGTCTTGCCGAGGATGATGCAGCCGGAAGCCTTCAGGTGCCCGATCAGCGGTCCTTCCGGCCCGGTCAGATCAGCGCTTGGATGCAGCGAGCCATTGGTGGTCGGCAGGCCGTCGACCGCGACGATGTCCTTGACCGCGATCGGAACGCCCATCAGCGGGCCCAGGTCGGTGCCGGCCGCGAGCATCTCGTCGACGGCGCGGGCGGCCTTCTGGGCGCGTTCCGCGTCGACCAGCTGAAACGCATCGAGCCTGGGGTTCAACGCGGCGATCCGGGCCAGGCAGGCGTCGGTGGCTTCGACCGCGGTGATCCGGCCGCCGCGCAGGTCGGCGGCGAATGCGATGATCCCGCTTTCGAACGGATCCGGTGGCAAAGCAGCCATGACTTTCTCCCTGACTATCTGGTCGCGCTGGGCGGAAGGCGTGTGAGGCGGTCGACTTCGGAGGGTAGCAGGGTGTGACGGTCGCACGGCCGGACCGGCCAGGGCAAGCGGACGTGCAGCGGGTCTGCCGCCCACAACGAGGGCCCGCCAACCGACGGATTGCGGGCCCGCTCCGTCCGGCTTCTGTCAGTCCGGCGTGTACAGCTGGATGATCTCGGCGTTGTCGGCGTCGGCCAGTCCGCGGCGTGCCAGCAGCTTGTGCAATTCGGTCGCGAGCCCGGTCATCGGCAGGGCGGAGCCGAGCCGTTTCGCCTCGTCCATCACCGTCGTCAGGTCCTTCACGATGATGGCGATCCGGGCCTGGACCTCCCGGTCGCGCGCCGCCATGCGCGGCATGTACTGCTGCAGGATCGGCGAGTCGGCACGCCCACCGGCCAGCGCCAGCGGAATGCGTGCGGGGTCGATGCCGGCGTCCTCGGCGAGCTGGCAGGCCTCCGCCACGATCGCAAAGCCGCATCCGACGATCAGCTGGTTGATCAGCTTGGTGGTCTGCCCCGCGCCGTTCGGCCCCATCAGGGTGAACCGGCCGGACAGGTGGGCGACGACCGGTGCCACCCGGTCGAAATCCGTCTGCTCGCCGCCGGCCATCACCGCCAGCGTGCCATTCGTAGCGCCGGGCACCCCGCCCGACACCGGCGCGTCGATCCAGCCCATGCCGGCCTCGTCGCGCAGGCGTTGCGCCAACGCCACGGTGCGCGCCGGCTGGATCGACGAGAAATCGACCAGGACTGTGCCGCTGGCCGCGCCCGAGGCGATGCCGTCCGGGCCGAACACCACGGCCTCGACCGCTGACGTGTCGGTCAGGCAGGTGAACACGATGTCGCTTGCCCTGGCGACGGCCGCTGGCGATTCCACCACGACGGCGCCGGCGTCGGACAGCGGCTTTGCCTTGGCGGCGGCTCGGTTCCACACGGTCAGTGGGTAGCCGGCGTCGAGCAGCCGTTTCGCCATCGGCCCTCCCATCAGGCCGAGTCCGACGTATCCGAGGCGGGGCTGTGGTTCGGTCATGGGATCTCTCTCATCGCGGAATGTGGCGTCAGCCGGTGCCGAGCAACAGCAGCAGGGCCGACAGCGTGAAGCCGGACAGGACGGTCGAGATCAGGATCACCGAGGTCGACCGCTCGACGTACAAACCGTAGCGGTAGGCCAGGACGAACACCAGCGAGCCGGTCGGCAGGGCGGCGCTGAGGATTACCGAACGCGCCTGCAGCGAGCCCAGTGCCAGCGGCCCGAGCGCGATCCAGGCGACCAGCGCCGGCTGGATAAGCAGTTTCAGGAACACCAGCCAGCCGACCTCGCCCAGCCCGGCGCGGATCGGCTTGCCGACCATGAACAGGCCCATGGCTACCAGGGCGGCCGGGGCGGCGGCGGCGCCCAGGATCTCGCAGAACGTCCGGATCGGCGACGGCAGACCCCAGCCCGACGCCGACCATGCCGCGCCCGCCAGGGCGGCGAGCACCAGCGGATTGAGGAAGGTCGCGCGCAGCACGCCGCCCAGCACCTTGAGCGGCGGATCGGCGGCGCGCAGGTCGAGTTCGACCAGCACCACGAACAGTGCCACCAGGAAGGCGGCGTTGTAGACCGTCAGGATCAGCGCCGGCAGCAGGGCCTCGTCGCCGAAGGCGACCGGCAGCAGCGGCACGCCCATGTAGCCGGTGTTGGCGAACACCACGCACATCGCCTGGAACGCCAGGGCGGCGGGTCGGGCCCGAAACACCAGCAGGCCGACGATGTAGCTGATGGCGAAGGCGCCGAACACGCCGGCTGAATAGGCAGCCAGGAATGGCAGGTCGAAGGTGGTCGAAAGCGGCGCCGTCGCCATCGCCCGGAAGATCAGCGCCGGGAACGCGATCCAGTACACGAAGTCGTTCAGCACGCCGGCGGCGGACTGCTTGAAGGGTCCGAATCGACCGGCGGCCCACCCGGCCGCCAGGATTGCGAACACCGGGAGGACGACGTCGAGCACGGGCTGCATGGGTCGGCAGCCTAGGTCGCGACCGGGGCCAGTGTCGAGACCGCCGGTTGTCGGTTCACGGCAGGATCGCTATACCTCGCACGGCTTCATTCAGACACGGGACGATCGATCTCATGATCAACCATCACGTCGCCCTTCTCTATGCCATGGTCGTCGGCGCCGCCGCCGACGGATCGCTTGCGGATTCCGAGCTGGAAACCATCCGCGACATCGTCAAGCACCTGCCGATCTTCGCCGACTTCGAACAGGGCAATCTGGCGCAGGTCGCTTCGGCTGCGACCGACCTGCTGACCGAGGCCGACGGGCTCGACGTCGTCATGTCGCAGATCAAGGAGAACCTGCCGGACCGCCTGCGGGCGACCGCCTACGCGCTGGCCTGCGACGTGGTCGCGGCCGACGGCGAGGCGACCCAGGAGGAGCTGCGCTATCTGGAGATGCTGCGTCACGAGATCAACGTCGACCGGTTGACCGCCGCCGCTATTGAACGCGGCGCCGGCGCCCGCTACGCCCGCCTCTGAGGCTGCCATGGCGACCGGGGCGGCAACGGACGTTCCAGCGAGTCTGCCCGGGCGACGGATCGGGCTGATCGGGCTTGGCCTGATGGGGGTGCCGATGGCGCATCGCCTGGCGGCGGCCGGTGCCCAACTCGTGCTGTGGACCCGAACTATTGAGAAGGCCGAAGCATTGGCGGCGGAATTGCCGTCGGCGAGCGTGCAGCCGTCGCCCCGCCACGTCGCCGAGGCCGTCGACACCGTCATCGTGATGGTCACCGACGCCGACGCGGTCGAGGCGATCGCCTTCGATCCGTACGAGGACGAGTGGGGCATCGCCCACGGCCTGCTCGAGGACGCCCTGGTGATCGACATGGGCACCACCGCGGTCGATCGCACCCGCGACTTTGCCGGACGAATCCGCATGGTCGGCGGCAGCTGGATGGACGCTCCGGTGTCCGGCGGGACGGTCGCGGCCGAGGCCGGGACCCTGACCATCATGGCCGGCGGCAGCGACGCCGATTTCGCCCGGGCCGAGCCGCTGTTCCGGGTGTTGGGCGCGCGGATCACCCATGTCGGCCCGGTCGGCGCCGGCCAGATCGCCAAGACCGCCAACCAGATGATCGTCGGCCTGACCATCGGTGCGGTCGCCGAGGCGCTGGCGCTGGCCAGGCGGGCTGGAGTCGAGCCGGCGCGGGTGCGCGAGGCGATCTTCGGCGGGTTCGCCCACAGCCGGATCCTGGAACTGCACGGCGAGCGCATGGTGACCGGCGACTTCAAGGCCCGGGCCAAAGCGACGATCCAGCGCAAGGACATGCGCGCCGCCCAGGCGCTGGCCGATCAGGTCGGCTTGGCGCTGCCCGCCCTGAGCGCCAATCTGGCGCTCTGGGAAGCGCTGGTCGAGGCGGGGCGCGGCGAACTCGATCACTCGGCGCTGGTGCTCGCGATCGATCCGGAGGAATGGGACAATGGCTGAGGCGCGCGCAATCGACGCCGTGGTGTTTGACGTCGGCCATGTGCTGATCGAGTGGGACCCGCGCCACCTGTACCGCCGGGTGTTCACCAATCCCGACATGACGACCGACGAGGCGCGCATGACCTGGTTCCTGACCGAGGTCTGCCCGCCCGCCTGGAACGTCGAGCAGGACCGTGGCCGGTCGATCGCCGAGGCCGAGGCCGAGGCGCTGGCGCGGCACCCGGACATGGGCCCGGCGATCCGTTCGTACTATGGCCGTTTCCAGACCATGATCCCCGGCGCCATCGACGGCACCGTCCAGGTTCTGAGGAGCTTGAAGACCGCCGGGGTACCGGTCCACGGTCTGACCAACTTCGGCGCGGAGACCTTCTCGCAGACCCGCCGCCGCTTCGACTTCCTGAATCTCTTCGACACGGTGGTGGTGTCGGGCGAGGAGGGAGTGATCAAGCCGGACCCGAAGATCTATGAGATCCTGATCGAGCGCGCCGGGTTGAACCCGTCGCGGACCGCCTTTGTCGACGACTCGCCCCGCAACGTCGACGCGGCGCAGGGTCTCGGCTTCCAGGCCCATCTGTTCAAGGGCGCGGACGGTTTCAGGAACTGGCTGAAGGGCCTCGGCGCGCCGCTCTGAAGCATCGACCTGAGCTGCGCTACCTGGCGAGCTGCCTTGCCAGATAGCGCAGGCGCGAGGTCACGATCAGGACATGCCCCGGCGTGATCAGCCGCAGATAGAGGCGGCCAAGGGTGTTGTGGGTTCGCACCCAGGTGGCCAGCGACAGCCGTTCGGGCGACCGGCCGCTGCGCCGGATTGAAATCCTGAAGTCCAGGTGACGGTCGTCCTCGCCGAGCAGGATTTCATCGCCCGCGACCGACTGAACGCGAAAGAAGTTGATGAAGCTGCCGACGCCGGCTTGTGGCCGGCCCGCGGGCGCGTAGCGCAGACTGAAGGCGGTCTTGAGCCCGAACGGTGCGACCGCGAGGTCCCTGACCATGAGGGCCGCTCGGACCCAGGCCGGGAAGCCGACAAACAGGTGCCGGGCGATCTCTTCGATCGGCAGGTCGGATCGGTCGAGGGTGACCGAATAGCAGTCCAGGAAATCGTCGGGCCCGACGAAACGATGAAGCGCGCTATCGGGCGCCAGTTCAGCTGTTTCGACGGCAATCATCCAAGGGGCTCCGATCGATCGGGTCGCTGGGCAGGCCGTGTGACCATAGAGGGCGCCGGGAGTGATCACGATGCGCCGGATCGCCTCAGGCGACGGGCATTGGCCCGCGCTTGTAGTCTCGTGGCAGACCATCGCGACGGCCGAGATCCTGGAAGAACCTGAGCAGGTATCCGTCAGGGTCCTGCACCAGGAACTGGCGGTTGCCGAGGTGGTAGCTGTCGGCCCGGTACCAGGCTTCTTCCATTGGCCGGAACAGCGCTATACCGGCCGCCTCGACCCGCGCATGCAACGCGTCGACGTCGGACACCGTGATCTGCAGGTTCAGGCCGCGGCCGAACGGCACCGATGTCTCGGCGGTCAACCAGGAGGCGGGACTCAACTGGTCGAGCATGAGTTCGACCCCTTCGCGCTCCAGATACACGAAGCGGTCTTCCGGACGCTCGTACAGCACTCGGAATCCGATGACGTCCACATAGAAGCGCCGGCTGATCTCAAGATTCCGGCAGATCAGTTCAGGGACAAGCCCGGGGGCGGGACCATTTCGTTGAGGCATGCGGTTCTCGTGGATCGGAGCGTCTGACGGGTCGCCGATGCCGTTGGGGCATCACAGCCGGTGGTGGGCCACCGAGCGAATGTCGACGATGTCGTCGGCAAGATAGGGCATCGCCCGGTCGAAGTCCGGGACTTCGGGGTCGCCGGGTTCGCGCAGCCGGAAGGTGTTCGCGAACAGCAGCATCGTGACAGGCGATTCGTCATTCTCGGCGAGCGGGAGGATCAGCCGGAGCACCGTCAGGTGACGGGTGTCCCGGTATCCGAACGCCGTCTCCGAGAACACCCCTCGGCGATCGCGCGCGGCCTCTGCGTACAGGTTGTGCAGAAAGATCGCGTACTGGCCGTTCTTAGATTCGTCGAGGTACGAGCCGGTGAAGTTTTTGCCAAAGACCTCGTTCAATCGGGTGCCGATCAACCGGTATCTGAAACGCGATGCGTCCGTCTCGACGTCGATCAGCCCGATGTGCGGGAGCAGCCGGGGAATGTCGACAGGATCGATGTCGGAGCGGGCCGGACACAGCCGATCTCGGCACCGCTTTATCCAGTACTGCCAGAGCGGTCGCAGAACCGGCTCGTCGGACGCCAGGCCCGAGATGCCGGTCGGCTCCTGGTCGTGATCGGTCACTGGACACTGCGTCCGGTCGTTGGTGTCATTCGTCCATCATCGATGGTTGTCGTCGGCTCAGGCAATGCGCGCGAAAATTATACCCGCGTCAATCGGCATTGTCGCGCTTTCGCGCCAAACAGAAAAGGGCCGGGGATTTCTCCCCGGCCCTCGCCGTGACGTGGTCAGTGGTTTGGCTGGATCAGAAGTCCATGCCGCCCATGCCGCCCATGCCGCCGCCGCCCGGCATCGCCGGGGCGCCCTTCGGCTCCGGCTTGTCGGCGACCATGGCTTCGGTGGTCACCAGCAGGCCGGCGATCGAGGCGGCGTTCTGCAGAGCGCTGCGCACGACCTTGGTCGGATCGATGATGCCGGCCTTGATCAGGTCGACGAACTCACCGTTCTGGGCGTCGAAGCCCCAGTTGGCGTCCTTCGACTCCAGCAGCTTGCCGACGATCACCGAGCCGTCGTGGCCGGCGTTCGTGGCGATCTGGCGGGCCGGAGCCTCCAGCGCGCGGCGCACGATGTTCATGCCCATGCGCTGGTCGTCGTTGACCGCCTTCAGCTTCTCGAGCGAGCGGATGGCATAGACCAGAGCGGCACCGCCGCCCGGCAGGATGCCTTCCTCGACCGCGGCGCGGGTGGCGTGCATCGCGTCGTCGACGCGATCCTTGCGCTCCTTCACCTCGATCTCGGTCGCACCACCGACGCGGATCACCGCGACGCCGCCGGCCAGCTTGGCCAGCCGCTCCTGCAGCTTCTCACGGTCGTAGTCCGAGGTGGTGTCCTCGACCTGCGCCCGGATCTGCGCACAGCGCGCCTCGATGTCCTTCTTCTTGCCGGCGCCATCGACGATCGTGGTCTCGTCCTTGGTGATCGAGATCCGCTTGGTGGTGCCGAGCATGTCGAGGGTGACGTTCTCGAGCTGGATGCCGAGATCCTCGGACACGACGGTACCGCCGGTCAGGATCGCGATGTCCTCGAGCATCGCCTTGCGGCGATCGCCGAAGCCCGGGGCCTTCACGGCCGCGACCTTCAGGCCGCCGCGCAGCTTGTTCACGACCAGAGTGGCCAGGGCCTCGCCCTCGACGTCCTCGGCGATGATCAGCAGCGGCTTGCCCGACTGCACGATCTGCTCGAGCACCGGCAGCATGGCCTGCAGGTTCGAGACCTTCTTCTCGTGCAGGAGGATGTACGGGCTCTCGAGCTCGCACACCATCTTGTCGGCGTTGGTCACGAAGTACGGCGACAGGTAGCCGCGGTCGAACTGCATGCCCTCGACGACGTCGAGCTCGGTGTGCAGGGACTTGGCTTCCTCGACGGTGATGACACCCTCGTTGCCGACCTTCTCCATCGCCTTGGCGATCATCGCGCCAATTTCGCGCTCGCCGTTGGCGGAGATGGTGCCGACCTGGGCGACCTGATCCGAGGTGGAGATCTTCTTGGACCGCTTCTCGAGGTCGGCGACGACCGCCTCGACGGCGGCGTCGATGCCGCGCTTCAGGTCCATCGGGTTGATGCCGGCGGCGACGGCCTTGCCGCCTTCGCGGACGATCGCCTGAGCCAGCACGGTCGCGGTGGTGGTGCCGTCGCCCGCGGCGTCATTCGCCTTGGATGCGACTTCCTTCACCATCTGCGCGCCCATGTTCTCGAACTTGTCCGAGAGCTCGATCTCCTTGGCGACGGTGACGCCGTCCTTGGTGATCCGCGGTGCGCCGAACGACTTTTCCAGAACCACGTTGCGGCCCTTCGGGCCCAGCGTGACCTTCACCGCGTCGGCGAGAACGTCCACGCCACGCAGCATCTTGTTGCGTGCATCGATGCCGAACTTAACGTCCTTGGCAGCCATGTGCGATTACTCCTTGAGAATGTGATTTGCCCTTCGGGGAAGCGGCTATCGAGGCCCCTTCTTCAGGCGGCCTTCTTGCCGGACTTCGCGGTGCTCTCGAGCACACCCATGATGTCCGACTCTTTCATGATCAACAGGTCTTCGCCGTCGATCTTGACTTCGGTGCCCGACCACTTGCCGAACAGCACCCGGTCACCGGCCTTCACGTCGAGCGGCTGGATCTTGCCGGACTCGTCGCGGGCGCCCGGACCGACGGCGAGAATCTCGCCTTCCTGCGGCTTCTCCTTGACGGTGTCCGGGATGATGATCCCGCCAGCGGTTTTCTTGTCAGCCTCGATGCGGCGGACAACGACCCGGTCGTGCAGGGGCCGAAACTTCATGACCATTCCTCCGTAACACTCAGGTTGAGACGTGTTGGATGACGTCGCCCGGGGAGGAGCCACACGTGTTAGCACTCACCCCCAGTGAGTGCCAGCGATGTAAGGACCTCGCGGCTCCAAGTCAAGGAGACTCGCTGGTTCATCGGTGCAAATCGCAGAGAACCGGGCTTTGGTTTGCGGCGGGCGGAGCAGTCCACCCGAGAATCATCGGGCAGCAGGGGCGCCGCGCTGGCAGCAGACTCGGGCGTGTGCTGCTAATGTGTTGATATATTTAACAAAAAATCTTGCGCAAGGCGCCTTTCTACCAACATCCTTGAGACGGTCAAGTGTCTCACGCCCACGAGGGTCGTCCATGCAGATCAACGCCCGTGACCTGTACCGGTATCGCCTCACCACCGCCGAGATTCTCTATCGCTTCCCTGACTTCCCCGGCCTGTTGCAGAGCTACCTGTGGCAGGACATGGACATCGCACCGGATTTTCCGAGGCTGACCAGGTTCCTGCACTACTGGGAACGCAACCTGGAGGGCAAACTGCACACGGTGCGGATCGCCAACGCCGAACTGGTCCGTCCGCAGGAACTTGGCTACGCGACCCACGACCTGCCGCTGCACTGACGGGTGCGGCAATACCGCTTCGTCTCTCACGTCATCCCAGGTCTCACGTCGTCCCGGGCGGGGTCGCGCAGCGCTCGTCTGGGATGACGCAGGCCGGACGCCCGCAGCGGTGGCGGTTGCCGGTTCGAAGCAGGGTCACTCCGGCGCCAGCGTCACCTTCAGCCCGTCGAGTTCGGGCGTGACGGTCACCTGGCAGGACAGGCGGGAGTTGTCCTGAACCTCGAAGGCGAGATCGAGCATGTCGTTCTCTTCCTCGCCGCGCGGCTCCAGCCGGTCGACCCAGGCCGGATCGACATAGACGTGGCAGGTGGCGCAGGCGCAGGCACCGCCACACTCTGCGGTGATCGGCAACCCGGCATCGCGGATCACCTCCATCACGCGCCAGCCGTTGGTGGCCTCTAGTTCGTGTTCGCCGCCCTCGCGGTCGGTCACGTGGATCTTCATGCAACCCCCAGTTTGTGCTGCAGCTCGGAGCTGGACGTCGTGTACTGGAATCGGATCTTGCGGTCCGGGTGAACGATGCGCACCGCGGCCTGGGCCATCAGTGCCGCCTCGTGGAACCCGGACAGGATCAGCTTCAGCTTGCCCGGATAGCTGTTGATGTCGCCAATGGCGAAGATGCCGGGCGTCGAGGTTTCGAACCGCTCGGTGTCGACCGAGATCAGGTTCTCATGCAGGTTCAGCCCGAACTCGGCAACCGGGCCGAGCTTCATGGTCAGGCCATAGAACGCCAGCAGGGTGTCGCACTCGACCCGCCGCTCGCCGTCCTTGTCCTTGAGGATCACCGCTTCGAGCCGGCCGTCGGCACCCTCGACGCCGCCGATCTGGGCGATCTCCAGGGACATCTCACCGGACGCGACCAGCGCGCGCATCTTGTTGACGGTGTCCGGTGCCGCGCGGAACTCGTCGCGGCGATGAACCAGGGTCAGCGACTGGGCGATCGGCTGCAGGTTGACGGTCCAGTCCAGCGCGGAATCGCCGCCACCGGCGATCACCAGCCGTTTGCCGCGGAACTGTTCCATGCGCCGCACCGCGTAGAACACGCTGGTGCCCTCGTAGGCGTCGATGCCTTTGATCGGCGGCTTCTTCGGCACGAAGCTGCCGCCGCCGGCGGCAACCACGATCACCTTGGACTCGATGACCGTGCCGATGTCGGTGGTCATCCGCCAGTAGCCGTCGCCGGTGCGTTCCAGCTTCTCGGCCATCTGGCTGAAGTGGAACACCGGGTCGAACGGACGGATCTGTTCCATCAGCCGCTCGGTCAACTCCTGGCCGGTGCAGACCGGCACCGCCGGAATGTCGTAGATCGGCTTTTCGGGATACAGCTCGGCGCATTGGCCGCCGGGCCGGTCGAGGATGTCGACCAGATGGCATTTCAGGTCGAGCAAACCGAGTTCGAACACCGCGAACAGCCCGCACGGGCCGGCGCCCACGATGGTCACATCGGTCCGGATCGGCTCGCCGGTCATCACAACTCCCTGGCTCGGGCAAGGCGGCGTCGAGAATGGCGGCGCGGGCCACCGGCCAGGAAGTGCCCCGGCCGGGAGCCCGCGTCACCGTGAGCCAGTGTAGGTATGCGAAGGATGCGGATGCCGCAAGTCTGCGGTCGCCGCGCCTTGTAGCGGACGCGTCAGCTGCCGACGATCAGCGTGCGGATCACGCCCAGGCCGGCGGCCCCGGCCAGCACCAGCAGCATCGGTACCTTCAGCCGCAGCAAGGCCAGAGCGGCGAGGGTGCTGAGTCCGATCGCCGCCAGGTCGACGCTTCCCCAAACTGGGACGAACAGCCGCACCGGCCCCAGCCACGTCTCGGCGACATCGGCGAAGAACACATGCAGCGCAAACCACACGCCGAGGTTCAGCACCACGCCGACCACCGCGGCGGTGATCGCCGACAGTGCCGCGTCGAGCGCCTTGTTGCCGCGCAGCCGTTCGATGAACGGCGCCCCGAGGAAGATCCACAGGAAGCACGGCACGAAGGTGACCCACACGGTGAGTGCCGCACCCGTCGCGCCGGCGACCCACGGATCGAGCCCGGACGCCCCGCGCCACGCCGCCAGGAAGCCGACGAACTGGCCGACAAGGATCAGCGGCCCGGGCGTGGTCTCGGCCAGGCCCAGGCCGTCCAGCATCTCGCCCGGCGCCAGCCAGCCGTAGCCCTCGACCGCCTCCTGGGCGATGTAGCCCAGCACCGCATAGGCGCCGCCGAAGGTAACCACCGCCATCTTGCTGAAGAACAGCCCGATCCGGACGAACACGTCGTCGGGACCGAGGACGGCGAACAGCAGGACCAGCGGTGCCACCCACAGCACGAGGCAGACCCCGGCCGCCGTGAAAGCGCCGGATGCGCTGGTCGGCGGCAGGGTGTTCGTCACCGCCGTCCCGGCCGGGCCGTGGCTGGAGCCGCCGGCCAGCAGGCCGGGCTGCAGCCGGTGGACCAGCGTCCCGATCGCCGCCGCGCTCAGCACGATGATCGGGAACGGCACCGCCAGAAAGAAGATCGCAACGAACGCCAGGATGGCGATCGCCACCGCCGCCTGCGACTTGAGCGCCCGCCTGCCGATCCGCAGCACCGCCTCGACCACCACCACCAGAACGGCCGCCTTGATGCCGAAGAACGCCGCCCCGACCAGGGCCAGATCGGCGTACCCGGCGTACAGTGTGGCCAGCGCCAGCATGACCAGCGCGCCGGGCAGGATGAACAGCACCCCGGCGACCACCCCGCCGCGCACCCCGTGCAGCAGCCACCCGACATAGGTGGCGAGTTGCTGGGCCTCGGGTCCCGGCAGGAGCATGCAGTAGTTCAGGGCGTGCAGGAACCGGCTCTCGTCGATCCACCGCTTCTCCTCGACCAGGGTGCGGTGCATCAGGGCGATCTGGCCGGCCGGCCCGCCGAAGCTCAGCAGGCCGATCCGCAGCCAGGTCCGGGTTGCCTCGCTGAACCCGACCGTCGGTGCCGTGGTGTCGAGAGCGGTCATCGTGCCGCCCCCGCGACAACGCTCGGCGCGCCGGCTGCCGCCGGCCAGTTGTGGATCTCGGCCGCGGCGAACCGCGCCCAGGCGTACAGGGCGTCGTACAGCACGGACCCGAGACGCAGTGCCTCCTGGTCATCGACGGTCGATGCCGAGATGCCGAGCGACAGGGCGAGCAGCCCGGCCGCTTCCGGCGCCAGGTCGGGCCGGGCGGTGTCGGCGCCGCGGATGATGGTGGCCAGCCGCAGCAGCGCCGGATCGGTCACGCCGTAGGCGGCGATCAGGGTGTCGAAGCTGCAGGTGGCGCCGATGTGAGTGAGTTCGACATCGGGAATGTCGAACGGCACCGCCCCCAGTTCCACGGCGGCGTCGCGCACCCACTCGGCCTCGACATAGTGGATCTCGGCGCGGCGGTCGACGAACCGCCTGACGAACCAGGGGCAGGCGATCCGGTCGATCTTCGGCCGCTCTCGGGTGACCCATCGGCTGGGACCGCTGGCGGCCGGATCGCACCAGTCCGGCCGCTTTGCGACCACCGGCCCGCCGGCAGCCTTCCAGCTCTCGATGCCGCCCGCCAGATAGCGGGCATCGACACCGGCCAGGCGCAGCCGGCTGGCGGCACTCTGGCCAACCTGGTGGCCGTGGACGCAATACGCCACCACCGGAACGCCCGCCGGCAGGTCGCCGATCCAGGCATCGACCGCCAGATGGTCGCGCCAGATCGCGGTCGGCAACACGCGGTCGTCGGCGTCGAATACCGGTCGACGGCGCACGTCTACGATCACCGGAGCGTGCGCGCCGCCGATCAGGGGGAGAAGATCATCAGATGTGATGGACAGTCCGGACGAGCCCATTGCTCAACCTCCCTTCCGGAAGTGTCGAGCGGTTCTTGGGCATACGCCTTGGGATCAGCCGGGAGACCGCATCACCCCGACGCCGATACAGATACGTCCCGGCGACCGGCTTTGCAAGTGGATCGAATCAGGGTGCGTCGTAGACCGTGACGGTCATGATCCGGTCGATGGTCAGGCCATCGCTCGACAGCGGCATGTCGACGCTTTCGGATCGGATGTAGTCCTTGGATGCGTAGTGCGCGGTGCCCAGGATCCGCACCGGCCGCCGGTGTTCGATCACCCACAGCGGGCCGACGGTCAGCGCCTCGAAGGCGCGGGCGTCGTAGATCTCATCCCAGTAGCGGCCGGTCATGTCCCGATCGACGACGCTGGTGATGTGGGTTCCGATCAGCCGCCAGCGCAGCCGGAAGGCCGGCTGGTACTCCAGATCCATCAACAGCAGGTGCGGCAACAGCCGAACCGGCAGCTTGACGGCATCGATATCCGCCGGAGCCGGCATGGCGCGGGTGCCGCGGAGGCGGTCCCAGGCATCCATCGCCAATCCCACGATCGGGCTTTCGACGCGCAGGTCCGGATCGACCGTCAGGGCGATGGTGTCCATGAAGGATCGAGCGTTCTCGCTCTCCCGCAGAAGGTACATGCAGGCTGCTTTCCGAGTGTCGGAACGGCGGACTTTGCCGCAATGACCGATAAGGCGCCCCGATGCGTCACCGGACAACCGTCGGAATCCACGTACCGCAAACTGGATTGTCGGGGTATCGGTTGGACGTCAGTTCATCCCGGACCACGCAGTCCCGGTGTTTGTGTTGAATGTGTGAACTGCGTGCCCACCGGCATTCCCGCACTAGCCCCAGATATCCTATGGTGAGACGCGGTCGGCACTCCATATAGTCCGCTGGATTGATGGTGCCCCGTGCGACCGGCCTTGGGGTCGGCATTGGGCGTGCGGCCCCGACTCACGTCGGTTGACACGCAATCGCGCCTGCGTATAGTGCCGCCTCCGCAGCGGGCCGGTGGGCGGCGCGTGCGATCCTTATTTGCCAGGACTGAGCCGATGTACGCAGTCGTGAAAACCGGCGGCAAGCAATACAAGGTCGCCTCGGGCGACGTGATCAAGGTCGAAAAGCTTGAAGCCGACGCCGGCGCTACCATCGAGCTCGACCAGGTGCTGATGGTTGGCGACGAGACCAAGGTGACGGTCGGCGTGCCGATCGTTGCCGGCGCCAAGGTGGCTGCCGAGGTTCTCGAGCAGGCCAAGGGCCCGAAGGTCATCACCTTCAAGAAGCGTCGCCGCAAGAACTCGCGGCGCACCCGTGGCCACCGCCAGCAGCTTACCGTGCTGCGCGTGACTGGAATCACTGCGGGCGCCTGAGCGGCCGCGGTTTAAGGAGATCGATCGATGGCGCATAAGAAAGCCGGTGGTAGCTCCCGCAACGGGCGCGATTCCGAGGGCCGCCGCCTCGGCGTGAAGAAGTTCGGTGGCGAGTCCGTCATTCCGGGCAACATCATCATTCGCCAGCGCGGCACCAAGGTGCATCCGGGCGTCAACGTCGGGATCGGCCGGGATCACACGATCTTCGCCACCGCCGAGGGCCGGGTGGAGTTCCGCAAGACCCGCGACCGCACCTATGTCGGGGTGGTTGCGGCTGCTGCCGAGGCGCCGGCCGAGTAAGCCGTCCCCGAGTGCGGGACGGCACGGAAAGGGAACGGACTTCCGTTCCCTTTTTTCGTGCCTGCGGACCGGGTATCACCGATAGGGTGACGCCCGCGGGGAAGGAGGTCCCCCGATGAAGTTTCTCGACCAAGCCAAGGTGTTCATTAAAAGCGGTGACGGCGGTCGCGGCTGCCTGAGTTTTCGCCGCGAGGCGTTCGTCGAGTTCGGCGGGCCGGACGGCGGTGACGGCGGTCGCGGCGGTGACGTCATCGTCGAGTGCGTCGCCGCGCTCAACACCCTCATCGATTTCCGCTACCAGCAGCACTTCAAGGCCCAGAGTGGCCGTCCCGGCATGGGCCGCAACATGAGCGGCGCCGGCGGCCAGGACATTGTGGTGCGCGTGCCGATCGGCACCCAGATCTGGGACGAGAACTACGAGACCCTGCTGCTCGACATGACCGTGCCCGGCCAGCGCGTGGTGCTGGCCAAGGGTGGCGACGGCGGCTACGGCAACGCCCGCTTCAAGTCCTCGACCAACCAGGCGCCGCGCAAGACCTTGCCGGGCTGGCCCGGTACCGAGTTCTGGATCTGGCTGCGGCTCAAGCTGATCGCCGATTCCGGACTTGTCGGGCTGCCGAATGCCGGCAAGTCGACGTTCCTGGCTGCGGTGACCGCCGCCAAGCCGAAGATCGCCGACTATCCGTTCACCACCCTACATCCCGGCCTCGGGGTCGTGCGGATCGACAATGATGAACTGGTTCTGGCCGACATTCCGGGCCTGATCGAGGGGGCACACGAGGGTGCCGGCCTGGGCGACCGGTTCCTGGGGCATGTCGAGCGCTGCGCCGCCATCCTGCATCTGGTCGACGGCACCGGCGAGGATCCGATCGGGGCCTGGCGCACGGTGCGAGCCGAGCTGGAAGCCTATGAGGGCGGGTTGGCCGAGAAAACCGAGATCCTGGCGATCAGCAAGACCGACGCCATGCGCGACGAGGACGTGCAGGCGCTGAAGGACCTGTTCGTCGAGGAGATCGGAATTGAGCCGATGGCGGTCTCCGGTGCCTCGGGTGCTGGCACCCGCGCGGTGCTGCGGCGGATCATGACCCATGTGCAGGCGGCCCGCACCGGCCAGCCGGCACCCGGCGAGGAGCCGGTCATCGCGGCCGGAGCGCCGGAATGGACGCCCTGACCGACGCGCGGTCGGCGACCATCGGGTCGCCGGCGGCCGTCTCCCCCCTGACCGATGCCCGCCGCCTGGTCGTGAAGATCGGCTCGGCCCTGCTGGTCGACGATCGAAGCGGCAGCATCCGACGGGAGTGGCTGGACGCGCTGATGGACGACGTCGCCGGCCTGCGCCAGCGCGGGATCGAGGTGCTGATCGTCTCCTCGGGGGCCATTGCACTGGGGCGCCGCCATCTCGGCATCGGGCAGTCCCGCCCGAAGCTGGAGGAGAAGCAGGCCGCCGCCGCGGTCGGGCAGATCATCCTGGCCCACGCCTATCAGGAATCCCTCGCCCGGCATGGCCTGACGGTTGCCCAGATCCTGCTGTCGCCGGACGACACCGAGCAGCGTCGCCGCCACCTGAACGCGCGGGCGACGATCGCCACCCTGCTGGCACTCGGCGCCGTCCCGGTGATCAACGAGAACGATACGGTGGCGACCGCCGAGATCCGGTTCGGCGACAACGATCGGCTGGGCGCCCGGGTTGCCCAGATGGCCAGCGCCGACACCCTGATCCTGCTGTCCGACATCGACGGGCTGTACACCGCCGACCCGCGCCGCGATCCGGCCGCGACCCATCTGCCGCTGGTGGAAGGGGTGACGCCGGAGGTCGAGGCGATGGCCGGTGCCGCCGGTACCGGCTACGCATCCGGCGGCATGGTCACCAAGCTGGCCGCCGCCAAGATCGCCGCATCCGCCGGGTGCCGCATGGCGATCGCCAGCGGCCGCGAGACCAACCCGATCGCGCGTTTGGAAGCCGGCGCCCGCTGCACCTGGTTTGCCGCGCCGGCCAGCCCGCTGACCGCGCGCAAGCGCTGGATCGCCGGCAGCCTGGCGCCGAAGGGCCGGTTGACCCTGGACGCCGGCGCCGCCCGCGCGTTGCTGGCCTCCAAGAGCCTGCTGCCGGCCGGCGTAACGGCGGTCGACGGCGGGTTCGAACGCGGCGACCTGGTCACTTTGCACGGTCCCGACGGGATCGAACTGGGACGCGGCCTTGTGGCCTACGGAGCCGACGACGCCGGCCGGATCGTCGGCCGGAAATCCCGTGAAATCGAGTCGGTCCTCGGCTACCGTGGTCGCGACGAGATCGTCCACCGCGACGATCTGGTTCTCACCGGAGCGGCGGGAGACGAGCCATGACGCTCGCCGAGGCCATCAGCACGACGGCAACGACCGAACCCGACGACGTGGCGGCGGCCATGCTGGCCATCGGCAAGCAGGCGCGAGCGGCATCGGCCGGACTGGCCCTGGCGCCGACCGCCGCGAAGAACGCTGCCCTGCGCAGTGCCGCGGCGGCGATGCGCCGGGACGTCGACCGCATTCTGGCGGCCAATGCCGAGGATGTGGCGGCGGCGCGCGCCAAGGGCCAGCGCGAGTCGATGATCGACCGGCTGGTGCTCGACCCCAAGCGGATCGACGGCATCGCAACCGGTCTGGAAGCGATCGCCGAGTTGCCGGATCCGGTCGGGGCGGTCATGGCGGAATGGACCCGGCCGAACGGCCTGCGGTTCGAGCGGCGCCGGGTCCCGCTGGGAGTGATCGGCATCATCTACGAATCGCGGCCGAACGTAACCGCGGATGCCGGCGGGCTGTGCCTGAAATCGGGCAACGCGGCGATCCTGCGCGGCGGGTCGGAGAGCTTCCATTCGTCGGGCGCGCTGGTCGCGGCGATGCATGCCGGGTTGCAGGACGCCGGCTTGAGCGTCGATGCGATCCAACTGGTGCCGACCCGCGACCGAGCGGCCGTCGGGCACCTGCTGCGGATGGCGGAGCATGTCGACGTGATCGTGCCGCGCGGCGGCCGGTCGCTGATCGAGCGGGTGCAGGCCGAGAGCCGGGTTCCGGTGTTCGCCCACCTGGAAGGGCTGTGTCATGTCTATGTCGACGGCGCCGCAGACCCCGAGAAGGCGGTCGCGATCGCCGTCAACGCCAAGATGCGCCGCACCAGCGTGTGCGGGGCGGCCGAGACCCTGCTGGTCGACCGGGTGGTGGCACCTGACCTGTTACCGCGTCTGGCGGCAGCCCTGCAGGATGCCGGCTGCGCGCTGCGTGGCGACGCCGTGGCCCGCGAGTTGGTCGCGTCGATGGAACCCGCAACCGAGGCCGACTGGTCGACCGAGTACCTGGACGCGGTGCTGTCGGTCGCGGTTGTCGACGGGGTCGGCGGTGCGGTGGCCCATATCAACCGCTGGGGCTCGCACCATACCGATTCGATTGTGACCGAGGACACCGGTGCGGCCGAACGCTTCCTGAACGAGGTCGACAGCGCCATCGTGCTGCACAACGCCTCGACCCAGTTTGCCGATGGCGGCGAGTTCGGGATGGGGGCGGAGATCGGCATCTCTACCGGCCGCATGCACGCCCGCGGCCCGGTCGGGGCCGAGCAGCTCACCAGCTTCAAGTACGTGGTGCGCGGGGACGGCCAGATCCGCCCGTGACCCTGTTCGTGCCCCTTCGCCCGGCTTCCGGTACCCCGCTTCCCGCCGACAGTCGGTCTCCGCTGTTCGCCAAAGTGCGCCCGCACGCCCTGCGCATGCCGGCCAGCGACGCGCCGGCGGTTCCGGCCAACGGCGCCGACCGGCGCCAGGTCACCGTCGGCCTGATGGGCGGATCGTTCAACCCGGCCCATGCCGGGCACCTTCACGTCGCGGAGATGGCGTTCCGCACCCTGGGTGTCGACGAGGTCTGGTGGCTGGTCAGCCCGCAGAATCCGCTGAAGTCGCGGGACGGCATGGCGCCGTTCCCGGTGCGGATGGAATCGGCACGCCGGATGGCGCGGCACCCGCGCATCCGGGTGCGCGACGTCGAGATGCGGCTCGGCACCCATTTCACCGCTGACACCCTGGTGGAGCTGCGCCGCCGCTGTCCGCGCATCCGCTTCGTGTGGATTATGGGAGCCGACAACCTGATCGGCTTTCACCGGTGGGAGCGATGGTCACTGATCTTTCACAGCGTCGCCGTTGCGGTTTTCGACCGTCCTTCCTATTCTTTAAGGGCGTTGGCGAGTCGGGCAGCACACCGATTCGGTCGGTTCCGGATCCCGTCGAAGGCGGCCCGGACCCTGGCCTATAGGCGTCTCCCGGCTTGGGTGTTTCTTCACACCCGCCGGCATCCGGCTTCCGCCACCCAGATCAGGGAGGCTGCCGGGGCCGGATTGTGAAGAGCCCAACGAACGGAGACGACGGTTGCGGCGAGGTCGCAGCCGATAGGACTGACGCGAAAGGAGCGCATCATATCTCACCTTGAAACTCCCTCCGAGGGAGAGAGCCTTCTCGATCTGGTGACCAAGTCGCTGGATGATGACAAGGCCGAGGACATCGTCGCCATTGACTTGGCGAACAAGTCCTCCATCGGCGACCACATGGTGATCGCCACGGGCCGTTCGGCCCGGCAGGTCGCGGCGATGGCCGACCACCTCGTATCCAAGCTGAAGGACAAGGGCGTGAAGCACGTCTCGGTCGAAGGGCTGCGGCAGGGCGACTGGGCCTTGATCGATGCCGGCGACGTGATCGTGCATCTGTTCCGTCCTGAGGTCCGTGACTTCTACGGCCTGGAGAAGATGTGGGGCGCGCAACCGCCGCCGACGCAGACGGTCACGCTCGGCGAGGACATGGTTACCGAGCGCGCCTTCGCGCACGCCTGATCGGGCGTGAAGATCACCTTGGTCGCGGTCGGCCGCGCGCGGCGCGGCCCGGTCGAGGAGTTGTGCCGGGACTACGCCGGCCGGCTGCCGTGGACGGTTGAGATCGTCGAGGTCGAGCCGAAGAAGCGGTTGCAGGGCGAGGCGCTGAAGGCACACGAAGCGGATCTGCTCTCCGCCCGGATTCCGGACGGAGCGGTCGTGGTGGCGCTGGACGAGCGCGGCAAGGCGCAGTCCAGCCTGACCTTCGCCGAAATCTTCCGAAACTGGCAGGACACCGGACGCGATTCCGTCTGCTTTCTGATCGGCGGTGCCGACGGGCTGGCTGCGGGTCTGCGCGACAGGGCCGATCTGGTGCTGGCGTTCGGGCCGCAGACCTGGCCGCACATGATGGTCCGGGTGATGCTGCTGGAGCAGGTCTATCGCGCCGAGCGCATCCTGGCCGGGCATCCATACCATCGGGAGTGACGGGTCGGCGCGACACCCGTCGCGAACCGGACCGCAACCGACCGTCGCACCACCCGGCGAACGCCGCTAAACTCCCGCCGTCCGGCCATCCGGTCGGGGAGAGTTGTCGGCATCTCAGGGAGGAATCGCGATGACCGGAAAGGTCGCCATCGTTACCGGAGCGGGTTCGGGCATCGGCCGGGCATCCGCCATTGCGCTGCTGAAGGCCGGTTGGTCGGTCGGTCTCGCCGGCCGCCGCGAGGATGCGCTGAAGGAGACCATCGCCAAGGCCGGCGACTCGGGGAAGAACGGCCTGGCGGTCCCGACCGACGTTGCCGACGCGGCCTCGGTCAAGGCGCTGTTCGACGCGACCAAAGCCAAGTTCGGCCGGGTCGACATGGTGTTCAACAACGCCGGCATGAACGCACCGGGCATCCCGCTGGAGGAACTGACGGTCGAGCAGTGGAAGGCGGTGGTCGACGTCAACCTGACCGGCTCGTTCCTGTGCCTCGCCGAGGCGTTCCGGGTGATGAAGGACCAGAGCCCGCGCGGCGGCCGGATCATCAACAACGGCTCGATTTCGGCGCACGCGCCGCGGCCGAACTCCTCGCCCTACACCGCCACCAAGCACGCCATCACTGGCCTGACCAAGTCGGGCTCCCTCGACGGCCGCAAGTACGACATCGCGGTCTGCCAGCTCGACATCGGCAACGCCGAGACCGAGATGGCGGCCCGCATGGCCAAGGGCGTGATGCAGGCCAACGGCGAGATCGCGGTCGAGCCGCTGATGGACGTCCAGCACGTCGCCAACGCCATCGTCCACATGGCCAGCCTGCCGATCGAGGCCAACGTCCAGTTCATGACCGTAATGGCCACCAAGATGCCGTTCGTCGGCCGGGGCTGACCCGGTCCATCAGATGGAGATACCGGGCGCCGCTTGCGGCGACCCGGGAGCCATCCCTCGGCCGTCGCGTCGCGGCCTGATCACCATGCTATCCCTCGGACCACTTCAAGAAACCGGTCCCGCGTCGGTGAGTCCCGGTGCGGGTTCCAGGCCATCAGCAGGTCGACGAAGATCCCGTCGGTGCCGCCGGCGATCGTGAACGGTTTCTGCACCACGCCCGCCGGTGCCTGCTCCAACGGATTCTCCGGCACGAACGCAACTCCAATGCCGCTGGCAACCAGCGCCTTGACCGTATGCATCTGGCGGGCGCGCTGGACGATCCGCGGGGTGAAGCCCGCGAGCCGGCACAGGTCCAGCACGCCGTCATGGAAGCCCACGCCCTTGTCGCGCGGCGTGGCGACGAAGTCCGCTCCGGCCATCGCCTCCAGTTCGATCGTCTGCCGCGCGGCTAGCGGGTGGTCTACCGGCAATGCCATGCGAAGCGGCTGGCGCAGCACGCGCTCGTAGGTCAGTTCCGGCGCCGGTGTGCCAGGCGGACGCAGCAGCCCGACATCGGCGGTGCCGTCGACCAGCCGGTCGATCTGGTCGGCGGTTGACGCTTCGTGCAACCGGATGTCGACTTCCGGGCACGCAGCGCGAAAACCGCGCAGCGCCGCCGGCAGGATCGCGCAGTTCGACAGGAAGGTGAGATCCAGGGTGCCGACCCGACCGGAAGCCGCGAGGCGGGTGCGGCTGATGCCGGTGTCCAGGGTGGCCAGCACCCGTCGCGCCTCGTCCAGGAACACCGTTCCGGCCGCGGTCAGCGCGACCTGGCGGCTGCTGCGGACCAGCAGTGGGGCGCCGATCTCCTCCTCCAGCCGACGGATCGCCGTGCTCAACGGCGGCTGCGCCATGTGCAGGCGCTCGGCGGCGCGGCGAAAATGCAATTCCTCCGCCACCGCCACGAATTGCCGGAGCTGCCGCAGGTCGATCATCGATATTCCTAGAGTATCAATTGCCGATATCATTGATATTGGACGAACTCCGGCGGTCGCACCATGTTCCCGAGCGTCACCAACACGGGAGCAAGCGATGATCCACCAGCTTCGGATCTATGAGATTTTCGAGAGCAGCAAGGCGGCGTTCCATGTCCGGTTCCGCGACCATGCCGCGCGGTTGATGCGCCAGCATGGCTTCTCCATCAGGGCCATGTGGGAGACCGCGACGGAGGGTCGCACCGAGTTCGTCTACCTGCTGGAGTGGCCGGACGAGGCGGCCATGACGGCGCGCTGGGCCGACTTCATGGCCGACGAGGAGTGGAACCGGATCAAGGAGGAGACCGGCGCCGATCGGCCGTTGGTCGGTGCGATCGAGGACCGGGTGCTGTGGCTCGTCGATTATTCACCGACGATCTGACGGCGTTCGTGACGCAATCAGCGCGACGATTGCCGACCGGAGACGCCAGTGTGCATCGCGGGCGCCTTCGCTCCGCCTCCATGGTATCCTTAAGGAAGTACAGGAAGTCCTGATTCTGAAGACTTCATCCAATATACCCTTGGTAGGGTTCCTGGATTCACCTACCATGAAAGCGAGTATTTATTATAAGAAAGACCGCATAAATGGGCGTCTGGACAGTGGCGATCGTCGACAGCGGGGTGGTGGACGAGTTTGAGGCGACCTATGGGGCGAGCCTCTACCAATGGGATTTCTACTACAACAACGCGGACACCGACGGTGGCCGGACGACCAGCCACGGCTCAACGGTTGCGCTGGCCATTGAACAGACCAACAGCAGCCTGGAGCGGATCGACCTCCAGATATCGTCGAACAGCGGTTCGAGTGTCAGTTCGTCGGCTGCTGACGCGGCGTTCAACCAGCTGATCAGTCTTCACGATCAGGGTTGGCACATCGGGTCCATCAATCTGAGCTGGGGCAGTCTGTACTACAACTCCACCTACGTGCCCGAAATCAACGCCCTGGCGGCGCGCGGGGTATTTGCCGTGGCGGCCAGCGGCAACGGCGGCAGCCACTCCGGCTTGGAGTATCCGACCTACCCGGCGGCGTTGAGCAACGTGATCTCGGTCGGCAGCCATGACGGCGCCGGCAACCCGACGAGGTTCTCGCAGAATCACCCGAGCTACGTCCACGTGCTGGCCGACGGCGAGAACTATCCGACAGGGCACAATGGAACCAGCTTTGCTGCTCCACAGGTCGCGGCCGGTGTGGCGACCGTTCAGGCCCTTGCCGATTCCGCGCTGGAGCGGCGCCTGTCGTTCGGCGAGACGGTTGACGTTCTGCAACAGGGCGGCGGCGCGACCCTCTCCAACCCGGATCCCGCGAACGGCACCAGCCGTTACTATCTCTTCAACCAGGAAGGGTCCCTCAACTACTTTCTCGGGAGGTATCTCGACCCGGAGTTCAGCGGCTATGAGTACATGGCGTCATACGGCGACATCGAGAGTGCCTTTGCCGGAAATCCAGCGGGGGCACG
Organism: Thalassobaculum sp.; assembly: GCF_040219215.1. Lineage (GTDB taxonomy): Bacteria > Pseudomonadota > Alphaproteobacteria > Thalassobaculales > Thalassobaculaceae > Thalassobaculum_A. The sequence continues at coordinate 45,012 of NZ_JAVJSX010000015.1, forward strand.
GTCGCACCTGATCAACTCCGGAGCGTATGAGGGCCGGGAGGTTACTTTCGACGGGCTGGAATACGTCGCCTCGCACAGCGACTTGATGACGGCCCTGGGAACCGACCGGGCCGCCGCAGCGACGCACTATATGAACAGCGGACGATACGAAGGCCGGAGCACGACCTTTGACGGCGAAAGCTATTTGGCGGCGTATGCGGATCTTCGGGGGGTGTTCGGCAACAATGTCGCGGCGGCCACCCGGCACTACATCTCCAGCGGTTATGCCGAAGGACGTTCGCCGACCGGAGGTGGTGGTGGAGGCGGTAGTGGTGGTGGCACGGACACCGGCACGCCCGCCGTCTCGGAAGGGGCGACCGATCTGCCGGCGAACTCTTCGACCTCGGGTTATGTCGGGGTCGGACAGAGCGTGACCGGCACGATCAGTCTCTATGACCGCGACTGGTTCCGCACTGAGCTTACCGCCGGCCAGACGGTCATCATCGAGGCCCGGGGTTCGGCCAGCGGCGGCGGAACGCTCTATGATCCGGAGCTTCTGGTTTACAATTCGAGCGGCCGCTTCGTGGCCTACAACTTGGATAGCGGCGCGGGCTACGATGCCTATTTGCGCTATACGCCGTCGACATCCGGCACCTACTACCTGGAGGTTGATGGATACAGCAGCTACCGAGGGACATACACGCTCTCCGTTGCATCGCAGAACGGAGCAGCGGTATCGGCGCTTGCGAGCTACGGGGACGCCGGTCAGGAGAGATTTGCAGACCTCAGCGCGCCGGCGCCGGAGCCCGATTGGAGCAAACCCTATTCGAGTTCGGTGGACGGCCTCATGTAGCGTTGCGGGGGTCCAGAAAAAGACCGGCCCCGATGGGCCGTTGGCCGGTGCGATCGAGGACCGGTCATCCCACCCTTGGGACGAACATTGGCCGGGCCGGAGCGAACGGCGAGGGGAAAAGCGGCGCCATCAGCCGGGTGCCGCGTGCCGCCCCCAGCCCGGCAAGCGCCGGGTGAACGGCCGACGCCGCCGAGAACTCGTCCTCGATGCGAGGAGGCGCGTAGCTGATCTTGCCGGTCGGCCGTCGGGTCAGCGACAGCACCATGGTCCCGACGTAGACGGTTTCGCCCGCAGCCAGGGTGAATCCGTACCCGTTGACCTCGTCGGCGTCGGCTGAACGCGAGCCGCCACCGCTGAATTGCAGCACGCGGATGATCTGCCGGTTGCTGTCCGGTCGTTCATTGAAATGGGCCTGCATCGTCGCGTAGCGGCCGGGGACCAGGCGCACGGCTTCGAACGATGTCCGATAGCCGCTCGTCTCGGCCTTCGCCTTGACGCCCTGCCATCCGGCGAACATCGGCAGGTCGATCGCCCCGGAGACGGGGTCGACCAGCCCGAAGGTCAGGCTGGCGATCGGATCGTTGGGAAGGAAGGAGATCGCCGGCGCGAACCAGCGGTGACCGTCGCGCGCCGAGTGCAGGGCGGGCGTGTCCTCGATCCGCAGCCCGATCACGACGGTTGCGAGACCGGGATCATCGCCGCCGGACGCGCAGCCTGTCAGGACCGTGGCCGCCAGCCCGCCAAGCACACTGCGTCGGCCCAGGTCCGGCCAGCACTTTCTGGTTGTTTTCCCCACCGGCGAAATTTTCAAGCCATTGAGCGGGTATGACAAGCACTTTGACGGATCGGCTACGCCAGCTTCCTGAGCAGCTCCAGGAACGTCGCAGCCTCCGTGTCGGACAGCGGTGCCAGGGTTGCCGCCGAGACCTGGGCGCCGGTCGCCGAGTGCCGGGCCACCAGATCCAGGCCTTCCGGTGTCAGCTTGAGGCGGGTTCGGCGGCGGTCGTCGGGGTCCGGCTCGCGGTCGATCAGGCCGCGCTTCTCCAGACGCTGGATCACACCCTGCACGGTGGCCGGGTCCATCGCGGTCAGTCGGCCGAGATGGTTCTGGCTGGCGCCACCCTCCTCGGCGAGGCGGGCCAACGCCGCCCACTGGGTCGGGGTCAGCCCGGCGTTCGCGAAGGTCTCGATGAAGATCTGCGTCGCCCGCTGGTGCGCGCGGCGCAGAAGGTGCCCGACCTGCTCTTCGAGCTGGTAGCGCCGTCCGGCCATGGTTCTCCGGCCCGGACCGCTCAGCCCGCCGCTTTGGGCGGCAGGGCCAGCTTGATCGACAGCTCGCGCAGCTGTTCGGGGCGGACCTCGTTCGGGGCGTTCATCATCAGGTCTTCGGCGCGCTGGTTCATCGGGAACAGGATGACCTCGCGCAGATTCTGCACATCGGCCAGCAGCATCACGATGCGGTCGATGCCGGGTGCGATGCCGCCGTGCGGCGGGGCCCCGAACTTGAATGCGTTGATCATGCCGGCGAACTTGTCATCGACCACTTCCGGCCCGTAGCCGGCGATCTCGAAGGCCTTGTACATGATCTCGGGGCGGTGGTTCCGGATCGCTCCCGACGACAGCTCGATGCCGTTGCACACCACGTCGTACTGGTAGGCCAGGATGTCCAGCGGATCCTGGCTCTCCAGCGCCTCCATGCCGCCCTGCGGCATCGAGAACGGGTTGTGGCTGAACTCGATCTTGCCGGTCTTCTCATCCAGTTCGTACATGGGGAAGTCGACGATCCAGCACAGCCGGTAGACGTCCTTCTCGATCAGGCCGAGGTCGTTGCCAAGCTTGACGCGGGCCTGCCCGGCCAGCTTGGCGGCGTCGCCTTCCTTGCCGGCGGAGAAGAACACGGCGTCCCCGTCGCCCATGCCGGTCGCCGCCTTGATCGCGGCAATCTTCTCGGCCGGCAGACGGCTGGCGATCGGGCCGCGCGCCTCGCCTTCGGCGAAGATCATGTAGCCGAGGCCCGGTGCACCCTGGTCCTGGGCCCACGAGTTCATGCGGTCGCAGATCGCCCTGCTGCCGCACTTCGGGCCTGGAACGGCGCGGACCACGCCACCGCCGCCGACGATCTTGGCGAAGATCGCGAAGTCGGACTCGCGGAACAGCTCGGAGACGTCGGCGATCTCGATCGGGATGCGCAGGTCCGGCTTGTCGGAACCGTACTTCAGTATCGACTCCCGGTACGGGATGCGCGGGAACGGCCCAGGCACCTGCCATTGGGAGAACTCGTTGAACACCCCGGCCAGCACCGGCTCGACCGCGGCAAACACGTCTTCCTGCTCGACGAAGCTCATCTCCAGGTCGAGCTGGTAGAACTCGCCGGGGCTGCGGTCGGCGCGGCTGTCCTCGTCGCGGAAGCAGGGGGCGATCTGGAAATAGCGGTCGAAGCCGGACACCATCAGCAGCTGCTTGAACTGCTGCGGCGCCTGCGGCAGCGCGTAGAACTTGCCTGGATGCAGGCGGGACGGCACCAGGAAGTCGCGCGCTCCTTCCGGCGACGACGCCGTCAGGATCGGGGTCTGGAACTCGGTGAAGCCCTGCTCGACCATGCGGCGGCGGATCGAGGCGATGATCGCCGAGCGCAGCATGATGTTCTTGTGCACCTTCTCCCGGCGCAGGTCGAGATAGCGGTAGCGCAGGCGGATGTCCTCGCCGGCGTCCTCCTCGGAGTTGACCTGCAACGGCACCTGGTCGGCGGCGGACAGCACTTCGAACGAATCGATGCGCACCTCGACCTGTCCGGTCGGCAGCTTCGCGTTGACCGTCTCGTCGGACCGCTTGACCACCCGGCCCGTCACGCACACCACCGACTCCAGGCGAACCTTCTCGACCTCCTTGAACGCCGGATCCTCCACGTCGGTCACGCACTGCGTGATGCCGTAGTGGTCGCGCAGGTCGATGAAGACCAATTGGCCGTGATCGCGGCGGCGGTGGATCCATCCGGATATCCGGACAGTCTCGCCGACATGGGTGTCGCGCAGGGCGGAGCAGGTGTGGGAGCGGTAGCGGTGCATGGCGTCGTTTCGTTCGGTCAATCGGGCGAATCGGGCGTGCTGCACCGGAAAACGCGGCGTCGGCACGGGGCGGTGCCAAGTGACACGCGGGCGAACCCGCGTCAAGGCATGCGTCGGTGAATCGGGACTGAACCGGGGCTAACCACCGACCCGGATGAACAGTGTCTGCTCTTTCGGCGGACGCCCGTCGCGCTCCAGGACGACGCGCCCGGTGTAGGTGCCGGTCTGCCATCCGCCCGGGGGCCGCTTCTTGCCGACGAACCGGAACTGCACGATCCGCGTCTGGTCCGAGCGCCAGCGCTCGGAGAACAGCCTGGAGCCGTCCGGGCTGGTGATGGTGGTCGTGAGGGTGTCTCCCGGCTCCAGGCCGGCAGCCCGGGTCCAGATCACCAGGGCGTCGGCGTTGCCGGGCGCGGTGTCGCGTCCGGCGGTCCCGGCCTCGGCGTCGGCTTTCTCAACCGGACCGGTGCCGAATCCGGCGTCCAGCAGGATCGGCGCGTGGTCGACCAGCCTGGACAGCGCTTCCGCGTTCCACAGCGGGGCGGTTCCCCGCCCGCACTCCGGCCCGCCGTCGGTTCCACGGAACGGGTCGATCACCTTGCCGTCCTTCTCGACGGTCATGTGGACGTGGGGGAACTCGGTCATGCCGGACAGCCCGACGGCGCCCAGACGTTGGCCGGTCGCAACCGTCTGCCCAGTCTGTACGGCCATGCTGCCGCGCTTCATGTGGCAGTACTGGGTAATCCAGCCACCCTCGTGCTGGACGCGCACGCCGTTGCCGCATTCCTTGTCCCTGACGGATTCGCGGCCGGCGACCGCGATGCTGACGTCGGCCATGCCGTCGCGCACGCCGACCACCTTGCCCGGCGCTGCCGCGAGGACCGGCACGTTGTCGTTGAGGTGGGCAAGGTTCCGCAGCGCGATGTCGGTGCCCTTGTGGCCGTCATAGCTCATCTGGCCGCAGCGGTAGTCGCGGCGACCCGGCCCGGGGTCCAGGTCGACGTGGTTGATCACCCAACAGGTCTCGCCGGGCGAGCAGTCAATCGGCAGAGCCAGGGGGAACGGCGACGGCTGCGCGGCCGGTTCCGGCGTTGCGGTGATCTGCGCAGCAGGCGAGGGCGTGGGCCTGGACGGCACTGTCTGCACGGGTGCCGGCTTGTCGGACGGCAGTGTGGCTGCCGGCGGCGCGGCGGCCGGACTCTTGGCCGACGCAACGGGCTTCGGATCTGCCGGCGGACCTTGCTCGGAGGGCGGCTTGGTCTTCGCCTTGTCGCGTGCCGCCGCCTGCTGCTCGGCCGCGCTTGGCCGTCGGTCGTCGGCATCCCTGCCCTTGAAAACCATCCAGAACGCGCCGCCAAACGACAGGCCCGCCATCAGTATCAGAGCAGCGATGACAATCCGCATGCGGCTATCTCACGAGACGTCGCAGGTACTCACCATATCCCGACTTGGCGAGCGGGTCTGCGAGGCGCAAGACCTGCTCGGCGTCGATGTAGTGCATGAAGTAGGCGATCTCTTCGACGCAGGCGACCTTCAGGCCCTGGCGCGCCTCGACGGTGCGCACGAACTCCGACGCCTGCAGCAGCGAGTCGTGGGTCCCGGTGTCGAGCCAGGCATAGCCGCGGCCGAGCTTCTCGACCGACAGGCTGCCGCGCTCCAGGTAGACCCGGTTGACGTCGGTGATCTCCAGTTCGCCGCGCGGCGACGGCTTGATCTCGCGCGCGACGTCGACCACGTCGTTGTCGTAGAAGTACAGGCCCGTCACCGCCCAGTTGGACTTGGGGCTGGCGGGCTTCTCGACGATCTCGGTCGCCCGGCCGTCGGGTCCGAAGCTGACCACGCCATAGCGTTCCGGGTCGCTGACGTAATAGCCGAACACCGTGGCGCCGCCGGTGCGCGCGGCGGCGTTCTGCAGCACCTCGGTCAGGCCGTGGCCGTAGAAGATGTTGTCGCCCAGTACCAGGGCGGCCGGGTCGGAACCGATGAACTCGCGGCCGATGATGAAGGCCTCGGCCAGCCCGTTCGGCGCGTCCTGGACGGCGTAGCTGAGCTCCAGCCCCCACTGGCTGCCGTCGCCCAGCAGGTGGCGGAACGCCGGCTGGTCCTGCGGCGTGGTGATCACCAGGATCTCGCGGATGCCGGCGAGCATCAGCGTGGTCAGCGGGTAGTAGATCATCGGCTTGTCGTACACCGGCAGCAGCTGCTTGCTCGCCACCAGCGTCAGCGGATACAGCCGCGTACCGGAACCGCCGGCCAGGATTATGCCCTTCATCGTGCGGTATTCTCCGTCAGCGGACCAAGCCGCGTGTCGAGCACGGCGCCGAGCGCCGCCTCCCAGGATTGCCGCGGCACGGCCGAGAACCCGGTGAGTGCCGCATCAAGCGTTGCGTTGTCGAGTACCGAATAGGCCGGACGGGCCGCCGGGGTAGGATAGTCGGCGGTGCCGATCGGATGCACAACAGGCCGACGTCCCCAGTGCCGTTCGGCGCGGCGGAACACCGCATCCGCTAGGCCGTGCCAGGTCGTGTCGCCGCTGCAGGTGAAGTGGTGCGTGCCGCGAACGGCCACTCCGGCCTGCCACGCCCTCAGCACGGTCAGCAGGACGCCTGCGATGTCGTCGGCCGGTGTCGGGGTGCCGCGCTGGTCTGCGACCACCCGAAGCTCGTCGCGCTCGGCGCCGACTCGCAGCATGGTGTTCACGAAGTTCTTGCCGGCGGCGGCGTACACCCAGGCGGTGCGCAGGATGACATGGTGGGCGAGAGTCGAGCGGACCGCCTCTTCGCCCTCCTGCTTGGAGGCCCCATAGACCCCGAGAGGTGCAACCGGGTCGCTGGGTCGATAGGGACGTGAGCCGGTGCCGTCGAACACGTAGTCCGTGGACACCTGGAGCAACGGGATGCCGCGCGTGGCGCAGGCGGCAGCCAGCGCGGCCGGACCGTCCCGGTTGACCCGGAACGCGGTCTCCCGGTCGGTCTCGGCGGCGTCGACCGCGGTATAGGCGGCCGGATTGACGACGGCATCCGGGGCGAGCGCCTCGATCGCGGCGGCGATCGAAGCCGGTGCCGACAGGTCCACGCGGTCGCGACCGGCGGGGATCCAATTCATCCCGTCAGGCGCCGGTCGCGCGACCAGCGCGCCGCCGACCTGGCCGGTGATGCCGGTAACAAGGACCCGCATGCCTCAGCCCGCCTTGCGCTTTGTGGTTCCGACTCGCGACAGGGCATCCTGGCGTTGGACGATCGGCTGCCACCAGGCGGCATTGTCGAGGTACCAGCGCACGGTCTTCTCGATGCCACTCTCGAACGTCTCGCGGGGGGTCCACCCAAGTTCGCGGTCGATCTTCCCGGGATCGATGGCGTAGCGGAAGTCGTGACCCGGCCGGTCGGTCACGAAACTGATCTGACTGCGCCGCGAAACCCCGTCGCCGCGCGGGGAATGCGTGTCCAGCAGGTCGCAGATGGTGTGGACGACATCCAGGTTGGTCTTCTCGTTGTGCCCGCCGACGTTGTAGCTTTCGCCGGGGACACCCTTGCTCAGGACCGTCCACAGCGCGCGGGCGTGATCCTCGACATACAGCCAGTCGCGGACGTTGGAACCGTCGCCATAGACCGGCAGCGGGTCGCCGCGCAGACCCTTCAGGATCATCAGCGGGATCAGCTTCTCGGGAAAATGGTAGGGGCCGTAGTTGTTGGAACAGTTCGACAGCAGGATCGGCAGGCCATAGGTCTCGCCCCAGGCACGCACCAGATGATCCGACGACGCCTTGGAAGCCGAGTAGGGCGAGCGGGGATCGTAGGCCGTCTCCTCGGTGAAATAACCGTCGTCGCCGAGCGAGCCGAACACCTCGTCGGTCGAGATGTGATGGAACCGGAAGTCGGCCTTGGCCGCACCGCCGAGTGTCTCCCAGTGGGCTCGCGCCGCCTGCAGCAGCCTGAAGGTGCCGACCACGTTGGTCATGATGAAGTCTTCAGGGCCGTCGATCGACCGGTCGACATGCGACTCCGCGGCCAGATGCATCACGGCATCCGGCCGACGCCGGGCGAACACGTCGGCCAGCGCATCGGCATCGCGGATGTCGGCCTGTTCGAACACGTACCTCGGGCTGCCCTCGACCGATGCCAGCGCGGTACCACTGGCGGCATAGGTCATGGCGTCCAGGTTCACGACCGAGACGTCGGTTTCGGCAATCAGCAGCCGGACAACGGCGGAACCGATGAATCCGGCTCCACCGGTCACCAGGATGGTCTTCGGCTGCGGCATGGACGAAATCCTCAGATGGAGAAATGAACCGGCAGGTCGGCCAATCGGGGATGTCGGGTGTCCTTCTCCGACAGCGTCGGCTCGATCCCGTCGAGCGGCCATGCAATGCCGATATCGGGATCGTCCCAAGCGATGCCGCGGTCGTGCTCGGGAGCGTAGGGTGCGGTCACCTTATAGATGACCTCGGTGTCCGGTTCGAGGGTGACGAAACCGTGCGCGAATCCGATCGGCACCAGGATCTGGTTCCAGTCAGCCGCCGATATTTCGGCGCTCACCCACTGACCGAATGTCGGCGAGCCGTGGCGGATGTCGACGGCGACGTCGAAGATCCGGCCGCGCACAACCCGGAGCAGCTTGTCCTGAGCGAAAGGCGGAAGCTGGAAATGCAGGCCGCGCAGCACACCCGGGGCTGCCGACAGCGAGTGATTGTCCTGGACAAAATCCAGGGCTAGACCGGCAGCTTCGAACGCGGGCTTGCTGTAGGTTTCGGAGAAGAAGCCGCGATTGTCCCCGAACTTCCTGGGCTTGACGATCTTTACTTCGGGAATCGCGAGCGAATCGACCTGCACGCTTCAGCCTCCGGAATGAGCATGAAATGCGGCGGGCTATAGCACGCGGCTCGAAGCCGCCACAAGCAGTGCCGCCATGCAAACAGCTGCCGGAAGGGATAGAACAGGACCGGTTGCGCGTTTCCTGCCTTGACGGGCATGTGCTAGAGTCTTTCCCGGTTCGAGACGCGTGCCGGAATAGGTTGGCGGGTGTCTTGGTCACTGGTCAACGTGGAGTGCCTCGCGAAACGATTGGCATGGCTTTGAATATTCAACCACTGCCCAACTCTGAACACGCACAGCTCGTCCCCTATCGGACGAAGGCTGCGGTATCGACTCGGACGTCACAGTCCGCCGATCGGCCTGGACCGATTGGTACGTGTTCGGTTGTCATCGTGTCGTACCGGACGGGTCCGGTGCTGATTGACAGCCTGCGCGCGGCGCTGGATCAGGAAGCCGTCGATACGGTCGTATTGGTCGACAACGGCAATGCCGCCGAAACGCGACGGGCCATCGATACGCTCGCCGCTGCGGACGGCCGTCTGAAGGTCATCCGCGGGCATGGCAATGTCGGCTTCGCGCGCGGTTGCAACATCGGGGTCAAGGCCGGCACCGGCAGCCACATCCTGTTGCTCAATCCGGACTGCGTGTTGCGGCCGGGTGTGGTCACTCGTGGCTTGCAGGTCCTGGCAGGCAACGCGGAAGCGTCGGCGCTGACGGTTCGGATCGAGAACACCGACGGCACCGAGCAGCGTGGCGGACGGCGGAACCTGATGACGCCCTGGACATGCCTGGTCGAGCAGTTCCGGCTTGATCGCCTGATGCCCAACCATCCGCATTTTCAGCGGCTGAACCTGAACGAGACCGAGCCGCTGACCGAAATCACGCCGGTCGAGTGCATCTCCGGGGCGTTCATGCTGATGCCGCGCGCCGTCTACGACCGGGTTGGTGGCATGGACGAGGACTACTTCCTCCATGTCGAGGATGTGGATCTGTGCTTCCGGATCCAGGAGACCGGCGGGTCGATCCTGTTCGTTCCCGACGTGTCGGTCACTCATGTGAAGGGTACCAGCCGGGTGTTCCCGCTGGTGGTGGAGTGGCACAAGTCGGTCAGCGTCTCGAAGTACTTCAACAAGCACTTCCGGCCGCAATACCCGGATCTGGCACTGCGGCTGATCAGTCTCGCGATCTTCCTGCGGCTGGCGGTGCGGGCTGTGCCCCTCACGTTCTCCTGGCTTGCCGAACGCTTCGGCGCGGCACCGGCACCGACGAAGCGCTGATCGGCCGCTGCCGACCCGGCAGCGTCAATCGCGCCAGCCTTCCAGAAAGCCCGATCCGATGGCCTTGAGCTTCGCGATCTTGTCGTCCTCGTAGGCGATTGCTTTCCACACGTCGTACAGCGCAGCCAGCACGTCAAACGCCAACCAGCCGAAGCTGACCGTTCCGTGACGTCGCCAGACCCTGACCCGGTTGCGGTGGATGGTCCGACGCCGCCACGCCTCATGGGTGCTCATGGTCTTGGTCCGACCGAGAAGGCGCGCGGTCTTCACCTCGCCGAGGCGGTGGTGAAGCGTCGCGTCCCCGACTCCGACGATCTCGAATCCGGCCCGGCGCAGGCGCAGGCTGAACTCGACATCGATGTAGTCGATGAAGAATCGGTCATCCATCCGACCGACGACCTCCAGCACCGGCGCTCGGATCAGGCTGCCGGAGGCGATCGCGAACAGGCCGTTGCGGGCGATGGTTCCGGGCTGCAGGGGCGTGCGGGCCAGGTCGAAACGCCCACGGGCGGTCAGCAGCCGGGGCCGCAGCGTGCCTTCCGGATCGGTGAGACGCGGTGTGAGGAGCCCGACGCGCCCGCGGTCCGCCAGCCCTTGCCAGGTGTCGATCATGGTCGCCACCATGCCGTCGCCCGGCACGCTGTCGTCGTCCTGCAACAGGATCCAGTCAGCGCCATCGGCTGTTGCCGCCGCCAGTCCCTGATTCTGCGCGGTCGCCAGCCCGACGTTAGTCGGGTTGGCGATCAGCGTCAGCCGACCGCCGCTGCCGGCCGCGCGCTTCGCCAGCCGTTCCTGGATGTCCGGAGCGGAGCCGTTCTCGACCAGCACCACCCGGTCGGCCTGCGCCAACGCGGCGTCGAGCACACGGTCGAGCGCTTCGTCAGGCTGGTAGCTGACGACAACGGCGACGATCCGAGGGGCGGATTCCGGCGGTGCCGCAACACGCGCCGGCAGATCGGGCAACGGTCGCAGGTCGATCCCACGCCGAAAATACGCGAAGGGCGACCAGGTCAGGGCGCGGGCGAACTCACAAGTGGTCACGCGCCGTTTGTCCTGGATCATCTGCCGCTCGGCCAGGGTCTGGGGAAGCCCGGCGAGCGCCTCGCGCAGCGCGGACCAGCGGGCAGTTCCCCGGCCGGTCAAGGTATCGGCCAGCGCGCCCGCCGCCAGGATCAGCGCCGCGGGAACCGCGCCCGCCGCCAGAACCGGCCCCGGCATACCACGCAGAAAGGCCCAAACCCGGTTGCGGGTGGCGTAGCGCAGAACGAAGGCGGACGGAGCCGAGGCGGAACCGACATGCCGAACCACCGCACCCGGGGTAACGACGGCAGTCCAACCGGCCAGTCGCAGCCGCATCCCAAGGTCGACATCCTCGTAGAAGCAGAAGAACCGCTCGCAGAACCCGCCTGCCGCCTCGAACGCTTCGCGCCGGTACAGCGCCGCGGCGGCGCAGACACCGAATACCGCGCTTTCGCTGATCGGGTGTGCGGGGCGCAGGCGACCGCCACGCCACGCGGCGCCGACGGCGTTCAGCGGATCGCCCACCCCGTCGAACGCGGTCGGATCGGCATCAAGCAGTTGGACCGAACCGACGCTGCCGGCTTGTGGATGACGCTCGGCCGCCGCGACCAGGGCGGCCAGCCAGCCGGGCTCGGCGAAGGCGTCGGGATTGAGGGTCACCAGATAGCGCCCGCGCGCCTGGGCCGCGGCGCGGTTGTTGGCGACCGCGAAGCCGAGGTTGCGGTCGGCGCGATCGATGCGCAGCCATGGCCGCGGGACCAGCCGGTCGACAGCACCGTCGCTGGAGGCGTTGTCGACGATGATCGCCTCGAAATCGCATCGGCTCTGGCGCTCCAAGGCCTCGAGGCAACGCGCCAGATGGTCGCCGGACTGCCAGGCGACGATCAGAACGGACACGGTCGGGGCAGGGCTCGTGGGCTCGGTCAGATCGGTCATCGGTGTCGGCGTTGCGGGTCGATCGGGACCATATCACGGTCGGGCATGCAAGCAGCCACTTCGCCGCTCGCGCCCGGCATCAACGCGGATGGCGATGTCTGAATGCCACACTTTGCTTGACAGGGTGCCCCTCGATCCGCCGAATGCCGCCGTTCTCGACCATCCAGCAACCGGGGATTCGTCATGACCCGCATCGTCTCGCGCTTTCCGCTTCCGCCGATGAGCCTCGGAACCGAGCGCCACCTGACGGTGCACGCCTATGGCGACCCGGACGCCCATCCCAAGGCCTATGTCCAGGCCGGTCTGCATGCCGGCGAGTTGCCGGGCCTGCTGGTCCAACACCATCTGATCCGCCGGCTCGACGCCGGGGAGGATCCGATCCTCGGGCAGATCGTGCTGGTGCCGGTGGCCAACCCGATCGGCCAGTCCCAGCTGCTGCGCGGCCAGATGATCGGGCGGACCAGCCTGGCCGACGGCACCAACTTCAACCGGGAATACCCCGACCTGGCCGCAGCGGTGGGCGACGCGGTGGCCGGCCGCCTGGGCAAGGATACCGAGACCAACGTCGCGCTGATTCGCGACGTGTTCGCCGAGATCCTGGCCGATCAGGCCGCCCACGCGGAGGGCGAGGGTGCCTATCTGCGGCTGACCTTGATGCGGCTGGCGTGCGACGCCGACATCGTGCTCGACCTGCATTGCGATGACGATGCCACGTTCCACGTCTACCTGGCCGACCACCTGTGGCCGGATGCGGCCGATTTGCCGGCGTTCCTGGAAAGCCCGGTGACAATGCTGGCCAATGAATCCGGCGGCAACCCGTTCGACGAGTCCCTGAGCAAACTCTGGTTCGACCTTCGAAACCGCTTCGGCGCGGCCACGCCGGTGCCGTCGGCCTGCCTCGCGTCGACCGTCGAGCTGCGCGGCGGCGGCGATGTCGGCGACGCCCTGGCCGAGGACGACGCCGACCGGATCTATCGGTTCCTGCAGCATCGGGGGGTGATCGGCGGCGACCCCGGCCCGGTCCCGGACCTGCTGCGCCCGGCGACCCCGCTGAACGGCATGGAGATCGTGAAATCGCCGCTGCCGGGGATTGTCAGCTACCGGGTGCCGTTGGGCGCCGAGGTGGTCGCCGGCCAGCCGGTCGCCGACCTGATCGACCCGACCGCCGACGACCCGGCGGAGGGTCGCATCGAGATCACAGCCGGAACCGATGGGTTCGTGTTCGCCCGCAAGACCCATCGCTTCGTCTGGCCGGGGGAGACGATCGCCAAGATCGCCGGTGGCCAGCCGCTGGCCGGACGAGCCGGCAAGCTGCTGACCGATTGATCGGCGGTCCGCCGCCGGTTGAACGCCGATACAAGGATCGATGATGAATGAGTCGGCCATCCGCGCGGCGCTGGAGCGCTACCCTCGGCTGATCGCGGACTGCGACCGCTACAAGGAACTCGGCTGGTATCCATCCGGCGGCGAGGTCTACAAGTTCGCCGTGCGGCCCAGCGTCCAGGCGGTCGACCGTTTCGCCGACCATGTGTTCGGCGGCATTGGATTCGAACCCGACGATTATATGCTGGGCCCGACCGCGTTCGGCATCGATGGCTATGGTCACCGGCGGCCAGAACTCAGCCCGGAGGCCCGGGCCCGTCACCAGACGATCTTCAACAACGGCCTGGTGCTCGAATGCCGGGCGCTCATGAATTCAAGCCCGGGCCGCATCGACGATTGGGTCCGCCTGATCGGTGACGACGGCAGGTTCGGCGGCATCCGCCTCCCGTTCAGCGTTGGCGCTCACCGGGGCTTCAGCACGCTGCACGCCCTGCGGATCGCCCGCCGGGCGATTACGGTCAGCGAGCTGATGCGGGCCCGCGGCCGCAGCGTGAACACTTTGGTGGAGATCGGCGGTGGTCATGGCCGCAGCCTGCGCGACCTGATCTGGATGTTCGGCGTCGAGACCGCGTTCTACACCGACCTCCCGCTGAACATGCTGCTGGCGACCCGGTTCCTCGGCCATTTCTTCGGTGACCGGGTGAACCTGGTGTGGAGCGAGGACGATACGGTCGTCGGCGGCGGCATCAACATCGTCGCACCGTGGCTGATCGACCGGATCGCCGTGCCGGTCGACCTGCTGGTGAACTTCTACTCGTTCCAGCACATGTCGATGGAGGCGCTGCGCTACTACGCCGACCGGTTGATCAAGCCGCGTGCGGCGGCGCTGTATCATCTGAACCGCGAGCAGCGGCGCGACACCTTCGACGTCGCCGTGCCCGACTATCCGTTCCGAGATGCCTTCGCCGTGGCGGCCGCGGCCGAGTTCGGCGTGTCCAAGGACGGCCAGAACCGGGTGCTGGGCCGGATCGTCGGCGAGTTGATGATCCGCAAGTAGTCTCCGACCCGCGTCGCGCAGGCCGGGACGCCCTACTTCATCAGGTCGAGCACGAATTTCGGCAGAGCGAAGCAGGCCTGGTGGATCGCCGGCGTGTAGTAGCGGGTGGCGATGCCCAGTGGGCCGAAGCGTGCCTCGATGGTAGCCGCGTCATGCCGGCGCTTGGCCGCATCGTCGGTCGCCCAGCCGAGTGCCATGAAGCCGCCCTGGTAGGTCGGGACCGCCGCCACGTAGAACCCGACATCGGCGAACGACTTGCCGAGGCGGTGGTATGAGTTGGTGACTTCCGAGCCCTGCAGGGCCGGCACGCCGTTCTGCGTCACCACGATGCCGCCGTCGGTCAGGCAGCGCTTGCAGTTGGCGTAGAACTCGGCGGTGAACAGCACCTCGCCGGGGCCGATCGGATCGGTGGAATCGACGATCACCACGTCGAAGCGCTCGGCCGTCTCGGCGACGAACTTCGCGCCGTCGGTGATCACCAGGTCGAGACGCGGGTCATCGAACGCGCCGGCCGACAGGGACGGCAGGTGCTCGCGGCTCATGTCGACCACGCCGCGATCGATTTCGACCATGGTCAGCTTCTCGACCGCCTTGTGCTTCAGGACCTCACGGGCCATGCCGCCGTCGCCGCCGCCAATGATCAGTACCCGGCGCACTGCGCCATGGGCCATCAACGGCACGTGGGTCAGCATCTCGTGATAGACGAACTCGTCGCCCTCGGTGGTCTGCACCACGCCGTCCAGCGTCAGCACCCGGCCGAAGCGCTCGTTCTCGAAGATGATCAGGTCCTGATGCTCGGTCTTGTCGCGGAACAGGACCCGGTCGATCCGGAGACGCTGCGCCAACCAGGGGTGCAGCGTCTCCGTGAACCACTCGGTCATGCCACCATGCCCCGCTTGTGCTCGCCCAGGTTGACGCTGGTCGGCGCGAAGGCCTGCTTCAGGACTTCGATGGCGGCGTGCGGCTTGGCGTCGCCGCACATGAACACGTCGAGAGCGGCGTACTCGCACTCCGGCCATGTGTGGATCGAGATGTGCGATTCCGCCAGCACCGCCACGCCCGACACCCCGCCGTTCGGCGAGAAGTGGTGTAGGTGGATGTGCAGCAGGGTCGCACCGGCCGCGGTCACGCACTCCTTGAGCGCTTCTTCGATGTGCTCGATCTCGTCCAGGCGCTTGGCACCCCAGAGATCGATAATCAGGTGGGTCCCGGCAAAGGTCAGCCCGTCCTTCTTGACGAAGTGGTCGAGCCGTTCGTCCGAACTGGAAATACCCGCCGACGGCAGACGGATAATATTGTCCTCGCCCTCGGTGCGGGGCGCGGGGCCGCGATAGACGGTATCGCGGTTGACGGAGTCGGCATGGAATTCGCTCGGCTGAGTGGCCGAGTCCATCCCCAATTTGGTGGCGAGTTTCTGATCCAACACTCACTCCTCCTAACCAGAAGATTGACCCAGCTACCCTTAGACCCTCCACCCCCATGGACCACGTGGGGCCCTACGGGACGAGCGGAATGGGCAGACAAGAAAGCCCACCCCCGAAAGGGCGGGCGGACACGGGTTTCGCCGGGCGATTACCGTGCAGACTATGTCGTCGACGACCTCCAAACGGGCGGGATGCCGCCCCAAAAAGATCGGCCAGGAAGCGATGGGATTTTGCCCCGTCGTTTCCCAGCCGTTCGTGAGGCGCAGAATGGGGATGCTGTTCCCGGGGGTCAAGCGGATTCCGTTGCGGTCATCCGCATATCCGACGTGTCTCCGCCGCATGGCAACGGCGGGAACCCCTGCGCTGGCGATGCCGCCGGCACTGCGGGTAAGCTCGGAACGATCGAGGGGGTGCCATGAAGCTGAAGCAGCTGTCTTTCGATGCGGGCGAGATCATCGTCGAGCCGGGCCAAGCCTGCCAGGGCGCGTTCCTGATCGAAGCCGGCAAGGTCGAGGTGTACCGCAAGGTCGGCGAGCGCAAGATCGTGGTCGCGGTCCTCGGCAAGGGCGAGATCTTCGGGGAGATGGCCCTGATCGACCACGCCCCGCACGCCCGATATGTGCGGGCGGTCGACAGCACGCACTGCCTGCTGATCTCGCGCGCCCAGTACGAAGCGATGATCGAGCAGACACCACCGATCCTGAAGCTGTTCCTGACCCGGGTGGTCCGCAAGCTGCGCAAGACGACCGAAGTCACGTTCGGGAAATAGGCCGGCTCGCTGATCAGGCTTGACCGGATCATCCGGCCGCGGGCTTGCTCAACCGAACCGTGACCATCTGCTGGGAGGACACCTGATGCCGATCGAAACCTGGCTCGCCTTTGCCGCCGCTTCCTTCGTGATGCTGATCATTCCCGGGCCGACGGTCATGCTGGTGGTTGGCTATGCCCTCGGCGAAGGTCGCCGGTCGGCGTTGATCACCCTTGGCGGCGTCCTGTTGGGCGACCTGCTGGCGATTTCGGTGTGCGCTATCGGACTCGGCGCGCTGCTGGCGGCGTCGGCGACGGTGTTCACCGTGTTCAAATGGGTGGGTGCGGCCTATCTGGTGTGGCTCGGCATCAAGCTCTGGAGGGCGCCGGTCGATCCCGAGGGAATCGCGCGAGCCGCTGCCGGTGCCGGCCGACGCCGGGCGGTGCAGGGTTTCATCGTCACAGCGCTCAACCCCAAGGGGCTGGCGTTCTTCGTGGCCTTCCTGCCGCAGTTCATGACCGCCGACGCGCCGGTCCTGCCACAGCTGGCGATCCTGGCGCCGACCTTCGTCCTGATGGGCGGGGTCACCAACGCGGCGTTCATCCTCCTGGCCGGCGGGGTGCGGGCCCGGCTGCGCTCACCGTCGGTGCTGCGCGCCATCAACCGGGTCGGTGGCAGCTGCCTGATCGGTGCCGGCCTGGTGACGGCGGCGATGCGTCGGGCCTAAGAGGTCCCGAGCGGCCACGGTTCGACGGACGATTCTTACGCCCGGTTCAGCAGACGGGCGCGGATGGTGCCCGACAGGGCGCGGATCTCGGTCAGGATCTCGAAGGCGCCCGGCACTTCGCCCTCGGCGTCGAGCACCACGTAGCCGATATCGCCGGCGGTCTGGTAGTGCTGGGCGGCGATGTTGATGCGGTGGCGGGCGAACAGGTCGTTCAGCGTGCCGAGTTCGCCGGGCAGGTTGCGCTGGACCTGGATGAACCGGGTCACCGTGGTGCCCTTGGGCAACTGGACCTGCGGGAAGTTGACGGCACCGACGGTCGATCCGACGTCGGAGTATTCCACCAGCTTGCGCGCCACCTCGTCGCCGATGCGCTCCTGCGCTTCCTCGGTCGAGCCGCCGACATGCGGGGTCAGGATCACGTTGTCGAGGCCGCGCAGCGGGCTTTCGAAGGCGTCGGCATTGGACTTCGGCTCGGTCGGGAACACATCGGCCGCCGCCCCGCCCAGGTGGCCGTCGCGCAGGGCGGCGGCCAACGCCTCGACATCCACCAGGGTGCCGCGGGCGTTGTTGATCAGGAAGCTGCCGGGCTTCATGGCACGGATCTGCGCGGCGCCGAACATGCCCATGGTCTCGGACGTCTCCGGCAGGTGCAGCGACACCACGTCGGCGCGTTCCAGCAACTGCTGCAGACTGTCAGTCGGTTCGACGTTGCCGTGCCGCAGCTTGTCGGTGCGGTCGAAATAGATGACCCGCATGCCCATGGCCTCGGCCAGGGTCGCGAGCTGGGTTCCGATGTTGCCGTAACCGACGATGCCCAGGGTCTTGCCCCGTACTTCGCGGCTGCCGGCGGCACTCTTGATCCAGCCGCCCCGGTGGGCGGCCATCGACTTGGTGAAGGCGCCGCGGAACAGCATGACGATCTCGGCGATGGTCAGTTCGGCGACGCTGCGGGTGTTGGAGAACGGGGCGTTGAACACCGGGATGCCGCGGCGCTGGGCGGCGCCCAGGTCGACCTGGTTGGTGCCGACCGAAAAGCATCCGACGGCCACCACCGATGAAGCCGCGTCGATCACCGCTTCGGTGAGCTGGGTGCGCGACCGGATGCCGAGGATCTGCACGTCCTTCAGTGCCTCGGTCAGCGCGGTCTGGTCGAGCGCCTTTGGCAGCACCTCGACATTGTCGTAGCCGGCACTGCGCAGCACCTCGACCGCCGAAGGCGAGATTCCCTCCAGCAGCAGGAAGCGGATCTGGTTCTTCGGTCGCGACAGGCCCTTGTTCATCAACATGCTTCCGTTATGGCGGAGGGCGCTTCCATACCCCAGGTCCCGAGCCGGTCCAAGACGGCGGTCACGGCCGGATCACTAAGTTGTCATTTGATTACTTATCGTCTCCAACGCGAAGTAGCCGGGTTCGCGTCACGCCACGACGGGAGATCACGATGGCAAATCGGAATCGCTGGTCCTATGCGCTTGCGGCCGTACTCGCCGGCTTCGCCGCGACGGTCAATGCCGGAACCGAGGATGTGGCTTACCCCAAGGGTTTCGAGACCGAATTCCTGCGCTACGCCACCAAGGACAAGGTCGATCGAAAGATCACCCGATTCTTCTACATCAACCGCGACGCCTATGAGGCGGCCAAGGCGGACGCGCCGTTGCCGTACGGCACCGTTCTGGTGATGGAGGATCACAAAGCCCGACTCGGCGCAGGCGATGCTCCGGTGCTCGATGCCGACGGCGCACTGCTGCCGACCGACGCGGTCGCCGGGGTGTTCGTGATGGAGAAGCGCCAGGGCTGGGGGGCCCAGTATCCGGAGGCAACCCGCAACGGCGAGTGGGAGTATGCCTGGTTCGCGGCCGACGGGGCGCGGCGTACCGACAAGACCATGGACCGCTGCTTCGAGTGCCACAAGCCGCAGGCCTCAAGCGACTTCACCTTCATCACCATGGACGCCCTGAAGCGCCTGAAGGGCAAGTGACGCCGGGCTTGCGCGGCGACCCGGCGGCGGTCATACCCGCCGCATGGACGAGCCTGCCCGACCGCGCCGCCGCCTGCCCTCGGCGGAACGTCAGATCGTGCTGATCGAGGGTGCCGCCGCGGCATTCGCCGAGGACGGATTCGGTGTGACCACACGGGAGCTGGCGCGGCGCATGGGCGTGACGCAGGCGCTGCTCTACAAGCACTTTCCATCCAAGGATGCGCTGATCGACGCGGTCCTTGAGCGGCGGTTCCTGGCCGAGCGCAGCGGACCGGATCCCAGGCTTCTGGACGGCCCGGGGGCGCTCGACGGCCGGATTGCCGCGTTCTACATCGACTTCGTGAACCGGGCGACGCGCCAGAACCTGCGTCTCTTCCTGCGGGCGTCGCTCGACGGCGTCAATCTGCCGGTGCGGTACCGCTCGCGCCTGGACCAGCGCTACCTGATGCCGATCCTGGGCGCGTTGCGCCGGGAGGCGGGGCTGCCGAACCTCGAGGCGCTGGCGGTCAGCCCGGCGGAGCGGGAGCTTGCCGTCATGCTGCATGGGGCACTGGTGTTCACCCTGATCCGCCGCGACGTCTACCGTGTGGCGTTTCCGGTCAGCCATCCGGATATCGTCGCGTTGCAGGCTCGCGTGTATGCCGCCGGCGCGCTCGCGGAGATGCGTCGGCAGCACGCAGCGGGGGATTGAGTCGAGCACCGCAGACGGCCCTGCGGACGAATGCAGTCGTTCCCAGCGCGCGCCTTGCGTCACGGCGGTGACGGGCTATCTGTTCGGCGTACCGAATTACCGTTCGATTCGACGAAGGAGGCTGGCCGTGAGCCACGATCATCACCACGCTCCGACCGACTGGAAGCACGACGGCGTCAGGGTGATCCCTGGCGATCAGCTGGACACCAACACTGCCCAGACGCCGGGAATGAACCGTGCCGCGGCCATCAACTTCGCCCGTGTCGGTGCCCAGAAGCTGTGGGCCGGCACGGTCAAGATCCATCCGAATGCCAAGACCGGCGCGCATCATCATGGCGAGCTGGAGAGCGTGATCTACGTGGTCAGCGGCCGGGCGCGCATGCGTTGGGGCGAGAAACTGGAATTCGTCGCCGAGGCCGGCCCGGGCGATTTCATCTTCGTGCCGCCGTTCGTGCCGCACCAGGAGATCAACGCCTCGACCGACGAGCCGCTGGACTGCGTGCTGGTGCGCAGCGACGGTGAGAGCGTGGTGGTCAACCTGGACATCGATCCGGTGGAGAAGCCGGAAGCCGTCAAGTGGATCGACCCGATCCACCGCAGCTAGGGATGAACAGGAGGCATCGGCTCCTCATATTGTGAACGCGGGTCGAACCGCGTCTGTCCGACACTCCGCCGAACATCCATCTCAGGCGATCCAACCGGACCGTCCTTTCAATGCCAACGGGAGGCATACTGTGCTGAAATTCTACTACAATACCGGTCCGAACCCGACCAAGGTGGCCCTGCTCCTTGAAGAGCTGGAGATTCCCTACGAGTCGATTCCGGTCGATACCCGCAAGGGCGAGCAGTTCAAGCCGGAGTATCTGGCGATCAATCCGAACGCCAAGGCACCGACCATCGTCGACGGCGACGTGACGGTGTTCGACAGCAACGCGATCCTGCTGTACCTCGCCGAGAAGCACGGCAAGTTCCTGCCGGCCAACACGCCGAAGGCACGCGGCGACCTGCTGTCCTGGCTGATGTTCATCGCAACCGGCATCGGCCCGTACTCCGGCCAGGCGGTGCACTTCAAGCGCATGGCACCGGAGAAGCTGCCCTATGCGATCAACCGCTACGATTTCGAGGCCGAGCGCCACTACGGCATCCTCGACGCACAGCTCGGCAAGGGCCGTTACATGCTGGGCGACACCTACACGATCGTCGATATGGGCGTGTGGGGCTGGGCGCGGCTGCTGGGCTTCGTCATGGATGACGGCGCTCTCGACAAGTTCCCGAACCTGAAGCGCCTGATGGACGAGATCGGGGCCCGTCCAGCCGCCGCCCGCGCGCTGGCGGTCAAGGACAAGGCCGGCCACGCCTTCAAGGCCGAGTTGGATGCCGATGCCCGCAAGTTCATGTTCCCGCAGAACGCCCGTATCGGCCTCTGATACCGCTGGAGGCGGTCGTCGTCGTTTTGGCGGGACCGCCTCCGCCTCTCTCCTAGTTCCGGATCTCGAGCACCGTGCCGTCTTCCAGCGGAACGGCAATGGTGCGGGAACCGGCGGCACGGATCTGACCCCCGACTCGAGCCGGCAACGGGTGGCGTGACAGCGCGCGAAGGCCGCCTGCGAACGTCACGAACACTACCTGCCGGCGGGACAGGTCGGGGACCGCGAGATCGGCGGTCCCGTTTCCATCGAGATCGACGGCCACCGCCAGCGACAGAACCCGCGAGCCGATGGCATGGCTTGAGTATCCCGACTGCGGGCCTGCAACCCGAACCAGCTTGCCTTCCCGAAGAGCCAGCAGTTCCAGAACCCCGCTGAGGTGCGGTGTCCGGACGACGGCAATGGATCGCCTTCCGTCGCCGAGGAAATCGGCGATCGCCGCGATCGAGAGCCAGCGGTTGCGCTGGCCGATCGGGTCGCTGGCGGCGACTTCGACCAGCGATCCCGAGTTCACCGCGTAGACGGCCACGGCGGCGCCGGCGTCGAGGTCGGAGCGGATGGTCACCACCTCGATGCGCCCGTCGCCGTCGAGGTCGGCCAGCCGTGGGGTGATGTCCTCGAAGACCCGGTGGTCCGGCAACACGTGCTCGTGCCGTTTACCGTGATCGTCGAGTACCACGAGGCTGCCGGCCTCGATTGCATCGCCGAGCACGCCGTGCCCGTAGCGCGTGGTCGGCCGTTCGTACCAGGCCTGCAAGGCGCCGTGCCCATCGGCCACCGCTATGTCTCCGTCCGGCAGACGCTGGGCGGATGCCGATGCGATCGACCAGCCGGCGAGTATCAGGAGGAGAAGCGGCATTCCGGCTGTCATCCAATGGATCCCCTGTTCGACCATCTGGTTCGTGTGCGAGTCTGGGCAGCGTGTTCGGTTGATCCTACCCGTCGCCCGCCGGGATTAAACGGCCAGGCTGCTGCGGCATTCCGTGAGGCCCACATGTCTATTGTCACCCGTACCCCTGCTTTCTGCACGCAGTGCCGGTCGCGTTGCGGCTGTGTCGCCGTGGTCGAAGACGGCCGCCTGACCGGCATCGAGCCGCTGCCGGAACATCCAACCGGGGAGAAGCTGTGCCCGAAGGGCCGTGCAGCGCCGGAATTGGTCTACCATCCCGACCGTTTGACCCGGCCGATGCGCCGCACCGCGCCAAAGGGATCGGCCGATCCCGGCTGGCAGCCGATCACCTGGGACGAGGCGCTGGACGAGATCGCCGGCCGGCTGCTGACGGTCGCGCGCGAACACGGTCCGGAGCAGGTGGCGTTCTCGGTCACCACGCCGAGCGGCACCCACATCTCCGACTCGATCTCCTGGATCGAACGGCTGATCCGCGCCTATGGCAGCCCGAACACCATCTACGGCACCGAGATTTGCAACTGGCACAAGGATTTCGCCAGCCGCTTCACCTATGGCACCGACATCGGCACGCCGGACTTCGCCAATACCGAATGCGTGGTGCTGTGGGGCACCAACCCGTCGGCCACCTGGCTTGCCCGCAATGTCGAGGTGCTGAAGGCGGTCCGGCGCGGCGCCAGGCTGCTGGTGATCGACCCCCGGCCGACCGCGCTGGCCCGGCGGGCCCACCAGTGGCTGGCGGTCCGGCCGGGAACCGACCAGGCCCTTGCCCTTGGCCTTGCCCATCTGCTGATCGGGCGTGGCGCGTTTGACCAGGAGTTTGCCGTACGCTGGACCAACGGCCCGCTGCTGGTGCGCGAAGATACCGGCCGCCTGCTGCGCGAGGCGGACCTGACCGCCGAAGGGCGCGTCAACGTGGCGATGGCGTTGGACGGGGATGGGGGCCTGCTGCGCTACGACACCGCCCGCGGCGTCTGGCTGGACGATGCGGAGCCTGAACTTTGCTCGCAGACCACCGTGGTGGGGCTTGCCGGTTCGATCGCCTGCCGCAGCGCCTTCGAGCTCTACGCCGGTGCCGCCGCCGCATGGCCACCGGAGCGGGTGGCGGCGGTGACCGGCGTTCCCGAGGCTGCGTTGGCGAATGCCGCCCAGATCCTGGCGAGTGCGCCGAGCGTCGCCTACTACGCCTGGAACGGCGTCGGCCAGAGCCCGACCGCCACGCAGACCGATCGGGCGATTTCCCTGCTGTACGCCCTGACCGGCAGCTACGGGAAGGCCGGCGGCAACGTGCCGGGCGGCGCGGCGGCGTTCGCCGACATTTCAGGCGGGGATCTGATCAGCCCCGGGCAGAAAGCCAAGGCGCTGGGCCTGGACGCCCGGCCGCTGGGGCCGGGGCTGAACGGTTGGGTGACGGCGCGTGACGTCTGGCGGGCGGTCCTGGAACGCGATCCGTATCCGGTCCGAATGCTGGTGTCGTTCGGCACCAACCTGCTGGTCTCGCAACCCGATACCGATCTGACCGAGCGTGCGCTGGCGGCACTCGATTTCCACGTCCACACCGACTTCTTCGTGAACGCCACGGCGCGGTTTGCCGACATCATCCTGCCGGCGGCGACGTCGTGGGAGCGCGAGGGGCTGCGCACCGGATTCGACGGCAGCCTTGAGGGGCTGCGCCGGGTGCAGCTGCGCCCAGCGGTGGTCGCGCCGGTCGGCGAGGCACGTGCCGACACCGACATCGTGCTGGCGCTGGCGGAGCGGCTGGGCCTGTCGGGACAGTTTTTCGACGGCAGCGCCGACGCCGGGCACGATCATGCGCTGTCTCCGGCCGGTCTGACGGTCGCGCAGCTTCGGGCGGCACCGGAAGGGGTGGCAGTCGACGGCACCGCTGTCCTGGAAGCCCATGCTGTTGCTGACGTAGACGGGGTGCCACGCGGCTTCCCGACACCGAGCCTACGCTTGGAGATCTATTCCGAACGGTTGCACGGCCATGGCCAGCGTCCGGTTCCGTCCTTCGATCCGCAGGACTTGATCCCGGCCGATCCGCGCTATCCGCTGCGGCTCGGGTCGGCCAAGACGGTGGCGTTCTGCCACAGCCAGCACCGCAACATCGCGTCGTTGCGTCGGTTGATGCCCGATCCGGTCCTGGAGATGGCCGAGGCGGACGCGGCGGCGCGCGGCCTGTCGCGCGGCGACTGGGCGGTGGTCCGCACGGCGCGCGGCCGGACGGTGGCGCGGGTGTCGATCGTTCGCGACCTGCCGCCCGGCGGCGTGTTTGGCCAGCACGGCTGGTGGGTGGACGGGCCGGCGGGCAGTCCGTACGACGCCGCGCATCCGTTGGCGGCCAACATCAATGCAGCAATCCCGACCGCGAAGGCCGACCCAATCAGTGGCTCGATTCCGCTGCGCTGCTCATGGTGTGAGGTGAGCCGAATCTGAAGGGCCGATCCGGCCGGTGCGGCGCGGCAGGTCCTCGATCTCGGCGGGGGTCAGGATGCGCTGACCGACCGGCAGGTTGCCGACCAGGAAGCGGGCGCAGCGCCGGTCACCGTCGGCCAGCGGCAGGATCAGCCGGCGCCAGGATCGGACGCTGAGATACGGCGGTGACGCGTGCTCGGTGAACAGCGGAGCCGGGCGCCGGTAGATGGCGCGGTAGCACGATCGGTACAGCAGGGCGGCCGCGGTCTTCGTCGTGCGGTTCATTTCCGACACCCGAAATCCGGTCCAGTCTCGCGCCGCCTTGTCGGCGACGTTGGTGCCGTAGACCCGGTAGGTCGCATCGAATCCGTCGCGCTCGACCTCCAGCATCATCAGGTTGCCGAGCGCCGGCACCAGATCGAGCACGTCCAGGTCGCGGCGGTCGGGAATGCCCTGGCGTGCCTTGGCCAGGGCTTGCCAATGCTCCAGCAGGAACGCGTGCTTCGGTTCTTCAAGCTGGCCGGGGCTGGTGATCCAGGCGATCTGCTCGACCGCCGGATCGATGGCTTTCACCACGGCGGCGTCGACCACACCGTCGAATCGCAGCACCTGGTCCGCCGATCCCTCGATTGCAGCATCCGAGGGATCAATCCATGCAATCTCGTCGACCTGGGTCATGCTCTGTCCAGCCAGCGTCGGCCATGTGTCTGGAGACCGGCCGTCGTCAGTCTACGGTGCGGTCCCGTTTCGGCTGTACAGTATGCCGCAAGCAGGTTTCGAACTGGTTAAGGAATCACGAGAACGACGAGTTATCAGGCTTTTTCGACCGAATGTTGAACGACGTTTAGGACATCCACTGGGTCTTGGCGCTTCGTGTAGTCGGGATCAACGTCCGCCAGGACGACCCGGCTGTGCCGGTCGATCACGACGGTCCCGGGGATCGGCAACTCCCACGATCCGTCGCCGTTGCGTTGCTCCAGGTCGTTGCCGTTGCGCCGGAAGGTCTCGATCAGCTCGTCGCTGAGCCTGAACGCCAAACCGAACCTCCGGGCGACCGCGTTGCCATGGTCGCTCAGCACTTCAAAGGCTAGTTCGTTGCGCTCGGCGGTCGACAGCGACTGGTCGGGCTGTTCCGGCGAGATCGCCACCACACTGGTGCCGAGTGCGCGGATCCGGTCAAGTTGGGCCTGATAGGCGCGCAGTTCCAGATTGCAGTATGGGCACCAGCCACCCCGGTAGAATGTGATGATCAGCGGCCCGCGGCCGACCAGGTCCTTCGATCGAATCGTATGACCGCGAGCGTTCGGAAGCTCGAAGTCCGGCATGGCATCGCCAACGGCAAGCGCGCGGTTCGCGATGCCGGTAGCTCGCAGCGCGTCGATTCCACGCTCGTATGTCGCAATCATCTCGGCGCCGCGCTTCTCGGTCACTGCCTGCTTTATGTCGGCCAGTTCGTCCTGAAAGCTCATCATTCTCTCCGTCCCTGGGCTTCAGTTCAGAGAATGACATCCGCAGTGGGGCCGCAAGGACCGGCAGCGTCGCCGATCTGCTTCCGTCGCCGCTTCAATTGAAGTGTTCAGGGCCGCTTTGCGACGAAATCGATCTCCACCAGGGCGCCCCGGGCGAGCCCGGTGACGCCGATACAGGTGCGTGCGGGGCGACGGTCGTCGGGAAAATACGAGGCGTAGACCGCGTTCATGGCCGCGTAGTCGCGCTCGAAATGGGTGATGAACACCCGGGCCTGCAGCACATGCTCGAAGCCGAGCCCAAGGCCGGAAAGGACCCGCCCCAGGTTGTCCATGGTCTTGGCGGTTTGCGCCTCGACACCATCCGGCAGCGGCGTGTCGTCATCATCCGGATCGGTGGCCAATTGGCCGGTGACCAGAACCCAGCCGCCGGTCTCGACCGCGTGGCTGTACGGGGCAACGGGGGCCGGAGCGCCGGCCAGAAGGTGAAAGATCGGATCGGCCATGGGTTCGTCGCTCCTGCTCGGTGGATCAGGCCCGGCGGCGGCGCGGGCGCCGCGGCTCGCTGTCTGCGCGCGGGTCGGAATCGGCGAGGCGCCCCGGCTTGGCCCATGGCGCGCCGAGCACCTCGGTCACCCGCGCCAGATCCGGTCGGGAACCGGGGAGATAGCCGTCCAGCGCGTCGGCGATCGCCTTGACGTGGATGGCGGTCGACCCGCAGCAGCCGCCGATGATGCGCGCGCCGGCGTCGCGGACCAGCCGGGCGTAGGCGGCCATGGCCTCGGGCGAGCCGTTGTAGACGATGGCACCCTCGACGTATTGCGGGATGCCGCAGTTGCCCTTGGCGACCACCACGGCGCCCGGCGCCGCTGCCGTGATGCCGAGGATGGTGTCGACCAGCTCCGCCGGTCCGACCCCGCAGTTGGCGCCGATGGCGGCCGGCACATGCTCAAGGCCTTGCGCGAACTCCGCGAACTCCGCCGGGGTGACGCCCATCATGGTGCGGGCGTTGGTGTCGAAGGTCATGGTGACGACGATCGGCAGCCCGGTGCGGGCGCCGCCGATGACCGCGGCCAGCACCTCCTCCGGTGCCGACATGGTCTCAACCCACAGCACGTCGGCTCCACCCTCGGCGAGGCCGGCGGCCTGTTCGGCGAACGCCTCGGCGGCGTCCTCGGCGGTCAGTGCGCCCAACGGGACGAACAACTCGCCGGTCGGTCCCATCGAGCCGGCCACCAGGGCCTGCCGGCCGGTTGCGGCGGCGTGGGCGTCGACCTCGCGCCGGGCGATGGCGGCGGCGGCGGCGTTGAGTTCGCGCACCCGATCCTGGGCATGGTGCAGCTTGAGGCGGAAGCTGGAGCCGCCAAAGCTGTTGGTCAGTACGAGATCGGAGCCGGCTTCCAGGAAGTTGCGGTGAACCGTGGCGACCCGGTCCGGATGCTCGACGTTCCACAATTCCGGAGAGTCGCCGGTTTCCAGTCCGAGGGCGAACAGGTTGGTCCCCATGGCGCCGTCGGCGATCAGGTGGCCGCGTTCGGCGAGCAGGTCGGTCAGGCAATCGGCCACGGCAGGGGCTCCCGTCTCGTCAGGGGGTGTTGGTCGAATCCATGCGGGCCTGCCGCCGGCGGGTCACGCGGCGGCGGTCCTGGCCGGCGTCGCGTTGCCGCTCCCGCAGGCGTTCAAGCACTTCGAGGCGCTGCGGGTCGGGGTAGCGCGACCAGTGCGCGATTTCCTCGATGGTCCGCCAGCAGCCGAGGCAGAACTTGGTGTCGCGGTCGATCTGGCAGACCCCGACGCATGGACTGGCGATCGTGCGTGGCGCGTCAGCGGACGGAATGGATGGGGATGTTGTCATGGCCCGACACTAAGTGGATTCGGGACCGGATGCCCCAACGAAAAACGACGCCGACCAGTCTGGCGGCGTCGTTCAATCGCAGTCATCCGATCAACGGGATCGTCGATGACGAAGAGGTGGCCGTGCCTGGGCGAGTCCCGCGCTGCGGGACCCGGCCGGTTCAGGCGGCCTTGGCGTCTTCCTTGTTGTGGTAAGCGGCAACGACCTCGACGAAGCGATCCATCGCCTCGCGAACGCCCTCGACGCCATTGGCGGTTACCAGGTTGCCCTCGACGACAACCGGGCCGGCTTCCCAGCTCGCGCCGGCGGCTTCCAGGTCGGCCCGGGCTTCCTCGCTGGAGGTCACGGTCCGGCCCTTGGCGTCTTCGGTGACGACCAGCAGTTTGCCGGCGTCGCCCGTCACGGCCACCGGCATGCCGGCGCGCATGAACGCCTTCAGGACGCGCTTGGAGTGGGCTTCCTCGGCGAGCTTCTCGACCGCCCGGATGCCACCCGGCACCACGAGGCCGTCGAAATCAACCGCCAGGGTCTCGGCCAGGTCGACGTCGACCGGGAAGAAATGACCCCAGGAGCCTTCGTACCAGCCGTTGACCAGACCATTGGCCCGCGACACCACCTTGGTGGTGGCACCGGCCTCGATCAGCTTCTTCTGCGGCTCGGTGAACTCGATCTCGTCGAAACCATTGGCGAGCATGATAGCAATGACGCGTCCGGCAAGCGGCTTATCGGCCATACAAAACCTCCTCTAGATGTTTTGGCATCGCGCCGAAAACGAACCTTCAACCGGCTCAAAGGCGCGAGCGACGCGCGCGCCGGACGGGATCCGACCGGCGGGGCGCGTGAATGATGGGAACTCGAAGGCGCTCACATAGCCCCTGGGGCGCCGGATTTCAACCCTGTTCCGGGGGCGTCCGCGACACCATGCCGCGCCCGTCGTCGTCGGGCGGGGCGGAACCGGCGGGCGTCGGCTCGGTTGGGCCGCCGGCCAATGACGGATCCGGCGTGGCCTCGGCGTCCGAGCGCGGGTCGAGCGTGTTGATGGTCGGCGATGTGCCCGCGGTGGCGACGAAGTCCGGGCGAACATCGGGATGCGGCGCCGACCGGACCCGCATCCGCACAACCACGAAGGCCGCGAACCCGGCATACACGACGGCGATGTAGGGGAACAGCAGGTCGGTTCCGGCCAGGCCGGTCGCCCAGGAGGCGATCATCGGGCCGACCACCGCGCCGGCGGCGTAGATCATCAGCATGCCCGACGAAGCCTCGACGAAGCCGTCGGACTCGACGAAATCGTTCATGTGGGCGACGGCCAGGGCGTAGACCGGCATGGCGGTCAGGCCGAACAGGAACGCTCCGACATACAGGCCGGGCACGAACATGACCGTCACGAACGGCAGGAGTCCGCCCATCAGCACGACACCGACGGCAGCGGCGAGGATCACCCGGCGGCGGTCGGTCCGGTCGGACAGCTTGCCCAGCGGGTATTGTCCGATAGCGCCGCCAAGGACAACCAGGCTCATGAAGGCCGCCACGCCGTTGATGTCGAGGCCGCTGCCGGTCGCGAACAGCGGCGCCAGCGACCAGAACGCGCCATTGCCGAGCCCCACGGTGAAGGCCCCCATGAAGCCGACCGGCGAGATCCGGTAGAGCCGCAGGATCCGAATCTTAGTGCTCTGCAACGGCGCGGGGGCGAGCGAGGTCGTCAACGCAACCGGCAGGGCGGCCAGCGAAACCAGGATCGATGCCAGGGCGAACGGCGCGAACGACGCCGGGTTGTAGAGCGTCAGCAGCATCTGGCCGGCCATGATCACGGTCAGGTTGATGACCGTGTAGATCGACATGACCGTGCCGCGGGTCTCGTTGGTGGCGCGTTCGTTCAGCCAGCTTTCGATCACCATGTACAGGATGGCGAAGGCGAAGCCGGTCAGCGCCCGCAACGGCCACCAGGCCCAGGGCTCGGTGATCAGCGCGTGGGCCAGCGCGACGGTCGATGCCAGGGCGGTGGCGGCCGTGAAGGTCCGGATGTGCCCGACCCGGCCGACGACGATCGGCCCCGACAGGCATCCAAGCGCAAATCCCAGGAAGTACGCCGATCCCATGATGCCGATGGCGACCGGGCCGAACGCCTCGATCTCGGCGCGGATCGGCAGCAGCGTCCCCTGCAGGCCATTGCCCATCAGCAGCAGCGCGACACTGATGAGCAGGGCCCCAACCGGGGCGACAACCTTAATCATGGAATCCTCGGCGATGCATCCGGCCCAGTGTGCCGCGCCGGGCCCGTCCTTGAGAACCCCTCACGGTGGTGCCCGTTCCGATCGATCGCTGCCGCAGCGCCTCGTCGTCTCCTGAACAGCAGCGATGGGAGGAACTGCGCGGCGGCGAACGCCACCATGGGAACCGCCATCTGCAGCAGCCCGAACGCGCCGATGACCCGGCGGTCGCCGCCGCCAGCCAGCGCCACCGCCTCGGTGGTCAGGGTGGTGAGGCGTCCGGCACCGGCGAACAACGTCGGCAGGTACTGCGCGACCGAGACCGACACCCCGACCGCCATCGCCGTCAGCATCGGACGGAGCAGCAGCGGCAGCGTGACCCGCAACAGCACCCGGCCCGGGCCGTGTCCGAGGGTGCGGGCGGTCTGCGCCCAGCGCCGGTCGAGCCGGCGCCAGGACCCGGCGAGGGACAGGAACACATAGGGTAGGACGACCACCAGATGAGCCCAGATCAGCGCACCCCAGCTTCCGTCGATGCCGGTGGCGGCGAACAGCACCTGCAGGCCGAACAGGAAGGCCACCTGCGGCATCAGCAGAGGCACGTAGAGCACCCAGTCGATCCAGGGTGGCGGCCGAAGGCCGCGTCGGGTCTCGTTCTCCAGGCAGCCAACCACCAGGACGGTCGCAACGCCGGCGCTGACGACGGCCGTGAGCACCGTGACCGACAGCGTACCGCCCAGGATGGGCGCCGCGCCGACCCACGCGCCGAGCCCGGTCGTCGCCGGCAATGCGTCGGGGAACCGCCACGATCCGGCGACCGACCACACCGCAAGGCCGAGCAGGGCGGCACCGGCGGTCGCCGCGCACAGCGGCGCCAGCGCGCCCAGCGGCAGACGCAGCCAGTTCTCGTGTCGTCCGTTGACCCCTTGCGCCAGCCACCCACGGCCGAGCCGGGCGACCAGCCGCTCGGCGACCAGCCAGGTCGCGATGGCGGCGGCGGTGACGGCGACCTGCAGCAACGCGCCGGCCGAGCCGAGCAGGCGCCGGTCGAGGTCGGGGTCGCCGGTCCAGCCGACCACCCGGACCGCCAGTGGCGCGGGCGTGGTCGGGCCCAGCAGCACCGCCATGTCGACCACCGATGTCGAGAACGCGATCACCGCCAGCACCGGCAGACGCAGCCGGGTATAGACCCGAGGCAGGACCACGACGATCCAGGCGGTCATCGGCCGGCAGCCTAGGCTGCGGGCGGCGGCGTGCAGGCGCGTGGCGTCAAGCCGGTCCAGCGCGGCCAGGGTCATCACGAACAGGAATGGCACTTCCTTCAGCAGCAGCCCGAACCCCAGGGCGATTCCCCAGGGGTCGTGCAGGATTGCCAGGTCCGGCGGTCGGTCCCAGCCCGTGGCCCAGGGTGACAGCAGACGCGCGATCCAGCCGCTGGGCGCCAGCAGGAAAGCCAGTCCCAGCGCCACCGTTGCGTGCGGTACCGCCAGGAGCGGCGACAGCAGCCGGCCGATCCAGGCGAACGCCGTGGTGCCGTAGCAGGCCGCCGCGAAGCCGAGAGCGGCCAGGAAGGCCGCGGCACTGGCGCCCAGCCCGACGCCGAAGGACAGACCGACCGATCGCAGCAGGCCGGGCTGGCCGAGAAGATCGCGCCACGGATCCAATGAGATCGATGACCGCCCGAGTGCAGGCAGCCAGCCGAAGGCCGGCAGTACGGTTCCCGCAAGCCCGACCGCAATCGGCCCCAGCATCGCCAGCAACGCCAGGGCCGGGAACATCCGGATCATGGAGGCCCGACGGTCGGGTCGGTCGTGCCGGTGCGACGGATCATCGGCCGGCGGCGTAGCGACGTTCCCACTCGGCCTCCAGCCAGGCGGACCAGCTCGGATGCGGCTCCGCCAGCGCCGGGCCGAGCTGCTCCGGCGACAAGGTGGCGATGCCGAGCGGCAGATCGGCGAAACGCCGGCGATCGGCCGGCGGCAGGGCGGCGACGTCCAGCACCGTGAAATCGCCCCATACCCGCGGGTCCTGCTTGTGGGCCTGGGCCTCCGGCGACATCAGGAAGTCGGCGACGACCATCGCCGCCTCCTTGCCCGCCGCGTTGAACGGGATTGCAACGAAATGCGTGTTGGACAGGGTACCGCCGTCCAGGGTGCTGGTGCGTACGGTGTCCGGCAGGGTCCCCGCCGCGATCGCGGCGCTGGCCTCGGCCGGGTTGAAGGCCATGGCCATCGAGACCTCGCCGTCGGCCAGCAGGCGTTGCAGCGCCGGGCCGCTCTGCGGGTACGTCCGGCCGTCCTGCCAGAGTGAAGGCCGGATCCGGTCGAGCCAGGCCCATAGGGGCGCCGACACGGCAGCGGCGTCGACGGCGTCGACCGGCTTCGCCAACACCGTCCGGTCCGCCACCAGCCCGACCAGCGCCTGCTTCAGAAAGGTGGTGCCGATGAAGTCCGGCGGTTGCGGATAGGTGAAGCGACCGGGCTCCTGGATGATCCAGTCGGCCAGCGCGGCAAGGGTGCGCGGCGGCGTCGCGAGATGGGCGGTATCGTGGAAGAACACGAACTGCGCCATGCCCCACGGCGCCTCCAGCCCGTCGGTCGGCACCGTGAAATCGACGGTGGTCGTCGGTTTACCTTGAACATCGACATGCCGAAAGTTCGGCGCCTGCTCCACCCAGGGACCGTGCAGCAGGCCGGCCCGCTTCATGGCGGCGAAGTTCTCGCCGTTGATCCAGATCAGGTCGACCGATCCGCCGCTGTTTCGTCCGGCGGTCTTCTCGGCCACGACCCTGGCCACGGCGTCGGCGGTGTCGGCCAACTTGACATGCACCAAACGTATCCCGTGACGCTCGGCCACCCGCTCGCCTACCCAGGCGATGTAACCGTTGATCTGGGCTGAGCCACCCCAGGCGTTGAAATGAACGGTCTGGCCGCGTGCAGCTTCGACCACTTCGTTCCAGGGTCGAGAACCCGCCGCTGCCGGGGTAACAGCAACGAGCAGCAGAGCAATCAGCAGAATTCGGAAGGCATCGAGGCGGCGGCTTGGCATCGTCGTTCTCGATCGCTGTTCGGCGGGGCGTGACGATAGCCTGCGCCCGGAGCGGAGGTCATGCCGCGATCGATCACAAATCGGTTAGAATGGCGCGATCGGTTGCGTTTTAGCTAAAATACCATTAAACCTTCATCCAAAGACCGCGGAAGCGGAGAGCCGGGTCGGAAGGAAAACGCGATCCGGATGGTGGGGGACAAGATGCCGGATGCTATGCGGCCCGGGTCGGTCATCGCCGACTTCGATCGTGATTCGATCCACACTTTGCCGTTGTCGGTGCTGCCGATTTCGAACACCGCGCTCAGCAAGGCGCGCCTGATCAAGAACCATCGCCTGGAAACCCGCATCGAGCTGTTCCGCGAGGCCGGAATGGGATCCGGCCAGATCGCGATCGACGAAGTTCCGGACTTCTTTCCCGGTGAACCGGGCGCCCTGCAGGACGACCTCTCGCTGCTGATGCGGATCGGCCAGCTGCCGGCCTTCGATCCCTACAGTCTGCGAATCGGCCTGCGGCAGGCGGGCATCGACGTGCTCACCGTCGACGCGCTGCAGCTGTCGCCGGCGAAGCGTGCCGAACTGCTGCCGCTGATGCGGAACATCACCCGTCCGCTGATCGCCCATCTCTACGGCAACGGCGGTGTCGATCCGGACGACCTGAATGCTCTGATCCGCCTGATCGCCAACCCGGACACGCCCAAGG
This sequence comes from Thalassobaculum sp., assembly GCF_040219215.1. Taxonomy (GTDB): domain Bacteria; phylum Pseudomonadota; class Alphaproteobacteria; order Thalassobaculales; family Thalassobaculaceae; genus Thalassobaculum_A. Next base: position 78,926 of record NZ_JAVJSX010000015.1, read on the forward strand.
TGCGTGCCCGCATCCAATCGATGACAGCGGGACTTCAGGTCAGCCTGGACGCGTTGCCGGACATGCTTGAAGACTATGGCGACACCTATCTGGCGCTGTCCTACTACCGCAGCTACTTCCAGTATGCGTTCCCGGTGCTGAAGCGCATCCAGGACTGGATGCATGAGGTGATGGACAACTCTTACCTGCAGAAGAATGCCAACGCGCAACGCTCCTTCAAGGAGGTCGAGGATGTGCTGGTCCATGTCTCGGCATCGGTGACCCGCCGGTTCGACGGGTTCGACCGCAACACCGAGATCAACTGGGACAAGGTGACGGTCGGTACCTTCCGCCATGTTCGGGACCTGATCTCCCAGCACCAGCGGTCACTGGCGGAAGTGATCTGCGGCCTGACGGTGAAGATCTACGAATGGGAACAGCGGTTTCCCCAGGGCGGTGGCAGTCCCGACAAGCGGGCCGAGTTCGTCACCACCGACCTCAAGCCCGGGATGGACGGCCTGTGGGGCGTCGAGCGCCGGGCCCCGAAATTCGACGATCCGGGCCGCGCCGGGGCCTGACCGGCTGCCGTTCCGGTCGCAAGTTCAAACACCGATATCGATCCCTCCGACCCCCTCTGCTATCGTTCGGCGAGCATCGGCCGCGGTTCGGCAAGTGGATGGGGAACGTCGTCGTGCCGGCGGCGTTTGCTTCCGGTAGCGCGTGCCGCGCATCCCAGGCGGCACAGGCGCGCTGTACCGACGTACTATCGGCTCCGGGGGGTGGCGCATGGACTTGACGCTTGTTGGCTATACCGTGTCCGTGTTCGTCACGCTGCTGGCGCTCAGCACCTACTCCCATTGGGGAGTGGCGGAGGTGCACACCTACACAATCCCCCCTTATCTTGAAGAGCGCGGCTACTCTTCGAAGATCGTGGCCAATCAGGTCGTCGACTCGATGCGGCGGATCCAGCTCGAAGTGGCCTCGCTGCGGGAAACCAAGGTCGTGGTCCAGGGCCAAGCCCAGCCGATCGGCGACGTCGCGTCGTATTTCGGGATTGTCGAGCTGCTGCGCGCCACCGAAGGCTTGCTGGGCCTGGAACCGCATCGCGTCGAGCTCGAGATCACCCAGAACGAGGAAACCGCGCACTGGCGTATCCGCGGCGACCATATCGTCCATGGCTTCACGATCCGGCAGGGTGACCTGCCGCTGAAGGACCCCGACGCTCTGATCGACTATCTCGGCCTCCAGGTGGTCAGCTATGTCTCGCCGTTCGAGGCGCTGGCGTTCCATTTCATTCAGGATTCCGAGACCGGCGAATACGAAACCACCATCGAGGCGGCGTCCGAGCTGCTGGTCGACTGCAAGCAGCTCTTCTCCTGGGCGTGCACCGACTCCAACATCAAAAACGCCTATCTGCTGCGCGGCATGGCGAACCTGTATTCCGACCAACTGCCCCGGGCCTTCGACGACTTCGCGGCGGCCAACAAGATTGGCGCCGAATCCGCCCTTGGCGTGGCGTTCTACGGCGACGCCTTTGCGGCGCTGGGACAGGAGGAGGCCGCCAAGCGCGAATACGCCAAGGCACGGTCGCTCGATCCAGATATCGGCGAACGGTTCCTTGCCCTGGCCACGGGCTACGCCCAGGGCGGCAAGCACCGGCTGGCCGACCGGCGGTTCGCGACGGCGGCCGAACTCGGCTTGGTGTCGGACACGCTGATGGCGGGCTGGGGCGACACGCTGTTCAAACTGGGATGGTACGAAAGCGCACTCGAGAAATACCGCTACGCCGAGGCTTTCGACACCACATCGGAACTCTACGCCGACCGGATCGACCGGGCGCAGAAAGCCCTGGACGATTCCAAGGCGGCGCCGGCAGGCAAGTCGGGGACCCCTGAAAAGCCCGCGGCGATGGGCGAGACCAAGCCGGTTCAGCCGGCGGAACCGGCACCCGCTCCTACCAAGTGAGTGTCTGCCGGCACCCTGTCCTTACGGTGCTTTGAGCACCAGGTTGACGAAGATCGCGGGCAGGTAGTGGCGCGCCAGCGGCAGCTTGGGCTGCTCGGCCTGACCGCGCAGGATCTCGAGGTTCCGGTCCGGCGGGAAGCTCAGTTCGAACAGCCGGCTCTCGATCTCGAACGGAGTGCGATCCAGATCGACATTCCCGTCGACCGTGATCTTGTAGGCGGCGTCCAGCCCGGTGCCGGTGGCGCTGTAGTACATGTCGACGGGGCTCAGGTCCGGGAACAACTCCATCAGCCCGCGGAACGAGAACCGCCAGTAGTCGTCCGGGTAGCCGTGAAAGGCCTGCACCCACGGGGTGGCCACGTAGAGCGTGCCGCCGGGCGCCAGCAGGCCGGCGAGGTTGTCGGCGGCGGTAAACGGGCGTTTGACGTGCTCCAGAACGTGCTGGCACAGGATCAGCCCGAAGCGCCGGTGCGCGAGCGCTGCGTCCAGGCGCTCGAACGGCCAGCACAGATCGGCGACGACGTCGACGCCATCGCCGTCGGCGACGTCGAGCCCGGTGAAATCGCGGCCGTCCAACTGGCGCCGCCAGCTCCGGTCGGAGCGGTCCACGACGGCTTCCCGGGCCCCGACCTGCAGGACCGGATCGGTCGTCCCGGCGGCCAGAGCCGTGGTTTCGGCCTCGGTGGTGGTCGAGACGACGTTGATCTTGCCGGTCGCGGGCTGCTCCATCGGCAAACACTGACCGCTGGATGGCCTGTGATCAACCCGCCGCCCGGCGCCGGGCGCTTGCCCCATCCGGCAATTCGGGGTATGTCCCGCCGCGCACGCCCTTGGCCGCCGACGGCCGTTCTCCGCCGCCGGCCGCTGCGGGTATTGAACGCCTCATCGCTGCGACAGGGGAGATCATGGCTCGCAACAAGATTGCGCTCGTGGGCGCCGGCAATATCGGTGGCACGCTGGCTTTGCTGGCTGGCCTCAAGGAGCTCGGCGACATCGTGCTGTTCGACATCGTCGACGGCGTGCCGCAGGGCAAGGGTCTCGACATAGCCGAGGCGTCGCCGGTCGAGGGCTTCGATGCCTCGGTCACCGGCGCCAGTGACTACTCGGCGATCGCCGGGGCCGACGTCGTCATCGTGACCGCTGGCATCCCGCGCAAGCCCGGCATGAGCCGGGATGACCTGATCGGCACCAACACCAAGGTGATGAAGTCGGTCGGCGAAGGCATCAAGAAGAACTGCCCCGATGCCTTTGTGATCTGCATCACCAACCCGCTGGACGTCATGGTCGGCGTGCTGCGCGACGCCTGCGGGCTGCCGTACGAGAAGGTGGTCGGCATGGCCGGCGTGCTGGACGGCGCGCGGTTCCGCTACTTCCTGGCCGAGGAGTTCAAGGTCTCGGTCGAGGACGTTACGGCCTTCGTGCTGGGCGGCCACGGCGACACCATGGTGCCGCTGACCCGCTACTCCACGGTTGCCGGCATCCCGGTTCCCGACCTGATCAAGATGGGCTGGACCACCCAGGAAAAGATCGACGCGATCGTCCAGCGCACGCGCGACGGCGGCGCCGAGATCGTCGGCCTGCTGAAGACCGGGTCGGCGTTCTACGCTCCGGCCAGTTCGGCGATTGCCATGGCCGAGGCCTATATCCGCGACAAGAAGCGGGTTCTGCCGTGCGCGGCCTACGTCAAGGGCGCCTATGGTCTGGACGGCCTGTATGTCGGCGTGCCGGTGGTGATCGGCGCCGGTGGCGTGGAGCGGATTGTCGAGATCGCGTTGAACGCCGAAGAAAAGGCGATGTTCGACCATTCGGTCGGCGCCGTCCGCGCGCTCAACGAGGTCGTGGTGAAGCTCGGGAGCTGATCTGTGCACGGTCGGGTCAGGCCGGTTGCCCCGGCCCGGCCCGGCTCGTACAGTAATGCGCCCTACACGCAAGCCGGAACCGAGATGGCCGACGCGCCCGTGTCCGACGCAGAGTGCAGCGAGGCGGCCGGCGTCGCGGCCATCCGGACGGACGCCGCGCTTGGCGGCTGCAATACGATGAGCGGGGAACCATGAACATCCACGAGTATCAGGCCAAGGCGCTCTTGGCCAAGTTCGGCGTGGCAGTGCCGCGCGGCGGGGTGGCCTTCACCCCGGACGAAGCGGTCAAGGCTGCGGAGAAGCTCGGCGGGCCGGTCTGGGTCGTCAAGTCGCAGATCCACGCCGGCGGCCGCGGTAAGGGCGGCGGCGTCAAGGTCGTCAAGTCGCTCGACGCGGTGAAGGCCGAGGCCGAACGCATGCTCGGCATGACCCTGGTGACCCATCAGACCGGGCCGCAGGGCAAGGAGGTCAAGCGCCTCTACATCGAGGATGGCTGCGACATCGCTCGCGAGCTGTATCTGTCGCTGCTGGTCGATCGCGCGACCAGCCGGGTGACGGTGATCGCGTCGACCGAAGGCGGCATGGACATCGAGGAAGTCGCCGCTCACACCCCGGACAAGATCCTGAGCGTGGCGATCGATCCGGTCGTCGGCATGAGCGCGCACTATGCCCGCCGCATTGCCTTCAGCCTCGGGCTCGAGGGCAAGCAGGTGTCTTCGGCGGTCAAGTTCCTGATCTCGCTGTACAAGTCGTTCGTCGACCTGGACGCCTCGATGATGGAGATCAACCCGCTGGTGGTGACCGGTGCGGGCGACATCATCGCGCTCGACGCCAAGATGAACTTCGACGACAACGCCCTGTTCCGGCACCCCGACATCGCCGAGCTGCGTGACGAGGACGAGGAGGATCCGGCGGAGCTCGAGGCCGGCAAGCACGAACTCAACTACGTCAAGCTCGACGGCAACATCGGCTGCATGGTCAACGGGGCCGGTCTGGCCATGGCGACCATGGACATCATCAAGCTGGTCGGCGGGGAGCCGGCGAACTTCCTCGATGTCGGCGGTGGCGCCACCAAGGACCGGGTGACCGCGGCGTTCAAGATCATCCTGTCGGACAAGAACGTCGAAGGCATCCTGGTCAACATCTTCGGCGGCATCATGCGCTGCGATGTGATCGCCGAGGGCGTGGTGGCGGCGGCCCGCGAGGTCAGCCTGCACGTTCCGCTGGTGGTACGTCTGGAAGGCACGAACGTCGAATTGGGCAAGCAGATCCTGGCGGATTCCGGCCTGCCGATCGTGTCGGCGGACAATCTCGGAGACGCTGCAGAAAAAATCGTCAAAGCGGTGAAGGAGGCGGCCTGATGTCGGTTCTCGTCGACAAGAACACGAAGGTCATCTGCCAGGGCTTCACCGGTAGCCAGGGAACCTTCCACTCCGAGCAGGCCATCAAGTACGGCACCAAGATGGTCGGCGGCGTCACCCCCGGTAAGGGCGGCCAGAGCCATCTCGGCCTGCCGGTGTTCGACACCGTGCACGAGGCGGTCGCCAAGACCGGAGCGAATGCCAGCGTGATCTATGTCCCGCCGCCGTTCGCCGCGGACTCGATCCTGGAGGCGGTCGACGCCGAGTTGCCGCTGGTGATCTGCATCACCGAAGGCATCCCGGTTCTCGACATGCTGAAGGTCAAGCGCGCGCTGTCCGGCACCAGGACCCGACTGATCGGACCGAACTGCCCGGGCGTGATCACGCCGGACGCCTGCAAGATCGGCATCATGCCGGGCCACATCCACAAGCGCGGCAAGATCGGCATCGTGTCGAAGTCGGGCACGCTGACCTACGAGGCGGTGGCGCAGACCACGGCGGCCGGGCTGGGCCAGTCGACCTGCGTCGGCATCGGCGGCGATCCGGTGAACGGCACCAGCTTCATCGACGTGCTGGAGATGTTCCTGGCTGACGACGAGACCCAGGGCATCATCATGATCGGCGAGATTGGCGGGTCGGCCGAGGAAGAGGCGGCCGAGTTCCTGAAGAGCTCGAAGGTGAAGAAGCCGGTGGCCGGATTCATCGCAGGCGTGACGGCTCCTCCGGGTCGGCGCATGGGCCATGCCGGGGCGATCATCGCCGGCGGCAAGGGCGGCGCCGACGACAAGATGGAGGCGATGCGGGCGGCCGGAATAAAGGTGTCGGCCTCGCCGGCCAAGCTGGGCGAGACGATGCTCGCGGCCATCAACGGGTGATGCGGCAGGGGCGGGACTCGGTCCCGCCCTTGATCTGCAGGGCGGATGAGACGACCATTTGTTAAGGAATCGGTGTCTACCATCGGGCCTGAGATGAACGGCTGGCACAGCCGGCCCAAGTGTCGGGCTTGCCGGATGGCGTCGAGCCGGGGGTGACGAGAGGCGTGAACGATCATGTCGACGGATGATCTCGATCTGACCTTCCTGAACGGTGCGAACGCCCCGTTCATGGCTGAACTCTACGCGCGCTACCTTGCGAAGCCGACCTCGGTGGACGAGAGCTGGCGCAGCTATTTCGACCAGCTTCAGGACGAGGCGGGGGCCGCCGCGCACGATGCCGACGGTCCGAGCTGGGCGCCGCGCCGCACCAAGGTAATCGGTGCGGCCGACCCCGCGAACGAGAACGCCAGATCCGGCAACAAGGCGCCGGCGGCGGCGGACGTCCGGGCCGCAACGCTGGACTCGCTGCGGGCCATCATGCTGATCCGCGCCTACCGCATCCGCGGCCATCTTCGGGCCAAGCTGGATCCGCTCGGGCTGGACGAGCCGACGCCGCACCCCGAACTCGACCCGGAGACCTACGGCTTCACCGACGCCGACTGGGACCGGCCGATCTTCATCAACCATGTACTCGGGCTTGAGACCGCGACCCTTCGCGAGATCATGGACCTGCTCGAGGCGACCTATTGCGGGTCGATCGGCGTCGAGTTCATGCACATCCAGGACCCGGCCCAGAAGGCCTGGATCCAGGAGCGGATCGAGCAGATCCGCAATCAGACCGACTTCACCGACCGGGGCAAGCGCGCGATCCTCGACCGCCTGACCGCCGCCGAGTGCTTCGAGAAATTCCTGGCCGTCAAATATGTCGGCACCAAGCGGTTCGGCCTCGACGGCAGCGAGACGCTGATCCCGGCGCTGGAACAGATCCTCAAGCGCGGCAGCCAGATCGGCATCGAGGAAGTCGTGCTCGGCATGTCGCACCGCGGCCGGCTGAACGTGCTGTGCAACTTCATGGACAAGCCGTTCCGCGCGATCATCTCGGAGTTTCTGGGAAACCCGGCGAACCCGGAAGATGCCGGCGGTTCGGGTGACGTGAAGTACCACATGGGCGTGTCGGCCGACCGTGAGTTCGACGGGGCAAACGTCCACCTGACCCTGAACGCCAACCCGTCGCACCTGGAGATCGTCAATCCGGTGGTGCTGGGCCGGGTGCGCGCCAAGCAGGTGCAGCGCGGCGACAAGAACCGCAAGAAGGTCATGGGCGTCCTGCTGCACGGCGATGCGGCGTTCGCCGGCCAGGGCGTGGTGGCGGAGACCTTCGATTTCTCCAGCCTGCGCGGCTACAAGACCGGCGGCACCATCCACATCATCGTGAACAACCAGATCGGTTTCACGACCAGCCCGCACTACTCGCGATCGTCGCCGTATCCGACCGACATCGCGAAGATGGTGATGGCGCCGATCTTCCATGTGAACGCCGACGACCCGGAGGCGGTCATCCACGTCACGCGGATCGCCACCGAGTTCCGCCAGGAGTTCGGGGTCGACGTTGTGGTGGACATGATCGGCTACCGCCGCTTCGGCCACAACGAAGGCGACGAGCCGACGTTCACCCAGCCGCTGATGTACGCCAAGATCGGCTCCCAGCCGACCACCCGGCAGATCTACGCCGATCAGCTGACCCGCGAGGGCGTAATCGCCGAAGGCGAGGGTGACCGGCTGGTCGAGGAACAGAACGCCTATCTGGCCCAGGAGTTCGAATCCGGCCTGTCCTACAAGGCCAACAAGGCCGACTGGCTGGAAGGCAAATGGTCCGGCATCAAGGTGGCGTCCGGTGACGCGCGGCGCGGCGAGACCGCCGTGCCCGTCGACGAGCTGAAGCGTATCGGCAGCAAGCTGTGCGAGGTTCCCGAGTCCCTCGACATCAATCGCAAGCTCACCCGTTTCATCGAGGGGCGGCGCAAGGCGGTGGAGAGCGGCGAGGGCGTCGACTGGTCGTTCGGCGAGGCGCTGGCGTTCGGATCGCTTCTGGCCAGCGGCGTCCCTGTGCGCCTGTCCGGTCAGGATTCCGGCCGCGGCACGTTCTCGCAGCGCCACTCGGTCTACATCGACCAGACCACCGAGGAGCGTTATGTCCCCCTGAACCACGTCAAGGAGGGCCAGGCGCAGTACGAGGTGATCGACAGCCCGTTGTCGGAGGCTGGCGTGCTCGGCTTCGAATACGGCTACAGCCAGGCCGAGCCGAACGCGCTGGTGATGTGGGAGGCGCAGTTCGGCGACTTTGCCAACGGCGCCCAGGTGATTGTCGATCAGTTCATCTCGTCGGGCGAGGCCAAGTGGCTGCGCCTTTCAGGGCTGGTGATGCTGCTGCCGCACGGCTACGAGGGCCAGGGCCCCGAGCACTCGTCGGCCCGGCTGGAGCGCTATCTCCAGCTGTGCGGCGAAGACAACATGCAGGTCGTGAACTGCACCACGCCCGCCAACTACTTCCACGTGCTGCGTCGTCAGCTCAACCGCGACTTCCGCAAGCCGCTGATCGTGATGACGCCGAAGTCGCTGCTGCGCCACAAGCTGTGCGTCTCGACGTTCGCGGAAATGGGCGAAGGCACCACTTTCCACCGGGTCCTCTACGACAACGAGATCCTGTGCGACGACAAGGACGTCAAACGCGTCGTGCTCTGCTCGGGCAAGGTCTACTACGACCTGTACGAGGAGCGGGCCAAGCGGGGCATCAAGGACGTGTTCTTCCTGCGGCTGGAGCAGCTCTATCCGTTCCCGCAGAAGGCTTTGCTGCATGAACTGTCGCGCTTCCCGCAGGCCGACGTGGTCTGGTGCCAGGAGGAGCCCCAGAACATGGGGTCCTGGACGTTCCTGGACCGTCGGCTGGAGGATGTGCTGATCGAGCTTGACGGCGCCTGCCGCCGGCCGCGTTACGTCGGACGGGCGGAAGCCGCGTCGCCGGCGACCGGCAACCACGGCCGGCACGTCCGCGAGCAGCAGAAACTGGTCGACGAAGCACTTACTGTCAGCGCGACGGTCCGCAAGGGCCGACTGGCCGCCGAGTAGGCCGCAAACAACCAACCCTTGGGAACGAGCGGCCAAGGCCGCTTGTTGCCGTCCGAACGACAGACAAGAGGCGCATAGGCGATGGCGACGCAGATCACCGTTCCGGCACTCGGCGAATCCGTGTCCGAGGCGACGGTCGCGAAGTGGATGAAGGCGGTGGGCGACGCCGTCAAAGCGGACGAGCCGTTGGTCGAACTGGAGACCGACAAGGTTACCCTGGAGGTCAACGCACCGGCCGCCGGCGTGCTGACCGAGATCGCCGCCAAGGAGGGTGCCGAGGTCGCGGTGGGGGCCCTGCTCGGCACCATCGACGAGACCGCCAAGGCGTCCGCACCGGCGAAGAAGCCGGAGGCGCCCAAGGAGGCCCCGAAGGAGGCGGCAAAGCCGGCTCCGGAAGCCAAGAAGGCCGAGGCTCCGGCGGCATCCAAGCCGGCCGCAGCGGCGGCTTCAGGCTCGTACGACGTCAAGACGCTGTCCCCGGCGGTGCGCAAGCTGGTCGAGGACAACGACCTTGACCCCGGCAAGATCAAGCCGACCGGCAAGGACGGCCGGCTGGTGAAGGAGGACGTGCAGAAGGCGATCGAGGCGGGCAACGCCAAGCGCACCTACTCGGCCGCGCCGGCTGCCGGTTCGGCGCCCGCGGCCGGTCCGCTGCCGCCGCGCCCGGACGATCCGCGCGAGGAGCGGGTGAAGATGACCCGCCTGCGTCAGGCCATTGCCCGGCGCCTGAAGGAAGCCCAGAACACGGCGGCCATGCTGACCACCTTCAACGAGGTGGACATGACGGCGGTGATGGCCCTGCGCAACGAGTACAAGGACAGCTTCGAGAAGAAGCACGGCGTGAAGCTCGGGTTCATGAGCTTCTTCGTGAAGGGCGCGCTGGCCGCGCTGAAGGAACTGCCGGCGGTCAACGCCGAGATCTACGGCGACGAGATCGTCTACAAGAACTACTTCGACATCGGGGTCGCGGTCGGCACGCCCCAGGGCCTCGTGGTGCCGATCCTGCGCGACGCCGACCAGCTGTCGTTCGCCGGGGTCGAGAAGGCGATCAACGAACTCGGCCTGAAGGCCCGCGACGGCAAGCTCAGCCTGGCCGACATGCAGGGCGGCACCTTCACGATCTCGAACGGCGGCGTGTACGGCTCGCTGATGTCGACGCCGATCCTGAACCCGCCGCAGTCCGGTATCCTGGGCATGCACAAGATCCAGCCGCGCCCGATGGCGATCGGCGACAAGGTCGAAGTGCGGCCGATGATGTACCTGGCGCTCAGCTACGACCACCGGATCGTCGATGGCCGCGAGGCGGTCACCTTCCTGGTCCGGCTCAAGGACGCGATCGAGGATCCGCGGCGCCTGCTGCTGGATCTCTGAGCGCGGCCACGCCAACAACTTCGAAACCCGAGGAACCGATGTCGGACACCTACGATCTCGTGGTCATCGGCGCAGGCCCCGGCGGCTACGTCGCCGCCATCCGCGCCGCCCAGCTCGGCCTGAAGGTGGCGTGCGTGGAGAAGCGCTCCGCCCTCGGCGGAACCTGCCTGAACGTCGGCTGCATTCCGTCCAAGGCGCTGCTGAACGCTTCGGAGAAATTCTCCGAGGCGGAGCACCACCTGTCGGATTTCGGCATCCAGGTCGGCAAGCCGAAGCTGGACGTCAAGGCGCTGATGGCCCGCAAGACCGCGATCGTCACCGGCCTGACCGACGGCATCGCCTTCCTGTTCAAGAAGCACAAGATCGACTGGGTCCAGGGCACCGCCAAGATCACCGCGCCCGGCAAGGTCGAGGTGGCGCCGGACGGCAAGGGCAAATCCCAGACCTTGAACTGCGAGCGCATCCTGATCGCCACCGGTTCGGAGTCGACCCCGCTGCCGGGGGTCGAGGTCGACGAGAAGAAGATCGTCACGTCGACCGGCGCGCTGGAACTGACCAAGGTACCGGGGCATCTGATCGTCATCGGCGGCGGCGTGATCGGACTCGAACTGGGCTCGGTGTGGAAGCGGCTGGGCTCGAAGGTGACGGTGGTGGAGTTCCTCGACCGGATCGTGCCGGGCACCGACACCGACACCGCCAAGCGCTTTCAGCGCGTGCTGGCGAAGCAGGGCCTGGAATTCAAGCTCGGCGCCAAGGTCACCGGCGCGAAGACCACCAAGACCGGGGTCAAGCTGACGGTCGAGCCGGTCAAGGGCGGAGACGCCGAGGAGATGACGGCCGACGTGGTGCTGCTGTCGATCGGCCGCCGGCCGCTGACTGCCGGACTCGGCCTGGAGGCGCTCGGCGTCGAGCTGGACAAGCGCGGCGCCATCCTGGTCGACGCGGATTTCGAGACCAACGTGAAGGGCATCTTCGCGATCGGCGACGTGATCCCCGGGCCGATGCTGGCCCACAAGGCCGAGGAAGACGGCGTGGCCGCCGCCGAGATCATGGCCGGCCAGTCCGGCCACGTGGACTACAATCTGGTTCCGGGCATCGTCTACACATGGCCGGAACTGGCGACCGTCGGTCAGACCGAGGAGCAGTTGAAGGAAGCCGGGGTCGAGTACCGCAAGGGCGTGTTCCCGTTCTCCGCCAACAGCCGGGCCCGCGCCAACCTGGACTCCGAAGGCCAGATCAAGATCCTGGCCGACGCCAAGACCGACAGGATTCTCGGCGCCCACATCCTGGGCCCGGACGCCGGCACGCTGATCCACGAGATCTGCATGGCGATGGCGTTCGGCGGCTCGGCCGAGGACGTCGCCCGCATGTGCCACGGCCACCCGACCCTGAACGAAGGCATCAAGGAAGCCGCCCTGGCGGTCGACGGCCGGCCGATCCACATCTGATCCGGGACCCACGCGGCGACGGACCGAACAACGCCGTTGGCGTCGACGCATCGGGTGGCCCCCGGGTCGCGCTGCGCTTGCCCGGGGTGACGGCCGAGGGGGAGGAGTGTCCCGCCCAACGGTCGTCATCCCGGACCGGACCGGCGCCAGCGGGACGGAGCCGGGATCCCGCGGGCGACGGGCTTTGGCCCTCGCCCTGCCATAGACCGCCTTATGCTGCGCCCGTGCGTCTACCTGCTGGCTTCCCATCGTCACGGCACGCTGTATGTCGGCGTGACCGGCGATCTCGCCTGCCGGGTCTGGATGCACCGTCAGGCGCGTTCCGGGTTCAGTGCGCGTTACCGGACCGACCGGCTGGTCTGGTATCGGTCGGAGCCGGACATGCTCGCCGCGATCCGGCAGGAGAAACGCCCGAAACGCTGGCGGCGCGCGTGGAAGATCGCACTGATCGAGGCGGCTAATCCGGCGTGGCGCGACCTGTACTCCGAATTGGTCGACGCTCCGTGACGCCCGTGCTGCGGGTGCCCCCGGGTCGCGCTGCGCTTGCCGGCGTGACGGCGTATAACGGTGACGGGCCGAACAGCCATACGGTGACGGATGCCGGAGCGTTCCGCCTTAGCGGCTCCGGTCCCTCGGGTGGGCCGAGCGGTGGACGTCGAGCAGCCGGGCGGCGTCGACCTCGGTGTAGCGCTGGGTGGTCGACAGCGAGGCGTGGCCCAGCAGTTCCTGGATCGCCCGCAGGTCGCCGCCGCCGGCCAGCAGATGGGTGGCGAACGAGTGGCGCAGGGCGTGCGGCGTGGCGGTCTCCGGCAAGCCGAGCCAGCCGCGCAGGGTCTGGATCGACTGCTGGACCCGGCGGGCGCCGAGCCGGCCGCCGCGAACCCCGACGAACAGCGGGTCGTCCGGGCCGAGGCGGTAGGGGCAGCGCTCCAGGTAGTCGGTGACCGCGCGGCGCACCACCGGCAGTACCGGCACCATCCGGGCCTTGCCGCCCTTGCCGGTGATGGTCAAGGTATCGCCCAGCGGGACCACGCGCCGGTTCAGGTCAAGGGCTTCGCCGACCCGCAGGCCGCAGCCGTACAACAGGGTCAGCACCGCGGAATCGCGGGCGGCGATCCATGGCTCGTCGGTCAGTTCGCCCACGCTCTCAAGGGCATCGCGAGCCTCCTCGACCGTCAGCGCCTTCGGGATCGACCGCGGCACCCGCGGCCCGCGCACCACGCCGACCGCGGCGTTGCTGGCCAGGCCGCGGCGTTCCAGGAACCGGAAGAAACCGCGGATCGTCGACAGCGCCCGGGCGGTCGAACTCTTTTCCAGCCCCTCGCCGGCCCGCCGGGCCAGCCATGCCCGGAAATCGGCCGGCTGCAGTGTGCCGAGCGAGCTCAGGTCGACGGTATCGCCGAGATGGCCGGCCAGGAAGCTCACGAAGCCGCCGAGGTCCCGGACGTAGGCGGCCAGGGTGTGCGGCGACACCCGTTTCTCGGACTTCAGCCATTCGCGCCAGTCGGCGATGGCGCCGGCCAGACCGGCATCGACCGGTGTGGTCGCCGGGTCGAGCGGATCGCTCAGCCGGGCAGGTGCAGCCACTGCCGGATCATGATTTCGAGCGACCGGGCCAGGAAGCCGAGCAGCTCGGTGCCCTGGCCGGCGATGAAGCCGTCCGGCCGGCGCGAGCCGAGGGCCAGAAGTCCGACCGGCGCCTGGGTGGAGGCGCGCAGCCGGGTCAGCGCCTGGCTGCGGACCAGCCCGGCCGCGGCGCCGAACAGTCGGGGATCGCCGGTGATGTTGCTGGTCAGCACCACGTCGCGCCCGCGCCCCAGGATGCCGTCGACCGCCCCTTCCGGCAGGGCGCGGATCCCGGCGGCGTAGGCCTTGGGGATCGGCACGTCGCCGGCCTCGACCCCGATGGTCACCGCGTCGACGTCGAGCTGGACGGCCAACTCGCTGGTGACCGTGTGGATCATGCTCTCGAACGACGGCGCGCGCAGGATCGCCAGCACCGCGTCGTGGACCCGAGACTGGATCGACTGGTTGGAACGCGCCGTGACCACCAGATAGTCCTGGGCGGTTTGCAGCTTGTCGTTCTCCGACTTCAGGCGCTGGACCATGGCGTGCTGGAAATCGATGACGTTGCCGGCCTCGCGGCGCGGCGGCGTCAGGATCTGCAACAGGTCCGGGTGCTCGACCAGGAAGTCCGGGTGATCCTTCAGGTAGTCGACCACCCGGTCGGCCGTCAGGTCCTTCAGGTCGCCCGGCGCCTTGCCGCTGCCCTTGGCACTCTTGGCCGGAACCTTGTCGGTCATGCGGTGTCGGTCTCCGGTCCCAGGATCGACTGGCCAGTCTTGGCCCAGTCGGCCAGGAACGCCTCCAGCCCCTTGTCGGTCAGCGGGTGCTTGTACATCTGGCGCAGCACCGCCGGCGGCAGGGTGACCACGTCGGCGCCCAGCTTGGCGGCCTCGATCACGTGCTGCGGGCCGCGCACCGAGGCGACCAGGACAGCCGTCTTGAAATCGTAGGCGCTGTAGATCTCGACGATGTCGGCGATCAGGTCCATGCCGACCGCGCCGATGTCGTCGAGCCGGCCGACGAACGGCGAGATGAAGGCGGCGCCCGCCTTGGCGGCCAGCAGCGCCTGGGCGGCGGAGAAGCACAGCGTGACGTTCACGGGGGTGCCGGCGTCGGACAGCGTCTTGCAGGTCTTCAGGCCGTCGACCGTCAGCGGCACCTTGACCGCGACGTTCTTGGCGATCGAGGCGAGGTAGCGGCCTTCGCGCAGCATGGTGGCGTAGTCGGTCGCCGTGACCTCGGCCGAGATCGGACCTGGCACCGCGTCGCAGATCTCGGCGATGACCTCGGCCATCGGCCGGCCGGACTTGGCGATCAGCGACGGGTTGGTGGTCACGCCGTCGACCAGGCCGGTGCTTGCCAGATCGCGGATCTCCGCCACATCGGCGGTATCGATGAAGAACTTCATGGCCGCTTCGTCTCCACTCGTGGAAGGCCGGAGCCCTACGCGAATCGATTGGGGGAGTCTACCCCATCCCCAAGGCACCGGCCAGCCGCCGGCCCCGGGGTGCTGCGGACCGACTGCCGCATTGTCGCTCGGCCCTTCGACCGGCACACTCGCCGCCGATTCACGGTTTGCGACGATTCGAGAGAGAGACCGACCCGAGTGGACGACCTCCTGCCCCTGGATGCGCCCTACGACCGGGTCAGCGTGCTGCTGCCCCTGCCGCTGGACGGGCCTTACGATTACAGGGCCGATCCGGCCCTGGGGCTCGGCCGTGGTGCGGTGGTCGAGGTTCCCTTAGGCAAACGCCGGATGACCGGCGTGGTTCTCGGCCCCGGTGGCGACGACGTCGCCGAGGAGCGGCTGCGCGGCGTGATCCGGGCCTTTGACGTGCCGCCGATCCCCGACAGCGTGCTCGATCTGGTCGACTGGGTGGCGGCCTGGACCCTGGCGCCGCGCGGCTCGGTGCTGCGCATGGCGATCAGCTCGCCGGGTGCGCTGGAGCCGCCGCCGACGAGCGTGGTGCTGACCGGCGTGCCGGAGGCCGCCTGGCCGCCGAGCACCCGGATGACCCCGGCGCGCCGCCGGGTCCTGGCGGCGCTGAGCGACGGCCCGGCGCTGGAGCCGAAGGATCTGGCGCGCGAGGCGGCGGTCGGTCCGTCCGTGATCAAGTCAATGGCCGACGCCGGGCTGCTGGATCGCCACGAACTGGCTCCGCCGCCGCCGTTCAAGACGCCGGACCCGGATCGCCCCGGCCATCCGCTGACCGCCGAGCAGGAGATTGCCGCCGACGCCCTGCGCCGGGCGGTCACGGCGGGGGCGTTCAGCGTGGCCGCCCTCGACGGCGTGACCGGATCGGGCAAGACCGAAGTGTACTTCGAGGCGATCGCCACCGCGCTGGCCGCCGGCCGGCAGGCCCTGGTGCTGCTGCCGGAGATCGCCCTGTCGGCGCAGTGGCTGGAACGGTTCGAGGCGCGGTTCGGCGTCCAGCCGGCGGTCTGGCACTCCGATCTGAAGCCAAAGGTCCGGCGCGAGACCTGGCGGGCGGTCGCCGAAGGCACGGCCAGGGTTCTGGTCGGCGCGCGTTCCGCCCTGTTCCTGCCGTTCCGCGAGCTGGGTCTGATCGTGGTCGATGAAGAGCACGAGCCGGCCTACAAGCAGGAGGACGGTGTCGCCTACCAGGCCCGCGACATGGCGGTGGTCCGAGCCCGGCTGGAAGAAATGCCGGTCGCCCTGATCTCGGCGACGCCGAGCCTGGAGACCCTGGAGAACGTCCGCGGCGGTCGTTACCAGGGGCTGCACCTGGCGGCCCGGCCGGGGTCGGCCACCCTGCCGTCGGTCGAGATGATCGACCTGCGCCGCGACCGGCCCGACCGTGGCCGTTTCCTGGCGCCCGGCATGGTCCGGGCGGTCGAGCAGACCCTGGCCGACGGCGAGCAGGTGCTGCTGTTCCTGAACCGCCGAGGCTACGCGCCGCTGACCCTGTGCCGGGGCTGCGGGCACCGCCTGGAATGCCCCAACTGCACGGCGTGGCTGGTCGAGCATCGACTGCTCGGCAAGCTGCAGTGCCACCACTGCGGCTTTTCCGGCCGGTTGCCACGGCAGTGCCCGTCCTGCGAGGCCGAGGACAGTTTCGTGGCCAGCGGCCCCGGCGTGGAACGGCTGGCTGAGGAGGTGCTGAGCCGGTTTCCCGACGCCCGCTTCCAGATAGCCTCGTCCGATACCATCGTCGGTCCGGACCAGGCGGCCGAGTTCGTGCGGGCGGTGAATTCCCGCGAAGTCGACGTCATCGTCGGAACCCAGATCGTCGCCAAGGGCCATCATTTTCCCTGGCTGACCCTGGTCGGGGTGGTCGACGCCGACCTCGGCCTGGCCGGCGGCGACCTGCGGGCCGGCGAGCGCACCTACCAGATGCTGCACCAGGTAGCCGGCCGGGCCGGTCGGGCCGATCGGCCGGGGCGGGTGCTGATGCAGACCCACGTGCCGGAGAACCCGGTGATGGCGGCCCTGGCGGCGGGCGACCGCGAGCGCTTCCTGGACTACGAGACCGAGCAACGCCGCGAGGCAGGGATGCCGCCATTCGGTCGGCTGGCCGGGCTGGTGGTTTCCGCCCCCGACCCGCAGCGCGCCGATGCCGCCGCCCGCGCCATCGCCCGCGCTGCTCCCCGGCTCGACGGGGTGACGGTGCTGGGCCCGGCGCCGGCGCCGCTTGCCCTGCTGCGCGGCCGGCACCGCCGCCGGCTGCTGGTCAAGGCGCGCAAGGAGATCAACCTGCAGCGCGTCCTGCGCGACTGGCTGGCGCCGATCCGTCTGGAGAACGCCGTGCGGCTGTCGATCGACGTCGATCCTTACAGCTTCATGTGACGTTTCGACCCACCGCGCGCTCCGCTACGATGGTCGGACCATGACCACGACCACACTGCGCCCATTCGAGCCCACTGATCTTGAGGCCACCGTCGCCATGCAGTGCCGCGCGGTCGATCTGCTTGGCCGCAGCCACTATTCGGATGAAGAGACCGCCCTGCTGATCGCGGCATCCCGAGAGCCGGACTACGCCGAGGCGCTGCTCGGCAACGATCTCTGGGTGGCGGTTGGTCAGGATGGTGCGATCGTCGGGTCTGCCGGTTGGGGGACGGTGATGGAGGCACCCGGATCCGCTCCGCCGCGCGGCCGGGTCCGCAAGGTGTTCGTGGAGCCGGCGCTGGCCGGGCAAGGCCTGGGCCGTGTCCTGGTCGAAGCGGCGCAGGCGCGCGCCGCGGCGGCGGGCTGCCGCGGCTTCGTGGTGCGGGCCAACCTGAACGCCGTGGCGTTCTATCAGCGGCTCGGATACCAGGTGACCCGGGCCGGCAGCTTGACGGTCGGCGGCCGGTCACTGCCGATGACGATGATGGAAAAGCCGGTCGAAAGCTGCGTTTAGCGACACAATGGCACGGCTGCGCACACCGAAGCCGTGGGCCGCTTGCACCCCCCATACCCGTGTGCTAGTTAGGCGCCGCGCCGCGGGGGGAGGCCCCTCCGGGAGGTCTTTGCGCGGCGGCTTCACCAACCACGCGGCCTGCTGGCGTGGTCTCGCTTCTGGCGGGAACTGTCGGCACCAATCGAAACGAAGGGGCGTTTCCTCGTGGCATCGGAAACCCAAGGACTTGCCGCTCGATATGCGCTGGCTCTGTATGAGCTGGCCGACGAGGGTAAAGCTCTGGACGACGTCGCCTCGGACCTGACCGCGGTGCGGCAGCTTCTGAGCGACAGCCCGGAGTTCCTGCGCTTGATTCGTTCGCCGGTTCTGACCCGCGACGAACAGAGCAAGGGCGTGCTTGCCGTCATGAACAAGGCCGGAGCGCACGCGCTCACCGCCAAGTTCGTCGGCGTGCTGGCGACCAACCGCCGTCTGTTCGCCCTGCCGCAGATGATTGAGGCCTACCTGTCGGAACTGGCCCGTCGCCGCGGCGAAGTCGCCGCCGAGGTTACTTCCGCGGTTTCACTTTCCGATCCGGAAATCGAATCCGTCACCGAGGCGCTTCGCAAGGTGGTCGGCCAGAAGGTTTCCGTTGCTCTCACCGTCGATCCGTCGTTGATCGGCGGCCTTATCGTGCGCGTCGGCTCGCGCATGATCGACAGTTCGCTCCGTACCAAGCTGCAGCGTCTGCAGCTCGCCATGAAAGGGATTGGCTGATGGACATCCGCGCCGCCGAAATTTCCGGCATCCTCAAGGAGCAAATCGCCAATTTCGGAGCCGAGGCGGAAGTCGCCGAGGTCGGACAGGTGCTCTCCGTCGGTGACGGAATTGCACGTGTCTACGGGCTGGACCAGGTCCAGGCCGGCGAAATGGTGGAATTCCCCGGTGGGGTCCGCGGCATGGCGCTGAACCTCGAGACCGACAACGTCGGTATCGTGATCTTCGGCGACGACCGCAACATCAAGGAAGGCGATACCGTCAAGCGCACCGGCGCGATCGTTGACGTGCCTGTCGGCCGCGGCCTGCTCGGCCGTGTGGTCGACGGTCTCGGCAATCCGATCGACGGCAAGGGCCCACTCCAGAACGTCGAGCGCAAGCGCGTCGAGGTCAAGGCGCCGGGCATCATGCCGCGCAAGTCGGTGCACGAGCCGATGCAGACCGGCCTGAAGGCGATCGACAGCCTGATCCCGATCGGCCGCGGCCAGCGCGAGCTGATCATCGGTGACCGCCAGACCGGTAAGACCGCGATCGCGATCGACGCCTTCATCAATCAGAAGTCGGTGAACGACGCGGCCGGCGACGACGACAGCAAGAAGCTGTTCTGCATCTATGTCGCGATCGGCCAGAAGCGCTCCACGGTCGCCCAGATCGTGAAGACGCTGGAAGATTACGGCGCGCTCGAGTACTCGATCGTGATCGCCGCCACCGCCTCCGATCCAGCGCCGCTGCAGTTCCTGGCGCCGTACACCGGCTGTGCGATGGGCGAGTTTTTCCGCGACAACGCCATGCACGCGGTGATCGTGTATGACGATCTGTCCAAGCAGGCGGTCGCCTACCGGCAGATGTCGCTGCTGCTGCGCCGTCCCCCGGGGCGGGAGGCGTATCCGGGCGACGTGTTCTACCTGCACTCCCGTCTGCTGGAGCGCGCGGCGAAGATGAACGACGCCAACGGCGCCGGTTCGCTGACCGCTCTGCCGGTCATCGAGACCCAGGCCGGTGACGTGTCGGCCTACATTCCGACCAACGTGATCTCGATCACCGACGGCCAGATCTTCCTGGAAACCGACCTGTTCTACCGCGGCATCCGCCCGGCGGTGAACGTCGGCCTGTCGGTCAGCCGCGTCGGCTCCGCCGCCCAGATCAAGGCGATGAAGCAGGTGGCCGGCCGCATCAAACTGGAACTGGCGCAGTACCGCGAGATGGCGGCGTTCGCACAGTTCGCGTCGGACCTCGACGCCGCGACCCAGCGTCTGCTGGCCCGCGGCTCGCGTCTGACCGAGCTGCTGAAGCAGGCGCAGTTCAGCCCGATGCCGGTCGAAGAGCAGGTGGTCTCGATCTTTGCCGGTGTGCGTGGCTATCTCGACAAGGTCGCGGTCGCCGATATCGGCCGGTTCGAGCAGCAGCTGCTGTCGGACATCAAGTCGAAGGCATCGGGCATCCTCGACGCGATCCGCGCCGAGAAGGCCCTGTCGGACGAGACCGAGGGCAAGCTGAAGGAGTTCATGGACTCCTTTGCGAAGACCTTCGCGTGATCCTGCGGCGCGCCTCAACCAGGCGCGCCGGACAGGACGCTCGACGGCCAACAGCGAACGGTAGGCAGCGGACGGTACGATGGCCAACCTCAAGGACCTGAAGATCCGGATCAAAAGCGTCAAGTCGACGCAGAAGATCACCTCGGCCATGAAGATGGTCGCGGCCGCCAAGCTGCGCCGGGCGCAGGAGGCGGCGGAAGCCGCTCGGCCCTACGCCCAGCGGATGGAGCGGATGATCGCGTCGCTCGGCGCCAAGGTCGGCTCCGCCGGCGGGCCGAAGCTGATTGCCGGTTCCGGCAAGGACGACGTGCACATGATCGTGGTGGCGACCGCCGACCGCGGCCTGTGCGGCGGCTTCAACTCCTCGATCGTCCGCGCCGCCCGGCGCCGGATCAGCGAGCTGGAGGGCGCCGGAAAGACCGTCAAGATCATGACCGTGGGCCGCAAGGCCCGCGACCAGCTGCGCCGCACCCACGGCACCAAGATCGTCAAGTCCCTGGAGAACATTGCGCGCACCGTGGTCGGCTTTGAACAGGCCGACAACATCGCCCGCGAGCTGATCCACGGCTTCGAGGCCGGCGAATTCGACGTCTGCACGATCTTCTTCAACCGCTTCAAGTCGGCGATGACCCAGATCGTCACCTCCCAGCAGCTGATCCCGGCGAAGCTGCCGGACGCTGAGGAGGAGACTGGCAGCGAACTGAAGGCGCTGTACGAGTACGAGCCGGACGAGGAGGGCATCCTGGCCGCCCTGCTGCCACGCAACGTTGCCACGCAGATCTACACCGCGCTTCTCGAGAACGCGGCGAGCGAGCACGGCGCGCGGATGACGGCGATGGACAGTGCCACCCGCAACGCCGGCGACATGAGCGATCGCTAGACCCTGGTCTAGAGCCGGACCCGTCAGGCCGTGATCACCAAGGAACTTATCGAGATCATTTCGGGCGCCGAGGCGCTCTGAGGCGCGACGCACACCTCCGCCGCCCCGCCCAAACGAGGAGCCTAGAGCATGGCGAACAACGCTACTGGCAAGATTACCCAGGTCATCGGCGCCGTCATCGACGTTAAGTTCGACGGCGAGCTGCCGGCGATCC
This sequence comes from Thalassobaculum sp., assembly GCF_040219215.1. Taxonomy (GTDB): domain Bacteria; phylum Pseudomonadota; class Alphaproteobacteria; order Thalassobaculales; family Thalassobaculaceae; genus Thalassobaculum_A. The sequence goes on from NZ_JAVJSX010000015.1 coordinate 100,162, forward strand.
TGAACGCGCTGCACACCAAGATCGGCGACAACCTGCTGGTTCTTGAGGTTGCGCAGCACCTTGGTGAGAACACCGTGCGCACCATCGCCATGGACTCCACCGAGGGCGCGGTTCGCGGCCAGTCGGTGTCCGACACCGGCGGCCCGATCACCGTGCCGGTCGGCCCGGAGACGCTGGGACGCATCCTGAACGTCATCGGCGACCCGGTCGACGAGCGGCCGCCGGTCGAAACCAAGCTGCGATTCCCGATCCACCGGCCGGCCCCGGCCTACATCGACCAGTCGACGGAATCCGAGATCCTGATCACGGGCATCAAGGTCATTGATCTGTTGGCACCGTACGCCAAGGGCGGCAAGATCGGCCTGTTCGGCGGCGCCGGCGTGGGCAAGACCGTGCTGATCATGGAATTGATCAACAACGTCGCGAAGGCCCACGGCGGCTACTCGGTGTTCGCCGGCGTCGGCGAGCGCACCCGCGAGGGCAACGACCTCTACCACGAGATGGTCGAGTCGGGCGTCATCGTGCCGGACGGACCGGGCTCCAAGGCCGCCCTGGTCTATGGCCAGATGAACGAGCCGCCGGGCGCGCGTGCCCGCGTCGGCCTGACCGGCCTGACCCTGGCCGAGTACTTCCGCGACGAGGAAGGCCAGGACGTGCTGTTCTTCGTCGACAACATCTTCCGCTTCACCCAGGCGGGCTCCGAGGTTTCGGCGCTTCTGGGCCGCATGCCGTCGGCGGTGGGCTATCAGCCGACCCTGGCGACCGACATGGGCGCCCTGCAGGAGCGGATCACGACCACCAAGAAGGGCTCGATCACCTCGGTGCAGGCGATCTACGTGCCGGCCGATGACTTGACCGACCCCGCGCCGGCAACGTCGTTCGCGCACTTGGACGCCACCACGGTGCTGTCGCGGCAGATCGCCGAGCTCGGCATCTACCCGGCGGTCGATCCGCTCGACTCGACCTCGCGTATGCTTGACCCGCGGGTCATCGGCGACGAGCACTACAACATCGCCCGCCGCGTCCAGGAGGTGCTGCAGCAGTACCGCTCGCTGCAGGACATCATCGCCATCCTGGGCATGGACGAGCTGTCGGAAGAGGACCGCCTGACGGTGGCCCGCGCCCGCAAGATCCAGCGCTTCCTGTCGCAGCCGTTCCACGTTGCCGAAATCTTCACCGGCAGCCCGGGCAAGCTGGTGTCGCTGGAAGACACCATCAAGGGCTTCAAGGCGATTGTCGAAGGCGAGTACGACGACCTGCCGGAATCGGCGTTCTACATGGTCGGCGGCATCGACGAGGCGGTCGAGAAGGCCCGCAAGATGGCCGCCGAGGCGGCCTGAGCGGATCAGCCGACGATCGGTGACCCGGGTGCGGTCGGTACAGAGGTAGGAAGCGATGGCGGAGACCACCAAGTTTGAACTCGTGTCGCCCGAACGGCTCGTGCTGTCGCGCGACGTGGAGATGGTCGTCGTTCCCGGCACCGAGGGTTACTTCGGCGTGCTGCCGCGGCATGCGCCGATGATCTCGACCCTGTCGGCCGGCGTGATCGACATCTACGAGGGCGGTGCCGTCGTCGATCGCATCTTTGTGGCCGGCGGTTTCGCCGAGGTGACGGAGACCCGCTGCACGGTACTGGCCGAGGAAGCGATGCCGCTGGGCGACGTCGACGTGGCGGCGACCGAGAAGTCGATCGCCGACGACCGCGACGTTCTCAAGGACACCACCGACGCGGTGGCCCGCGGCAAGCTTGAGGATCGGATCCGCAACCGCGAAGCGATGCTGGCGGCCAAACGGCGGCTCGCGGCGTGACGCCGAACCGGGCGGCTTCGGCTGCCTGACCGGACCCTGACCTGAGTTGAACGGCCGTCTGTTGGACGGCCGTTCGTCGTCTTGCCATACTCCACGCCGATTCGCAGCGGTAGTGGGGGAGTCCAGAGCGTGCGTTGGTTCGGCCGCGCGATCCTGATCCTGCTGGCAATCGTGGCGCTGTTGGCGCCGGCGCTCTGGATCGGCCGGGATGTGGTGCCGCCCCGGGTGGTCCGCTGGGCGGTCAACTACGCGGCCGGTACCGAGGTGCTGGACGACCTCGCGTTCCATGTCAGTGATCTGTCCCTGCATCACGTGACCGTCGACGCCGTGCGGGTGAACCGCAACGGCGCGCTCCGGGCCGATCAGGCCCGGCTTGAGTTTGAACCCAGGGAGCTGTTGCGCGGCGGGCTTCGCACCGTCGTACTGACGAACGCCCAACTCGATATCTCGGTTGGCCCGGACGGGACGCTCGGGTTTGGCAGCCTGGACCCGGCGATTGCGGCGTTCTCCGGCGGCGGAGCGACGGACGGACCGCCGGCCGTGCGCCGCCTGGAGCTTCGGGACGCCCGGATCGCCATGGCGGGTGCGGTGGCCGGGCGGCTGCACGTCGACGGTACCGTCGTGCCCGGAGCGGACGGTACCGCGGCGTCCCTGAACTGGCGAGCCGACGTACAGACCACCGAGGGTGTTCCTCTGGAACTGGCGGCCAACGGTACAGGCACCCTCAATCACTCGGCTGACGCCGCCCGGATCGTGCTTGCAATCGCCGATGGCGGAATGAAGCGCGGCGACCTGTTTGTCGACGGACTTCGTGGCACGGCCGCGGCCGAACTGTCCGATGGTGCGCTGTCGGAGGCGACGGTGGAACTGGCAGCGGACCGTGCGAGCGCCGGCAGCGCCGCGTTGCCTTCACCCTACGTGCACGTTCGCTACGACCGATCAGACGTCTCCGCGGTGGCCCGGCTCGGATCGGAAGCGGCGCCGGAAGTTACCGTCGCGGCGGTCGTCGATTCCACCACGATCAGCGGTCGCCGGTCGTTCCGGTTGGACGGCAGCGGCGACCTCGCCCGGGTCGACGCCTTGGCGGCAGCCTGGACCAACACCAAATCGCTTGGCCTGCAGGGCGCCGGACACTTCGAGATCACCGGCGGCGCGCCGGCCGATCTGGCCGATCCGGCAGAACTCTGGACCCGAACGGTCGCTTCTGGCGGCATCACCATCGACGTAACGAAGGGCGAACTGCCGGCCCCGCTTGCCGGGACCGGCCGGGCCACGGTTCGGCTGGCACTGGCTCTGGCCGCCGGCCGGTTGGCGGTCGAGACGGTCGAGCCGGTCACCGTCGACGCCACGCTGTCGACGGCACCGCCCGGACCGATGGGAGAGCTTCTGGGCGCCGGCCCGGTCGCCCTGGTGTTCGGAAGTCCGGCGGTTCCGTTTCGGATGCTCGTCGAGACGCCGTTCGGGGTCGGACGTGGCGGGTTGGAGGGGCCGGTCAAGCTGTCGGTCGCCCATGGCGGGACGGCAGGGCTGGTGCCCCGGTTGACCTTCCACCGGACCGGAGACGGCTGGCAGATCGACCGGATCACCGAGGCGACCCTGCAGGCCGCGGGGTTCCAGCTGAACGGCATTCGGATCGAACGGCTGGATGGCCGCGTTGATGGGGTGACCCTGTTGCCCGCAGGCCCGGACGGCGCGTTCGAACTGGAAGTCAGGGCGAGCGCGCCACAGCGCGGAATATCCGGGGCGGTGGTGAGCGCGCGTGGAGGCATCGTCTCGGACACCGAGGGAATTCGGGTCACACTGTCCGAGCCGGGTCGGCTGGCCGTCGGCGAAATGACAGCAGCGGCGATCGCACCGGTAAAGCAACTGTCGGCACGCATCCTGGCGGCGGACCGGCCCGTCCTGAGCCTGCCCGCCGACGGCGGACCGATCGATATTCGTATGCCGCTCAGCCTGCCGGCGCTGGTCGTCGAGTCGGCGGAGCCCGGCGCCTGGAGGATTGCTCTCGAACCGATGCGGGCGGTTGTCGACGGCATGATCGATCGTGAAGGGCGAGGCGGATTGCGGGCCCGCCTGTCGGGTGCAGCGGCGTCGGTTGCCCCGGCCGGTGTGACGCTTGAGGGCCTGTCGGCCGATCTGCGGTTGGCTCTTGCCGCGGAGGGAGCCGAATTGCAGCGTGTCGATGTCCGGGCGGATCGCATGGTCGACCAGGCCAGGCTTGCCCGCTTCACCCCGCTGTCGCTCGAAGGCTCCGCGCGCGGAGCCGGAACCGCGGCAACGCCCGACCGGCTGGCATTCCGCGTGACCGTGCGTGGGGCGGATGGTGCCTTCGTCGTGGATGCCGAGGGTCATCACGCTCCGGCTGCCGGGCGTGGTGCTGCGAAACTGACGCTGTTTCCGATCCGGTTCGTTCCCGGCGGCCTGCAGCCGGCCGATCTGTCGCCGGCTGCGGCAGCCTTGTTCCGGGGCGCTTCGGGCGAGGTATCGCTGGCCGGCCACGTGCGCTGGCCGGGCGAGGCGGTCCCGCCTGACGATCCACTGACCTTGACCCTGAAGGATCTGGGGTTCACCGGCTCGCTCGGCACCGTCACCGGCCTCGAAGGTGCTGTAGCGCTCAGCCGCATCGATCCGCCGATGACCCCGGCTGGACAGGTGCTGTCGGCCAAGGCGATCGATCTGGGGATCCCGATGGTGGCGCCGCGTGTCCGGTTCCGATTGGAGGCCGACAGCCTCCTACGCCTGGAGCGTGTTGAGTCGGGCTTCGCAGGCGGCCGGGTCACCGCCGAGGATGTGGCAGTTCCGCTGGGCGGCGGCCGTCCGGTGCCCATAGTCCTGGCGGTCGAGCGCGTTGACGCGGCGCGGCTGGCGGAGGCAATCGATCTGGACGGGCTGGCGGCGACCGGCACGCTGTCGGGCTGGCTGCCGCTGATCTGGGACCCGACCAGCGGCATCGCCATCCAGCAGGCCCGGCTGACCGCCGGCGAAGGTGGCGGATCCTTGCGCTATGCGCCTGGCGAGGATGCTGCCGCGTTGCAGGATCAGGGTGAGCAGGTTAGCCTGCTGCTCAAGGCGATTCGGAACTTTGTCTACGAATCCCTCGAGGTCGAGGCCGATGGCCGCCCGGGGGAGCCGTTCGACGTGAAACTGAGGCTGCGCGGTGCCAATCCCGACCTCTACGATGGATATCCGATCGCGCTCAACGTCACCCTTACCGGGGCGCTCGATCAATTGTTCGGCAATCTGCGACGCAGCCTGGGACTCACCGACGTCATCCGACGCAAGCTTGAGGCGTCCGGTGGTGGTTAATCCCGCTCGCCTGGGTGCGCTGATCCTGATTACCGGGGTCGCATTGGCGGTGGCGGCGTGCGAGCCGCGGGTACGGCTCGAGGCGCCGACGGAGCCGATAACCATCAACCTGAACATCAAGATCGAGCAGGAGGTCCGCATCAAGGTTGAGCGCGACCTCGAACAGCTCTTCAAGAGTGATTCGAAGATCTTCTGAGGAGGCGGCGATGCGGCTCGGACGACGGACCCTGATGACCGCGCTGTGTGGGATTGCGGCGTGCGCCGTGCTCGCGGTCGGCCCGGCGATGGCGCTCGACCTCGACGCCGCCAAGGCCCAGGGGTGGATTGGCGAGCGGCGCGACGGCTATATCGGGCTGGCGGTTGCTTCCGCGCCGGCCGAGGCGCGGGCCCTGGTCGATACGGTCAATGCCGAACGCCGCGCGGCGTATCAGAGCGTTGCCGAGCAGAACAGCGTTCCGCGCGATCAGGTCGAGGCACTGGCGGGTCAGAAACTGATCGGCCGCGCCGCGCCGGGAACCTTTGTCATGGACGCCGCGGGTCGCTGGATCCGCAAGTAGCCGCCGTCGGCCGACCCTACTGATCGGATTTCGGTTCGCGGGCCGGGGTGTCGGTCCGCGAAGCGGCTTGGCCGCCCGCCTTGGCTTCGCGCCCTTTCGTGACCCGCGACTGCAACTCGGCGTCGAGAGTCCCGTTCTCCCAACTGTGCATTTCGCTGACCATCTTCACCCGAGCCTGCTCGTAGCGCGAACCGGGTTTGACCAACTCATGGTCCGGGAACATTTCCCGCACGGGGATCCGAGGCGCATAGCCGGCAATCCGTTGCACGGCACGCTCCATGGCGCGGTCCCCGCCGATCGCGTCACGCGCGGCGTAGGCCCCGCGCCACATGGTTATCATGTCTTCCCAGCCATCCAGCCCGTAGCCGACGTCACGCCGCAGCCGGTCGAGCCGGTCGATGGCGTTCATGTTTCCGTCGAACATGTCCGCTAGCTTGCCCAGCAACTCGTTCAGCAGGCTGAGCCGCTCGTTGACGTAGGCGATGCACTCGTCCGCCGCCTCCAGGATCAGTCCGACCTGATGGTCGAGCTCTTCCCGGATCTGGTTCCGGTATCCGGAGAGTTCGGATCGGAACTGCAGAAGACGGGTGTGCTGGAGGTAGAGAAAGCCGTTGTTCTTCTCCTCGCCCTTGGTCGTCACATTCCCGAACGGCGTGATCATGCCGACCAGCGGGTCGAGGTAGCTCCGGGCGTCGACGACGGTGCAGTTCCCGCGCTCTGCGGCGAAGATCATCACCCGTTCGATCAGCAGGTCGAGATCGATCCGCGACCGGCCGGAGCCGCTGCCCATCAGTTCCATCAACGTCCGGGTGTTGGTTCGCGCCATCAGGGTGTCGCCGCGTGCGATTCCGGATTCCCGGGTCAGCTGGGCGATCAGCGACAGTCGCACCATGGCGCGATCCTCGTCGTCACGGGCGACGGCCTGCTTGGCGGCATCCATGATCGACGGGTCGCCGCTCAGCGCGGCATCCGCGGCAAGGCAGATCTCGCGTATCTTGATCGGGTCGAGGTCTCGGGTACTGCTTGTCGCCTGGACCTTCTCGTGGACCTGCAGGTCGCGCATGTCCAGGCTGCCCATCTGGGGAAGCTGTTCCCAGGGCACAACCACCAGTTCGCCACGCCGCGTGCCGGAATAGTTGGGGATCACCGCTTCCAGCAGCCGGTCTTCGCCGTGAAAATACTCACGCACCCGCGTGTGGGCGAAATCCTTGTGATGAAGGGGAACACTGGTCCCCCTCCTCTCGAAGGTTTGCGGCAGGTTGATCCCGCGCATACTCATCCCCCACTTGCACTGGCAATGAGTGTACGCCGCGACTGCCGGATTACAAAAGTCCGGGTTCGGACGTCTTGCGCGCCGCCTGACGCACGACCGGGCCGAGCTCCTGGACCACGGCCTGATAGATCGCGCGCTTGAACGGGACAATCAGCGAGACCAGTTCGTCGAGATCGACCCAGCGCCACGCGTCGAACTCCGGATGATCGGTCTCGATCCGGATGTCCTCGTCTTCTCCGAGAAACCGGCAGGCCAGCCATTTCTGCCTTTGGCCGCGCCAGCGGCCGCGCCACACTTTTCCGATCAGTTCGTCGGGCAGGTCGTAGGTCAGCCAGTCGGCAGTGGCGGCCTCGATGACCGCATTGCTGGTGCCGACTTCCTCGCCAAGTTCGCGCAGCGCCGCCACTTCCGGGGTTTCGCCGTCGTCTATCCCGCCCTGCGGCATCTGCCAGGCGTCCGGCGTGTCGATCCGCCTGCCGACAAACACCTTGCCGGCAGAATTGAAGAGCAGAACGCCGACGCAGGGTCGGTACGGCAATGAGTCTCGGTCGACCACGGGCACTCCTTCAGCGCAGACGCTGGCGATCGGCGATGGCGGATATCGGGGCTAGCGCGATGCCCTTGCCCTCCAGGGTCCCGGCCCAGCGGCTGAGCCGTTCAATGGTGACCGGCAGCGGGCGGGCGATGCCGACGGCGTAGCGCTGCTGCCGGGCCGTCGCCTCGAGGCTGGCCAAGGCCCGATCGATGGTGACGGCCGAAGGGGTCTGGTCGATGAACGTGTTGTTGAACGCGCGTGGCAATTGGATCGAGGACGCCAACTCGGTCGCGATGCTGCGCGACGAGGACCGGCTGTCGACGAACATCAGGCCGCGTTGCCGCAGGCCCTGAAGCACCGGCATCAGCGCGTCTTCCACCGTGGTGAACTGCGACCCCATCCAGGTCGTGACACCGACATAGCCGGGCGCGCGCCCGAGAATCCATTCCAGGCGGTTCAGGTTGTCGACCAGCGACAGCGAGGTCAGCAGGGTAGACGGCCCCGGATCGTCGCGCGGAAAATCCAGCGGCTCCATCGGCAGATCGAGCAGCGTCTCATGCCCGGCTTGGCGCGCTCGAGCCATCTGGGTCTCGATGTTCCGCACGTAGGGCGAGAAGCTCAGGCTGATGGCGCCAGGAAGCAAGGTTATCGCTTTTTCGGTGATGTCCTTCCCGAACCCCACTCCGATCATCACGACGGCGACCCGCGGGCGGGAGTCGTCCAGGTTGAAAGGTCGGGCGTAGGTCGACCAGGGCTGCCGGCCGTCGGGTCCGATGATCGGCAGTTTCGCTTCGTCCTTGGTTTCCAACAGCGTCGGATCGACGGCCGCAAGACGGACGCCGTCGAGCGACACCACTTCCGGCATCGGTGCCGGTCCTGCAGCTTCACCGGCGGGCCCTGTGGCCGTCGGGTCCGTGGCGGCCGTATTCTGGCCGTCCTTGTCGGCATGCGGGCCGGCGGCAACCGGCTGCCCGCCGTCAGAACTGTTCGGGGTCGGTGCTTCGCCCTCGGCCAGGATCGGCACGGTCAATTGCGGTCGGCGCAGGACCTGGCGCGATTCAGTTGTCTCGGCGTTGACCAGCAGCCAGCCGACAAGCGCACCGGTCCCGCCGATGACGGCAACGGCAAGCACGCCCGTGGCAATGCCAACCAGCAAACGGCCGATACGCCCGCCGGAAGCTGCCGCCGCACGCGGCTTCGCCGGAGCATCATCCAGTGGGTCGCCGCCGCCCTCCTGCTCGGCCGTCTTCGGTTGCCTCTTGAGGAAGGGAAGCCGGATCGAGGGCAGTTTCACGGTCGGCTTCGTTTCCTCAGTTCACCACGCGTGCTTGATAGAGGTAGATGCCGCGCAGAAGGTCGATTGCCCGGGCCAACTGATAATCCTCGATCTCGTTCGCCTGATCGGCATCGCTGCTGGCCGGCTCCTCGGTCGTCGCCGGGGCGGACGGTGCCGGAGCGGACGGCGTCGGGGCCGCCGAGTCGGGGTTTGCCAACGCGCCACGCAGATCGGCCTCGCGGCGGCCGCGTTGCTGGGACAGCTTCTCGATCTTGGCCGGCTCCACGATGATATCGGGCGAGATTCCCTTGCCCTGGATGGAACGGCCGGACGGCGTGTAGTACCGAGCCGTGGTCAGCCGCATGGCGCCGTGATCCTTCAGCGGAATGATGGTCTGGACCGATCCCTTGCCGAAGGACTGGGTGCCGAGAATGATGGCACGTCGATGATCCTGCAGGGCGCCGGCGACGATCTCCGACGCCGATGCCGAACCACCATTGATCAGAACCACGAGCGGCGCACCGTCCGTCAGATCGCCGGGTTCGGCGTTGGCACGGCTCGAGTTCTCCTCGATCCGGCCCCGCGTCGATACGATCTCACCGCGCTCCAGAAAGGAATCGGACACCGAGATCGCCTGATCGAGCAGGCCGCCCGGGTTGTTGCGCAGGTCGATGACATAGCCGTGCAGCTTGTCTCCGAGCTTGCTCTTGATGTCGGCGACCGCGTTCTGCAGTCCGGACGTCGACTGCTCGTTGAAGGTGGTGATCCGGATATAGCCGATATCGCCGATCGGACGATGACGGACCGAGCGGATGGTGATGATCGCCCGCTCGATGACGACGTCGAAGGCTTCCTGGGTGCCGCGACGGATCGTCAGCTTGATCTCCGAGCCGACCTTGCCGCGCATCTTCTCGACCGCCTCCGACAGCGACAGGCCGAGCACCGGTTCGCCGTTCAGATGGCTGACCAGGTCGCCGGGCTGCAGGCCGGCCTTGGCGGCCGGTGTGTCATCGATCGGCGACACCACCTTGATCAGGCCGTTCTCCATCGTGACTTCGATTCCGAGGCCGCCGAACTCGCCACGGGTCTGAACCTGCATGTCGCGGTAGTTCTTGGCATTCAGGAACGAAGAGTGCGGGTCCAGCGACGCCAGCATGCCGTTGATGGCCGCTTCGAAGAGCTTCTCCTCGCTGACTTCCTCGACGTAGCTTTCGCGGACGCGCTCGAACACCGTGCCGAACAGATTGATCTGCCTGTAGGTCTCCGAGGTGTTGGTCTGCGCGTCCAGGTGCCCGGCACCGGCGACGGTCAGGCCGCCCAGCAACACGACCACGGCGGCGGTAATTCCGGCGCGGCGCACGAACAGCCTGCGCACCAGGGGGAGGCGGGTCATCAGCGTGGTCATCCTTTGGCCTTTCCGGTCAGTCCCGCGATCCACGGTAGCGGGTCAATCGGGTCACCATTGTGGCGAAGCTCCACATACAGCTCGGGACTTTCGGCGCCGCTTCCAGCTTGCTGCGACCGCATCGTTCCCACCGGCTCGCCGGCAAGCACGCGTTGGCCGACCTGCAGGTCGATCCGTCCGAGCCCAGCCAGCAGGGTATGATATCCCTCGCCGTGTTCAATGATCAAAATGAGCCCAAAGCCCTCGAAAGTCCCGGCATAGATCACGGTTCCGTCGTACGGCGCCACCACGGTCGCGGTACTGCGGGTACCGATCACCAGGCCGCGATTGCGCAGGCCTTCGGGATCTCGCTGGCCGAACCGGCGGACGATTGCTCCGGTGGCCGGGCGGATCAACTGCCCCTTGGCAGTTCCGATCGGAGGGGCCGATGGCAGCATTGCCTGAAGCGCAGCCTTGCCGGGGCTCGGCGCGGGCCGAACCGCGTCGGCGGCTTGCGAGGGGAGTGACGGTGCCGGGCGGGCTTCAGGCAGCGGAACAACGATGGGCTTGGGAGGCTCTCCCGAGGTTTCCGGGGCGACCGGCTGTGGCGGCCGGACAAGGGCTGCAAGACGCTGCTGCTCGGCGCGCTCGCGCACCCGCTGGGCGTCCAGCCGGTCCATCAACTCGCGCAGCGATCGGGCGGAATCGCCCAGGGACTGCAGACGTTCGGCCGTGCTGGCGGCGCGGTTCTCGGTGCTGGCGAGCAGGCGCTGCTTGTCATCGGCCAGTGCCGCCAGGCGTGTGCGTTGGTTTTCCATGGCGGTTGTTGCGGCATCGAGCCGCGCCCGCTGACTGCGGATATCCGCCTCGACGGCCGCCAGCGATGCCAGTTCCGCCTTCAGCCGTTCTGCTTCGGCATTGATCTGCGGGATTGCGGCTTCCAGGAGGATGCCCGTGCGGACCGTCTCCAGTGGCGAACGCTGCATCAGCAGCAGGGTCTCCGGAGGCCGCCGCGCCAGCCGCTGCAACGCGCCGACGAGCCGTCCGAGCTCAATCTCGCGGCTGGCCAGCACCGCGCGCTTGTCGCCCGCCTCGTGGCGCAGCACCGACAGCGTCGCTTCGACCTCGGCCACGGTTTCCTCGGTCCGCTGATGGCGCGAGGCGGCTTCAGCCATCTCGGCACGCAGCCGGTTGATCTCGCGGCCGAGATCGGCAGCCAGCCGGTCGAGTTGCGCCTTGGTCGAGCGCCCCCCGGCCAGGTCCGCCTCGATGCGCTTCAACTCGCTCGAAGCGCGCTCCGGGTCGAGCGTGGTTTGGGCCGCCGAAGGGGCGTGGGCAAGCAGAATACCGCCGGCAAACGCGACCGACAGCGCGAGCGCGAAGACGCGGGTGCCGCTATTGGGCAGCGTGATCGTCACGAACGGCCTTGTCAGCGGTCACCGGCATCGGCGTGCCGCTCATGGCCGCGGGCGGCGCTATGCCCATCAGGGTCAGCAGGGTCGGAGCGACGTCCGCCAGCTTGCCGGTCCGCAGGCCGATAACCTCCGACGGAGCACCGACGAGCACGGTCGGCACCAGGTTGACGGTGTGGGCGGTGTGCGGGCCGCCGGTTCCCGGATCCACCATAACCTCGCAGTTGCCGTGGTCGGCGGTCAGGAACATCACACCGCCGACGTCCTCCAGTGCCTCGACGACCCGGCCGACGCACGTGTCGACGGTCTCCACCGCCTTGATCGCGGCCGGCAGGCTGCCGGTGTGGCCGACCATGTCCGGATTGGCGAAGTTGGCGACGATCAGGTCGTAGGCACCGGACCGGATGGCGGTGACCAGCTTGTCGCAGACTTCAGGTGCCGACATTTCCGGCTTCAGGTCGTAGGTCCGGACCTTCGGCGACGGCACCATGATGCGGTCTTCGCCCTCGAACACCGCCTCGCGCCCGCCGTTCAGGAAGAACGTCACGTGCGGATACTTCTCGGTCTCGGCGATTCGCAGTTGGGTGCGGCCCGCCTTGGCGACCACCTCGCCCAGGGTGTCGACCAGATCCTGGGGCGGGAAGATCGTCGCCATCCGCTCGGCGAGAGCGGTTGAGTACTCCACCATCCCGGCGGCGATGGCGAGTTGCGGTACCCGTGGCCGGACGAACCCGTCGAAGGCGGGGTCGAGCAAGGCGGTCAGGATCTCGCGCGCCCGGTCGGCCCGGAAGTTGGCCATCACGATGCCATCGCCGTCGCGGATCGGCGTGCCTGCGCCGATCACGGTCGGGGTGATGAATTCGTCGGTTTCGTCGCGGGCATAGGCCGCTTCGACCGCGGCAATCGCATCGTCGGCGCGGTGCGGGGCTTCGGCCAGGGTGATCGCCTGCCAGGCCGCCTCGATCCGTTCCCAGCGCTTGTCACGGTCCATGGCGTGGAACCGGCCGGTCACGCTGGCGATCGTCGCGACGCCCCGGAGGTCCTTGACGAAATCGGCCATCTGGCCGGCAGCGCTCTTCGGCGGACAGTCACGGCCGTCGGTGAAGGCATGGACCACCACCGGCACACCGTTGCCGGCAATGGTGCGGGCGAGGGCCGCGACCTGGCGCTGGTGGCTGTGCACGCCGCCGGTCGAGACCAGGCCCATCAGGTGGCATGTGCCGCCGCTGGCCTTCAGCGCGCCGACGATCTCGGCAACTGCCGGCTGGCCCGCCATGCTGCCGTCGGCGATGGCGGCATCGATCCGGGGCAGGTCCTGATAGACCACCCGGCCGGCGCCCAGGTTCATGTGGCCGACCTCGGAGTTGCCCATCTGGCCCTTCGGCAGGCCGACATGCTCCTCGGACGCGTTCATCAGCCCGCTCGGCCAGCGCTTGCGCAGGGCGTCGAACACGGGCGTGTTGGCGAGCGCCACCGCGTTGTCCGCGGTGTCGGCTCGTTCGCCCCAGCCATCCATGATGCACAGCACCACCGGGCGGGGAGTTTTCGGGGTCGTCATCATGGCGCGGTTATACAGGACCACAGCCGGGACGTCATCGCCGCCGCGGTGCCGGAACGACGTCGGTCAGATGATGCGTGCGCGCAGCAGGCCGCCGATCTGCTCGACCACGATCACCAAGGCGAAAACCGCAAGGATGATGGTGGCGGCGAGGTCGTAGGAGAACAGATCCATCGCCACCTTCAACTCGATGCCGATCCCGCCCGCACCGACCAGGCCGAGGACGACCGACGACCGGGTGGCCTTCTCCAGGGCGAACAGGGCGGTGGCGATGAACGATGGCATGGCCTGCGGAACCACGGCCGAGAACACCACGCCGATCCGTCCGGCGCCGAGGGCGGTGAGCGCCTCGCGCGGACCGGGCTCGGTGTCCTCCATGGCCTCGGCGAAGAACCGGCCGCAGAACCCGACGCAGTCGACCGCGATCGCCAAGGTGCCGGCAATCGGACCGAGGCCGACCGCGATGACGAACAGCAGGGCCCAGACCAGGTCCGGCACGGTGCGGCAGAACGAGACGACGGCGCGGGCGGCCAGATAGACTGCCGGGTGCGGCGACAGCGACCGGGTGGCGAGGATCGCGAGCGGCAGGCTCAGGATCACCCCGATCGTGGTGCCGACCATGGCCATCTGGAAGGTCTCAAGGATCGATCGACCGATCTGCGGCAACCGGCTGAAGTCCGGCGGCATCATCTGGTCGACAATGCGCCCGATGTTCGGCAGCCCCTCGATCAGTTGCAACGGCGAGAATCCGACGGCCGTGAAGGCGTGGAACAGGACCGCGGCGACCACGAACCACGCCAGGAAGGCGAGCGGTGTAGGCCGGTCCAGGCGGGGTGGAGAAGCGTGCGGTGTTGCCATGACCGTCAGTCGTAGACGAAGCCGAGCGCGTCTGGGTCCAGCGTGCTGGGTGGCGCGTCGAGCACGATTCGCCCGTCCTTCAGCGCGACCACTCGGTCGGCGTACGCCAGGGCGTGCTCCAGGTTGTGCGAGGTGAACACCAGCGTCAGGCCCTCCTCGCGGATCAACTGGACGAACAGTCCCATGACGTCTTCGCCGGCTGACGGGTCCGGGCTGGCGACCGGTTCGTCGGCCATCACCAACGCCGGGCGCTGCATCAAGGCACGGGCGATGGCGACCCGCTGCGACTGGCCGCCGGACAACCGGTCGGCGCGTTGCAGGGCAAGATCGGCGAGGCCGACCCGGTCGAGGCAATGCATCGCCGCAGCGCGTTCCCTGGCCGGTGCCAGCGATTGCAGCCAGCACAACGGCCCGCGGCGGTACGCCTGGGCGCCATGCACCACGTTGGACAGGGCCGACAGCCGCCCGACCAGATTGTGACGCTGGAAGACGAAGCCGACCCGCGCTCTCAGCGCGCGAAGCCGGTCGCGACCGAGCGCGCCGACGTCGGCGCCGAGCAGGCCGATCTGGCCGGCATCGGGTTCGATCAGCCGCAGGCAGCAGCGCAGCAGCGTCGATTTGCCCGCGCCGTTGGCTCCGATCAGGGCGACGGCCTGGCCGCGCGGCACCGTCAGGTCGACGCCGCGCAGAACCCGGCGGGCGGCGAAACTCTTGGTCAGCCCGTTGACCGTCAGGTCATGCAGCGCACCAACCGCCGCCGGAGTGCCGACGACGGTTGACGGGATTGCGCGCGAGAGCGCGGTTGTCATCAGTTGCCGACGAAGCTGTCGAAGGCGGTGACGCCGATGGTGCGGTACATTGATCGGACATAGTCATAGTCCGCGTCAACCACCTTCGGCAGGAACACGCCGCCGGTGTACTTCTTGACGTCGTCGGCACCTTCCAGCACCGCCGCCATCATCTCCTTGCCGTGGTCGGTGAAGGCGGTACGGACCGTGGCCACGGCGGCGTCCGGTACGTGCGGGCCGGCGACCAGGATGTCGTTCGGCAGGTCCCGACCGCGGGCGATCACCCGGAAGCCGTGATCCGGGAAGGCTTTGCGGATTTTCTGCAGGTGGGTGAAGTTCATGCCGACAGCGGCGATGTCGCCACGGATCATGCCTTCGACCGCGACGTTGCGGCTGATGTTCATTGATTGGTAGTCGCGGCCGGGCATCAGGCCCAGGTCGGCCAGAGCCTGAGCCGGACCGAGATGGGTCGAGGTCGAGCCGACGTCGCCGAACGCGACCTTCCTGCCCTTCAGGTCCCCGACGGTCTGGTAGGCGCTGTCGGCCATCACGACGACCTGCGCGAAGTAGTCCGGGCGCTGCCAGCCGATCACCGGTGCGGCGTTCGACTTGGAGCGGAACACCACGTACTCGGCGGGGCCGGTCAGCACGAAGTCGACCTGCTTGCTGTTCATGGCCTCGACCGCCGCGGTGCGGCTGCTGACCGGGAAGAACTTCACGTCGTAGCCGGTGGTCCTGGTCAGTGCCGCCTGGAACGGCGCGAACTCGCGCTGCAGGTTCTCCATCCCGGCGATGTCGGTAACCGCAAAGCGGATGGTTTCGGCAGCACTGGCCGCCGCCGCCGAGAGCCCGATGGCAACGGCCAGCGCGCCACCCAGGATGCGGGACATCGTCATGTGGTGTCTCCCCATGGAACACGGTTCCGACCGAGAGCCGGTCGATGCCGCAGGATGCGCATGGGGCGTTACGGATCGGTGACGCTGGCGTGAATGTTCGGCAGCGTTTCGGTGGCGATGGAAAGACGCGCCGGATCGATGCCGACGACCCCCCAACCAGCGCGCAGGGCAAGCGCGCAGGCGTGGATCAGCCCGGCCGCCCGCATACGCTCGGCCTCACGGGCGCCGGCCTCAAGGGCGCAGGCGATCTCGACGTCGGTCAGCGGCCCGACGTTCAGCACCACCAGCCGGTCGCCGAGGTCGCTGTCCGGGTCCTCGGCACTGGCCGGACCGCGCCGGATCGCCGGGTGGTTCGGCAGGTCGACGGCGTTGGCGATCAGGGTGGCGGCGACGTCGGCCTGGGCGGCGGTCGCGGCCAGCACCGTTGCGGCGTCGGCAATGCCGAGAGAGAACGAACGCCCGCCGCGCCCGCTGGTGGCAACGCCGCGCACCGGATCGTCGAACCGGATCGTCGCGGTTCCGGCCAGCGCCGGATCGTCGAGGTCGGGCACCAGGCCGAGCTCAAACGTAGTGCCGGGGGTGAGGTGGAAGGCGATGTCGCCTCCGTCGTTGACCCATGCCTTGGCGAGATCCGGCGCCGCGGCGACCATGCCGGCGAGCACATGGTCGGCGACCGCGCCGGCGACGGCGGCCATCGGGGTGACGAACACGCGGCGGTGCGGGTGGACGGCTTCGACCATGCGGCGCGCGACCGGGCCGTGCACGACGGCAGGCTGGTTCCCGGCGGGTCGACGCAGTGCCGGCAGTTCGGCGGCGAGCCCGGCCAGCAATCCGTCGAAGGCGTGGATTGCGCTGGCATAGGCACGCTGCACCGCATCAGGCGGGCCGTCGGCACCGATCACCAGATCGATCGGCCCTTCCTGAACATGCAGCCGCCCGTTGGGCAGCCGGGCGGCGGTGCCGGTCACGGCCGGCGCTTCGCGTCCCCCGGCGGGTCGTAGGGCCAGGGGTTGTCGGCCCGTCCACGCTCGCGCCGCAGCTCCGGGTGCCGGGCCAGCACCGCATCCAGTTCCCGAATCGATTCCATGTGGCCGCCAAGCTGCTCATAGGCGGCGCGCGGCAGGGTGAACTCGATCGGCGCGACCAGGGCCGGGGTCGGCACATAGCCGAAGGCGTTGGCCGGCAGGCGGGTAACGTCGGCCATCAGGGTGATGCCGCCGCCAGGCCAGACATAGGCCGGCGCTCCGCCACAGGTCACGCGGGTGATCATGTCCTGCACCGAGCGGGTCAGCCGAACCGGATTCTCGGTCACGCCGGCGCGCAGGCTGCCGCCGGCGCCACCCATGAACAGCACGGTGCACAGTGCCGGCTCGCAGTTCTCGCCGATCCGGTCGACCACCGCCTGCAACGCCGCCGGCATCGGCATCGGCACCGGCCGTAGAGCCTCGTCCAGCTCGAAATAGGCGGAGTCCTCGCCGGTGGTGGAGACCATCAGCACCCGCTCGCCCGGCCAGGCGGTCTTGGTGTCGATCCGGTCGATGATTGCCAGCGGGTCGGTGACGTCGGTGCCGCCCCAGCCGGAGCCGGGATCGGCGACCTGGAAATACCGGCCAGGGGTGGATTTGCGCCCGCGCACCCGGATGCCGCCCGGCCGCATGTCGAGGAAGCGGCCGGCCTGATGCTCGCTCAACACCCCCGTGATGTGGTCGTCGACCACGATCACCTCGTCGGCGTGGCCGATCCACTGCTTGGCGAAGATGCCGATGGTGGCCGACCCGCAGCCGACCCGCATGCGCTCCTCGCGTTCGCCGTCGACCACCGGCGCCTTGCCGGCCTGCACGGTGACGGTGGACCCGCCGTCGATGGTCAGGTCGACCGCCTCGCCGTTGCATAGCGCCAGCAGGGTGGCGCAGGTCACCGTGCCTTCGCGCTTGGATCCGCCGGTCAGGTGGCGCACTCCGCCGAGCGACAGCATCTGCGAGCCGTACTCGGCAGTGGTGACATGGCCAACCGGCTCGCCGTCCACCCGGATCGCCGCCTGCTCGGGGCCGAGATGGCGGTCGGTGTCGATCTTCACCTTGGCGCCGCAGTAGCTGAAGATGCCCTCGGTCACCACGGTCACGGTATCGACGCCCTGCCACTCGGTGGCGACGATGAAGGGGGCCGGCTTGTAGTCGGGGTAGGTGGTGCCGGAGCCGATGCCGGTGACGAACACCGGCGGTGCGGCCACCAGCTTGCCGTCCCAATCGGGGGCGGCGTCGAGGAACGGCACCAACTCGCCGTCTCGCTCGGCGGCACGCTCGGTCACCACCAGCGGGTCGAGACGGACCAACTCGCCGTCGCGGTTGGCGTAGCGGTCACAGGCCCCGGCCTTGCCGCGGCGGATCCGGCACAGCACCGGGCAGGCATCGCAACGCACGATGTCGCCGGTATTGGAGTCAGCCGTCAGTGCCTCGCTCATTCCGCAGCCCTCGCCTGTGCCCTCAGCGCCGCTCGGACCCGGTGCGGCAGGGCCGGTACGCGGGTGATCTCAACCCCGGTGGCATGGCGGATCGCGCCCAGGATGGCGGGTGCGGTCGGCACCAGGGCCGGCTCGCCAATGCCCTTGGCGCCATAGGGGCCGAGCGGCTCTGGATCCTCGACCAGGATGCAGGTTATCTCCGGCATGTCCCCGAAGGTCGGGATCAGGTAGTCGTGCAGGTTCTCGGTCCGGCCGGGCAGATACTCCTCCATCAGCGCAAGCCCCAGGCCCTGGGCGATGCCACCGTGGATCTGGCCCTCGACCAGGGTCGGATTGATGGCGCGCCCGACATCGTGGGCGGCCACCATCTTCAGGACCTTGGTGGTTCCGAGTTCAACGTCGACCTGGACCAGTGCGATCTGGGCGGCAAAGGCGTAGGTGGCGTAGGGCGTGCCCTGGCCGTCGGCATCGAGCGGCTCGGTCGGCGGATCGAAGGTGCCGGTGCCGACCAGGGCGTCGCCCTCGCCGTCGACGGGTAGATCGGAGAGTTCGATCGCTCGGACCCGACCATCGTGCCGGACGATCACGCGGCCGTCTTCGAAGCTCAAGGCCGCGTCGTCACCGGCATTGGCCAGCCGAAGCAACTGGACACGCAAGTCGCGACCGGCCAGTTCCGACGCCTTTCCGGACACGAAGGTTTGGCGCGACGCCGATGTCTTGCCGGCGTCGGCGGTGCGGTCGGTATCGCCGCACACCTGGGCGATCCGTGCCAGCGGCGCGCCAAGCGCGTCGGCGGCGATCTGCGCCATGATGGTGTGGCTGCCCTGGCCGATGTCGAGGGCGCCGTTGTACAGCACCAGCGAGCCATCGGGCTTCAGGCCGAGCCGCATGATCGACGGGTTACTCATCGAGGTGTTGCCACAGCCGTACCACATGCAGCCGATACCGGCGCCGACGCGCAATGTTCCGCCGCGTGCGTTCGCCGTGGCGCAGGTGTCCAGGTAGTCCTGCCAATGTGGTCGCAAGGCCTCCAGGCAGGCGACGAGGCCTACCGACGCCTCGATGCGCTGGCCGGTGGCCGTGACGTCGCCGGCGCGCAGGGCGTTGGTCAGGCGGAACTCCAGCCGGTCGAGGCCGAGGCGGTCCGCCATTCGATCCATCAGCGCTTCGCCGGCGATCGCCGCCTGCGGCACCCCGAAGCCGCGGAACGCGCCCGCAGGCGGCCCGTCGGTGTAGACCGCCGCGCTGGTCGCCAGCACGGCCGGCACCCGGTAGGGGCCGGGTGCGTGCACCGGCACCCGGCCGGCCACCGTCGGTCCCCAGGAGGCGTAGGCGCCGGTGTCGAAGTCGCCGTTGAACCGGTAGCCCAGGATCCGGCCGGTCCGGTCGGCGGCCAGGCCCGCCTGCATCCGCGCCGGGTGACGCTTGGTCGAGGACGCCAGACTCTCCGGCCGGGTCCACAGCGCAGCGACCGGCCGGCCGAGCGTCCAGGCCGCGACCGCCAGCGGCAGCTGGACCGACTGGTCGAGCTTGCCACCGAACCCGCCGCCGACCGCCGACGGCATGATCCGCACCCGCTCCGGCGCGATACCGAGGACATGGGCGACTTCGTCGCGGTCCATGTAGGGAGTCTGGGTGGTGACCCTCAATTCGATCCGTCGGTTGCCGCCGGGTTCGCCAACCGGGCGTGCCCAGCCGGCTTCCGGCTCAATGTAGGCGTGCTCGACGAAGGGGGTTTCAAACTCGTCCTCGACCACCACGTCGGCGCCGGCGAACACCGCGTCGATGTTGCCGGTCGCAACACGGCCACGGATCAGAACGTTTCCGGGCGAGGCATCGTGCAGTTGCGTCGATCCGCTGGCCAGTGCGGCCTCGATGCCCACCACCGCGTCCCGCGGGTTCCAGGTGATCGGAAACCCACCGAGGTCGACGCTCTCGAATGCGGCCCGATTCTCGACCACGACGGCCGCTACCGCCTCGCCGCGGTAGCGCACGAAGGATTCCGCAAACACCGGCTGGTCCTTGAGCGTCGGGTAGATGCCGAAGCTGTTGTTGCCGGATACGTCCCTGGCAGTCAGCACCGCGACCACGCCCGGGGTGGCGGCAGCCCAACGGTCGATGTCACCCAAGGCGAAATCGGCCAGCGGATGCGGCGAGCGCAGCACCTTCAGCCACAGCGCGCCACCGGGATGCTGGTCGTCGGCATACAACGCGCTGCCGTCGAGCCGGCCGGTTCCGTCAAGCCGGGCGACCCGCGCGCCGACGGCTGCTCCGGCGTCGGGCATCGCCGGATCGGGCGCGTTGGAGGCGACGTCGAGCACGGCTTCGACGATCATCTGGTAGCCGGTGCAGCGGCACAGCACGCCACCCAGCGCGTCCATTGCCTGCTGCCGGTTCGGTTGCATCTCGCGGGCCAGCAGGTCGGCGGCGGCCATCAGCATGCCCGGCGTACAGATTCCGCACTGCGCGGCGCCGTGCCGTTGGAACGCACGCTGCAGCGCGGATAGCCGACCGTCCGGATCGGCCAATCCCTCGACAGTGACGATCGACGTACCGTCGACCTGGGCGGCTGGTACCAGGCAGGCGCAAACCTGCGCGCCATCGAGCAGGACGGTACAGGCGCCGCAATCCCCGGCGTCACAGCCGATCTTGGTTCCGGTCAGGCCGAGATCATCGCGCAGGACCCGGGCCAGCCGGCGGGCCGGATCGACCGTCGCCGTCCGCTCGGTTCCGTTAATGGTCAGAGCGATGGTCACGGTCATCGCGTCCCTCCCTCAGGCCGCCGCGAGATCGGCAAGGCAGCGTCGGACCAGGACCGATGCGGCATCCCGCCGGTATCCGGCGTCGGCCCGCACGTCGTCGATCGGTGCCAGGCCGGCAAGATGACCATCGTCGACCGAGGCCGCGGCCTCGGCAAGGGGACGGCCGACCAGCGCGGCTTCCAGTTCGCGAAGCCGAAGGGCCGCGGCGGAGCAGGCACCGACCGCCAGTCGAGCCGAGGCGACGGTGCCGTCGGCAGCCTTGGTCAATGTGCCCGCGACCATCACGATCGAGATGACCAGATAGCGCCGGGCGCCGAGCTTCAGGAAGCGGCCGGCCCCGTCCAGTGCTGCCGGCGGGATCCGGATCGCGGTCAGCAGCTCGTCCGGTCGCCGGGCGGTGCGACGGTTGCCGAGCACGAAGCCGTCGAGCGGCAGGCAGCGGACTCCGTCGAGCGAGGTCAACTCAACCTCGGCGTCCAGCGACAGCAGGGGCGGAACCCCGTCTGCGGCGGGCGAGGCGTTGCAAAGGTTGCCGCCGACCGTCCCGCGGTTCTGGATCTGTACGCCGCCGACCTCGCGGGCGGCCGCCTTCAGCCCGTCGCAGGCGGTCGGCAGGTTGGCCGCGATCACCGCGCTCCAGGTGGTACAGGCACCGATCGCAAGGCCGCCATTGGAGGTCCGGTGGATGCCGCGCAGTTCCGGCAGGGCGGTGATATCGAGGATCGCCTCATTGGGGGAATGGGTGACGCGGGCCGGGAAATGGTCGGTTCCGCCGGCCAGCACGGTGCATGGACCGTCGCGCAGGGCTGCCAGCGCATCGTGCAGTCGGGTCGGTCGCGTGTACGCACCCACGGCCATCGTCCTCGGCCAAGTCATTCGTATGCATACGAGTGTGAACACACGCTCGTGAGGGGTCAAGCGGGCACACTGGATTTAACCACGGGCTGGTGCAAGGCTGTCATCATGGCGGGTCGATCCAGCTTCCCCTGGCTTCTCAGGGCCGTGATACTGGCCTTGTTGAACGGGGGTATGACGACTTCCGTCGCCGCCGATGTTCCCGTCGACCTTGAGCTGATCCTGGCGATCGATTCCTCAGACAGCGTCAACGGCGGCGAGTACGCGTTGCAGGTCGGTGGGCTGGCCCAGGCGTTTCGCGACCCCGAGGTGCATCGGGCGATCCGGGGCGGAATGCTCGGATCGATCGTCGTTGCAGTGATCGAATGGTCGGGCCGGTACCAGCAGATCGTGCAGATCCCATGGACGCGGCTGGACGGTCCGGCGGCCGCCTTGGCCTTCGCCGACGAGATTGCCGGTCTGCGGCGCGCCTTCGACGAAGGGGTGACATCGATCTCCGGTGCTCTGGATTTCGCAACCGCCCAGTTCGACGGCAACGGTTTCGTCGCGGCGCGCCGTGTGATCGACATCTCGTCCGACGGTGTCCAGAACCAGGGCCGGCGTATCGACCTGGCGCGGGAGGCGACCCTGGCGCGCGACGTTACGATCAACGCCCTGGTAATCCTGAACGAGATGCCGGATCTGGAGGAATATTTCGGCGAGCGGGTGATCGGTGGGTTCGGTGCCTTCGTCATGGCGGCGAACGACTACCCAGACTATCCCGAGGCGATCCGGCGCAAACTGTTGCGCGAGATCGGCCAGACGCCGGTCAGTGTGCTCGATGACGGTCGGGTCCAGCAGGCATGGTTGCCGGTCGCTGCCGGCCATCGTGCGGCGCGGCCATGACTGTCCGCCGCAGGGCGTTGGCGGCCGTCGCCGCCATGATCACGTCGCTTATAGCAACCACACCCGCTGGGGCCACGGACACCGAGGTCGATCTGGCCCTGGTTCTCGCCCTGGACTCGTCCGCCAGCGTCGACGCCGACGAGTTCGCCCTGCAGCGTGGCGGGTTGGCCGCTGCGTTCCGGGACCGTGAAGTCGTCGAGGCGATCGCCGCCGGACCGCTGCGGCGCATCGCCGTGACGGTCATGGAGTGGGCCGGGGCGGTCCAGCAGACCGTGTCGGTGGAGTGGGTGGTGGTCGCGGATTCGACCGGTGCGCTGACCCTGGCCGATCGAATCGACGCCCTGGAGCGGGCGATTCCGACCGGGGCCACGTCGATCGCAGGCGCGCTGGTTTTCGGCAATGCCCTGTTGCGCACCGCGCCGTTCGAGGCGACCCGCCGGGTTATCGACCTGTCCGGGGACGGCCGCAACAACCAGGGCCAGAACGTCGAGGATGTGCGCCGGCTGGTGGTGGCGCATGGGGTGACGATCAACGGGCTGGCGATCCTGAACGAGCATCCCACGCTGAACCATTATTTCCAGGACCGGGTCATTGGCGGTCCCGGCGCGTTCGTCGAGATCGCCGAGGACTACAGCGCCTATGTCGGCGCGATCCGCCGCAAGCTGATCCGCGAAATCCGCAGCCTGACGGTCAGCGATGCCATATTGCCGCCCGAAAGCCGGGTTCAACTGGTTGCCGCTTTGCCACCAGGGCCCTGAAACATGCGCTTGCGCCTGATTGCGTCGATCGTTGCTGTCGTGGCCGGATGGGGCCTCGATGCCCGCTCCGAGCCGGTCGACCTCGAGCTTGTGCTAGCCGTCGACTCCTCGGCGAGCGTCGACTACAGCGAGTTCAGTCTACAGTTGGAAGGGTTGGCACTGGCGTTCCGGGATCCGGAACTGGCGGCGACCATCGGCGCCGGCATCCACGGCGTCATCGCGGTCACGCTGATGGAGTGGTCGAGTATCGGTCGCCAGGAGGTGGCCCTGCCGTGGACGCGGATCGCCACCGCGGCGGACGCCAGCGCGTTCGCCGATGCCATCGATCGGTCGCCGCGTCAGTTGCAGACCGGCGCCACGTCGATCTCGTCGGCAATCGGCTTCGCCAATGGACTGTTCGCCGGCAACGGCTTCGAGGGGGTACGACGGGTCATCGATCTGTCTGGTGACGGATACAACAACCAGGGCGAGCCGCTGGACATAACCCGAGCGGCCGTATTGGCAACTGGCACCACCATCAACGCCCTGGCGATCGAGAACCAAGTGCTCGGGCTCACCGAGTACTTCGAACAACAGCTGATCGGCGGCGTCGCCGCGTTCGCCATGCGCGCCACCGATTATCGGGACTATCTCGGCCAGATCCGCCGCAAGCTGCTGCGCGAGATCCAGGCGCCACCGATGTCATAGTTCGGCGGCACAGAATTCGAGATGGCCGGGAACCTTCGGCCGCCGGCGCTGTTGGAGGGGCGAGGCCCGGAACGTCAGGGGCGAACCGCTGGTCGGAGGAAGACGTTTCGGGAACGGCACCATCGACCCGGAGCGCGCACCATGCGTCGCGTCAAACGGACGGATTTCAACCCGTCGAAGCCACCCAAGGAATGGGAGAACGGCTTCGCAACGATCGTCGGCGGTACGCCCGCAGGCACCGGTCATCGAGCGGCGGCCGAGACCGATGCAGTGCAGGGCTGGCCCGATAGTCTGCGGGAGCCGGACCAGAAAGACCGCCAGACCGAAAACCACCCGCAGTGGACCAGCCAATGGTCCGCCCACTGGACACCATTGGGCACCGGCCGCCCGGTGCCGAACGATCGGGTGTTCGAGGGATTTGACCGCGCCGCCGAGGCCATGGACTTCCCGCGCCGTCCGGCCGGCACTTCCGTCAAGCCGCCCGAGCGACGGAGCCGGCCGGCCGCGCGGCGTCGGCCGAGGCAACCCTTCCCCACCCGGCCGATGGTGGCAGCCGCGGCGATTGCCGGCGTGGCGGTGGCGTATTTCGTGGCCCCGGTTCACGTGGGACCGGACCCGAGGTCGGTGCCGACGTTGGAGTTGCGCACGTCACCGATTGCCGCGCCGGTCGACGGGCCGACGGCGCAGACCGGGCAAGCGGCAGCGTTGCTGGCGACCGCCGGACCGGTTCCGGAGATTGTCCCGCCCCGGCAATCGGCTGTCCCCCCGCTCGTGCTTGAGGAGACGATCGTGGCGCGCTCGCTTGACGTCGACGCGATTGAGCCCGCGATGCCGCCCGTAACCCGGCCTGGACAAGTCCCGGTGCCTGAGGTGATGGACGTGCCAGCGTCCACCCTGGCCGCCAAACCGGTGCCAGTGGCATCGAAGGGACTGCCGAGAGCGCCGCTGGCGGAAACGATCCTGGCGGAGAGTGTTGCCTCGTCCACGGCAGCCGACCAGGCTCTAGCACTTTCCGGCCCAGAGCCGGTCACTCGCCCGCCGGTTCTGGCGCTGATGCCCATTGGGGCGGAAGCTGCGCCCTTGAAACCCGCCTCGGTCCAGGTTGCGTCGTTGGAGCCGATGGCTCCGGCGCCTTCGGCGTCCCCCATCGTTCCGGGAAGCCTGGAGCCGCTCGATCCGGTCGAACACGCCGTGTTGCGGCCTGCAGCACCAACGGCGGTCGAAGCTGCGCTTCAGCGCCTGATCGGCCAGCCGCCAGCCGGAACCTGGACACCGGTTGTCGAGCAGGTGGCGATGGCCGGGCCGGAACAGGCCGTACGGCCGTCGCTGCAGTACATCACCGCCCGCGACGCCGATCCGGAGCAGCTGCTGGCATCAGTCACGCCGGAGGCACCGCCGGCTCGGAAGGTCTCGCGCGTCTCCGACCCGGCGCCGGCAGCACGCGCGCCCGCCGCGCCGCCTACCCCGAAGAGGTCGCCGCTGGTTGGCCGCGTCCAGAGCGCCCTGCTCGAGCGCGGGTTCGACCCCGGACCGGTGGATGGTATTCAGGGATCCCAGACCGTCGCGGCGGTCCGGGCCTACCAGCGCCACCGCGGCGTTACGGCGGACGGCGTCATCGACGCAGCCTTGCTGCGCAGCCTAAAGACGGCGCCCTCGACCCGTCCGCGCCGCGCCGATCCGAGCGACGGCCCGATGGACGGTATCGTCAACACCCTGGCTGACCTATTCGGAACCGAGGGAATTCCCATCTCGTCGGTGCAGGCGTTCGCGGGACGGAACGGGCCCGGCGAAGGTCGCTGACCGGGATCCTGTTCGACCGTCTCAGAGCGGCTGCTCGAGAGTCGGGGCGCAGTCGGCAACGGTGGTGCGGTGCATGTCGCGGGGCTGGGTGTGGTCGTAGCGCCGGGCGCGGTGCATGACCGCGCGGTTGTCCCACATCACCAGATCGTACTGCCGCCAGCGGTGCGCGTAGGTGTATTCGCGCTGCGTGGCGTGCTCGGTCAGGTCGCGGATGAACATCCGCGCCTCCGGGATCGGCCAGCCCTGGATCGCGCCGGCGTGCGAGGCCAGGAACAGCGAGAGCCGGCCGCTGCCCGGATGGCGGCGCACCATGCGCTGCGGCACCGGCGCCCATTTGGCCCGCTCCTCGTCGGTGAACTGGTCAAAGCCCAACGAGCCACGCGAATACAGCTGGCTGTGCTCCGCCACCAGCGGAATCAGGTCGGCCTGGGTCTTCGAGTCCAGGTCGTCCCAGGCGGCGCGCATGTCGGCGAACTCGGTGTTGCCGCCCTCTCCCGGGATCGTGCGGGCCGACAGCAGCGAGAACTTGGCCGGGGTCGCCTTGAACGAACTGTCGGTGTGCCAGAGCATGTTGCCGAGGCCGAACAACCGCCGCCGGTCGTCGCGCTGCAGGACCTGCCCGTTCTTGTCGAGGTTGGAGATGTCGTTGATGTCCATCGACAGCCGCCGGTCGCCTTGCGCGGCGATGTCGCCGGTGGCGGTCTCCATCGGCCCGAAATGGGTGGAGAAGGTGTACTGCTGGTCGTCGTTCACCCGCTGCTCGGGGAAGACCAGGACAGCGTAGCGGTTGATTGCCTCCTCGATCTCCTCGGCTACTGCCTTGGAAACTCCGGCGGCGATGTCGAGGCCGGTAACTTCGGCGACAAAGTCGTCGCGCCTCGGGTTGATCGGTCGGATCGAGAGAGCCATGGCGTTTCGTCCCTGGAGGATGTTTTCCGGAACGATAGCGCGTTCCCCGAGCCTTGTTCCACTGCGCGCCGGGAACGGCTGTGCTGCGTTGGTCGTACCCGATCCAACCGGATGGGCCGCGCTCACCGACGGTTCGTGAAACGGAGCTTCGTCGGCATGGCGGGGGTCTGACGTCGACGCGGTGATCGTCGGGGCCAACGGCTTCGCGCTGCGCATGAGTGACTTAACGCGCCACCCGGTGCTCCAGCCGGCTCAGCAGCCGCACGCAGGGCCACAGCAGGATCAGGTAGATGACCGCCGCCGCCACGATCGGCGACGGGTTGTAGGTCAGCGACCGCGCCATGTCGGCCGAGTAAAGCAGTTCCGGCAGGGCCACCACGCTGGCGATTGACGTCAGCTTGACCACCTCGACCGTGTTCGACACCAAGTCCGGCAGCACGTTCCGAACCGCCTGCGGGATCACGACGTAGACCAGGGTCTGCGTGGTGGTGAGGCCGGTGGAACGGGCGGCTTCCCACTGCCCCTTGCCGATGCTGTCGATGCCGGCGCGGTAGATCTCGCCGTAGTAAGAACCGGTGTTCAGCAGGAAGGCTATACACACCGCCACGAACGGCGACGGCCGGATGCCGATGAACGGCAAGCCGGCGTAGATGAAGATCAGCAGAACCAGCGGCGGCACCGCGCGGAAGAAGTCGACCAGGACGAACGCCGGCCAGCGGATGGCGCGGTGCTTGCTGAGGCAGACCAGTGCGATCAGCAACCCGCCGACCAGGCCGAGCGGCACCACGGCGAGGCACAGTTGCGCGGTCATGCCCAGTCCGCGCAGCAGCAGCGGCAGGGCCTGGCCGATGATCTCGACGTTCAGGAACTGGCTGATGAACATGTCCATGCCGCGCTCCTACGCCCGGCCCCAGGCGAACCGAGTCTCCAGCCAGCGTCCGAGCACGACCACCGGAACGAACAGCACGATGTAGGCGAGAGCGCCGAGCAGCAGCGGCGTCGCGTTGCCGGAAAAGCTCTGGGCCGTCTGGGCCTGCATCAGGATTTCCGGCACCCCGATCACCGCCCCGAGGGCGGTGTTCTTGGTGATCGCGATGGTGCGGTTGG
The DNA here is from genome assembly GCF_040219215.1 of Thalassobaculum sp. Classification (GTDB taxonomy): domain Bacteria; phylum Pseudomonadota; class Alphaproteobacteria; order Thalassobaculales; family Thalassobaculaceae; genus Thalassobaculum_A. Next base: position 128,038 of record NZ_JAVJSX010000015.1, read on the forward strand.
TCAGCGGCGGGACCGTCATCCGCACGGCCTGCGGCAGGATCACGTGGGTCAGTGTCTGCAGGAACGTCAGGCCGGTTGAGCGCGCCGCCTCCCACTGGCCCTTACGGATCGACAGGATGCCGGACCAGAAGATCTCCTCGGCGAAGGCTGCCAGCACCAGCGACAGCACCAGCCACAGCACGGCGAAGCCGGAAAGGCGGATCCCGACACTCGGCAGCCCGAAATAGATGATCAGGATCAGCACCAGCGGCGGCAGCGCGCGCAGTACGTCGACGAACAGCACGATCAGGACGTTGATCGGACGCACCCTGAAGCTGCGCACCGCCGCCAGGAGCAGGCCCAGCGCGATGCCGGTCGCGACGACCGCCAGCGCCACCTCCACGGTGATGATCATGCCCCAAAGGATGTCGGGCAGGTACTTGTCGATGACGGCGCGGTTGAAGAACGCGTCAAGGAAGACGGTGGTGCTGTCCATCGCGTCGTCAGGCCGCGAAGTCGGCGAGGAAGCTTTGGGTGCGCGCGTGCTGCGGCGCGCCGAAGATCCGATCGGGCGGGCCCTGCTCGACGATCTGGCCGGCGTCCATGAACACCACGCGGTCGGCGGCGTCGCGGGCGAACCGCATCTCGTGGCTGACCACCACCATGGTCATGCCGTCGTGCCGCAGTTCGCGCATGACTGACAGCACGCTGCCGACCAACTCCGGATCGAGGGCCGAGGTCGGCTCGTCGAACAGCATGATCTTCGGCTCCAGTGCCATGGCGCGGGCGATCGCCACGCGCTGCTGCTGGCCGCCGGAGAGCTGCGCCGGATACGCGGAGGATTTGTCGGCCAGGTCGACCCGCGCCAATGCGGCTGCGCCGATCGCCCGAGCCTCCTCGCGGCCTTTCCCCAGGGCCTTTCGCAGCGCCAGGGTGACGTTCGCCAGCACCGTCATGTGCGGGTACAGGTTGAACGACTGGAACACCATCCCGATGCGCTGCCGCATGGCGTTGATGTCGGTCTTCGGGTCGAGCAGTTCCACGCCGTCGACGCGTATCGACCCTTCGTTGGGCTCCTCCAGGCGATTGCAGCAGCGCAGCAAGGTGCTCTTGCCGGAGCCGGATGGGCCGATGACGAAGACAAGCTCCTGCGCCCGCACCGTCAGGTCGATGCCGCGCAGTACCTCGAGGGTGCCGAAGCTCTTGCGCAGACCGGTGACTTCAAGAATTGCAGCGGATTCGGGCACGGTTGGCCTCCGGGTGCCGGAATGCACAAGTCCGATGGGATGAGGGGCGGCTCCGACCGGAGCCGCCCGTCAAGCCGTGGGGTCAGTCGCAGCTCGGCGTGTGCTCGGTCGGATCGTACCCGGTCGTGCCGGGAACGCCGTAGCCTGGATAGACGGTGACCGCGGCGGAACCGGCGGCCGGCTTGATGCCGAACCACTTCTCGTGCATCGCCGCCATGGTGCCGTCGAGCTTCATGCACTCGATGGCGTTCTCCACCAGCTTGCGCATCTCGGCGTTGTCCTTGCGGATCGGGGCCGCCCAGACCAGGCCGGTGGAATGGAGGTAGGACAGCTTGATCTGCGGGTTCTTCTTCACCGCCCAGGCCGAAACCGTGTTGCCGGCCACATTGGCGTAGGCGCGCCCGGACAGCACCGCCTGCACCGCGTCGGTGTTGGTGCCGAAGGTCTCGACCGTCCAGCCGATCTTGTCGGTGAGGCCGCGCACCCAGCTGTCATAGGCCGATCCACGGTTGACGGCGATCACCTTGCCCTTCAGCTCGGCGAGGTCCTTGATGTCGGGCGTGGAGGCCAGAATGACGAACTGGAAATCGGTGTTCAGGTAGCCCTCGGTGAACAGCAGGTTCTCCGCGCGCTCCTTGGTCACGGTCGTCGGGGCGGCGACGAAGTCATAGGTGCCGGCCTGCAGGCCCGGAAGCAGCCCCGAGAACTGGGTCGCCTCGATGGTCACGCCGCGCTTGCTGCGTTTGCCGATCTCGTTGGCGAGGTCGATGTTGAAGCCCTCCACGCCGCCGCTAAGCGTCGGCATGGCGTGCGGCGCGAAGGTGCCGTCGACGCCGGTCTTCAGCGGCGCCTGCGCCAACGCCGTGCCGGCCGTCAGCAGGAAGGCGCCGAGTGTTGCGGTCAGTCTGTTCATGGTCAGTCCCCCAGTTGGAAACGTGTGCCGACCTCCCCGGAGATATCTGGCTGTGACGCGTTGGTCCGCGCTCTGTCGCAATGAAGTACCGGTTCGGCCCCAGGACGGGATCCGGTCGGGCCGTGTTCGCGGAGGCTGGCACGATTCGCCGCCGGTTTCCAAGCGCATACGATGACAGCGCGTACAAGAAGGTGGAGCCCGGGGGCGGTCAGGAAGCGATGCGTTCCTGTGGCTCGCTGATCGAAACCCGGTCCCGGCCGCTCTGCTTGGCGTCGTAGAGGGCTGCGTCCACCCGTCGCAGCCAGTCCTCGGCAGTCTCGTCGGCCAGGATCCGGCCCACCCCGATACTGACCGTCATGGTCTTGATGGCGGTGAAGCCATGTCCGGCGACAGCGTTCCGGATGGTCCGCGCCAGCATGGCGGCTTCGTTGCGGTCGGTTGCGGGCATCAGGATGATGAACTCCTCCCCGCCCCAGCGGCAGAGGATGTCGCGTTCCCGAACGTGCCGGCCGAGCAGATCGGTCAACTCGCGCAGCACCGCGTCGCCGGTGTGGTGGCCGAACCGGTCGTTCACCCGCTTGAAGTGGTCGGCATCGATCGCCAGAAGCGAGAGCGGCAATCCGTCGCGCTGCGAGCGGGCGATCTCGACCTCGATCATGTCCTCGAAGTGGCGCCGGTTCCAAAGGCCGGTCAGGCTGTCGGTTCGGGCGAGCGTCTCGATGTCCTGCCGGGCCTTGCGCAGTTCGGCCTCCAGGCGCTCCCCGGTCTGCATCAGCAGGGAGTAGGTACCGACGACGTCGAAGACAATCACCAGGAGCAGAGCCAGCCGGATCTTGGGATTGCTCTCGAGTGCCATGACCGGCCCCGGCTGGGCGCTGAGCCAGGCGTGATGCAGGTTGTTCGCAACCAGCACCAGCAGGACCGCCGACAGCACCAGGAAGGAGAGACTGCGGCGGATCGCCGGCACCCGAAGCGGCTCAAGGGCGCAACGGGCCAGCAGGACCGCCTGAGTCAGCGAATAGATCACGACCCGGCTGTCCAGGTCGGGCTCGACGCCGGCGAAGTATCCCTGTGCCGCGACGGCGACGGCGACCAGCGCATAGTTCGCGAGGTCAGGCGCCCGGCCGGGGTAGAGCGAGTGGAAGCGGGCGACGCCACTGAACAGCAGCGCGGAGGACGTCAGCAGGAGCGCGTTGGTCAGAATGACGGCCAGGGCCGACGGATCCGACCCGCGAACCGCAAACACCAGCGCACCGGCGATCAGGCAAAGCTGCCAGAGCACCCAGTGCCCGAAGCCTGCGTACACCTGGCGGGTGAAGTAGACCAGAATGAGGATCGCGCTCACCGACGTGAACACTGCCGCCGTGACGACGGCCAAGGTTCGAACGTCGAGGGTGTCGATCACGGCACTGCCTTCCGAGCCTTGGCGACGGCTGTCGGCTGGGCGAGCACTGGCCGTGCCGCGGCCAGCAGGGCCTCGGTGTCGAGATGCGTCGCCAGATGGTCGGCCAATCGGTCGAGCGTTGTGTCCACCGTCGCGTCGAAGTTGAGATCCATATCCTCGTTCGCGCCCAGTGTGCGCAGGTACGACCGACGGAAGCCGTCGGCGGTGAACAGTCCGTGCATGTAGCAGCCGGAAACCCTGCCGTCGGCAGAGGTCGCTCCGTCCTTGGTGCCGTCGGGCAGGCGCAGGACCGGACGGCCGCAGTCCGGGCCGTCGGTACGGCCGATGTGGATCTCGTAGCCCTCGACCGTCTCGCCGGATGCGATGTGCCGCGCCGTGGTACGGGTCAGGGTCTTGCTGGGCGTCAGAGTCGTCGTGACGTCCAGCAGGCCGAGCCCATCGACCTCACCGGCCGGACCCTCGATGCCCTCGGGGTCTCGGATCAACCGTCCGAGCATCTGATAGCCGCCGCACAGTCCCAGCACCCGTCCGCCGCGCCGAAGATGGGCGGACAGATCGACATCCCATCCCTGGGCGCGCAGGAAGGCCAGATCGCCGATCGTCGATTTGGATCCGGGCAGCAGCACCAGATCGGCGTTGCCGGGAAGCGGCTGCCCCGGTTGGATGATCCGCAGGTCCACCGACGGCTCGGCACCCAGCGGATCCAGGTCGTCGAAATTGGCTATGCGCGCCAGCTTTGGCACGGCGATCACCACGGTGGCGCCGGGCTTGGCGGTGCGCGCCGGCCGGTCGAGAGCGACCGCGTCCTCGGCAGGCAGCCGGGCCGCATCGGCAAACCACGGCACCACGCCGAAGCTCGGCCAGGCGGTGCGATCGGTGATGGCCGCCAAGCCGTCGTCGAACAGCGAAGCGTCGCCGCGGAACCGGTTGATCAGGTACCCGACCACCCGTGCCCGGTCGGCCTGCTCCAGCACGGCATGGGTTCCGACCAGGGCCGCGATCACTCCGCCGCGGTCGATGTCGCCGACCAGGACGACCGGCACGCCGGCGGCATGGGCGAACCCCATGTTGGCAATGTCGCCCTCGCGCAGGTTGATCTCGGCGGGACTGCCGGCACCTTCGATCAGCAGCAGGTCGGCGTCGGCGGCCAGGCGGGAGAAGCTTTCCAGGACGGCGGCCAGCAAGGTCGGCTTCAGCGTCTGGTATTCGCGGGCACGGGCGTGGCCGACCCGTTTGCCGTGTATGACGATCTGGGCACCGGTGTCGGTCTCCGGTTTCAGCAGGATCGGGTTGAGGTCGACCGTCGCGTCAATGCCGGCGGCCCGGGCCTGAAGCGCCTGGGCTCGCCCGATCTCACCGCCGTCGACCGTAACGGCGGCGTTGTTCGACATGTTCTGCGGCTTGAACGGTCGGACCGCCAGGCCGCGGCGGGCGAACAGGCGGCACAAGCCAGCGACGATCAGCGACTTGCCGACGTCGGAACCGGTGCCTTGGAACATGATCGCGCGAGCCGCCATGGGTCGGACTTAGCGCAGGTGCGTACCGTTGGGAACGGGGTCCGTTCAGATAGCCCCGCGTTTGTCGATCAGGACAACGCGCGAAGATCCGCCCTCAGGGTGTCGGGGTCGGATGCGGTGATCAGCGCTTCGAGCTCGGCGTGGGTTCTCTCCCAGATCGGCATGGCCTCGATCAGCAGGGCACGGCCCGCATCCGTCAGGGCCAGCAGACGGCTGCGCCGGTCGGATTCATCCACCGCGACGGTAACCAAGCCGCGCCGCTCCAGCGGTTTGAGATTGGCGGTCAGCGTGGTCCGGTCCATCGCCAACAGGGTCGAGACCGACCGGATGCTTGGCGGGGTGGGGCGGTTCAGCGACATCATCAGCGAGAACTGCCCGTTGGTAAGCCCGGCCGGCCGCAGCGCGTCGTCGTACCGTCGCGCCACCGCCCGCGCCGCCCGCTGCACATGAAGGCACACGCACAGATCGCGGACCCGGATGGTGAGATCGAATGGCAGATCGTCGGGGTTTGACATCAGATAATAGTGTTGATATCAACGTAAAAGTCAACCGCAATCGCAACCGAGACGCTCGACCGAGCGCGATCACAATGGAGGCCAGTATGGATGGTGCGACCCGCAGCAGCGCGGCACAGACCGAGGTCAGGCGCCTGCTCGACGATTGGGTCGGGGCGGTGACCGCCCAGGACCTGGACCGGATCATGGCGTGCTATGTCGACGACGTCCGGGCGTTCGATGCCATCGGGCAGCTGCAGTTCACCGGGCGGGACGCCTACCGGGAGCACTGGAAGCTGTGTTTCACGATGTGTGAGTCGATGGCGTTCGAGATCCATGACCTGGACATCACCGCGGCCGACGAGGTCGCCTTTGCCCACTATCTGGCGCGCTGCGGCGGCGCCGGGCCGGACGGCAAGGAGCGTATGGGGTGGATGCGGGCGACGGTGGGGTGCCGCAAGGTGGCGGGCCGCTGGTTGGTCACGCATGAACACTATTCGGCTCCGTTCGACCCGGAAAGCGGCAAGGCTCTGTTCGATCTGACCCCTTGATCGGTGCTATTTCGCGCTCGCCTGGCTGCGATCGTCGCGCCAGGCGGCCAGCGCCTCGCGCGCGACCGTCAGCAGTTGCCGCTCGCGCTTGGTATCGATCGCGATCGATGCCGTCATGCCGGCGCGCAGTGGCGGCCGGCCATCGATCTTCTCCAGGTCGATGCGCACCGGGACACGCTGCACGACCTTGACCCAATTGCCGGAGGCGTTCTGCGGCGGAAGCACCGCGAACTCGGCTCCCGTAGCGGGCGCGATGGACGTTACCCGAGCCGCCCATGTTACGTCCGGGTAGGCGTCGACCGAGACTTCGACCACTTGACCTTCGCGGACATGGGTCAATTCGGTCTCCTTCAGGTTTGCGACCACCCAGGTATCGTCGACCTCGATCAAGCCGAAGGCCGGTTTGCCTTCCTCCAGCCATTCGCCGGCCTCCAGGTGAACCTGGGTGGCGATGCCGGACGTCGGCGCCCTTACCTCGGTGTACCCAAGGCGCAACTCGGCCAGGTTCCGTTCGGCGAGCGCTTCGAGATACTTCGGGTGCAACTCGGCAGCGCGCTCCGGGTCGCCGCCCAGTTCGGCCAGCACCTTGCGGATCTTCTCGCGCAGCGCCCGCACCCGCTGGCGGGCGGAGGCGAATTCGAACTCGGCTTCGTCGAGTTTGGCGGACGTTCCGGCGCCGGTCTTGGCGAGCGCGCGTTGCCGTTCGGCTTCGCGCTGGAAGTACCGGACCGTCTCGTTTCCTTCGTCGATTTCCGCTTCGATCTGGTGGAACTCGGCGCGTATCGCATCGATGTCGTTGCGCACGGTTGCGATCTTGGCCTCGGCAATCTGCAACTGCAGCCAATACGGGTCGGGATCGAGCCTGAACAGCACGTCGCCCGCTTGCACCCGCTGGTCGTTGCGCACCATGACCTCGACCACCCGGCCGTCGATATCGGTCGATATCGCAATGATGTGCGCCTTCACATAGGCGTTCTCGGAGGTCACGTAGCGCCCGGTAAACGCATACCACGAAGCTGCGCCCGCGATCAGGACAAGCGGCACCAGGACCAGCATGACCAGCCGGCGAATGCGCCGGCCCCGGCCCCGTCTTGCCCGTGTCTGCGTCGCCGTTACGTCCTGGGCCGCCTCGGCCCCATCAGTCATCGGCGGCCTCGCGACCGTTCTCCGCCAATGGGCTGCGCAGCTCGTCAAAGTCGTGCAGGTTCGCCTTGATCTGCAGCAGGGTATCGACGAAGGCCTCGTGCCGTTCGCCCTCGATGCCCTTCGTCGCGTCTCGCCGGATGTCGGCGGCAATGGAGCGCAGCGACCGCATCAAGCCCTGGACGCGGTCGGTCAGATAGACCCGCTTGATCCGGCGATCGTGCCGATCTGGCCGCCGCTCGATCCATTCCTTCTCTTCAAGGCGGTCGAGCAGCCGCCCGAGCGTCGCCTTCTCCAGATCCATGAACGCAGCCAGTTCCGACTGCGTCACGGCTTCCTTGGCGTACAGCGCGGTCAGAACCCACCACTGCGACCGGGTCAGGCCGAGCTCGCGCCCACGACGGTCGAACGCGACACGCATCAGCCGTGCGACGTCGTGGATCAGAAAGCCGAAGTTTCGATGTAAATCCGATCGTTCCATGGCCCGATGATAGTTGGCATGCCAATAGTTGCCAACAGCGGGGTCGAATGCCGTCGGCTGGTCATGACTCTCGCGTGGATGATGAGGGTGTTGACGAGGCCGTATCGGCGTCGTCGTCGGCGCGCAGGACCTCTCGCAGAGACATCTGATCACGCTGATTGCCCGATGTTGGTTCAAGCAGTGTTGGAAAACTCAGTGTCACGGTCGTGCCGCGGCCGGGGGCGCTGGCGATGTTCAGGGTGCCGTCGTGTTCGCGGACCAGCGCCCGGCTCAGGGCGAGACCGAGGCCAACGCCTTCGACGGCCCGCGCCCCGCTGACGCCGGCTTGCTCGAAGGGTCGGAACACGCGCTCCAGATCATCGTCCGACATGCCGATACCGGTGTCGGCGATGCGGATGGCGACCGTGCCGGCGACATCGTCCCCAACCTCGACCTGGACCGATCCGCCGGAGTCGGTGAACTTGACGGCGTTGGTCAGCACGTTCAGCAGGATCTGCCGGAACCGAACCCGGTCACCGAGGATCGTCGCGGACGGGTTCGCTGCGGGAGCGAACCGCAGATCGATGCCGGAATCGGTGGCGCGCCCCTGGACCAGCCGGCAGCAGGATTCGATCTGTTCGACCACGTCGAGCGGCTCGCGGCGCAGAACCAGCTTTCCGGCTTCGACCCGTGACAGATCCAGGACATCGTCGATGAGGGCGAGCAGATGGTCACCGCTCGAGCGGATATCACTCGCGTAGTCGCGGTACTTGGCGTGACCGATCGGTCCATACAGTTGCCTGGCCATGATCTCCGAGAAACCGATGATCGCGTTCAGCGGGGTTCGAAGCTCGTGGCTCATGGCGGCCAGGAACATCGACTTGGAGCGGTCGGCCGTCAGCGCGGCATCGCGGGTCCGCGACAGCTCCTCCGATGCCGCCTTCAGGCGGGTGTTCTGCCGGGCGAGCAGGGCGAGCGCGTCGGAGGTTTCCTGAAGCGCGCTGTCGCGCTGCCGAACGGCGGTTTGCAGGTGATCGAGCGCTTGGCGCAACGCTCGCAGCACGACGCGGTCGATCCCCAGGTACAGTCCGGCCGCGATCAGCGCCGAGAACATCGTGACCAGTGCCGTCTCGAAGAGGATCGGCCAGAGACTGACGGTAGAGGTCAGCTCGGCGGCGCGTCTGCCGTGGACGAGAACCGGCGCTGCGGCGGTGAGGACGGGCCGATCGACATGGATTGTCGGGGGCAGAAGGACGTCGCCTTTCGGCCACAGCACTGCCCGCTCGATCTGAATTCCCATCGACGGAACCGAGGCAATCACGTCGCGGACGGCATCGGTGTCGCTGGCCCACTGGGATCCTGCCCCCTGGGCGTACTTCGCCAGGCGTTCAGCGGTTATGGCGGCCTCCAGGCCGACGTGCTCGTGGAGCGCGCGGATTCCGGCAAGCGCAAACAGTGCGGGAATGGAGAACAGGACGGTTGCAGTCACCGCAATGGTCAGGCGGCGAAGCGCCCGGCGCACCATCGCGATGTCCGTCGCGGGAGTGGCATCGGAACGGCCATGCGTCGCCGTATCCGAGGGGTCGGTTCCGGGTTCAGTTCGTGCAGCCGAGGGAACTTCGTTCGTCATGGCGCGCTTCGCGTCGCTGGGCTGGATGGCCATCATGCGGGGGGACTCGTTAACCAGCCGTTAAGGATCGTCAGATGTTGAGGATCGGCTGTGATCGATGGGTCGAGTGACCGTCCGGAACGGCACCCGTTCCCCGGAGATGGTGACCGCACCCGCTTGACAGGCATAGACTGCCGACCAACGTCAGGACCGCAGACCCCGGCAGCGTTGCACGGGGCGCCAGCGTGGAGGTTGTCGAATGGCCGAAGCCCATTGGCCCCGCAAGGTAGCGGCGCACCTTGATCCGATCTGGGATGGACTGCGGGCCGACGCAGAGACGACCGCGCGCGACGAGCCGGCGCTGGCGAGTTTCCTGCACGCGACGGTCCTGGCCCACGATACGCTTGAACACGCCCTCGCCTATCACCTGTCGCAGAAGCTCGGATCGGAATCGATCACCGGGCTGTCGCTGCGGCAGACCATCGATCAGGCGGTGCATGGCGAGGCTGATATCGGCCAGTTGGTCCGCGCCGATCTTTCCGCGGTGTTCGACCGCGATCCGGCATGCAACAGCTATCTGGAGCCGTTCCTCTACTTCAAGGGGTTCCAGGCACTTCAGGCCTACCGGGTGGCTCGTTGGCTTTGGGAGAACGGCCGCAAGGCGCTGGCGCTCTATCTGCAGTCCCGGACGTCCGAGGTGTATGGCGTGGACATCCACCCCGCCGCCCGCATCGGCCGGGGCATCCTGATCGACCATGCCACAAGCGTGGTGGTCGGCGAGACGGCGGTCATCGAGGACGAGGTGTCGCTGCTGCATGGCGTGACGCTTGGCGGCACCGGCAAGGAAACCGGCGATCGTCACCCGAAGGTTCGGCGCGGTGCCCTGATCGGTGCCAACGCGACGATCCTCGGCAACATCGAGATCGGGTCCTGCTCGCGGGTGGGTGCCGGAAGCGTGGTTTTGCACGATGTCCCGCCCAATACCACGGTGGCGGGCGTGCCGGCGAAGGTCGTGGGCGAAGCCGGCTGCGAGCGCCCCGCTCTCGCCATGGATCAGCATTTTTCCGAGGATTGTGCGGACTGACGGCGTCGGTCGGCCCCCCGGGGCCGGCACGAACTCACTCGGGTTTACCTTTCGTTGACGCCTGATCGGTAGTGATGGTCCGCGCACCGTCTCGGGGACGGGCCAAGGGGGAACCGAGGATGATCGATCAGCAACCAGCTTCAGGCGATATCGGCGACATGCCGAGCCCGGCACTGTTTACGGCGTTGCGTCAGACGACCGACGAGCCGTTGTTCCATCATGAAGCCAAGGTCGGATTGATCACCCATCTGCTGGCCACCGCGCTCGGTCATGACAATGAGTCGGCGGCCGAAATGGCGTACGCGGCGACCATGCACGATGTCGGCCGGCACTCGATGTCCGACGAGACCTTCGCCAAGTGCGATCCGCTGACCGACGACGAGATCGCAGAACTCCGCCGCCACACCGGCTACGGCGCCATGCTGCTGGAGAAGGCCGGCTTTGACCCCGACGGGCTGGCCGTCCAGGCGGCGCTGCATCATCACGAACGTTATGACGGGACCGGCTACCCGACGGGCATTTCCGGCGAGGCCATTCCGTTGGTCGCCCGGCTGGTGGCGGTGGCCGATGTGTACGACGCGCTTCGCGCCGCGCGGCCATACAAGCCGGCGTTCGACCACGCCGAGGTCTGCCGGATCATCCTCGAAGGCGACGGCCGGTGTCTGCCCGGTCACTTCGATCCGGTCGTGCTGCAGGCCTTCCGGGACAACTCCGATGCCATCCGGCGGCTGTGGGAGCCGGTGGCCGAGGCTTGATCCCGGCTCAGGCCGTCGGCGTAGGATGGTACTGGTACAGCCAGGTTTCGGTCAGGACGGTGTCGCCGCTGCGCAGATAGCAGCGCAGGTTGACCGGCTCGTCGCCGTCGACGGCGAGATCGAACTGCGCACGCCAATGGCCCGGCACGTCGTCCGGCACCGCCTCGGTAAAGGTGTACGAGAATTCACCGCGCGACGTCGTCAGGATCGCTTCCGGCAGCACGCCCATCGGAAGATCCTTGAGTGGTCCGCCCAGAAACTCGACCATGAACTTGCGCACGGCCTTCGGCCGCGGCTGCCCGGGCTGTCCTCCGTTACCCATCCGGGTGGCGACGCAGCGCCCGAGCTCGCCCGGGTAGGGCTCGTCGGCCAGCCAGTGCAGGCGGTAGGCAATCTCGATGTGGCTGCCGGCGCCATGCGGCGCATCCGGCACCCACATGGCGCAGATGTTGTCGTGAATCTCGTCGTCGGTCGGGATCTCGACCAGTTGCACGACCCCTTTGCCCCAGTCGCCCAACGGCTCCACCCAGGCTGAAGGCCGCTTGTCGTACTTCACGCCGTCCAGGTAGTGATCGAAGTTCCGGTCGCGTTGCGACAGGCCGAAGCCGCGCGGATTTTCGTCCAGGAAGCTGGAGATCATGGTCCGGCCCGGATTGTTCAGCGGACGCCAGATCCGTTCGCCCGCTCCGGTCCACAGGGCCAGGCCGTCGGAATCATGGACTTCCGGCCGCCAGTCGACCATCGACGGCTTGGCGGTCTCGGAGAACCAGTACATCGAGGTGAGGGGCGCGAGCCCGAGGCGCTCGATGGATTTGCGAGGATGAACCGACGCCTCGATATCCATCACGACGCCCGAGGTGCGGTGCATCTTGAACCGGTAGGCACCGGCGACCGAGGGGCCGTGCAGCAGCGCGTACACGGTTACCGGCTCGCTTTCCGTCCCGGCCGGCTCGAACCAGTAGCTCACGAAATCAGGGAACTCCTCCGGCCCCGGCGCACCGGGCGCCAAAGCGATGCCGCGGGCCGACAATCCGACCTGACCGAGTTCGCCGACGCCGCGGAAATACGACGCGCCGAGGAACGTTGCCCACGGCTCGACCTTGTCCAGGTCGCCCTTGCGGGCCGGCTCGTGCACCCAGAAGCCGGCAAAGGCCGAGGGCTGTTCGCTCAAGCCGGCGGCCACATGGTCCTGCCCGACGGTGAAGTAGGTCGGGTCGTACAGGACCTCCCGGGCGTTGGCGCCGTCGATCGCGTGCATTCGCACCGTCTTCGGGAAGAACATACCGACGTGCTGGAACGAAATCGGAAACGCGTCGTCCCGGTGCAGCGCGAACTCCTTGCGGTACCGCAGCTTGCCGTGGGCGTCGTAGTCGATCTTCGCGACGATGCCGGGGTCGGGGCGTGGCGGCTCCTGGTACGGCTGCCCTGCCAGATCGCGGGCGTGCTGCTTAAGCCACTCGTATGAGAACGGCGCGGCCCCGCCGAGTTTGAGGCCGTTTGCGGCCATGGCCGATGCGGGGCCGCCGACCAGCCGGGCGGTACCGGCGGCGAGCAAGAGCTGCAGGAGCGAGCGTCGATCGAAAGCGGGCATGATCCGTCCGTGATGCTGTGCGGGCGGCCTGCGTCAGCGCAGGCAACGGCTCCGGAACGCGTTGACCGATGGGTGGTTCCGCCCTTCGGGGCCGTTTGCCGGGATCCCGAAGGGCGAAGATCTTACCAGCTGCCGGTGTTGGCCATCGACGACCACGGCTCCGCCGGGTCTTTGGCGCTGCCGTTCTGCAGCAACTCGATGGAGATGCCGTCCGGCGACTTCACGAACGCCATGTAGCCGTCGCGCGGGGGGCGGTTGATGGTGACGCCGTTGTCCATCAGGTGCTGGCAGGTCGCGTAGATGTCGTCGACCCGGAACGCCAGGTGGCCCCAGGCCCGGCCGGTCTTGTAGTCTTCCGGGTCCCAGTTGTAGGTGAGCTCGAGCAGCGGCGCCTTCTTGTCGGAGGCGGCGTCCTTCTCGTCCGCCGGCGCGGCCAGGAAGATATTGGTGAACCGGCCCTTCTCGCTGTCGTAGCGCCGGACTTCCTTCATGCCGAGCAGGTCGCAGTAGAACTTCAGGCTGTCGTCGACATTGCTGATCCGGACCATGGTGTGCAGGTACTGCATGGACATGGGGAATACCTCCCTTTTGGGCGAGTTGCGGACTCGGATTGTTCGTCGGTGCGATACATAGCGCGGAGCGCCGAAGAGTCGATAGCCGATAGCCGAGTCCGCAAGATCGGGAAGGTTCAGCTTGGCCGCACTCCCTGGGCCAGCATTGTCATGCCGGGGATCATCGGTGTCACCGACACGTCGACAAACCCGGCCTTGGTCAGCTGCTGCGCCAGCCAGGCGTCGTCCAGCGAGCGGGCCTTGGGAGTGAACGCGGTGTGCTGCAACTGCCACAGCGCGGCCAGCTTCGGACCCGTCCGGTCCGCCGAAACGACGAAGTCGTGGATCATGATCCGGCCGACCGGCGCCAGCTGCTGGAACGCCCGGGCCAGGAGGCCGTCATGGGCCTCGCCGGGTACGCCGGAGAACAGGTAGGACATTAGGATCGCGTCCTGCTCCCCCGGCCACTCCGTCTTCAGGGCGTCGCCGGGAACATAGGCGATGCGGTCGCTGAGCCCGGCGTCCGCGGCGTACTGAATCCCAAGCGACACCACGTTCGGGAAGTCGACCACGGTCGCCGTCAACTCCGGGAAGGCTTCGCACAATGTGATGGCGAACGCGCCGGTGCCGCCGCCGACGTCCAGCAGGCGGCGGGCGCTCGACAGGTCGACGCTCTTGGCGAGGCCCAGCGCCGGACCGAGCGAGCCGGCGTGCTGGCTCATCGAGTAGAGGCGGGCCTCCTCGGGGTCGGAGAACCACTCCGCGTATGATGCGGTTGCGTCCTCGGGCAGCTTGTTGGCGAGCGCCAGTTCGATCTGGTCGAGCAGGCTGTACATCTGCCGGTCGACCTGCAGGCGCAGATAGTCGCCGAAGTCGTACTTGGCGCCCTTGACCAGGAAGGAGTCCGCCGCCGGCGAGTTGCCGAACCGGCCGTTCTCGACGGACAGCACGCCGAGGGCGGCGAGTGCGGTCAGCAGGGTCCGTACCCGCTCCGGATGCAGCCCGGTCGCCGCCGCGGCTTCCTCGGCGGTCATCGGACCGTCGGCGAGGCGGGTGAATACCTTGTGGTGCAGCGCAGCGAACAGCGCCTTCGATCCCATGAAGCCGAATGCGACATCGGAAATTTCTTCGGCCTTGGTCAGCAGCGTCATTCGGCGTTCCTTAGAAATTGTTTGAAGGCGACAATAGTTATCTGAAATCGACACACTTTGACAAATCGGGCCGCTGGCTCTTGGCTTGGATGGTGCGCTGCGGTGGTCCGAGGGGCGAGGTTCCCGGTGTCGCGATGGCGCCAACCATGTCAGGCTGCGTTGGCGACTTCGACGCATCGACATTCAGGATGGCTGCGATGCCGAGTTTCACAATGGAAGGACCGACCAGACGGCGTTTCCTCGTTGGGAGCGCGGCCGTGCTGGCGGGCGCGGGGGCGGCATTTCCATCCGTCGGCCGGGCGGAGCCGCGCGAGTTTCGGCTGCGGGCCGGGCCGGCCAGGGTCAGGTTGGTCCCGGCGCCCTATCCCGACACCACGGTCTGGTCGTTCAACGGCACCGTGCCCGGCCCGGAGATCCGGGTCCGGCAGGGCGAGCGGGTGAGGGTGCTGGTCGAGAACGCGCTGGCGGAGGAGACCACCGTGCACTGGCACGGCCTGCGGGTCGCGAACGCCATGGACGGGGTTCCGCATCTGACCCAGCGTCCGATCGCGCCGGGTGAGACCTTCGCCTACGAGTTCGAGGCCCTGGATGCCGGCACGTTCTGGTACCACCCGCACCAGCGCGGGTTCGAGCAGGTCGACCGCGGCCTGTACGGCCCGCTGATCGTCGAGGAGGCCGAGCCGGTCGCCGTCGATCGGGACGTGACCTGGGTCCTGGACGACTGGCGCTTGCGCAACGACGCCTCGATCAGCGGTGATTTCGAGAACATGCACGATTCGGCGATGGCCGGCCGGATCGGCAACACGGTGACGATCAACGGCGGCGTGCCGGATCGTTTCGCCGTCCGAGCCGGTGAGCGCATCCGCCTGCGGCTGATCAACGCCGCCAACGCACGGATCTTCGCGCTGGAATTCGAGGGACACCAGCCGCGGATCGTTGCGCTCGACGGCCAGCCGGTTGTGCCACACGCGCCGAGCGGCGGGCGTGTGGTGCTGGGGCCGGCAATGCGCGCCGATCTGGTCATCGACATGACGGGCGCGCCGGGCGCCCGGTTCCGGGTGATCGATGGTTTCTACCGCGGTCGCGAGTACCGTCTGCACGACATGGTCTATGCCGATACCCCGCTTCGCGAAGCGCCGCTGGAGACTATGATCGAACTGCCCGCCAACCCGTTGGCCGAACCCGATGTGGCCGATGCGCAGCGACACGTCGTCAGTTTCGGCGGCGGCATGATGGGTGGGATGATGGGCGGCGGAATGGGTGGGATGATGCGCCGCATGATGCCGGGGATGCAGCACGGCGGTATCTGGAACATCAACGGGGTTTCCGCGACCGGCCACGTCATGGACCCGATGCTGACACTGGCGCACGGACGGTCCTACCTGCTGGCGATGACCAACGACACGGCCTTTCACCATCCGATCCACTTGCACGGCCACTCGTTCCGGGTGCTGGGCCGCAACGGCGTTCCCACCCGGTACCGGGAATGGCAGGACACGGTGCTGATGGATCCGCGCGAGCGGGTGGACATCGCCTTCGTCGCCGACAATCCTGGCGACTGGATGTTCCATTGCCACATCCTGGAGCATCAGGCGGCCGGGATGATGGGTGTCATCCGTGTGGCGCCCGACACCTCCCGCACCTGACCGACCCCCGACAACGAAGGATCCGCGCCGTGACCAAGACCGCCGACGACCTGCTTGCCCGCCTTGCAAAACTGGAAACCGGGCAGGTCAGCGACGTGCTCGACGAGGCCGGGGTGTCGAACCATGCGCTGTCGTCGGCGCTGACCCCGCTCACCCCGTTGACCGCCGGGACGCGGTTTGCCGGGATCGCGGTATGCGCCCGCGGCGAGGCGTCGGTTCAGGGCCGGCATGCCCGTCCGGCGATGCCGGGCGAGGCACTGGAACAGGCGATGCACCCGAACGCGGTGCTGATGATCGAGAGCGGCGGCTTCACCCGTGGTGCGCTGTTCGGCGGGTTCGTCGCCTACAGCCTGCAACGGGCGGGCTGCGTGGCGATCGTGTCGGATGGCGGGGTACGCGATGCCGACGAGATCCGCGGCCTCGGCCTGCCGGTGATCTCGGCTGCCGTGACGCCGGTGAACGGCTCGCGCCGCTGGCAGTGGACCGATGTCGGTGTGCCGATCGCCCTGCCGGGGCAGGAGGGACGGCCGGTCCCGGTCGCACCGGGCGACTACATCCTGGCTGATGGCGACGGTCTGGTGGTCATCCCGGCGGCGATCGCCGCCACGGTGATCGAGGACACCGAGAAACTGGCCGAGGTCGAGCGCGAGATCGGCAACGGTCTGCGCGCAGGTGGCACCCGCGCCGAGGTGTTCAAGCGCAACCCGCGCTTCGCCCACATCCGCCCGGCGTCACCGGCGAAGGTGTGAGGGCGGCTACCCGCCAATCCTCCCGATCCGATCGGCCAGGAACTCGATGACCGCCCTGATCGCCGGCAGCTGACCGCGCCGGTGCGGAACCAGCAGTGTCGTGGTCACCCGGCCGGCGGTCCAGCCGGGCAGCACAGCAGACAACTGACCGCTTTCCATGCGGTCGCGGCAGATCGTTGTCGGCAGGCAGGCTATTCCAAGGCCGGCCACGGCGGCCTCGAGCAGAACGATGGATTCGTCGGCGATCAGGCGTGGACGTGGTTCGACCCGGCAGCCTCCGCCATCCTCGCGACTCAACTGCCAGACCGTCGCACTCCGCCCGGTGAGCAGGGCGTCGTGGATCGCTAGATCCTGCGGATCGCCGGGGGTGCCGCGCTGTGCCAGATAGCTCGGTGCGGCCACCAGCACCACCGGTTCCTCGGCCACGCGACGCTGCACCAGCGAGGAGTCCGGCAACGGCGCGAAATGGCTTCGGACTGCGATGTCAAAGCCTTCCTGCACCAAGTCGACGAACCGGTCGGTGGCGTGCAGTTCCACCAGGAGCTTCGGATGGTCGCGCGCCAGTGCCGGCAGGTGCGGTGCCAGGTAGAACTGCGCGGTCGGGATCGAGGCGGTAAGCCGCACTGATCCGCTGGGTTCGGCGGTCCGGCGGCGCACCACCGCTTCGGCCGCATCCGCTTCGATCAGCGCCGCCCGAGCGTGGTCGAAGAAGTCCCGACCGGCCTCCGTCAGCGTGAAACTGCGTGATGTTCGATGAACAAGCCGGGCCCCGAGGTCGGCCTCCAACTCCGCCACCCGTTTGCTGATGGTGGACTTGGGTATGCCGGTCTGTCGGGCGGCTGCGGCGAACCCGCCGTGTTCCACCGCCCGGACGAACAGGTGGAGGTCGTTGAGGCTGAGCATTGGTCGATCTCAAAGTCCACAGAGCGGGACGATAAGTTCGAGAATCGCCCACTGTCGCCCGGATGTCCATACAGCCAGGTTATCGGCAACGAAGGCGCGGTGCCTTTGACATGGTGACGGAGACACACATGGAGCCAGTTCTGTTTTACGGAGTGCCCGAGGGCTGCTCGTTCGGATCAATCGTCGCGCTCGAATGGCTTGGCCGACCCTATCGGCTGTGCCGCATCCAGATGCCGGAGGTGGCGAGTGGCGACGACTTCCGTCGGCTCAATCCGGTTGGTGAGACTCCGACCTTGATGACTTCGGACGGTCAACTGGTCAGCGAAAGCCTGGCCATCCTGAATCACATCGCAGCGCTGGGCATCGACAGTGGCTTGGCGTTTGCCCAGGGCAGCCAGGAATTCGACCGTCTGAACCAGATGCTGGCGTTCCTGAACACCAGCTACTTCAACGCCTTCAGCCCTCTGTGGCACGTGATCGAACATGAAGTCGACCGGTCGACCAAGGACGTACTGACCGCCTATGGCCGGGCGAACGTGCAGAAGACGCACGCCCAGTTGGAAGCGATGCTTGGTGGTCGGGACTGGCTGGTCGGTGATCGGCGTAGCCTGGCAGACGCCTATTTCATGGGGATCGCGCGGTGGGCCGATTTTCACCAAGCGATCGACCGGCGTGACTATCCGGGCTTGAACAGGCTCTACGAGCGTATGGCGTCCGACCCCGCCGTCCGCTTTGCCCACGCCATCGAGCATGAAGAACCGACCCGTAGCAGTGGCGGTTTCATGGGGCACGTGTCACTCGATGAGGTGCTGGCAGCGCGGCAGGCCCGCTGATCGACGATGCGGGCGGCATCGGCTTTATGGGCGATGCCGCCTGACGTCGGAATGGTCAAAGAGGAGGTGGTGCGGGCGGTCGGAGTCGAACCGACACTCTGTCACCAGAACTGGATTTTGAGTCCAGCGCGTCTACCAATTCCGCCACGCCCGCGACGCGGATGTCCTACTACGGCATCGCGCGGTTTTCGACCAGAATTTTCACCCGGCACGTCGCTCCAGCTCAATGCAGGAATGCCAGCAGCACGTAGCGGGTGCCGCGGGTCACCGGACGGGCTTCGTGCAGCAGCGAGCAGGAGAACACCACCGCCTCGCCGGTGGCCGGCCGATAGCCGATGTCGCCGTACTCCGGGAACACCAGGTGCCCGCCGTCATAGGCGCCGGTGTTGAGGTTCAGGGTGACGGCGAACCGTCGCGTGCGCCCGGCGGTCGAGGTGTTGTCGCGGTGCGGGCGGAAATGCCCGCCTTCCTCGGCCTCGTAGCGCACGATCTTGAACAGTTCGTGGCGCTGGATCGGCGAGTGGGTGGCCCGCGCGATCTCCGGAATCAGCCGGCGCTGGAAGATGTGGCGGATCTCGGCTTCAAGGGGCGAGCCTTCGGGCACCACGTGATCGCGTCGAACCTTGACCTCGGCGTCGGACAGCAGGACGGACTCGCCTTTCACCTGCTGCAGGAAGCCGGACGGCTCGTTGCCCTGGCTGTCGTGCACATGGATCAGCCACCGGCACCACTCCGGCGACAGCACGCCGGGGATCACCATCACCGGCGCCTGCGCGACAGGGCCTTCCCGAAACGCGGCCGCCGGCAGCCGGGACCGGATCAGGGCGAGGCAGGCTTCGGCGTGGGCCGCCGGATCGCCGTCACCGGGTATCACGCCGGCGAGACGTGACGCGCGATCGAACACGACGGTCGCCGACGCCGTGAGGTTGAAGTTGCGGGCCAGTGCGCCGGCGGGATCGGCGAGCGGGGTGATGCCGGGCGGCACGGTGCCTATGGCCCCGGGCGTGGTTTGACGGACCGCGTACAGGTCGGCGCCAAGGGCGGCGAAGGCGTCGGATCGAGCCTGCATGGCGGCGATCACCGGCGACGGATCGCCGGATCCGACGGCGACATGCATGACGCACGTCCGTCCGGCCATTCGGGTGATCGGCCGTGTCTTGCCGTCGGCGGTGCGGAGCTCGACGACCGGCGCCACGTCGCCGACATCGAACCAGGGATGGAGCGCGGGTTTCTGCATGGCCGCATCTTGGCCGGACCGGGCTTGCCGGGCAACGCGTCTGTCGCCGGGAACATCGGTCTGGCGGCCGTCCGCGATGGGGCGCGGCGATGAAATAGAACGCGAGCGACGGAAGTCGTTGGCTCGGGCGTTGGATGTGCATTGGGGACGGCGACAGGAGGAGAGACTCGGATGTCTGTTCTTTCACGTTCGCTGGCTGCGCTGGCCCTGGTTGCCGGTGTAGCGCTTGCCGTACCGGAGCCGGCCCGTGCCGATTCCTTCGGATTCGTGATCACCACCGACGACGATCGTGGCGGTCATCGCGGATCACGTCACCGAGGCCACCGCGATCACGGCTGGCGTGGCGACGACCGGCACTGGGGTCACGGGCATGGCCGTCGGCACCACCGGCATGGTCCGCCGCCGTGGGCGCGCGGCCACCGGCCCTATTACGGACCATACGCCCATGCCTATGTCCAACGCTGCCAGGTCGTCTGGAGCGAGTGGCACCGCAACTACGTGCAGGTCTGCCGCTGAGGTCGGCCGCCGGCGCCCGGCAAGCACCGGGCGCCGGCGGCTCTCCTTGCGGCTTTCGGCCGGCGCTGCTATCGCAGGCGGCTTCGACACTCTGTGGGGTTCGCCTCGATGCTCCGGCCCTTCTACGACTGGACCCTGCGGGTTGCCGGTGACCGGCGGGCCGACTGGTGGTTGGCGCTGGTCGCCTTCGTGGAAAGTTCGGTCTTCCCGATTCCACCGGACGTGATGATCGTACCGATGGTCCTGGCCGACCGCCGCCGGGCCTGGCGGATCGCTGCGATCGCGACCGTCGCTTCGGTCGCGGGCGGGCTCCTCGGTTATGCCATCGGCAGCCTGTTCTTCGAGGCGATAGGCCGTCCGATCCTCGATCTCTACGGCTACGCCGAAAAGTTCACGGACTTTGCCGCCCGCTACAACGACTGGGGCGCCTGGATCGTGTTCGGCGCCGGGATTACACCATTCCCCTATAAAGTCATAACTATTGCCAGCGGAGTGACCCGACTCGACCTTCTGGTCTTCGTCGTCGCGTCGGTGCTGGCGCGGGCGTTGCGGTTCTTCGTGGTCGCCGGTCTGCTGTGGCATTTCGGGCCGTCGATCCGGCGGCTGCTTGAGCGCTACCTGGGGCCGATAACGGTTGTCTTCTTCGTGTTGTTGATTGGTGGTTTCGTCGCCCTCAAATACATCGTGTAGGCCATGGATTCTTTCGTTTCCCGTGCCGGTTTGCTGATCGCGTGGGCGTCCACCCTGGCGCTGCTGGCGGTGTTCGTCGCGCAGTACGGCTTCGACCTGCAGCCCTGCGTGCTGTGCATCTGGCAGCGTTGGCCGCATGGAGCGGCGGTGGCGCTGGGGCTTGCGGTCTGGGCGTTCCGCGACTGGCCGGCGGTTTCGCTTGGCCTGCTCGGGCTGGCGATCACGGCCGAAGTCATCACCGGCGGCATCGGCGTGTTCCACGTCGGGGTCGAGCAGGGCTGGTGGCAAGGGACCGCCGATTGCGGGTCGACCGGCGGGGCCGACAGTCTGGCCGCGCTGAAGGCGCAGATCATGAACCAGCCGATCGTGCGGTGCGACGAGGTGGTGTTCGCGTTCCTGGGGATTTCGATGGCAGGATGGAACGTGGTGCTGGCCGCCGCGCTGGCCGGGCTCGGTCTCGGTGCCGTGGTCCGCAACGTCAACCGCCGCAGGGAGGACTGGTCATGACCAGCAAGGCCGGAACCGCGAAGGTCGGAGCTGACGCGAACCCGCGACGATTGCCGGGCGACCTGTCCCATGACGCGCTGATCGACCGGATCGTGCGGGTCGACCACGCCGGCGAGTTCGGGGCGCAGCGCATCTACGAAGGCCAGCTCGCCGTGCTCGGCCGCCGCCCGTGCGCCAAGACCATCCGGCACATGAAGGAGCAGGAGGAACGGCATCTTGCGGCGTTCGAGGCGCTGATCCGCAGCCGCCGGGTCCGGCCCACCGTCCTGCACCCGCTGTGGAACATCGCGGGCTTTGCGCTGGGTGCCGGTACCGCGCTGCTGGGTGAGAAGGCGGCGATGGCGTGCACGATAGCGGTCGAGGAAGTGATCGACGACCACTACCGCCGCCAGACCGAGGCGCTGGGCGACGACGAGGCGGCGCTGAAGGAGACGATCGAGGAGTTCCGCGCCGAGGAGGCGGAACACCGCGACATCGGCAAGGAGCACGGCGGCGAGGAAGCGGTCGGCTATCCCGTGATGCGCGCCGCGATCCGCGCCGGCTCGCGCGCCGCGATCTGGCTCAGCGAACGGTTCTGAGCGGCGGCAGCAGTCGATGACGACCGCGTGGCGGCCGGCGAGGCTGGACGACGTGGTGCGGATCGCGCGCCTGTCGAACTCCATCCACACCCTGTTTCCCGAGCGCGAGGAGGTGTTCGCGGAGAAGATCCGGCTGTCACCGGAGGGCTGCCACGTGCTTGAATCCGACGACGCTATCGTCGGCTACATCCTCAGCCATCCATGGCGCCGCCGCAGCCCGTCCGCCCTGGACAGTCTCATCGGCGAGCTGCCGGCCGAAGCGGACTGCTGGTACGTCCACGATCTCGGAATGGGAGCGGGAGTGCGTGGCACCGGCGCGGCGACCGAGATCGCCGGCCGGATCATCCGGGCGGCCGAGCGCGAAAAGTTCCCCGTGGTGGCGCTGGTCGCGGTTGCCGGCGCCGACGGCTACTGGCGGAAGCTCGGGTTCCAGGAGGTCGCAGCCGATGGACTCGCCGCCAAGCTACGGGAGTACGGCGAGGACGCGGTCTACATGGAGCTGCCGCTGGGCGCCGCTGGCGCTCCGCGGCCCTGATGCGCTGGCAACGTGGCGATCTGCGGCCCGGGATTACGTGGCGTCATCTGGATCGGCGAGCGGTTCTAAGGACAGGTAAGGCAGCCCGAACGGTGGTCCCGGCTGCCAAGTCTACCCAGAGAGATGCTGTTCGGAGTTCGTCAAGCGGCCCGGATCTTGGCGAGGAAGCTCTCGACTTCCGCGCGCAGCGCTTCGGTTTGGCGGGACAGATTGCCGGATGCCCCAAGGACCTGGCTTGCCGCAGTGCCGGTCTCCGACGCGGCCTGTCTGATGCCGGTGATGTTGGTGGTCACTTCCGAGGTACCGGCCGATGCCTGCTGAACGTTGCGGGCGATCTCCGCCGTGGCGGCGCCCTGCTCCTCCACCGCCGACGCAATGGTCGTGGCGATGTCGTTGATCCGCCCGATCGTGCTGCCAATGCCCTCCACCGCACTGACCGCGCCGGTTGTCGCGGCTTGGATCTCGGCGATCTTCGAGGAGATTTCCTCCGTGGCTCTGGCGGTCTGGGTGGCCAGCGACTTGACCTCCGACGCGACCACCGCGAAACCCTTGCCGGCTTCGCCGGCGCGCGCCGCCTCGATCGTAGCGTTCAGGGCCAGCAGGTTGGTCTGGGCCGCGATGTCCTGGATCAGATTGACCACGTCGCCAATGCTCTGCGCGGCAATGGCTAGGCCCTTGATCTCGTCGTTGGTGCGCCCGGCATCGGCGACCGCTTGGTTGGCGATCGACGCGGACTCGCTGACCTGCCGAGCGATCTCGGTGACCGAGCTGGACAGTTCCTCGGCAGCTGAGGCGACTGTCTGCACGTTGGTCGATGCCTGTTCCGAGGCTGCGGCGACCGTGGTGGTCTGGCGCTGGGTCTCTTCGGCTGTTGCGGACATCGACTTGGCAGTCGATTGCAAGTCGGTCGATGACGACGAAAGGCCGCGCAAGGCATCTGCCACGGTGCGATCGAAGTTCGCGATGCTCCCTTCAATGACGCTCGTACGGGCTTCTTTGGCAGCCTGCTCCTTGGCCTGTTCGGCGCGCAGTTCGGCCGCCTCGATCAGGCCTTGCTTGAAGATCTCGACGGCTTGCGCCATGGCGCCGATCTCGTTGCGATAGTCGGTGGCAGGAGTATCCATATTGTGGTCACCACGGGCCAGCGCGCTCATGGCGTCTGTCATCAGGGTGATCGGGCGGATAATCATCTGGCCGATGGCTAGCGCGACCAGGGTCGCCAGTACAGCGGTTCCGCCCAAGGCTGCGAACACCGCGATCCGGGTTGACTCGCCCGCGGCCCGCGCTTCGGCTGCCGCTGCATCGTTGGTGACGTCGATCTGCTTGGAAAGCTCGGTCAGCAGGTCCTCGGCCACTGCATACCCCGCCGACAGCTCTTCTTCGCGGTCGACGATTGCCAGCCGCAGAGCGGCGGCGGTGTTGAAGTCGGCCACGTAGCTGGCGATCAGCGTGGTCACCTCAGCGCGATCGGCCTCGCTCAAGGTGCTCTGGGTCAGAGCCTCGGCGAACGCGGCCTGACGCTTCGTAATGTTGTCGATGTACTTGGGGTCGAGGCGGGCAAAGAAATCCTTCTCATGGCGCCGCATCATCAGCATCAGTACGGAGAGACGGTCCTGGTTATAGGTCTCCAGTTTGGTCTCGACGGCGTGCACGGCACCACGCAGGTTACCGAGCAAGCCTTCCTTTTCGGTAAGACCGATGCGTTTGCGGTCGTCTACCATAGCGTTGAACACCTCTTGGTAGACAGAAACAGCAGTGCTGATATTTTCAATCAGTACCGCGCCCTGTTCGCTGGCGCTGTGCTTAAGCTTACTCAGACGTTCAAAGATCCGGGTAGCGGTCTCAGAATGCAGGGCGACGTATTTCTCATCCAGCCGGAGAATGAAATCCTTTTCCCGGCGGCGGGCGCTCAACAAGTCGATCTGAACCAAGCGGGTCAACTCGGCGCGGTGAACTGAGACGTCCGCCATTGCTTGCTGGTGCGCCCGTTCACCGTCTATGGCGATATAGGCGACTCCGACGATCGAGAAGCCTACCAGCACCAATCCAACAATCAGGCCGATCTGAAGTCGCAGATTCATGCCTTTAAACAGCTGCGTCATAACCCGGTCCTCTAACAGCTAAAAGCTCGTCTTTCCGAGCGAACGGCAGCTGAATACGGTCAAAATTCCTAACAGCGGCTTCAAATTATTAGTTAAAATTATAAATGTTCGGCATTCAATAAAAACTGAATCCGAGAAGAAAAGATAAATCTGATGGGGATCTGCAGTTGCTGTAAATATAATCACGTTGATAAAAAAATAAGCATCGAGATTGTTTTGATTTTGCTTCGATGCTCATCGAAATCACTGAGGGTGAAAGCAGTTTCGACTCTGGGTGAACCACGAAAGACGGTCCGTCGTTGAAATACGGCGATCGCGCTGAACAGCGGTTAGGTGTTCAATCACAGCGTATTGCGGTGATCTCTCGTATGGGATTCGGCGGGCAATCGGATGATGTCTGGCGCTACCCTGACCCGGCAAGGCAGTGAATCCCCGGAGGCCGGATTGCTGGCCTTCCGGAAGGCGGCACACCCATGGCAGCCCCGCGGGAGCCTAGAACGCAGGCACCGTCGCAACCGCCGGGCGCATCGCGTCGTCGTCCTGGTCCAGTTCGATGTCCCAGTACAGATAGTCGCGCCAGCTCTCGTGCAGGTAGTTCGGCGGGAAGCCGCGACCGGCGTCCTGCAGGTCGTACGCGGTCGGCTGCCGTGGCGTCACCCGCGGAATCATGCCGATGTCGCGCGGCATGCGGCTGCCCTTGCGCAAATTGCAGCCGCCGCACGCGGTCACCACGTTTTCCCAGGTGGTGCGGCCGCCGCGCGAGCGCGGCACCACGTGATCGAAGGTCAGATCCTGGGTCGGCAGGCGCTCGCCGCAATACTGGCAGGCGAACCGGTCGCGCAGGAACACGTTGAACCGGGTGAATGCCGGCCGCCGCGACTGGTGGATGTATTCCTTGAGCGCGATGACGCTCGGCAGCCGCATCTCGAAGCTGGGACTGTGTACCAGGATGTCGTAATTCGACACGATGTTCACCCGGTCGAGGAACACCGCCTTGACGGCGTCCTGCCAGGACCAGAGCGAAAGCGGGAAATACGAAAGCGGCCGGAAGTCGGCGTTCAGGACAAGCGCAGGCGCGTTGTCCGGGCCGATCACCGCACCGCCCTCCACGTCGGGAGCAGCGGACGGTGATCGCGACTAGGGCGACTGGTCGAGTGTCGCGGCTCGTGCCGCCACAAGATCTGGACTGTCAGCGCCGTCTTCATCGAGTCGATTCACTCCCGTGTCGGGAATATCCGGTCGAACTGCACCGTCTGTATAACTAGATGTTGTTACAGTTTTATAGTCGCCGCAAGACCGTCCAGGCAAACGACACGCTCAAACGCCGAGCACGCGCTTCAGGAACGCCGCGCCCAGGCGCAACCCGCCATCGTCGATGCCGTGGGCGAGGCCGGGGCGTGCATGGCTTTCCACCGGAATGCCGGCCGCGCTCAGGCCCTGTTCCGCGGTCGCCATAGCCTGAAACGGCACCACCGGGTCGGCGGTTCCATGCACCAGCATCACCGGGGGTTTCGCGGTCGTCTCGGAGGACAGGGTTTCCGATCCGATCAGCGCGCCGGAAAAACCGAGCACGCCGGCCACCGCCGCCGGCCGGCGCGGCGCGGTGTAAAGCGCCGTCATCGTGCCCTGGCTGAACCCGACCAGCGCCAGCTTGTCCGGGCCGAGGCCGTGGCGCTCCAGTTCGCGGTCAAGGAAAGCGTCCAGCGCCTGGGCGGCGGACTCGACTCCGGCCAGCATCGCGGCCGGGCGGCGATCCTGCAGGCTGAACCACTGATACCCGTACGGCGCCATGTCGCACGGCTCCGGCGCGTTCGGCGACACGAAGGCGACGCCCGGCAGCATCGGCGCCCACATCGGGGCGATCCCGATCAGGTCGTTGCCGTCGGCGCCGACGCCGTGCAGCATCACCACCAGTGCCTTCGGCGGGGCACCGTCCTGCGGAGCGAGGCGCGGGCCGTCCAGTTCGACGGTCGTCGGATGGGTCACGGGCGGAATCTCCTGGGAGCGGCAGGCTGTGTCAGCGATGTGCGTCGATGGATCGAAAACTTCTCAGCCATTGCCCCAGGCCTGTCAATGACCGTCACCACCCGCTTCGCCCCCAGCCCGACCGGCCTGCTGCATCTCGGACATGCGTACTCCGCGCTGCTGGCCCACGGGGCGGCGCAATCCGCCGGTGGCCGGTTCATCCTGCGGATCGAAGACATCGACTTTGGTCGCTGCCGCGAGGAGTTCGTGGACGCGATCGAGGAGGATCTGGCCTGGCTCGGCCTGGAGTGGGAGCGGCCGGTGCGCCGGCAATCCGAACACATGGACGACTATCGCGCGGCGCTTGACCGGCTGGACGGCATGGGGCTGCTGTACCGCTGCTTCCTCAGCCGCAAGGAACTCGATGCCGCGCTGTCGGCGCCGCATCACCAGCCGATGCAGGGCCCCGAGGGGCCGGTGGTGGTGGATGCCGACCGGTTGATGCCGGCCGGGGAACGCGACGGGCGCCTGGCCGGCGGCGAGCCCTTCGCGCTGCGCCTGCGCATGGCGGAGGCGATGGCGAAGGCCGGCCCGGTGGGTTGGACCGACGACCGGCACGGCGAACAGGCGGCGACGCCCGAGGTGTTCGGCGACGTGGTGCTGGCGCGCAAGGACACGCCGACCAGTTATCATCTGGCGGTCGTGGTCGACGACGCGCTGCAGGGCGTCAACCGGATCGTCCGCGGCGAGGACCTGTTCCAGGCGACCCACGTCCACCGCCTGCTGCAGGCGCTGCTGGAGCTGCCGGTTCCCGGTTACAGCCACCATCCCCTGCTGACCGATGCGGAAGGCCGGCGCTATGCCAAGCGGGACCGCAGCCTGACGCTGCGGGCGTTGCGCGAGGCCGGGCGGACACCGGACGATATCCGCGCGATGGTCGGATTGTGAGCCGCGGCGGTCAGCCCTTGGCCTGAACGAAACGGTAGAGGTCGTTCCGCATCTCGATGGCCGTCAGCACCCCGGTGAACACCGCGCCGGTGTCCAGGTTGATGCGATGGCGCTCGACCGTCGGTTCCTCCAGCGGGTCTTCCGGCGAGTGTCCGTGGATCACCACGGTGTCGAACGGCCACGGTTCGGCCGGGTGCAGGAACGGGTCGCGGATCCAGGTGACGACCTCGAGCGGCTGATCGTCGAACGGCCGGCGCGGGTCGATGCCGGCGTGGACGAACAGGTAGTCGCCGATCTGCCGGCATCCCTGCATGCCGCGGACTGCTTCCTGCACGAAATCGGGCACGGACTTGCGCAGGGCGTCGGCCAGCTTGCCGGGCGGCGTCATGGGCGGGACCCGCAGGGACCGCCAGGTCGGCTGCCCGCCGTTGGCGGCCCACAGATCCACCATTTCCGGTGTCAGCGTGTCCTCGAACGCGGCCTTCAGCCAGGCGTCGTGATTGCCGAGCAGCAGGACGTCGTCGACCGGCAGCCGGTCACCCAGATAGGCGCCAAGACCGCCGGCAGCCAGACCCAGCGCTTCCAGTGACTGGTCGCCGCGGTCGATCAGGTCGCCGAGAAACACGCAGGTCACATGGGAAACGCCCGGCACCCGTGCGTCGTCGGCGAGTGTCTCCAGCAGGGGATCAAGCAGATCGGCCCGACCGTGGACGTCACCGATCGCGCAGATCAAATGGTCCGTGTGAAGCGGTTTGGGCGCGTGCGTCCAATCGCTGTGTTCGATTGTCACCATACCGTCACGAAACCGTAGGCGGGGCCGGCATGCAAGAGGGAAGGCTGCCGGCGCGGTGGGCCGACCCAACTCCGGGGGCATGGAGCGGGCCGGCCCGTTCGCGCGAGAAGAGGCGCAAGCCTCACTCAAGCGGCCCGGACCGTCGAGAGGAGCCTAGGAGTAGCGCGGCGCGGGGGCAGGGTGCGCCGCCACGCCGGTCCGGGTGTGGATAACATGTGGTATCGGCATGCCCGCAGGACCAGAGGTGAACCGATCGAGGGGCGGACACGGTGTCGTGAGCATCGGTGCCCGCCCGCTCGCGGTTGTCACAACCGGTTGCAGGCGCTGACCACCGCCTTGACCGGGGCGAGCGTGATGTCGGTGGCGATACCGACGCCGAACACGCTGCGTCCGTTCTCGTCCGGTGCCTTCAACTCGATATAGGCCGCCGCCTCGGCGTCGGAGCCGACCGAGCGGGTGTGCTCGGCGTAGTCCTTGAGCTTGAACTTGAGTCCGAACGCGTCGCGCATTGCCCGCGAGAAGGCATTCACCGGGCCGTTGCCCTCGGCCTTGATGGTCTGCTCGACGCCGTTGCGCTTGACCACCGCCTCGATGCGGACGGTCTGGTTCGACCCGGGTACCCGGGCCGCCTCGAACGACACCAGATCGAACTCGCCGTTGGGCTGGGTCACGTACTCGGTCTCGAAGGCGTTCCAGATTTCCTGGCTGGAGATCTCCTGGGACGAGGCATCGGTCAGGCGCTGGATCACCTGGCTGAACTGGGCCTGCCATTCCTTCGGCAGCCGGATGTGGTGATCGTGCTCCAGGACATAGGCGATGCCGCCCTTGCCGGATTGCGAGTTCACCCGGATCACCGCCTCGTAGGACCGGCCGATGTCGTGCGGGTCGATCGGCAGGTACGGCACTTCCCACAGGCCGGAGTTCGAGGCCTGGATCGCCTTCATGCCCTTGTTGATCGCGTCCTGGTGCGAGCCGGAGAACGCGGTGTGCACCAACTCGCCGGCATAGGGATGGCGCGGGTGGATCGGCAACTGGTTGCAGTACTCGGCCACCTCCATCAGCCCGTTGATGTCGGAGAAGTCGAGCATCGGGTGGACACCCTGGGTCAGCAGGTTCAGGCCCAGGGTCACGATGTCGACGTTGCCGGTGCGCTCGCCGTTGCCGAACAGCGTGCCTTCGACCCGGTCGGCACCGGCCATCACCGCCAGTTCGGCGGCGGCCACGCCCGTTCCCCGGTCGTTGTGCGGGTGGACCGACAGGACGATACGGTCACGCCGGGAGAACCGGCGGTGCATCCACTCGATCTGGTCGGCGAAGATGTTGGGCGTCGACATTTCGACGGTCGACGGCAGGTTGATGATGATCGGGTTGTCGGTGGCCGGGAACCAGACATCCATCACCGCCTCGCAGACCTCGAGCGCGTAGTCCAGCTCGGTGCCGGTGAAGCTTTCCGGGGAGTACTGCAGCTGGACGTTGGTGTCCTTCAGCCGGTCGAGGCGGGACTTCACCATCTCCGCCCCGTCGACCGCGATCTGCTTCACCCCGGCCTGGTCCTGCTGGAACACCACGCGCCGCTGCAGTTCGGAGGTCGAGTTGTAAAGGTGCAGGATGACGTTCTTCGCACCCATCACGCTGTCGACGGTGCGATCGACCAGATGTTCCCGCGCCTGGGTCAGCACCTGGATCGTGACGTCGTCCGGAATCATCCGGTCTTCGATCAGCTGGCGCACGAAGTTGAAATCGGTATCGGAGGCCGACGGAAATCCGACCTCGATCTGCTTGAAGCCCATCTTGACGAGGGTTTCGAACATCCGCCGCTTGCGCGGCCCATCCATCGGATCGACCAGCGCCTGGTTCCCGTCGCGCAAGTCGACGGAACACCAGATCGGCGCCCTGTCGATGGTCTTCCCGGGCCAGCTCCGGTCCGGCAACGCGACGGTCGCGTAGGGCCGGTACTTGTTGGTCGGTGGGGTTTTCATGATCGTCTCCTATGCCGCGCCCCGCGACGTTACCGGCGGGCGCGTCTCATCAATCAAGGTGTGGTGTGCAGCGCGTGCGTGCCGTCCGTGTTTCCCGATGGGAACCCACCCCGTGCGTACCGAGTTGTTCGGTTCGCAATGCAGAGCGCGGGGGCGGGGATGACAGGCGTGCCGACGATCATCGGCGGAACCCTTGGATTGGACGCGGACGGCGAACGGATAACTCCCGGTCTCTCGTCAGAGAGCCGGGTCCGTAAGTCGAAGGCCGAGCGTCCAGGTTCCGAACATCATGGAACGGATTTGAGCCACAAGCCCGGCGCCGGGTCAAGCGTTCGTGGTCATTTGGCCGCAGCCCGGACCCGACAACAGACAGTGGCCGCGATGCGCTTCCGGGCGCATACTGTTGTCATGCTCACAGGTTCCCAGATCCGAATTCTCCCGCTGCTGGCCGCGGCCATCCTGTGGCCGGCGTTCGCCCAGGCGGAGGAACCGAAGGTCGGACAACCATCGGAAAAGACCGATCGCCCGGTCTGGACCCTGACGCTTGAAAACGACCTGACGAACGACACCGACCGGTACTTCACCAATGGGATACGGCTGTCCCGCACCAGCCCGGTCGGCGATGTTCCGGAATCGGTGATCGACTTCGTGCAGCCGTTGATCGGTACCGTGGGAACCGTTCGATGGACCGCCGCGATCGGCCAGAACATGTACACGCCGTCCGACATCACCGTCAGCAACCCGGATCCAAAAGACCAGCCCTACGCTGCCTGGCTGTACGGCAGCTTCGGCCTGCTGAACGATCTGGCGACCGGGGACGGCAGGCGCACGCAGACCAGCGTGCAGCTGTCGCTCGGCGTGATCGGGCCGTCCGCCCAGGGCGAACTGGCGCAGAAGACCGTGCACGAGGTCATCAACTCGCCGGAGCCGCAGGGCTGGGACCATCAGCTTCACGACGAACCGGCGGTGCTGCTGAATCTGGAGCGGCGCTGGGTGGTGCCGTCGGAGACGATCTTCGACGACCTGCGCGCCGACGTATCGCCCCATGTCGGCGCGGCGCTGGGCAACGTGTTCACCCACGCCGCGGCCGGTCTGACGGTCCGGTTCGGCAAGCCGCCGAAGTTCGATTACGGGCCGCCGCGGCTGCAGCCGCATACGCCGGGCTCGGAGTACTTTGCGCCGCCGGGCGACGACGACGATGCGATCGGCTGGTATCTCTTCGCCGGCGTCGAGGGCCGCGCGGTGGCCCGGAACATCTTTCTGGACGGCAACACCTTCCGCGACAGCCGCAGCGTCGACAAGGAACTGCTGGTCGGCGATCTGTCGGCCGGTGCCGTCGTCACCTTCGGCGATGTCCGCCTGACCTACGTTCAGGTGATGCGCACCAAGGAGTTCGATGGTCAGGAAGGCCCCAGCATGTTCGGAGGCTTCAGCGCGGGCTATCGGTTCTGAGCGGCAGCCGGGCCGGTCGCCGACTTCAGGTGGCGCCGGTGAATCCGAGCACCGCCTGATCAAACTTCTCGGCCTGCTCGATGTTCGACAGATGTGCGGCGTCCGGCAGCACCACCAGCTTGGAGCCGCGAACCTGCTCCTGGATCTCCCGTGCCTTGTCCGGCGTGGTGCTGGGGTCATCGGCGCCGACGATGATCAGGGTCGGTGCCGTGATCGTCCGGATGCTCTCGCGCTGGTCCATGGCCTGGATGGCCCGGCAGCAACCGACGAAGCCGGCGACCGGGGTGTTCAGGATCATCGCCCGGACCCGGGCGACCGAGGCTGGGTCGTTGACCCGGAAACTCTCGGTGAACCAGCGCTCGATGGTGGCGTCGACCACGCCGGCCATGCCCTTGTCCTTGGCCAACTGGATACGCCCTTCCCAGAGCTCGGCAGGGCCCATGTAACTGGCGGTATCGCACAGGATCAGCCGGTCGACGCGGTCCGGGTGCAGGGTGGCCAGCCGTTGGCCGACCATGCCGCCCTTGGACAAGCCGCAGAAATGGGTCCTGGCGATATCAAGGTGGTCGAGCAGCCCGACCGCGTCGGCGGTCAACATGTCGATGGAGTAGCCGCCATCGGGCGCCGCCGATTGTCCGTGGCCGCGGCTGTCGTAGCGGATCACCCGGAAGCGCTTCTCGAACGCCGCCATCTGCGGGTCCCACATGTTCAATGTGGAAGCGAGCGAGTTCGACAGCAGCAGCGCCGGTCCGTCGGCGTTGCCGGACACCTGGTAGTGCAGCTGGATTCCGTTGACGGTCGCGTGCGGCATGGGGATCTCCTGAGGCGGGTCGGCGGCATTCGACCGCACTGGCGACCCGCCCGCAAGACCACCTCTCGACACCGGTCTGTTGGTCGGTTCGAATGACTCATCCTGACCGGAGGACCCGATGGCGCCCGAACCGCTGCCCGCCAGTGCCCTGTACCGCACCACCGACCTGTCCGCGCTGGGTTTTCGGACGACGAAGGATCTGGCCGACGTGGAGACGCTGGTTGGCCAGGACCGTGCTCTCGACGCCGTTCGCTTTGCCGCCCGCATGCGCTCGCGTGGGTACAACGTGTTCGTCATCGGCCCGAAGGGGTCGGGCAAGCACGCCGCCGTCCATTCCTACCTGACGGAGCGCGCGGCGACCTTTCCGTCTCCGGACGACTGGGTCTACGTCAACGACTTCGACGACCTGCACCGGCCGCGCTGCCTGCGCCTGCCGTCCGGCGTCGGCCCGGCGTTCGCGCGGCGCGTCGCCGAACTGGTTAAGGACCTCAGCGACACCTTGCCGAGCCTGTTCGAGGGCGAGGACTACCGACTGAAACGCGAGGCGATGGAGAAGAGTTTCGCCGAGCGCGGCGAGAGCGGTTTCAAGGAAGTGGCCGACGAAGCGGCCAAACGCGGCCTGGCGCTGGTGCGCACCCCACAGGGGCTGGTGATAGCACCGGTCGAGAACGGCAAGCCGATGCCGCAGGAGCGCTTTGCCGAGTTGCCGCAGGATCAACGCGAGACCCTGGCGACGGCGATCGAGGAGGTGCAGGTGCATCTGCGCGCCGCGCTGCACCAGGCGCCGATCCTCGAGCGGGAGCGGCAGATCGCGGTCCGCGACCTCGACCGCCGCGAGGCCTCCGCCCTGGTGGACCTGCAGATTGCCGAGGCGCGCGCCGGGCTGGATCTGCCATCGCCCGTGGCAGCGTGGTTCGACCGGTTGCGCGACGACCTGATCAGCAACATCGCCCGCTTCGCCCATCCCTCCGGCGAGGAGGCGGCGGCCGGCGCGGCCACCGAGCCGGCCGACCGGCGGTTCCGGCGCTGGGAGGTCAACGTCCTGATCGCCCATGATCCGGACGCCGGGGCACCGGTGGTCAACGAGGATCACCCGACCCTGGGCCGTCTGATCGGCCGAATCGAGCATCGCGCCTACATGGGCGCGATGCTGACCGACTTCACGCTGATCCGGCCGGGGGCGCTGCACGCAGCGAACGGCGGATACCTGCTGCTGGACGCCGCCAAGCTGCTCAATAACGCCTTCGCGTGGGACGCGTTGAAGCGAGCGCTCTACGCCGAACAGGTAACGATCGAAGGTCCGATGGACTCGGCGGCCACCGCGCTGGCCGTCTCGATCCAGCCCTGCCCGATCCCGATTTCGGTCAAGGTCGTGCTGTTCGGAGACCAGCAGGTCTACGCCGCCCTGTCGGCGATGGACCCGGATTTCGGCGACCTGTTCAAGGTGGCGGCCGATTTCGACGACGTGATGGACCGCGATCCCGAGCACGACGCGATGTACGCCCGGCTGGTTGCGACGATTCAGCGCCGCGCCGGTTTGCGGTCGTTCGACCGGAAGGCGGTGGAACGGGTGATCGAGCACTGCTCGCGCCTGGTCTCGGACACTCGCAAGGTGACGGCGCGGGTCGGCCTGATCGCCGACGTGATGCGCGAGGCCGACTACGTGGGGCGCGACAAGAACCACAAGGTGATCCGCGCCGACGACGTCGACGACGCGTTGGCGGCACAGATCTACCGCTCGGACCGGATCGAGCGCCGGATGCGCGAGCAGATCCTGCGAGAGACCATCCGCATCACCACCGAAGGCACGGCGGTCGGGCAGGTCAACGGCCTGTCGGTGCTGCAGATCGGCGCCCACGCTTTCGGCCGCCCGACTAGGATCTCTGCACGGGTGCGGGTCGGACGCGGCCGGGTGATCGACATCGAGCGCGAGGTCGAACTGGGCGGGCCGCTGCATTCCAAGGGCATGCTGATCCTGCAGGGCTTCCTCGCCGGCACCTACGCCACGGACATCCCGGTGGCGCTGCAGGCCAGCGTGGTGTTCGAGCAGTCCTACGGCGGCGTCGACGGCGACAGCGCATCGTCGACCGAACTCTACGCCCTGCTCTCGGCGCTGTCCGAGCTGCCGATCCGCCAGGGCATCGCGGTGACCGGGTCGGTCGACCAGATGGGACGGGTCCAGGCGATCGGCGGAGTGAACGAGAAGATCGAGGGTTATTTCGACATCTGCAACGCCAGAGGGTTGAGCGGCGAGCAGGGCGTGATGATCCCGCGTGCCAACGTCGAGCACCTGATGCTGAAGAGCGAGGTGGTCGAAGCGTGCCGGCGCGGCGCGTTCCGGATCTGGCCGATCGACACCATCGACGAGGGCATCGAGGTGCTGACCGGCGTTGCGGCGGGCGAGCGCGGCGCGGACGGGCTGTTCCCCGACCACAGCGTCAACCGCCGGGTCGAGGACCGCCTGATCGGCTTTGCGAAAGCCCGCCGGCGCTTCCTGGGCGATACCGAAGAGGAGTAAGCGCCGGCCGGGCGGAGCAGGGCGGCTGCTACCGCCCCCGACGCCGCTCCACCGCTTCAGCCAGCCGCTCCAGCATCGCCACGCTGGTGTCCCAGTCGACGCAGCCGTCGGTGATGCTTTGTCCGTAGACCAGCGGCTGGCCCGGCTCCAGGTCCTGGCGGCCGGCGACCAGATTGCTCTCCGCCATGATGCCGATGACCCGGCGGTCGCCGGCGGCGATCTGGGCGGCCACGTCGGCAATCACCGCCGGCTGGTTCTCCGGCTTTTTCGCGCTGTTGGCGTGGCTGGCGTCGACCATCACCATCGGCCGCAGGCCGTCCTTGGCCGCTGCGGCGCAGGCCGCCTCGACGCTGGCGGCGTCGTAGTTCGGGCCGTCGTTGCCGCCGCGCAGGATGACGTGGCAGTCCGGGTTGCCGGTGGTCGCCGCGATGGCGGCCTGCCCGCTCTTGGTGACCGCCAGGAAGTGGTGCGGGTGCGAGGCCGAGGTGACCGCGTCGAGGGCGATCTTTACGCTGCCGTCGGTGCCGTTCTTGAAGCCGACCGGGCAGGACAGGCCGGACGCCAGCTCGCGGTGGATCTGGCTCTCGGTGGTGCGCGCGCCGATCGCGCCCCAGCCGACCAGATCGGCAAAGTACTGCGGGGTGGAAGTGTCCAGGAACTCGCAGCCGGCCGGCAGGCCCAAATCGTTGATCCGCAGCAGCAGGCCGCGCGCGGTGCGCAGGCCCTGGTCGATCCGGAAGCTGCCGTCCAGGTCCGGGTCGTTGATCAACCCCTTCCAGCCGACCGTGGTGCGCGGTTTCTCGAAGTACACCCGCATCACCACCTCCAGCGTGCCGGCGAACCGGCGGCGCTGCTCGACCAGGCGCGCGGCGTACTCCAGCGCCGCCTTGGGGTCGTGGACCGAGCACGGACCGATGACCACCACCAGGCGGTCGTCCTCGCCGTGCAGGATGCGGTGGATGGCGGTGCGGGCGCCGGCGACCGTGCGCGACGCCACCGCAGTGCGCGGCAACTCGCCGATCACCGTCTCGGGTGGGCTGATCGCGGTGATCGCGGCGATCCGCAGATCGTCGGTGCCCGGGGTCAATGCCTCGGCTTCGGTGCCGGACCGGTCCGGCGTGGGCGTTTCGAGAGTGGTCTTCACGGCGAGGGCTCCTTGGGTTGGAGACCCCCGGCGGCATGAAAAAAGCCGCCAGGGGAACTGGCGGCTTTCGGGACGTCTCGGCTGCAATCTCTAGATCGCGCGCACCCCTTCAACCGCCAGCGTCTGCGGATAGCTAAAGTACCAATAGGTAAATCGGGCGCTGGCGATCACGAGGTTCATGGGCTGACTATAGGACTGCCCGCGAGGGTTGTCACGTACGGGAACGTGATTCCGTAGAACTGTCCTTGCAGCGACGCCCGACCCGGCATACTCCCAGACAGAGATGTACCCATCGTCGATAAAGAACATCGAGACGAGAGATTTTCAAGAAAAAGTATCAATATCTCACTCTGAATATCAAAAATTACCCCTACAACCAGAATACATGGATATATATTCATCTCATGTACTCGATTGTTATGAAAAATGCGATAATTAAATCAATATACTGTTGAGTATGTGAATATAATTAAAATTTACTAATTGCTATTTTAGTGTTTGAATTATGGAGTTCATAATTTTATCTATATCTTTTATTCCTTTTATTATTTGTTGAATTATTTGATAGTCATCTCTGGGATCAATTTGATATGAAATTGCTGTGCTATGCGCAGTAGCGCCACGTTTAACTGCAAATCCATCTGTTGTTGACAGCCAAACAGGATCTATTTGTGATTCAAGAACTCCCACGGGTAGTAGAATTTGAAGTACATTCATTGATCTGATACCGTTGTTGTTGTTTACAGAATGATTGTATTGCGCCACGGCTTTTCCAATTACTGAGCTGGGTGTTTTCTTGGTACCAAGTTCCCTTGGTAAACCGGTGTGTTCTCCTATAATATTACAAAGAAGAGAAACCAATGAATTTGACGGAACTGATTGATTAAGCCAAAGGTTAAATGATAAATTAGCTATCTCTAGCGCACGAACTTCCAGATAGTACTCAATTTCTGCATGAATCAATACTCTAAACGCTCGCGCCCCATCCAGTTGCTTATCGCTATAGGCGCCTAATTTTGAGAACCTTTTTGGTAGAAACTGAGATCTCAGAGATGAAGCTCGTGCCCTTAATGTATTGAAGGCTTTAGAGTACGCCATCAATTTACCCAATCGTAGTTCTATTGCCCAATATTATTTTGTTACCAACCAAAGTTGGAATCTCTACGGGTATGTTGAGGTAATTCATATGTTCTCCCCACAATTTCAATCTTGTAAAGATTGCGCTTATCGATTTTGTTGTTCCTTCAATTGATGATCGAAAATCATCATCCGCACATATTTTTTTGAATGCTAAAACGATATCTATTTTTTTATCTATTGCTATTGTTTGTATTGAGGTATCTGAAAAATAATACATCATAACGTCGAATACAGCTCGGTTCAGTGCATACTCGTATCTTTCACCATTCCATTTACGGAAAACTTCTTTTTCACCAAAAATCTGAATAGATATATCTATGGCTCTCTCAAATTCTACTTTTTGTTTCTGAACTTCTCGTTGATGGCTTTCCCACCGTAGGTTAAAATATTTAACAGTTTCATCAAGTAATGGTTTTAAATTTCCTGTATACTTATCAAGAAAATTTCGAAATGCATAATATCTGATTACTAATTCTGCATCCCGCATCCTCGGATCTGGCCGAGAAAGGCCCATTGCACGATGCAATACGTCACTTTCTTGAGAATATTTATCAACAAACTTTGCAAAATCTCCCGGATGTAGTGCTTGTCGTAACTCTTGAGGTGACAACGGCACACTGCCGGTATTCAAACGAAGAAATATTGAATACAAAAATAGTTCGTCTTCCCAATTTCGAATCACAATTGTTCTAATTGTACTGTTTTGAAGAGCTGTAAGATCTTGATCCCTAAATATATCGGTTGAAAGTTGATCAAAATTAACGCCATTCAAATCACGTCTAAGGGATAAACCCTCAAGATTAAATGATAAAAACTCTTGATCCGTTGAATGAAATTGCCGAAGAGTTAACAGTCTTTGTTTTCCATCTATTACAATAAACTTTCCCCTTTGATCTTTTCTTTCGGCCAAAACAATTTGAGGAACCGGAATATTCACCAGTAACGATTCGATGTACTGACTTTTTCTAATTTTTCGCCAGGCTTCTCGTCGTTGAAAATCGGGATTTAACTCTATATTGCCTTTTCTAATCTGACGAACTATTGTTTCAACAGTCCAATCAGTTTGATTTATAACTGCTTGATACTGCTTTCCAGCTTCCTCAAGATCCTCAAGGCCTTCCTGTTGATCGTCAGGTACGCCTGCATACTCGGCCATTGCTTCCTCTTCCAGGCACGACACGCCAAGCCAACTAAAGACGCATCCCTAAACTGCGAAATTCACTTTCCAGCCTCATCAGACTAAATGGGATTTGACCTGTCTGTCCATATCACGCGCAGTCATTGCCCACCTTGCTCCTGCGCGTTATCACCCGCCCTTCGTCTCGCCCGCCGCATTTTCCAGGAGCGTTCTCCATGCAGTACCGCCGGCTCGGCCGCACCGACCTCCAGGTCAGCCTGATCTGCCTTGGCACGATGACCTGGGGCAAGCAGAACAGCGAGGCCGAGGGTCACCAGCAGATGGACTACGCGCTGGAGCGCGGAATCAACTTCTTCGACACCGCCGAGATGTACGCGGTGCCGCCGACGGCGGAGACCTACGGCAAGACCGAGGAAGTCATCGGCACCTGGTTCGCCGCCCGCGCACTCGCGACAAGGTGATCCTGGCGACCAAAGCGGTCGGGCCGGGCGAGCGGTTCGCCCATGTCCGCGACGGCAGGCCGAAGTTCGACCGAACGCACCTGACACAGGCGGTCGACGACAGCCTGCGCCGGCTGCGGACCGACTACATCGACCTGTACCAGTTGCACTGGCCGGAACGGTCGGTGAACAGCTTCGGCAAGCTTGGCTACGTCCACGACGACGACGAAGCGACCACGCCGATCGCCGAGACCCTGGGCGTGCTGGCGGATCTGGTGGCGTCCGGCAAGGTCCGACACATCGGCCTGTCGAACGAGACGCCTTGGGGCATGATGACCTTCGCCCGGCTGGCCGACGACGCGGGCCTGCCGCGCGTGGTTTCGGTGCAGAACCCGTACAACCTGCTGAACCGCTCGTTCGAGGTCGGGGCCGCCGAAGTGGCGATCCGCGAGGACATCGGTCTGCTGGCCTACTCCCCGCTCGGCGGCGGCACGTTGAGCGGCAAGTACGTCGGCGGCGCCCGGCCGGCCGGAGCCCGCATGACGGTGTTCGCCCACAACTTCACCCGCTACGCCACGCCGCTGGCCGAGGAGGCGATCGCCGCCTATGTCAACCTGGCCCGGGCCAACGGCCTCGACCCGGCGCAGATGGCGCTGGCCTACGTCAACACCCGGCGGTTCATGACGGCGAACATCATCGGCGCCACCTCGATGGAGCAGCTGAAGACCAACATCGACAGCGTCGAGGTTGTGCTGTCCGAGGATGTGCTGAAGGGCATAGAGGAGCTGCAGCAGCGCTATTCCAACCCGTGCCCGTGACGCTGCATTCGGGTTGAGGCGATGCCCGGCAGCGGATTGCAAACCGGTCGACCGGAGACGCCTGCATCGGCGCGTCCCCAAGGCCGGCGGGACTGACGACAAGGGACACGCGCCATGCGCCTGTTCGTGGCGATTGCGATACCGGAGGCCGTTGCCGACCCGCTGTGCGACCTGCAGGGCGGGCTGGACGGCGTGCGCTGGGTCGACCCCGACGATTTCCACCTGACGCTGCGGTTCGTCGGCGACGTGGATCGTGGCACCGCCGACGATCTGGCGGCGGCGCTGTCCGGCCTGCGCGCGCCGGCGTTCGACCTGCGACTCTCCGGACTGGGACATTTCGGCAGCGGCCAACGCCTGCGTGCACTGTGGGTCGGTGTCGAGCCGCAGCCGGCACTCACCCTTCTGCATGGCCGGGTCGAAGCCGCCGCACGGCGCGCCGGCCTGCCGCCGGAGGGCCGGCGGTTCGTGCCGCACGTTACCCTGGCCCGGATGTCGGGACCGATCTCGGACGACTCGGTCAGCCATTGGATCGGCAGCCGCAGCCCGTTCGCCGCCGGCCCGTTCCCGGTGCGCGACGTGGT
Organism: Thalassobaculum sp.; assembly: GCF_040219215.1. Lineage (GTDB taxonomy): Bacteria > Pseudomonadota > Alphaproteobacteria > Thalassobaculales > Thalassobaculaceae > Thalassobaculum_A. The sequence goes on from NZ_JAVJSX010000015.1 coordinate 168,511, forward strand.
GCTGTTCGAAAGCTTCCTGGGCCGCGAGGGGCCGCATTACGAGCGGCGACTGACCGTTCCGCTCGACCGGCTGCCGGACGCCGACGACTGGGACGGCGAATGGGACGGTCCCGAGCCGGCGTAGCGTGCTATCCGGCCAGCTTGGCGGCCACCAATCCCTCGACCAGGGCCTTGCAGCCGGTCTCGATCATCTCGAACGCCCGGCGGTAGTCGGCGGCATCGCGACCGTAGGGGTCGGGCACCGGCACGCCCTTCAGGTCGGGTGTGTAGTCCAGGAACAGGCGAACCCGGTCGCGGTGGGCCGTGCCGGCGCGAATCCGCAGGTCGTGCACATGGCCGCGGTCCATGCCCAGGATCAGGTCGAAGGCATCGAAGTCGGCATCCGTGAAGGCGCGCGCGCGCAGGCCCGAAAGATCATAACCGTTGGACTTGGCGATCGCCCGCGACCGCACGTCCGGCGCCTCGCCGGCGTGGCCGTCGTACAGGCCGGCGGAGTCGACGGTGATGTGGTCGCCGAGGCCGCGCTGCTCGATCATCGCCCGCGCGATCCCCTCGGCGGTCGGCGAGCGGCAGATGTTTCCGGTGCAGACGAACAGGATGGTGTACATGCGCGGCCGACGGCTCCTGGTATGCCGGGTCGCACCCGGCTCGGTCGGCCGCTACAGTCGCGAGGCGACCGGACGCGGTCAAGGCCGAGATTGCCGCAGAAAAGCTAAACGGGAAGTATCGTGAAGACACTAAAACCGACAGATGCGATCGTCATCTTGACCGGCGCCGGTATTTCCAAGGAGTCCGGCCTGGAGACTTTCCGCGATGCCGACGGCACCTGGGCCAGGCATCGGATCGAGGATGTGGCGACCCCCGAGGCGTTCGGACGCGACCCGGCCCGGGTGCACGAATTCTACAACGCCCGCCGCCACAGCATGCTGAACCCGAACGTCCAGCCGAACGCGGCGCACGCCGCCCTGGCCCGGCTGGAGCGCGATTGGCCGGGCCCGGTGCTGCTGGTGACCCAGAACATCGACGACCTGCACGAACGCGCCGGGTCCACGGCGTTGATCCATATGCACGGCGAGATGCTGAAGGCGCGGTGCGAGGCCTGCGCGGTGATCGAGCCATGGCGGGGCGATCTCGCCCTCGACACCGCCTGCCCGTCCTGCCGCAGGGCCGGCGCGATGCGCCCGCACGTGGTGTGGTTCGGCGAGATCCCGCTGGAGATGGACCGGATCGTCGCGGCGCTGGCGGAGTGCGCGCTGTTCATCTCGATCGGCACCTCCGGCAACGTCTACCCGGCCGCCAACTTCGTGCGCGAGGCGCGCTGGGCCGCCGGCGCCCACACGGTCGAGCTCAACCTGGAGCCGTCGATGGGCGCCACCGACTTCGACGAGGCCCGGCACGGCCCGGCAACCGTGGTGGTGCCGGCGTTCGTGGAGGAACTGCTGGGGAGCTTGAACTAGCGCGCCGCTCGGCCGTTCGACGCCATCCCGAACCGAGGGCCGAAACCCGGCTCGGCACGGCGGTACCCGGGCAATCGCACGGCTTCAGAACGGCGTGCGCACGATGCCGCCGTCGCAGCGCAGGGCCGCCCCGTTGGTCGCGGCCGCCGCCGGCGAGCAAACGTAGCAGATCAGCGACGCCACCTCCTCCGGTTCGGCGTAGCGCTGCAGCAGCGAGGACGGCCGGCGCTCGGTGAAGGTGCGCTCCTTGAACTGCTCGGACGTGATGCCGAGGGACGAGGCCCGTGCCGCCACCCGCTCGACCTGCGCTTCGACCCAGGTTGGCCCCGGCAGCACCGAGTTCACGGTGACCCGGCTGCCCTTGGTCAGTTCGGCGCAGCCGCGCGAAATCGCCAGTTGGGCGGCTTTGGAGAATCCGTAGTGGATCATCTCGGCCGGCACCACGATGGCCGATTCCGACGACACGAACACCACCCGGCCCCAGTTGCGCTCCAGCATCTTCGGCAGGTGGTGGCGGGTCAGGCGCACCCCGCTCATCACGTTGACGTCGAACATGCGCTGCCAGTCGGCGTCCGGAGTCTCCTCGAACGGCTTCGGCTCGTAGATGCCGGTGTTGTTCACCAGGATGTCTATCTCGGGGGCGGCTGCGATCACCGCATCGCATCCCTCGGCAGTGCAGAGATCGCCGGGCGCCCCGACCAACTTCGCGTCCGGCACCCGGGTCTTGATCATGGCGATCGCGCTGTCGACCGCTGCCGCGTCGCGGCCATTGATTGCCACGGTCGCGCCCATGTCGGCCAGGCCGACGGCGCTGGCGTAGCCGATGCCGCGGGTCGAGCCGGTGACCAGGGCGGTGCGGTCGGACAGGTTGGTGTCGAAGACTTTCATGGACGTGCTCCTCTGGTCGCCGTGCACTCGTCGTAACGCCCCGGCCATGCCACAGTTGCCGCCGCGCGAACGTTCAGAAGGAGACTACAGCAATGGGCGAGCCGGCAACCGTGCCGATGGTCGAATACGCCGACGCCAGCGACGAGGTGCGGGCGGTGTTCGACGACATCAGGGCCACCAAGGGCATCGACTTCGTGCCGAACGCCTGGAAGGTGTTCGCCAGCCATCCGCCGACCCTCAAGCGCCTGTGGTACGGGCTGAAGGACGTCATGGCGCCAGGTGCGCTCGACCCGAAGTTCAAGGAGATGATCGCGGTTGCCGTGTCCGTCACCAACGGCTGCGACTACTGCACCCGCAGTCACACCGCCGCCGCCCGCAAGCTCGGCATGACCGACGCCGAGTATGGCGAGCTGCTGGCCGTGGTCGGAATGTTCAACCAGACCAATGCGCTGGCCGAAGCCTACAAGATCCCGGTCGACGATGTGTTCATGCGGTCGTGGTCGGACCCGACGTGAGGCGTCCGAAACTGCCGGGGTCGATCACGCTCGCGAAACGGTCGACCGCCGTTCCGTCGCTGCTGAGCGGCAGGAACAGACGGATATAGGCCCAGGACATTCCGCGCTGGTCGTGGAAGATCCGGCGCATCAGGTCGGGGGTCCGGCGAGCCGCCGCAGCCTGCAACGTGGCACGGATGGAAGCACGATCCGGCTCGGAGAAATTCTGGGTGAGGCCGGTGCCGCGCAATTCCCGGCCGACGTGGTCGGTCACCAGACTGCCGACGAGTCGGATCCGCCAGTCGTCGGTCTCCGGCAGGTATTCGATCAGGTTCAGCCCGCGGATCGCCGCGCGCGGGAACAGCACCGGATCGACGGTCGCCGGCAGGCGATCGGCCGCCTGCCGGCGCCACACCTCCAGGCACTCGGCCAGCAGCGGATACTCGCCGATCCGCTCGAGCGGTATCTCAGTATGCTCGCCCGGAAACGACCAGAACGCGCTGAGAGGGTCGACGCTCATCGCCGCGCTCCGTATCCGCAGGACTCCGACGTCGATTGTCGGGGAGTCGCCCTGATCCGTCCATGCCTTCTCCGCCGACGCGTCCCAGTCGTCAGCCGTCCATCTTCAGGGCAGCGATAAAGGCGGATTGCGGGATTTCGACCTGGCCGAACTGCCGCATCCGCTTCTTGCCTTCCTTCTGCTTCTCCAGCAGCTTCTTCTTGCGGGTGATGTCGCCGCCGTAGCACTTGGCCGTGACGTCCTTGCGCAGCGCGCCGACGGTCTCGCGCGCGATCACCTTGCCGCCGATCGCGGCCTGGATGGCGATCTTGAACAGCTGCCGGGGGATCAGTTCCTTCAGCTTCGCGCACATGGTCCGGCCGCGCGGGTCGGCCTGGCTGCGGTGCACGATCATCGACAGCGCGTCGACCGGCTCCTGGTTCACCATGATCGACAGCTTCACCAGGTCGCTCTCGCGGTAGCTGTCGAGCTGGTAGTCGAAGCTGGCGTAGCCGCGGCTGATCGACTTCAGGCGGTCGTAGAAGTCGAACACCACCTCGTTCAGCGGCAGGCGGTACACCACGACGGCCCGGCTGCCGGCATAGGTCAGGTCGATCTGCTCGCCGCGCCGCTCGGTGCACAGGCCGAGCACGGCGCCGAGGTAGTCGTCCGGCACGAAGATGGTCGCCTTGATCCACGGCTCCTCGATCGACTGGATCTTCATCACGTCCGGCATGTCGGCCGGATTGTGCAGCTCGATCGACTTTCCGTCGGTCAGGTGGATCTTGTAGATCACGCTGGGCGCGGTGGTGATCAGGTCCAGGTCGAACTCGCGCTCCAGCCGCTCCTGGACGATCTCCAGGTGCAGCAGGCCGAGGAAGCCGCAACGGAAGCCGAAGCCGAGGGCGGCGGAGGTCTCCATCTCGAAGCTGAAGCTGGCGTCGTTCAGCCGCAGCTTTTCCAGGCTGTCGCGCAGATGGTCGAAGTCGCCGGCGTCGACCGGGAACAGCCCGCAGAACACCACCGAGATGCTGGGCTGGAAGCCCGGCAGGGCGGCGGTGGCCTGCCGGCGCTCGTCGGTGATGGTGTCGCCGACCTGGGTGTCGGCCACGGTCTTGATGCCGGCGTTCAGGAACCCGACCTCGCCGGGTCCGAGGATCTCGACCTCCAGGCCCTTCGGCGTCAGGACGCCGACCCGCTCGACCGGGTGGACGGCGCCGGTCTGCATCATCTTGACGCGCTGGCCCTTCTTCAGGATGCCGTCATGCACCCGGACCAGACAGGTGACGCCCAGATAGGGGTCGTACCAGCTGTCGACCATCATCGCCTTGGTCGGCGCCTCGCGGTCGCCCTTCGGCGGCGGCAGGCGCTTCACGATCGCCTCCAGCAGCGCCTCCATCCCGATCCCGGACTTGGCGGAGATCTCGATGGCGTCCGAAGCGTCCAGGCCGATCACGTCCTCGATCTGCTCCTTGACCCGCGCGACGTCGGCGGCCGGCAGGTCGATCTTGTTCAGGACCGGGATGATCTCGTGGTTCGCCTCGATCGCCTTGTAGACGTTGGCCAGCGTCTGCGCCTCGACGCCCTGGCTGGCGTCGACCACCAGGATCGAACCCTCGCAGGCCGCCAGCGACCGGCTGACTTCATAGGCGAAGTCGACGTGACCGGGCGTGTCGATCAGGTTCAGGGTATAGCGCTTGCCGTCCTGGGCGTCGTAGATCAGCCGGACGGTCTGGGCCTTGATGGTGATGCCGCGCTCGCGCTCGATGTCCATCGAGTCGAGCACCTGCTCCTTCATCTCGCGATTGGTCAGGCCGCCGCACATCTGGATCAGCCGATCCGCCAGGGTCGACTTGCCGTGATCGATGTGCGCGATGATCGCGAAGTTCCGGATGTGGGATAGGTCGGTCATGGGGCCGGGTTATGCCTGAAAAACACGGCGCGGAACATAAGATCCCGCAGCGCACTCGGCAACGGCTGGATTCGGCGCTCCCGGCAGCGCATCAGGGGCCGGGATGACGGGCCTCCGCCCGCTCCATCGTCATCCCGGACCGGGTCGCCCGCGGCGGACCGCAGCCGGGATCCGACGGTCGGTGATCGATTATTCGCCCTTGATGGTCTCACGCGCCTGATAGGCGATGCGGCGGGTCAGGATGCGGCGGAACGGCTCGTTCAGGAACCGGTTCAGCGCCGCGACCAGAGCCGGCACCCAGGCGGCGTTCGGGGCGGTCGCGACTTCCTCGCGGACCGCGCATACCATCTTGGCGAAATGCGCGGTCACGATGTACTCGGCCTGACCGTGGTCCATGACATTCGCCGCGGCGTCGGCCAGGAACCCATCGACATCGTCCACCCGCCACTGCTGGCAGTCGTATCCGGGATCGACGAACCCACCGTTGCGTCCCAGGAAGCAGGCCATCTGCAGCAGCACGTCCGGCCACAACTCACCGTATCGCCCGGCCATGCGCCGTCCGGCGTTGGCGAAGGTGATGGCGTGGCTGAAGTCGAGCCGGCCGACGTTCTGGCTGATCGTCTGCCGGGCGCGGGTGGCGTACAGCGGGTCGGCGCGCACCAGCTGCCAGGCGGCCGCCTCCAGCATGGCGTCGTAGAGCCGGTCGATCGATGCGCTGGCCGCCACGGCCCGTTCCAGGCACTTGGCGACCGAGGCCCGGCAGAAGTCGGCCGGCTTGGTCCTGGCGGTGCCGCGACCGGTCCAGGCCAGACGCGCCGGCCGGTAGGCCTTGAACTCCGGGATCAGATCCTCGCGCCGGGCGTTCACCAGGCTGCGCACCAGTGCCAGCACCAGCGCCTCCACCGGGGCGTGCTCGCCCAACCGCTCGACCGCCTCGCGGGTCTTCTCCACATAGATCGCGGAATGCCCGAAGTCCTGGTAGTGCATCAGCGCGGCCCGGCAAAGGCCGCGATCCACGGCCGCAAAGCCATCCCGGCGCAGGCCGCCCCGGACCAGTTGCACAGCGGCGTGCTCGTCCTCGGCCTCGACCGCTGCCACGAAGGCGTCCTCGTCCCAGGCGCTGACGCCCTGCGGGTAGGGCCAGGTCGGCTGGCGCAGGGTGTCGTCGTTGATGTGGCCGACCGTCTCGACCACGCAGGCCAGCCGATCCACCGGGTCATCGGCACCGTCGGCCAGCGCGAGCCAGTCCGGCATGGCGGCGTAGGCATGGCTGGTGCCGTACTGCAGGCGGTCGCTGGTCCATCCAACGGCGGCGGCAACGGCAGCCTTGAGGTCGCCGCCGGCCGCGTCGATCCGGGCCAGATCGCGGGCCATGCGGTCGCGCTCGGGGCGCTGGAAGCCGTCGCGCAGGCCGGCGAGCGCGCGGGCGATGCGCACCTGGGCCGGCGGATCAGCCACATCCACATGGACGACTCCGTTGCGGACCTCCACCGGGAACACTCGCACCGCATCGCCGCCACCGGCTACCGCGCCGGTTTCCAGGTCGAACTTCCAATTGTGCCAGTTGCAGGTCAGCGTGCAGGCCACGCCCGTCCCGTCACCCGACGGCTCGGCCAGCGTTCCCTCCGACAGCGGATAACCTTCGTGCGGGCAGCGGTTGGCGATCGCGCGCACCCCGCCGCGTGTCACGAACAGGGCGATCTGCTTGCCGGCGCGCTTGACCACCACGCGCCCCTTGGACTCGAGCTCGGCGAGCGGAACGGCTTCGACCCAGTCCGGTCGGTCGCCCTGGCCGGACAGGCGGTCCAACGGGTCCCGCGACGGCGCTTCGGTGATGGCAACGGACATGGCGACCTCCCTCGACGGTGTGGGAAGCAGTGTGGGGCGACTCAAATTTTAAAACAAGAAAAAACTTGTTATATTATGACCCGAAGCGCCGTGAGCGCCTGCCGCGGCGCTGGCCGACCGCCAGCAGCAGGATCGCCAGAATTCCCAGCACCAGGAATGCCGGGGACAGCAGGATCGTGATGGTGATCGGGTCCCAAAGAATCGGATGGATGTGGCGCTCCACCGCCGGCTGCAGCAATTGCAGCGATTCCGGGTGCACCAGATACCAAAGTGCGCCGACATCGGTCGGGCTGAACTGGCCGCTCTGGACGAGTCGATACAGGTCGAGCGCCAGCAGCGCGGCGGCGAGGCCGGCCAGAATCAAACCGAGGACCCGGCACCCGGTACGCATGGAAATCCCACCGCCTTCGTCCGACGCGCGGTACCCGCCGCACCCGCTTTCGCGAGACGAGTTAACCACGGCATGCGCGAAGGCGGAACCCGGCGCGTCCATCAGCACTACGGGCGTTGCAAAGCTAGGCGCGGTCGATTAGTTTCGCGCGCTTCTGGAGGGGTGGCCGAGTGGTTGAAGGCGCACGCCTGGAAAGTGTGTAGGGGTGAAAGCCTCTCGCGGGTTCGAATCCCGCTCCCTCCGCCAAACTCTCGCCCTCATTCCATGCGACCGATGGTCTGGACGGCCTCGGGGGCCGTGTGCGACGGAGAACAGCCCCGACAACTCGGGGTGACCCTTGCAAAAGACCGCATATCTCGACAGCAAACACCGTCTGCATGATAAATTGATTGCCGGACGTTTGCTCCCTCGGCGGAACTGGGCTTGCGATCAAACGTTATCGTTAAGTATGCAGACGTTGAAGTGTTCGAAATGCAGCGTAACCCCTCATCAATGTACTGGAATAAATATTGGTCAACCTGCTGAGCCAACTTTAGTTACCATCGAGGACTGCCGAACTTCATCATGACACACCTTCGAGTTCTCATAGTCGTCGGAACGCGGCCCGAGGCAATCAAGCTTGCCCCGGTGCACATCCAGCTTCGCCAACGGCTTGGCCCATTGGGATCACGGATCATGCTGACCGGCCAGCATCCCGACGGGGCTCGTGAGGGATTGAAGGCGTTCGGCGTCGAGCCCGACCTGGTGCTCCCGGCACCGCATCGCGAAGGGCTCGGCCGCCGGACCGCGACGATGCTCGATCAGGCGTCGGAGGTGGTGTTTCGGACCCGCCCGGATCAGGTCGTGGTCCATGGCGGCACGAACTCGGCGTTCGCCGGCGCGTTGGCCGGGTACTACGCGGATGTTCCCGTGGCGCATGTCGAGGCGGGGCTGCGGACCCACGACATTTCCCGCCCCTATCCCGAAGAAGGCAATCGGCAGCTCATCGCGCGGATTGCATCAAGGCATTTCGCGCCGACGCAACAGGCGGCGGCGAACCTCCGGGCGGAAGGCATCGCGGCGGGGCGGATCTCGGTGGTGGGCAACACGATCGTCGACGCCATCGCGCTGGCGCGTTCCCGCTTTGCCGCAGCCTGCCAGCCGGCTCCTGAAGGCGTGCGCCGGGTAGTCGTCGCGTTGCAGCGCCGCGAGTTCTGGGGTCAGCCGATCGCCGACTTCTGCGCCGCGCTGCGCCAGCTTGCCCTGAGCCGGCCCGATATCGAACTGGTGCTGCCGCTGCACCCCGATCCGAAGCTGCGGCGCACGGTCCGGAACGCCATCGGGAAGGGTGCCAACATAACTCTGGTCGACGCCGTGGATTTCCTGTCTATGCAGGCGCTTCTGTCGACGTCGAACATCCTGGTCACCGACTCCAACGGCCTGCAGGAGGCGGCGCCGAGTCATCGCCTGCCAACCCTGGTCGTGCGCAGCAGCACCGAGCAGGTCGAAGCGGTCGATGCCGGCACGGCCAAGCTGATCGGGCTGGACGGCGGGATGGCCGTCCAGGAAATCCAGCACCTGCTGGACGATTCAACGGCCCATGCCGACATGACACGCTCGGCCAACCCGTTCGGCGACGGCCGCGCCGCGGAGCGCATCGTCACGGCACTGCTGCTTCGCGTGGCCGCAGCGGCGTAGTGATGGCGGCCTGCCGCCGGCATCTCCTTTTCTCGTCCCCGGTTGGCATCCTTTAACCAAAGCCAGTATCGTGCGCTCCACGCACACGGTGCGCGGCGCTTGCCGGACCTGGCGAGCCGGCCGCCACCCAACGGGGAGAATGCAATGCTACGCAAGATACTCGGTTTCACGGCCGCCGCCGGGCTGGCCGCCGTCATGGCGACCGCGGCCCAGGCCGACGCCATCGACGACATCAAGGCCCGCGGCACGCTGATCGTCGGCGTGAAGGCCGACTACAAGCCCTACGGTTACCTCGATCCGTCGGGCGCCATCATCGGCATCGAACCGGAGTTGGCCCAGGACGTGGCCACCAAGCTGGGCGTCAAGCTTGAAATGGTGCCCGTCGTGTCCTCGAACCGCATGCAGTTCCTGGAACAGGGCAAGATCGATCTGATGATCGCGACCATGACCGACCGCCCGGACCGGCGCAAAGTCGTGCTGATCCCCGACCCGAACTACTACTCGTCCGGCACCAACGTGATGGCCCAGAAGGCCGCCGGCCTGAAGAAGTGGGAAGACCTGAAGGGCAAGCCGGTCTGCGGCATCCAGGGCGCCTTCTACAACAAGAAGACCCAGGAGGAGTTCGGCGCCGAGATCGTCGCGTTCAAGGGCACCGCCGAGGTCTACACCGCGTTGAAGCAGGGCCGCTGCGTCGGCTTCGTCTATGACGACTCCGCACTCATCGCCCAGTTGCAGGACACCGCCCAGTGGGGTGACTACGAGATGGCGCTGCCGACCATCGACGACGCCCCCTGGGGCCTCGCCGTGCAGCTTGGCCAGGACAAGTTCGCCCAGTTCATGTCCGACATGATCGTCGGGTGGCACAAGTCCGGCCGGATCCTTGAGCTGGAGACCAAGTACGGCGTGACCAACACGCCGTTCGCCAAGGCGATGCACGACAAGTACAAGTAACGGCTGACGTTCGACGGCGCGGCGCGGGGGCTCACCCCAGGCGCCGCGCCGGCCGATACCGCAACGGCGACGGGGGGCAGCCGTGGAGGCGTTTTTCGCCTGGTTCCAGTGGCTCTACGACGAGACCGGCGTAAACCTCACCTATTTCTACGACTCGTTCGATCGTGCCCGCATGATCGGCGGCTTCTTCATGACCATCTGGCTGTCGCTGGTCTGCCTGTTCTTCTCGACCATCATCGGAGTGGTCGGCGCCTGGCTGCAGGGCTCGCGCTTCGTTTGGACGCGGCGGATCGTGCAGGGCTACATCCAGCTGTTCCGCAACACTCCGCCGCTGGTCCAGATGTATTTCTTCTTCTTCGCCCTGGGCAACCTGCTGCCCCGGGTCAAGAACGAGTACGGCTACCTGGAGCCGCTGTTCGACAATTTCACCTGGGCGGCGGTCTCGCTGTCGTTCTTTGCCGGCGCGTTCAACGTCGAGATCTTCCGCTCGGGCATCGAGGCGGTACCGGAGTCGACCCGCGAGGCGGCGGAAGCTCTCGGCTACAACCGGATGCAAGCCTATCTGTACATTGTGCTGCCGCTGGCTTTCCGGGTCTGCCTGCCGGCGCTGAACAACAATCTGGTCAATCTGGTCAAGACCACCACCCTGGCCTACGCCATCGCGGTGCCGGAACTGCTGTACGTCTCCAACCAGATCTGGTCGGACAGCGTGAACGTCCCGGAGATGATGGTCACCCTGTTGATCCTGTATGTCGCGCTGGTCGGCCTGCTGGTTTGGGGCATGCACCGGTGGGAGCGGGCCATTCGCGTGCCCGGGTACGGCACGTGAGCCGCGGCACCGACCTTCCGGTCCTGCTGCCGGCCGCCGACCGGCTGGCGGAACGGGTACGCCGCGAGCGGGAGGTCGGAGCACCGATCCCGCAGCTGCGCGCCCGGCATGGCGTCTGGCTGGCCGGCATCCTGGTCTTCGCGGCTGGGGTCGCCGAGGCCCAGACCGGCGCCGCGGCCGAGTCGATCCTGACCATCCTGCTGAAGTGGACGCCGCTGCTGTTCCAGGGCTTCATCTTCAACCTGGCCATCAGCTTCCTGGCGATGGCCGGCGGCACCGTCGTCGGCGCGCTGCTGGGAATCTGGCAGATCTCCTTGCTGCCGCCAGTCCGTGCCGGGTCGTGGCTGATCACCCAGTTCTTCCGCAACGCGCCGTGGTTGGTCCTGCTGTTCTTCTGCATGTTCCTGCTGCCGTTCCAGATCAAGGTCTTCGGCCTCGTCATCCCGCTGCCGGACTGGGTCAAGGCGACCTTCGGGCTGGCGCTGCCGGTGATGGCGAACGTCTCGGAACTGGTTCGCGGGGCGATCCAGTCGATTCCGTCCGGGCAGTGGGAGTCCGCGGAGTCGCTGGCCTTCAACCGCCGCCAGACGCTGTGGATGATCATCCTGCCGCAATGCGTGAAGCGCATGCTGCCGCCATGGATGAACCTGTACGCCATTCTGACCATGGCGACCGTGCTGGCCTCGGTGGTCGGGGTGTCGGAGGTGATGACCCTGACCGGCCGGGTGCTGAGTGCGGAAGGTGGGCGTACCGACCTGCTGGTGCCGTTCTACAGCTACATCCTGCTGTGGTTCTTCCTGTACTGCTACCCGATCGCACGGCTGACCGTGCGCCTCGAGCGCCGCTTCGCGGTCAAGTCCTGAACCCGGAAAGGCCCGCGCCGCCATGACCGCAAGCCAACCCTGGACTCCCGACCAACCGATCGTCCGCATCGCCGACGTCTACAAATCCTTCGGTGCCGTCGAGGTTCTCAAGGGCGTCTCGCTGAACGTCATGAAGGGCGAGGTTATCTGCATCATCGGACCGTCGGGATCGGGCAAGTCGACCCTGCTGCGCTGCATCAACGCGCTGGTACCGATCGACCGGGGCTCGATCCAGGTCGAGGGTCAGGAGACCCACGACCCCAAGCTGAACAAGCTGGAGCTTCGCAAGAAGGTCGGCATGGTGTTCCAGCAGTACAACCTGTTCCCGCACAAGACCGCCCTGCAGAACGTGATGATGGCCCCGGTCACCGTACTGAAGCAGAACAAGGCCGAGGTGGAGGTGCGAGCCCGCGCGCTGATGAAGAAAGTCCGCCTCGAAGGCAAGGAGCACAGCTATCCCGGCGAATTGTCCGGCGGCCAACAGCAGCGCGTGGCGATCGCCCGCTCGCTGGCGATGAACCCCGACGTGATGCTGTTCGACGAGGTCACGGCCGCGCTGGACCCGGAGACCGTCAAGGAGGTGCTGGTCACCATCCGCGATCTGGCCGAGGAAGGCATGACCTGCCTGCTGGTCACGCACGAAATGGGGTTCGCCCGAGAACTGGCCGACCACATGTATTTCACCGACCGGGGCGTGATCGTCGAGCACGGGCCGCCGAAGGAGTTCTTCGCCAACCCGAGGGACCCGCGCACCCAGGAATTCCTCAGCCAGATCCTCTGAGTCTGTGGAGCGGGAGGCTCAGTCGATCCCTCTTGTCGACAGGCGCTGCAGGCAGGCGCTGATCGCCAGGATTTCCTTCTCCAGATTGCCGGCGTAGGACCGCCAGAAGAACTTGTCCTTGTCGATGCGCTGGATGCGGGCGACGTTGCCGCCGGCCTTGGAGGGGAATGGGTCGCGCCCGGCCTGGATCGCCCACAGGACGGTCTGCTTCTCGCCTATCATCCGGCTCAGATCGCGCTGGCTGTTGGCGACCACCCGTTGCTTGTGCGTGACCCGGTAGATTTCGTCAGCCCAACTCAATTCACACGTCATCGGGTCGACGGTGACCGTATTGATGCCGGCTACGAACTTGGCCACCAGCCCGATCAGCACGACCGCGGTGATCACCAGTTTGCCCTTCAGGCCGAACAGCCGGCGGTAGGGATAGTCGAGGATCCGGTCGATCAGCTTGGGTCGGTCCAGCGCACGTCGCCGCGCTGCGCGACTCTCCCCGGGTTCCGATGGTCGCCCTCTGCTCGGCTGGTCGGCCACGATGGTCCCTTCTGCTCCAGTGGACGGCTCGACGAAGCACCAACCGTCAACCCATCCTATCGGCATTCACCCTTGACCAGAAGCGCAGCGCTCGGGCTTTGCAGCGACCGCCGCCCTGCCGCTAGTGTTGCGCTGGGCAACGCCAGCACGGGAGAGGCGGACGTGTCGCGCAAAGCATTGGTTCTGGGAGCGACCGGCATGGTCGGCGCGCTGATCACCCGGCGGCTGCTGTCCGAGGGATGGCCGGTAGTCATCGCAAGCCGCCGGGCGCCGGCAGGCGGGCCGGCCGCACCCCACGTCGCGGTCGACCTGCTGGACGCGGCGGACTGCCGGCGTGCCTTCGCCGGCCAGACCGACATCACCCACGTGTTCTACGCCGGCCGGGCGTCGCACGGCGAAGGCGGCATCGAGTCGGTGGCGGACAACCTCGCCATGCTGGTCAACGCGGTGGAGGCGGTCGAGGCTGCGTCGCCTAGCCTGCATCACGTCCATCTGGTGCACGGGACCAAGTACTACGGCAACCATCTCGGCGCCTACAAGACCCCGGCCGAGGAGGACGACCCGCGTCCCGACTCGCCGAATTTCTACTATGATCAACAGGACTATGTGGCCGGCCGGAACGCCGGCTGGTCGTGGAGCGTCGTTCGGCCGCCGCTGGTGTTCGACTTCACGCCGGGAAAGCCGCGCAACCTGGTGTCGGTGGTCGCGGTCTATGCGGCGATCCGCCGGGAACTCGGCCTGCCGTTCAGCTTCCCGGGAACCGAGACCGCCTACCAGTGCCTGGCGGAATGCGCTGAGGCGGTGCACGTCGCCAAGGCGTCGGTATGGATGGCCGGCGACGAGCGCTGCGCCAACCACGCGTTCAACATCAGCAACGGGGACATCTTCCGGTGGGAGCCGATGTGGCACCGCTTCGCCGAGCATTTCGACATGGAGGTCGGCCCGCCGCTCGGCATCTCGCTGGACGAGGCCATGCCCGAGCACGCGCCGGTCTGGGACCGCATCGTCGCCAAGCACGGCCTGCGGCCGACGCCCTACGAAGACATGGCCTTGTGGAATTATGCCGATTACGTGTTCCGGCCAACCTGGGACATTGTATCCGACACCACCAAGGCCCGGCAGTTCGGCTTCCACGATGTCGTCAAATCACAGACCATGTTCTTCAACCTGTTCGACCGGTACCGACAGGCCCGCCTGATCCCCTGACCTGTCAACCGTTCCTGCGACCTACCCGAAGGATCCACCATGCCGACCACCGACCCGAACCGGCTGCTCGATATCGAAGCCATCAAGCGGTTGAAGGCGGAGTACTGCCGGTTCGTCGACACCAAGCAGTGGGACCGGCTGTCCGCCCTGTTTGCCGAGGAGACGATGTTCGAGGGCTTCGGGTCGGCGCCGACCGGTTCGACCGCCCGGGATTTCATCAAGGGCATCTCGCACCGCATGACCGGTGCGGTCACCATCCACCACGTCTGCAACCCGGAGATCGCGTTCCTCGACCCCGACCGGGCCCGCGGCATCTGGGCGATGACCGATCTGGTCGAACTGGCAGCTGGAATGCGCCCGAAGGAGGCTCCGGACAGCCGGGGCTTCCGGGGCTACGGGCACTATCAGGAGGAGTATCGGCGTGACGGCGGGCGCTGGAAGTTCTGTTTCCTGAGGCTGACCCGTCTGCGCCTCGATCCGCTGCCGGACGACTTCCCTCCGATGCGCCACGACCTGCTGGCGGCAGACCCGAACTGGCTCGACACCGCCAACGCGTGAGGCTCGAACGATATGAAAGCACTGGCATGAAAGTACTGGTGATCCAGGGCGCCAACATGGAGTTTCTCGGTCGCCGTCAGCCGGAACTCTACGGCACGACGACGACCGCCGAACTCGATGCGGCCATGCACGAGGAAGCCCTGAAATACGGGCTGACTCTCGACATCCGCTACACCAACCTGGAGGGCGAGGCGATCGGCTGGATCTACGAGGCCGAACGCGGCGGCACCGAGGGCCTGCTGATGAATCCGGCGGGCTTCCTGTACGCCGGCTACGCGCTGCGCGACTGCATCAAGGCGGTGTCGATGCCCTATGTGGAGGTTCACATGACCAACATCGACAAGCGCGGCATGCACTCGGTGCTGGCGGAGGTTGCCGACGCGCTGATCACCGGCGTTCGGGTGCAGTCCTACATGCTCGGTCTCGCCGCGATGCACCACCTGCTGACGAACCGGGGGTAGCGCCTCAAGGATCGCTACCCCATGAAGCGCCCGCCGTTCACGTCCAGCACGGCGCCGGTCACATAGCTGGCATCGTCAGACGCGAGGAACAGGATGGCGGCCGCAATCTCCTCGGGCTGAGCGGCCCGGCGCAACGGAAACGATGCCAGCATCTCGTCCCGCGCCTCGACGCCCAGGGAATCGTAGCGGGCTTTCACGCGCTCGGTGAACACGGTTCCCGGCGCGACGGCGTTGGCGCGGATCCCATGCGGTCCCTCTTCATAGGCCAGTTTTCGCGTGAAACCGAGAATCGCCGCCTTCGACGCGTGGTAGGCGATGTTGGCAACCTCGCTCACGCTGCGACCAGTGATCGAGGACAGGTTGACGATCCTGCCGTCCCGCTGCGACCGCATGTGCGGAACGACCGCGCGGGTCATCATGAACGCGGTCGTCACGTTGATGTTCATGAAGCGATTCCATGCCTCGACCGAAATCTCGTCGATCGGGATCACGTTGCTGCCGAAACCCAGATTGTTGACCAGGATGACCGGGGGCCCGAGCCGGTCGGCGACTTCCGCCACGACCGCCGCGACCCGTTGCTCATCGGTCGCGTCCGCAGCAATGTAGACCAGCCGTTCGGCGTCCGGCCCGACCTCCTCGCGCAGGCTGGTGATCCAGGAGCTGTCGACGCTTTCAAGGTCGACCACACCCGCCTTGCCGCCTTCGCTCAGGAACCGCCTGACGGTCGCCCGGCCGATCCCCTTGGCGCCACCGGTAATGATGGCGGTTTGTCCCGCGAAGCGTTGTGACACTGCGTGGCTCCAGTTCCGGTTCTAGGTCCGCGACAACTTCACCGCCAACCCGTGGCGTGAAGCCGTCGCGTCGATCATCGGGGGTGGGTCGGTGGCGACCGCAGCGGAGGCGACGACAGCGCCGTTCATCTTCCATGTGGCCGAATTCATTGCAACACTATGAAAACAAGCTCCATCCGACGACAACTCGATCCATCAGCGGCAGGGCGGGAACGGTGCGATCAGAGACCTTGAGTGTGGCCGTGATCACCAAGAATCGCACCAATCCAGCCTATGGCGGCGCGCTGCTCGGTGCCAGCCGGAGTGCCGCCCGCT
The DNA here is from genome assembly GCF_040219215.1 of Thalassobaculum sp. Lineage (GTDB taxonomy): Bacteria > Pseudomonadota > Alphaproteobacteria > Thalassobaculales > Thalassobaculaceae > Thalassobaculum_A. The sequence goes on from NZ_JAVJSX010000015.1 coordinate 184,963, forward strand.
ACGGCGCGACCGTCCGCCACTGCGCTCCGTCCGTGCCTGACGATATCGCCGAACAGGCCGCGCTGGTCGAACAGGCAGTCGCCGAAGGGCCCTCGGCGATCGTTCTGCTGCCTGCCCACGAAACCGGGCTCAATGGGGCCATCGCGCGGGCCGAACAGGCGGGCATCCCGCTCGTCCTGATCGTCAGCAAGCCAACCGCCGGACGCTGGGTCAGCTTCGTCGGCGCGGACAACGTCGCCCTGGCGGCAACCCTGGCCCGCTCGCTGTTCGATCATCTCGGCGGGCAGGCGAGCATCGCGATCATGGACGGGCACCCCGACTCGATCACCACGCCCGAACGTCATGCCGGCTTCCTGACCGCCGCCGCTGAATACCCCGGCGTTCGAATCCTGGAGTCACGGTCGGGCTACTACCAGCGCGAACCGGCTCGAAATGCCGCCCTCCAACTTCTGGAGCGGCATCCACGGATCGACGGATTGCTGGTGTCCAACGACCTGATGGCGATGGGGGTCATGGACGCCCTGGACGAGACTGGACGCAGCATGGCGGTCGTGAGCGTGAACGGCACGCCGGAGGCCGTCTCGGCCATCCGTGCCGGTCGCCTGGTCGCGTCCGCGTCCTACGACACGCTGTCGTTCGGCAGTTTGGCCGTCGAAGCCGCGCTGCGACACGTCCGCGGCGAAGCCGTGCCGTCCGAAATCGTCCTGCCCGCCGAGATCATCGATCGATCCAACGTCGAGGCATGGGACAAGCCGTACGAGGAGCGAACCAGCGTCGAGTGGGAGACGATTGTGACGCGGTCCGACCTGTCACGATAACACGTCAGCGGGAATTAATGGTCCTCAGGACAAAGTTCAGAAAACGCTGTCGCATATCCGAGAATTCACGCTAGCCTCGTCTTCATGGCCCTGCTCGACGTCCGCGGACTTCATCGAGGCTTCTACGGAGTGCAAGCTCTGTCCGGTGTCGACCTTACGGTCGAGGCCGGCACGATCACGGGCCTGATCGGGCCGAACGGGGCCGGCAAGACCACGCTGTTCCATTGCGTCACCGGGCTTGTGCCGCCGGACGCCGGCAGCGTTACCTTCGACGGACGCGACATCACCGGCTGGCGGCCGGAGCAGATCACCCAGTCCGGCCTGGTCCGCACCTTTCAGATCGCCCGCGGCTTTCCACGCCTGTCGGTGCTGGAGAACCTGATGCTGTACGGCGCCCGCCAGCCGGGCGAGACGCTCTGGAAGGCTCTGCTGTGGACCCGCGATCAGGCCGCCCGCGAGGACGAGGTGCGCCAGCGCGCCATCGCCATCGGGCGCCGCCTCAACCTGGGCCATGTGCTGAACAACCCGGCATCCGACCTGTCCGGCGGGCAGAAGAAGCTGCTGGAGATCGGCCGGGCGCTGATGACCGATCCCAAGCTGATCCTGCTGGACGAGCCGATCGCCGGCGTCAACCCGACCCTGGCCAACCAGATCGCCGAGCACCTGAAGTCGCTGTGCGCCGAGGGCATCACCTTCCTGGTGATCGAGCACCACATGGACATGATCGCCCGCCTCTGCGACCCGGTCATCGTGATGGCCGAGGGCCGGCACCTGGCACAGGGCAGCTTCACCGAGGTGGCCGCCGACGAACGGGTGCAGGACGCCTATATGGGGCGACGCCGATGGGCCTCCTGACCGTCTCCGGCGTGGTCGCCGGCTATTCCGCCGCCGACGAGATCCTGAAGGGCGTCGACCTGGACGTGAACGCCGGCGAGATCGTGTCGATCATCGGACCGAACGGCGCCGGCAAGTCGACGCTGCTGAAGGCGATCGCCGGCATCCTCAAGCCGAGCCGCGGCACCATCATGCTGGACGGCAAGCCGATCCACGGCCACCCGCCACGCGAGATCGCCCGCCACGGTCTGGCTTTCGTGCCGCAGGAGCAGAACGTCTTCGGCACCCTGAGTGTGCGAGAGAACCTGGAGATGGGCGGCTATGTGGAGCCGTCACGCACCGCCGAGCGGATCGACGGGATCCTGACGCGGTTTCCGATCCTGGCCGAGAAGCGCCGGCAGATGGCGCGCACCCTGTCGGGCGGGCAACGCCAGATCCTGGCAATGGCGATGGCGCTGATGGTCGAGCCGGCGGTGCTGCTGCTCGACGAACCGTCGGCCGGCCTGTCGCCGATCGCTGCCGAGCAGTTGTTCGAGACCATCGTGGCCATTAACGCCGAGGGCGTGGCCATCGCCATGGTCGAACAGAACGCCCTGCAGGCCCTATCCATCGCCGCGCGCGGGTATATCCTGGTCGACGGGCGGAACAGCATGACCGGAACGGCTGCCGATCTCGCGGCCGATCCGAGCGTACGCCGGGTGTTCCTCGGCGGTGAGGCAGCATAACCGAAGGGGGAAAGCGGTCATGTCCATCATCTCGTATCCGTCACGGCGTCAGGTACTGTTGGGAACGGCGGCAGCGGTCGCCGGTCTTTCGGCTCCATCCATCGTTCGCGCGCAGTCGGAGCCGATCCGGCTCGGCGCGCTCAACCCGCTGACCGGAGCCGGTGGCTCCTACGGCCCGACCATGCGCCGCGCCATCGAGGGCGTGATCGAACGGGTCAATGGTGCCGGGGGCATAAACGGCCGCAAGGTCGAGCTGGCCGGCGAGGACACCCAGACCAACCCGGACGCCGCAGTGCGCGCCGCCCGCAAGCTGATCGACGTCGACAAGGTTTCGGCGATCATGGGCACCTGGGCGTCGTCGGTGACCACGGCGGTCGCGCCGCTGTGCTGGGAAAGCAAGGTGTTCATCACCACGGTCTCCGGATCGGACACCATCACCAAGCTGCCGCACCAGGGCTATCTGATCCGCACCCAGCCGAACACCCACCTGCAGATCCAGAGGCTCGGCGAGTTCCTGCTGTCGCTCGGCAACAAGAAGGTCTTCGTGCTGGCGGCCCAGACCCCGTTCGCCCTGCCGTCGCAAGAGCGGCTGACCGAGGTGCTGAAGGCCGGCGGATCGGAGATGATCGGCGGCGTGATCTACGACAAGGACAAGACCTCGTTCCGCTCGGAGATCGATCAGGCGCTGAAGGCCAAGCCGGACATGATCTACCTGAACGGCTATACGCCGGACGTCACCATCGTGCTGCGTGAGCTGTACAAGGCCGGCTATGAGGGCGGCAAGGTCGGCCAGGCCTATGCGGTCAACCAGAAGCTTCTGGAATCGCTGCCGCCGGAAGTGACCGAGGGCACGTACACCGTCGCACCGTCGCCGTCGATCAACTCCGACGCCTACAAGCGGCTGGCCACGTTCCTGCAGAAGGATGTGCTCGATCCGTATTCCTGCCAGTGCAACGACCAGGCGAGCCTGGTCTGCCTGGCGATCGCCAAAGCCGGCAATTCGAGCGGCACCGCGATCAAGGACGCCGTCCGGTCGATCTCGCAAGGCCCGGGCGAGAAGGTCGACGACGTGGTCGACGGCCTGAAGGCGCTGGCGGCCGGCAAGGACATCAACTTCGAGGGTGCCAGCGGCGCCTGCGACTTCGATGACATCGGCGACATCCTGACCACGAACTTCCGCTACGAGCAGGTGGAGAAGGGAGCCTTCAAGCTCCTGAAGATCGCTTGAGCCGCGTCGCGCCGCACCGTCCATGCTGAGCGAGGTTGCGCAGCTCGTGCTGAACGGGCTGATGGCCGGGACCATTCTGGCGGTCCCGGCCATCGGATTCACCGCGATTTATGCGGTGCTGCGGTTCCCCAATTTCAGCGTCGCGTCCCAGGTGACGATCGGAGCCTTCGCGGGCTACGTCGCCAACGTCACCTTCGGCCTTCCGGCCCCGGTGGCGGTCGCGGTGGCGTTCCTGGTGACCGGGCTGTCGGGGGTGATCTGCGACGAGGTCGTGCTGAAGCCGATGCGGCCGACCGGGGCGCTGGCCACCGCCATCGCGTCGGTCGCGCTGACCATCGTGCTGGAGAACGTCGTCCGGTTCTGGTTTGGCAACGACCTGCGCGGCTATGACCTGCCGGTGCTGCGCGACTGGCGGTTCGGCGACCTGCGGGTCAGTCCGCAGCAGGTTGAGAACCTGGTGATCGCGGTGATCGCCATGGCCTGCCTCTTCGCCTTCCTTGGCTTTTCCCGCATGGGCAAGGCGATGCGGGCGGTGGCCGACAACCCGACGCTGGCGTCGATCAAGGGCATCGATTCGGTGACCATCGGCCGGCTGGTCAATTTCGTCGGCATGGGGCTGGCCGGCCTCGGCGGCATGCTGCTGGGGCTCGACACCTCGATCGACCCGCTGACCGGGTTCCGGGTGATCCTGACGGTGTTTGCCGCCGCAGTGGTCGGCGGGCTCGGCAGCATCCCCGGCGCGGTGATCGGCGCTTTGACCATCGGGGTCGCGGAGGAACTGTCGCTGCTGGTGCTCGACCCGGCCTACCGTTCGGCGGTCGGATTCTTCGCCATCCTGCTGGTCCTGACGCTGCGTCCGCGCGGCATCCTCGGCGAACGGGCATTCTGAGGGGCGGGCATGGAAAACTACCTCATCGCCATGCTTGTCTTCACGGGCCTCTATGGGTTGATGGCCCTCGGCCTCAACGTGGTGTGGGGCATGGCCGGGATGATCAATCTCGGTCTGGTCGGCTTCTTCGCCTTCGGCGCCTACGTCTCGGCGCTGCTGACCAAGCTTGCCGGGGTCCCGATCGTGCTCGGGGTGATCGCCGGGATGCTTGGCACCGCTGCCGCCGGTGTGGTGATGGCCCTGACCACCGCCAAGCTGCGCGGTGACTACCTTGCCATCGTCACGCTTGGGTTCTCCGAGGTGGTCCGCATCACCGCCTCGAACGAAATCTGGCTGACCAACGGCACCGACGGGGTTTCGGGCATTCCCGGTCCCTGGCGTGGCGAGGTGACGCCGGAAGCCTTCAACCTGATCTTCCTGGCGATCGTGGCGGTCGTCGTCACCATCGCCGTTTTCCTGCTGCAGCGAGTCCGTCACTCGCCCTACGGCCGGGTGCTGCGCGCGATCCGCGACGACAACCAGGTGGCCGCCGTCGCCGGCAAGACGGTGATCCGCTTCAAGGTCGAGGCCTTCGCGCTCGGCTGCGGCGTGATCGGCCTGTCCGGCGCGCTGTACGGCCACTACATCTCCTACATCGCGCCGGATGGCTTCGTGCCGCTGATCACCATCTACATCGTGCTGGCGCTGACCGCCGGCGGCACCGGCAACAACTACGGCGCGGTGTTCGGCAGCCTTCTGGTGGTGTTCTTCATGGAGTCCACCCGGTTCATCACCGAGGTGGTGCCGGGCCTGCAGCCGGTGCAGGTGGCGGCGTTGCGCGAGATGCTGATCGGCGGGTCGCTGATCCTGATCCTGCGCCTCAGGCCGGATGGCCTGCTGCCCGAACGGCAGCCTCAGATCACATTGACCGAAGAGAAGAAACCCACATGAGCCATATCGGATCCATCGACCCGCTGCCGCATCTCGAAGCCGCCGCCCGTGCCCTCGCCGCCGCCGACCAGCCGGCCGCGGCGTTCACCGCGCTCGACCGGGCCATGGACGCCGCGATCGGTCACAAGCTGTTCACCGTGCTGCGCTTCCACGCCGACAGCGGCGAGTCGGAACGGGTCTACACCAACCAGCCGGCCAGCTACCCGGTGGGCGGGCGCAAGGCGCTGAACCCGACCTTCTGGGCCGGTCACGTGATCCACGGCCGCAAGCCGTATATCGGCTACACCGCCGACCACATCCGGGCGGTGTTCTTCGACCACGAACTGATCGCCTCGCTCGGCTGCGATTCCGTGCTGAACGTGCCGGTGGTCTCGGGCGACCGGATGCTCGGCACCATCAACCTGCTGCATCAGGCGAACTGGTACAGCGAGGCCGACCTGCCGGTGTCCGCCATCTTCGCAGGCCTGGCGGTGACACCCTATCTGGCGGTCGCCTGAATCTGGCGATCGCCTGACCGACGCTCAGAACCAGCTGGTCACCTCGTCCATCGGCTTGCGGGTGCCGCCGAACTCCGGCACCCGGCAGTCCGGCGTTGGGAATCCCGTCACCAGCAGCAGGTACGGCTTCTCGTTCTCCGGCCGCTGGCAGATCTCGTTCAGGAAGCCCATCGGGCTCGGGGTGTGGGTCAGGGTGGCAAGGCCGGCATCGTGCAGGGCCGCGATCAGGAAGCCAGTCGCGATCCCGAGCGACTCCGCGACGTAGTAGTGCTTCACTCGGCGGCCGTCGGGCAGCGCGCCGTGACGCTGCGCGAAGATCGCGATCAGCGTGGCGTGCTCCAGGAACGGCTTGTGCTCGTCGGTACCGAGCGGCGCCAGGGCCTCCAGCCACTCCTGCGGCGCGCGCTCCCGGTAGAACTCCCGCTCCTCCTCCTCGGCCGCCAGCCGGATCCGACGCTTGACCGCCGGGTCGGTGATCACCGCGAAATGCCAGGGCTGCATGTTGGCGCCGGACGGTGCGGACGCCGCGGCGCGCAGGCAATGCTCCAGAACCTCCCGCGGGACGTCGCGGGCAACGTAGTCGCGAACGGTCCGGCGGCGCTTCAGGTTGTCCGCGAACTCCCGAGCACGGCGCTGCATCGCGTCATCGGGATAGGCATGATAATCCGCCAGCGGCTGCATAACGGGTTGGCGCATGGGTCAGTGTCTCCATTCCAATCCGCTCATTTCTCGACCGTTCGGTCATTCTTCGCCATATGAATCGTCATGCTGACAATCAGGTTTACCAGCCGCCCGTCGGCAGCCAGCGGCAGGTGCACGGCTTCGATCGGGGCAAAATCCAGTTTGAAAGGCATGGTGGCTTTGCCGTGCCGATACGTCGGAATGCCGGTCTTGGCGGTTTCAATCCGGTTCATGCTGCCGTAGGTCTGATGGAAGTTCTCGAACACTTCATCGAGGTACGAATCGGTGAAATCATTGCCGAACGCGTCAACGACCGCGGTTCCCATCAGGCGGATCCGGAATCGAAAAGGATCACGTTCGACATCGACCAGAACGAGATGCTTCAGCACCTTCGGGATGTCCAGCGGGTCGAAATCCTGTCGCCCCGGAAGACGGGTGCCAGGATGGATTCTGATCCAATAGCGGACCAGGTCTCGCAAAGCCGGGTCTTGGGCGGACGCCTCGATCTCTTGCGCCCGGGCGAGGCCGGGATTCTCCGACATTCAGTTTCCACTCCACATCCGCCAGCGCCGCATCAGCATCACCGCAACGAGTGCCGACCATATCCCATACTCACGATCAGCGTCGCACGCCCCTCGACACATCCCTTACACGTCCCACATGCTGTGAAGCCACGCCTCGCGCTTCTCCGGAGTATCCTATCGGTCGATCCCTGCATTAACCGGCCCGGAGGTACCCAATGTTCCAATGGCTGTTTGGAGGCAAGTCCATGATCCCGTCATCCTTTCCCGATCCCGCGGTTGACTTGCCGAGCGCCGGAACCGGTGATCGCGTCGCGGTGCTGGGCGGTGGCTGCTTCTGGTGCACCGAGGCCGTGTTCAAGGAACTGACCGGGGTGCGTTCCGTGCGTCCCGGTTACGCCGGCGGCACGGCTGAGACCGCCGACTATCGAACGGTTTGCAGTGGCACCACAGGGCATGCCGAAGTGATCGGGGTGACGTACGACCCCAACCTGATCAGCTTCGGTGCCTTGCTGAAGGTGTTCTTCTCGGTCGCCCACGATCCGACTCAACTCAACCGTCAGGGCAACGATCGTGGCCCGCAGTACCGCTCGGCGGTGTTCTATGCCGATGCCGACGAGAAGCGGGTCGCCGAGGCGTACATCGCCCAGCTTGACGCAGCCGGGGTGTTCGACGCGCCGATCGTCACCACGGTCGAGCCTCTGGATGCGTTCTACGAGGCCGAGGAGTACCACTTCGACTACGCCGCGCGGAATCCAGCGCAGCCTTACATCGCCTACGTCTCCGCCCCGAAGGTGGAAAAGCTGCGCCGCACCTATCCGGAGCGGCTGAAGTCCGAGAAAGCCGGCGCCTGAGCGCCAGGGAGATCCGCCATGACCGATACCGCCGCCACCAAGCGACCCGATGTGTCCGCTGCCGGATACAGCCTTCAGCCGCCCAGCAAGGATCAGATGCGCAGCCTGACTGCCGGGCTGGACCCCGAGGAGGTGCGCGTTCTGCTGCACCACGGGACCGAGCGGCCGTTCTGCGGAACCCTGCTCGACAACAAGAAGGCGGGAACCTACGTCTGCCGCCTGTGCGGGCTGCCGCTGTTCTCGTCGCAGCACAAGTTCGAGTCCGGCAGCGGCTGGCCGAGCTTCTTCCAGCCGTTCGACAGCGACCACGTCACCAACCTGCGCGACACCAGCCACGGCATGGTGCGCATCGAGAACCGCTGCGCCCGGTGCGACGGTCATCTCGGCCATGTGTTTCCGGACGGACCGCCGCCGACCGGCGCGCGCTACTGCCTGAACTCCGCGTCGATGTCGTTCGTGGATGCCGGCACGCCGCTGCCCGACCGGCTTAATCGCGGTGACCCCACGGATCACTGATGCCCTCGGTGGACTGAGGGCCGGGCCGGAACCACGATCCGGCCACCGCGTTGTGGGATGTGTCGATGCCCATGTGAACGCGCGAAGGACGTCCATGCCAGTCCCCCCGATGCTGTCGAGCCTCGTTCCTTCCCGCCGCCTGTCGGCGGCTCTCGTCCTGTGCGGCATGGTCGCGGCCTGTACCAACGCGCCGGTCACCGGGCGCCAGCAGCTTATCCTGCTGCCTGAAGGCCAGGCGCAACAGATGGGTGTGGAGGCCTATCAGCAGATCAAGTCGGAGAAAGGCGTCTCCAACGATCCGCGATATACCGGGCCGGTCCAGGAGATCGGCCGACGTGTCGCCGCCGTCAGCGGCCAGCCCGATCTGGCGTGGGAGTTCACGGTCTTCGAGGACGAGGAGCCGAACGCGTTCGCGCTACCCGGCGGCAAGGTCGGGGTCAATACGGGATTGTTCAAGGTCGCCAAGACCAAGGATCAACTGGCCGCCGTGATGGCCCACGAAGTCGGCCATGCCATCGCCCGTCACAGCGCCGAGCGGGTATCGCGCCAAGCCCTGGTCCAGGCCGGTCAACAGGCAATCGGGGCGCAGTATCCCGGCATGGCCGAGGTCCTGGCACAGGCGTCGACCCTGGGGCTGATCCTACCGTTCACCCGGTCGCAGGAATCGGAAGCTGATCACATCGGCCTGATGCTGATGGCCCGCGCCGGGTACGATCCGCGCGCTGCGGTCGATCTCTGGCGCAATTTCGAAGCTGCGGGCGGCGGCCGGCCCCCGGAATTCCTGTCGACGCACCCGGCGCCCGGCTCGCGGATCGACAACCTGAACGCTATCATGCCGCAGGCCCTGGACGAGTATCAGCGCAGCCCTCATCGGCAAGGCTGATAGCTCGATTTCCGGCCTGCATACTCCTGTACTACCACCATCGCGAGTCTATCTCGTCGTTAAGTTCGCCTTAATGGGATTGCGCTATGACGGTCCCGATTCGGCACTATGACGTAAGGGTTCGCGATGACATCCGCACTGACTGATCCACTCGACAAGGTCGACGGCATCGAGATGGCGCCGATGTTGCCGGCGGAAGACTGCCCGCGGCCCGACGCCCGCGCGTTGATGGTGTGGTGGAAGTCGCTAGGCTGTGTCGGAACCGACCTTCCCGATTGGCCCAGCATCGACCCGATCTCGTTGCTGCCGTGGATGGGGTGGATCTGCCTGTACGATGTGATCGACGGCGGCCGAGACATTCGTTACCGGCTGGTGGGCACCAGGATCGCCGAGCAGGCCGGCGTCGACCTCACCGGCCGCTTCGTCTCGGAGGGCGTCTATGCGTCGACGCCAAGCGTCCTGCTTGAGCATTTCCGTCGCCTGGGGCGGCGCGCAGCCCCCACATGGACCAAGCGCGTGATGGAAACCCAGAACGGATTCACGATCACTCACGACCGGATCTGGTTGCCGTTCCGGCGAAACAGTGATTCTGTCATGTTGTGGTTGCTGTATGTCTGCAAGCTGGAGTCCGAGGCGGATCGGCTGGATCTATCGCGGTTCTCCGGTTTGTCACGACGCCATGCCGCCACCGGGCTGGTTCCTGTCAGCCTTAATCCACCGTCGCTGCTGCGGGTATGACCCGGACCGGCGGCAAGTCATCGGGAAGGATGACCGGTGAGCGATCCCGGACAAGGCAGCTTTGAGGTCGAGTACCTGCCATCGGACGACCTGCTGCGACTGGAGTTCAGCGGGCGTCTGACGCTGCAGTTGATGAACAGCGGGCAGGACACCGCGAACCGCCTGCCGGCGGTCACGGCTCAGACCCGTGTCCTCATCATCTGTGTTGACGCTGAATTCGATGAGATCGACATCCACACTCTGAGCGACCATCAGGCGTATAAAGCCGCCAAACGGTATCCGACACATCGAACGGCCCTGATCGTCGGGGACAAGCCCGGACACCGGGCGCTCGCCGAGCTGTGGGCCGTGACCCGGGACGGCGGCAAAGCCCGCGGGGCCGGCGTGTTCTCGAACGAGGCATCGGCCACCGAATGGTTGTTGTCCGGACGCTGACCTGGCCATCCGCACAAGTTCGTTAACGAAAACATCATTCCTCTGTAATTTCGGTGTCGCACACGGCAAGCTATCTGCCGGCGTCGGATCGCGCGGCTGTGCCCAAGGGGGGCGGGCCCGCCCTCCGTACCGTCCGTCACTGAATGAGGGTTGCGATCATGATGAAGATCACCCGTCGTACCGTACTCCGGGGTTCGGCCGCCGTGGCCGCCTCGGCGCTCGCCGCACCTGTAGTCCTGCGCGCTCACGATGCGCTGGCCTCGTCCGGCACGGTCAACGTGTTCGCCTGGGGCGATTATGTTCAGCCGAACATGGTCGAAAAGTTCCAAAAAGAGTCCGGCATTACCGTCAACCTGTCGACTTTCGGATCGAACGACGAAGCCGTTCAGAAGCTGCGCGCCGCCGGCGGCAAGGGCTTTGACGTCATCTTCCCGTCGGTCACCAACGGACCGCAGTACTATCCGGACGACCTGCTGCAGCCGCTCGACGAGAGCAAGGTCAAGATGGACCGGATCATCCCGTCGATGGTCCGCGATTCCGTGCAGCTCGGCGCCACCTACCGCGGCAAGCGCATGCTGCTGCCGTTCGACTGGGGCACCGAGGCGATGACCTTCGACTCCAGCGTGTTCAAGCTGAGCGACGACGATATCTCGTTCGGCACCATGTGGACGCCGGAAGCCAAGGGCAAGGCGGCGTTCCGCCAGAAGTCGGTGCTGGTCGGCACCGCCATCTATCTGGACGCCACCGGCGAGGTGAAGTCCAACCGCGCGCTCGACCTGTACAAGTCCGAAGAGGACATGCGCCGGGTGTTCGAAGCGGTGACCAAGTACATCGTCGCCCGCAAGGGCAACATCGCCGCGTTCTGGAACAACGCCACCGAGGCGACCAATGCCTTCAAGCAGGCCGGCGCCGCCGTCGGCCAGACCTGGGATACCACCGGCCTCCTGCTGAACCGGGAAGATCCCAAGTGGAAGTACCGGATGCCGAAAGAAGGCGGCATCACCTGGATGGACTCCATCGGCATTCCGACCGGTGCGGCCAACCTCGAACAGGCCTACGCCTTCATCAATGCCATGTTCGACCCGAAGATGGCCGGCATGTTCTCCAAGAACACCGGCTACAACTCGGCCGCGGTCGGCGCCGCCGCCCATGCCGGTGACGAGTACGCCAAGCAGTTCAACGAGGTCTACAACGAGAAGACTTTGGCGAACCTCTGGTGGTGGCAGGCCGACACGCCCTGGTTCGCGACCGTGCGCCAGGAATACGTCGACCGGATCACCAACGCCTGACGGCACTGATCTGATCGGACGGGCCGCGGGACATCAACCGCGGCCCGTCATTCCCCGGCACGGGGCACGGAACCGGCGGAGACCCGACAGCGATGCGCGGCAATGACGTAGTGCTCTCGGACGTGTCGATGCGCTTCGGCGATTTCACGGCCGTTCATCCGACCGACCTGACGGTGCAGGAAGGCGAGTTCTTCTCGATCCTCGGCCCGTCGGGCTGCGGCAAGACCACGATCCTGCGGATGATCTCCGGCTTTCTCGATCCCAGTTCGGGCGGCATCGCCATCGGCGGGGTGCCGATGGCCGGGCTCGGCCCGAACCGCCGGCCGACCGCGCTGATCTTCCAGAACCTCGCGCTGTTCCCGCTGATGACCGTCTGGGAGAACGTCGCCTTCGGCCTGGAGGCGCGTGGCGTCCCGGTGGCCGAGCGCAAGCGGCGGGCCAATGAGCTTCTGTCCCTGGTGGCACTGGACGACCAGGGCCACAAGAAGCCAACCGAACTGTCCGGCGGCCAGCGCCAGCGGGTGGCGGTGGCGCGCGCGCTGGCGGTCGAGCCGGCGGTGCTGCTGCTGGACGAACCGCTGTCGGCCCTCGACTTGAAGCTGCGCCAGCACATGCGCGCCGAGTTGAAGGACATCCAGCGCCGTACCGGCGTCACCTTCATCTACATCACCCATGACCAGGGCGAGGCCCTGACCATGTCCGACCGGATCGCGGTGATGAACCAGGGCCGGGTCCAGCAGGTCGGCACCGGCGACGAGATCTACGACCGACCCGCGACGCCGTTCGTCGCGACCTTCGTCGGCGAGCAGAACGTCTTTCACGGCCGGGTTTCCGCGGTGAGCGACGGACGGGCGGTCGTCGATACCGCCGTCGGGCCGCTGCGCGGGGCTTCCCAGGGAATATTGTCGGTCGGCGACGATGCCCTGCTGTTCGTCCGCCCGGAGCGGGTCTCGCTGATGAACGGTGGGGCTTCCGACCCGGACAACCGGATCGACGCGGAGGTGGAGCGGCGCGACCTCGAAGGATCGTTCGTGAACCTGCACTTGCGCGCCGGCGACCATCCGATCGCCGTGCACCTGACCAATGCGGGCAGCGGGCGCGACGTCGTGTCCGGCAGCCAGCGGGTGAGCTTCCAGGCCGACGACGCGGTCGTCATGCGAGCCGGGGATGTCGCCCGTGAGTGACCTGATCCGGATCTACGGCAAGAGCCTGACCACGATCTTCCTGGGCCTGACCGCCCTGTGGATCGTGGCGCTGATCGTGGTGCCGCAGCTGCGCATGATCGAGCGGGCCTTCGTGGTCGACCGCTACAGCGACGAAGCCGCCCGGGTCGGCGTCGAGATCGACCGCTCCTACACCCGAGTGTTCACCATCGACCAGGAACTGGAGCGGGCCGCGGCGGGCCCGGCAACGCCGACGGCCCCATCGCCGTTCAGCCCGTCACCGTCGCCTGCCAAGCCGTCAGCCCCGTCACCGTTCGCGACCCCATCCGCCTCGTCGACCGGCGCCGTCAGCGGCGACCCTGACCGGACCGCCGCCCTGAAGGCCGAAAAGGCCGAACTGCAGGCCCGGATCGCCGAGCTGGAGGTCCGGGAGAAGGAGATCAAGGCCGGCGGCACCGGATATGCGCTGGGCAACTTCACCAGCATGAGTGCGATCCACGCCAAGATCTTCCTGTCGACGCTGATGTACGCGCTGTGCGTGACGATCCTGGCGTTCCTCGCCTGCTATCCGGTCGCCTACGCGGTTGCTACGTCGCGCAGCAGCGAACGGGTGGCCCTGCTGATGCTCGGGCTGGTGATTCCCTACGCCATCAACGAGCTGCTGCGGATCTTCTCGTGGATCATGATTCTGGAGAAGCACGGCGTGCTGAACCGGCTGCTCGACAGCCTCGGCCTGATCGACCTGGCCGCCGGCGAGGGCATGCGGTTCGTGGCGTCGAATGGCGCGGTCTTCGCGGTCATGGTCTATGCCTACATCCTGTTCATGGTGTTCCCGATCTACAACACGATCGAGACCCTCGACCGCAACCAGATCGAGGCGGCACGGGATCTGGGCGCGTCGACCTGGCGGATCCACTGGCGGGTCGTGCTGCCACACGCCAAACCCGGAATCGCGGTCGGCGCGGTGATGACGTTCATGCTGTCGGCCGGCTCGATCGCCGCGCCGGAGATCGTCGGCCGCGGCCTGCATCCCGACTGGTTCAGTCAGGTGATCTACCAGCGGTTCTTCGAGTCGAACAACTGGAACCAGGGATCGGCCTATGCGCTGGTGCTGCTGGTCGCCTGCGTGGTGTTCGTGCTCGGGGTCATGGGCCTGTTCAAGGTCGGCATCCGGGACATCGCGAAATGACCGCCGAGACCGCCACCCCCGCCGCTGCGGCTCCCGCCGCCCGACCCTCCACCGGCCGGGACTGGAGCGATGCGGTTCTGAATGCCTATCTGGCGGTGTTCTTCGCCTATCTGTTCCTGCCCCTGCTGTTGATGGTGGCGGCGGCCTTCAACGCCTCGCCGACCCCGTCCGCAACCGACTGGCAGGGATTTACATTGGACTGGTTCCGGCAATTGCCGCGTGACCAGCGGTTCGTGCAGGGTCTCGGGCATTCGCTGCTGATTGCCACCGGTGTGATCGTGCTGGCCATCCCGCTCGGCCTGTCGGGAGCGCTGATCCTGACCCGGCTGCAGTCGCGCTCCACCACGACGCTGTACACCATCCTGGTGTCACCGATCCTGACCCCCGGCATCGTGCTCGGCGTGACCACCATGATCTTCTGGCGCGACACCTTCGGGGTCGAAGCCGGGCTGTTTACCGCCGCCGTCGCCCAGGCGACCTTCATCGCGTCCTACTGCATGCTGATGTTCATGGCCCGGCTGCAGCGCCAGGACCGGGTGCTGGAGGAGGCGGCACTGGACCTCGGCGCATCGCCGGTGCTGGTGTTCCGCCGCATTACTCTGCCGTTCCTGATGCCGACCATCCTGACCGCCGCGTTCATTTCGTTCCTGCAGTCGATCGAGAACTACAACACCACCTTCTTCGCGATCGGCAGTTCCTGGACCCTGGTGACCGAGATAGGCTCGCGCATGCGCTTTGGCCTGTCGCCGATGGTCAACGCGATCGGCGTGCTGTTCGTGGTGCTGACGGTGGTTGCCGCCCTGATCTGGGCCGCCGCGCGCCGACGCGAACTGGCTCGCCTCGCCTCCGGTTGACCGCAGCGCCGCCGGCTGGTCCAGTGCCCCTTATGCGGTTCGTGGTGCGCTGCCTGCCCGGTTTCTCGTCGCGTGTCCCGGCCCCGGTGCCGGCCCGTTCGGCCTTGCCTGATTGGCTGAAGTCGATGCCGTCGGCGGTGCCGGCCGACGCGCTGGCCGGCGCGGAGGTGCGCACTCTCAAGCATTGCCCGCCGCTGATCGACGCGCTCGGCACCGGCGTGCTGTTCCCGTTGGCGGCCGATCTGACAGTGCGCGGCGGTCAATTGTCCTGGGATTGGGACGCGCCGCGCCATGCCGAGGTCGGCCACACCAGGTCACCTATCGGGCTCCACCTGCCCGAGCAGGCGACCGGCGCGCCGTTCCGCCTGCCGCCCGGCCGGTTCGTGATCAAGTTCACCAATTTCTGGACGGTCGACGTTCCCGAGGGCTGGTCGGTACTGTTCACTCACCCGTTGAACCGCGAGGATCTGCCGTTCCGCACCTTGTCGGGTCTGGTGGATTGCGACCGCTGGCGCGACGGGCTGGTGCATTTTCCCGCCCTTTGGACCGACCCGGACTTCGAAGGAGTTCTGCCCGCCGGCACACCGGTGGCCCAGGCGATCCCGGTCCGGCGCGAGACGCTCGAACTGGTGGTCGAGGAGATGGACGACGGGCGGCTGGACGCGCACCGGCGGATCGAAGAGGCGCTTGCAGCAGACCCGGGAGTGTACCGGAAAGGCCGCTAGAGCAGTTTCTCAGCTGACGGAATCGTAGGGGATTCCCGCGGGGGTAGGTTTGTGATTCAAGATACAGGCTGGTGAAGGAGGCCAGCCTGTATGACGCGACCTCTTTCGATGGATATCCGCAGCCGGCTGGTCAGAGCAGTTGCTGACGGCATGACGCGGCGCTCGGCAGC
>NZ_JAVJSX010000016.1:0-17611 GCF_040219215.1 Thalassobaculum sp.
TCGTCTCCTGCCGCCATACAGTCCCGACTTCAACCCAATCGAACTCGCCTTCGCCAAGATCAAGGCGGCCCTCAAGAAAGCAGCCGCGAGGACCCTGACCGACCTCTGGAACGCCATCCGCGATGCAATCGACGCCGTCACACCACGAGACTGCGTCAGCTTCTTCACTGCCTGCGGCTATGAGCCGGAGTGATCGGAATCCGCTCTAGCTGGAAGCATATGAGGATTGTCAGCGCCATCTGAGCATCAGGCGTCCGGCGGAATTGATCGGGGAGGGGGTGTGATGAACGCGGCCCCGTGGATCGATCGGAGCGGAGCCCAGCCGGTTGCCTGTGACCTGCGACCGAATATCCGTCGACGTCTTGTGTGATCGAGGTTAGCGTCCTTATATGCGATGGATGCTGCGAACCTTGGCCCTTGTTCTGGCGATAACGTTCGCCACCAGTACGGTGGCGAACGTCCTTCAAGTGTCGGACATGGCACTCAAGATGGCGGCTACAGCGTCGCTCGATGCACCGATGCCGGATTGCAACAAGTGCGATGGCAGCGACGATGGGTCGACCAAAGTGCTTTGCTCACTGACGTGCACAGCGCCCGCGGTTGCGATTGTTGAACCGAATATGGCAACAGACTTGATGCCGGTCGTTGTTCATAACGGCGTTACCAGTGTTCGTGCTGCAAGTCACATTCTGCTCATAGACCCCTCACCTCCCAGACGTCACGTTCTGATCTAACGGCAGGGTGCCGCCGGTTGGCGGTCTCCCGGTGCCGTTACGGCAGGTTTGCTGCTTTAGTGGGCCGCGCCCGGAGTGCCCGTTCGCCGTCGCTTCGATCGACGCGCGTCCGGCATCGACGCACCGTTCATCAGGACGATACCGATGCACCGATTCACGAAAGCCGTTTCGTCGCGGCGCGCCTTCCTGGCCAGTACCGGGGCGGCTGCCCTGCTGGCGGGAACAGGCTTCACGCTCCCCGCGTCGGCTCAGGCCGGTCCGCGCGAGTTCCGGCTACGGGCCGCATCAGGCAAAGCCCGATTGGTTCCCGCCCCCTATCCGGACACCGCGGTCTGGTCGTTCAATGACAGTGTTCCCGGACCGGAGATCCGGGTCCGGCAGGGCGAGCGAGTGCGCGTGCTGGTCGAGAACGCGCTCGCCGAGGAAACCACGGTGCACTGGCACGGCCTGCGCGTGACCAATGCCATGGACGGGGTCCCGCACCTGACCCAGCGCCCGATCGCGCCGGGCGAGACTTTCACCTACGAGTTCGATGCGCTGGATGCCGGCACGTTCTGGTACCACCCGCACCAGCGTGGCTTCGAGCAGGTCGGCCGCGGCCTCTATGGGCCGCTAATCATTGAGGAGGCCGAGCCGGTCGAAGTCGACCGGGAGGTCACCTGGGTGCTGGACGACTGGCGTCTGCTGAAGGACGCATCGATCAGCAACGACTTCGGCAACATGATGGATACCGGCATGGCCGGGCGGATCGGCAACACCGTCACCGTCAACGGCCGAGTGCCGGAGACCTTCGTCGTCCGGTCCGGCGAGCGGATCCGGTTGCGTCTGATCAACGCCGCCAACGCCCGCATCTTCGGGCTCGAGTTCGCCGGCCATCGCCCGCAGATCGTGGCCTTGGATGGTCAACCGGTCGAGCCGCACGCGCCCGACGGCAATCGTCTGGTGCTCGGGCCGGCCATGCGCGCTGACGTGATCATCGACATGACCGGGGATCCCGGAACCCGGTTCCAGGTGACGGACGCATTCTATCAGCGTCTCGAATACCGGCTGCTCGATCTCGTCTATGCCGACACGGCCCTGCGTGATCGCCCGATGGACGCTCCGATCGCGCTGCCGGCTAACCCGCTCACCGAGCCGGACCCGGCGGTGTCCGAACGCCATGCCGTCCGGTTCGGTGGTGGCATGATGGGAGGAGGAATGGGCGGCGGCATGATGGGCCGCATGATGCCGGGGATGCGTCACGAGGGTGTGTGGGACATCAATGGGGTCGCCGCGAGAGGGCACGTCATGGACCCCATGCTCACGCTGACCCAGGACAGGTCATACATCCTGGAACTGACCAACGACACCGCCTGGCATCACCCGATCCACCTTCACGGTCACTCGTTCCGGGTTCTGACCCGCAACGGCGCGCCAACCCGCTTCCGTGAATGGCAGGACACGGTGCTGATGCGCCCGCGCGAACGCGTGGAGATCGCCTTCGTCGCCGACAACCCAGGCGACTGGATGTTCCACTGCCACATTTTGGAACATCAGGCCGGTGGGATGATGGGCGTCATCCGGGTCGCTTCGTCGGCGTAGGGAGCCAGCGCCATCGCCCAAACACGTTTCACCAACGCAGATCGTCACCAGAGAAAGGACCTTCCCATGCTTCGATTGATCGCACTTCTCGGTCTTCTGATGTTGCCGCTTAGCCCGGCGCACGCCGCCGATCCCGCCAAGACCGCAACTCTTTACAAGAACCCGCAATGCGGCTGCTGCGAGGCCTATGCCGACTACCTGCGGGAAAACGGCTACGAAGTGACGGTGGTGCCGACCCACGACCTGCAACTCATCAAGCAGGAACAGGGTGTGCCGGAACACTTCGAGGGCTGCCACACCACGCTGATCGACAACTACGTGGTTGAAGGCCACGTGCCGGTGAAGACGCTCAACCGTCTGCTGACCGAGCGGCCCGCGATCAAGGGGATCTCGTTGCCCGGCATGCCGATGGGGTCTCCGGGAATGAACGGCCAGAAGGCGGGGCCGTTTCAGATCTACGAGATCGCCGAGGGCGCACCCAAAATCTACGCCGTCGAATAACGGCCATGGCACCCGCAGCTACTGTTTGTGGAGCCACGCTAACCAAGGGTCAGGGGTCGGACCATATTGGTCGGCGCGCTGCGCGTTGGCTTGTTTTTACACTACCGATAACCGGATTCGTCATCCTGGTCTTGGTGCTGGTGTGGGGCCTTGCACGTAATCCGCGTGAAGTTCCATCGGCCCTCCTCGGCAAAGCCGTGCCGGTGTTCGATCTGGCACCTGTCGAGGGCCGAACGCTGGGTCTGGCAAGCGCAAACCTCCGAGACGAGGTGTCGCTTCTCAATGTCTTTGCGTCCTGGTGCACGGCCTGCCGTGAAGAACATCCACTGCTCCTGCAATTGACCAAGGACGGTGCCGTCCCGGTGCACGGCCTCAATTACAAGGACGAGCCGGCTGATGCCGCTCGTTGGCTCGACACTCTAGGCGACCCGTACCAGCGAACTGGTGCCGACCGTAATGGAAGAGTGGCAATCGACTGGGGGGTGTACGGGGTGCCGGAAACGTTCGTCGTCAGCGCCGACGGACGGATCATCTACAAGCATGTTGGCCCTCTGACCCGCCAAGCCTTGGACCAGACCATTCTGCCCATCGTCGCGCGGTTGCGTGGCGGTAAACCTGGAGAACGGCCATGATGAAACCTGGTTTGATTGCTGTCCTGGCGCTCGTCACTTTGGCCGGTAGCGCCTGGGCAGGGAGCGCCCCGGCAGGGTTTGCCGTCTACGACACGCCAAAACCGCTACCGGAGATCCGGTTTGTGGATGGTGGGGGTCAGCAACGCACGCTCGGCGGCTTTCGCGGCAGAACACTGCTCGTCAACATCTGGGCGACTTGGTGCGTACCTTGTCGTGAGGAGATGCCGACTCTTGACCGTCTGCAAGGCGAACTCGGCGGGTCGGGCTTCGAGGTCGTTGCTTTGTCGATCGATCGGGCTGGGATCGCGGTTGTCGACCGATTCTACAACGACATCGGGGTGCGGCATCTGGCCCGGTATATCGACAGCAGCGGTAAGGCTGCACGTACCCTCGGAACGTATGGTTTGCCGACCACTCTCCTGATCGACAGCTCCGGGCGCGAGATCGGCCGACTGGTCGGTGCGGCGGAATGGGACGCCGCCGAGATGGTCGCTTTCATCCGGATGCATCTTTCCGTCAAAACCGGTGGCTATCCGCCAGCGCCGACAACCCGTGCCGAGGTTGTTTCTCGGACAGTCAAGCCAGGAGCACGATCATGAGTGTGCCTCGTTCACCCGATACGAGGGTAGAACCGACGTTGGGCCGGGACCTGTCAGGCCTCGCCCGTCACTACCTCAGCAACCGCCGCACTCAGTTGATTCTTGGTGGTCTGGTGATCGTCACCGGGCTTGCCCTCAATTGGAGCTGGTTGGTTGCCGCCGGCCTGGCACCGTTGCTGCTCGGCGTCCTGCCGTGCGTGGCGATGTGCGCCCTCGGGCTGTGCATGAGCCGGATGGGCGGACAATCATGCTCGGCGGAGTCCAGCGTGAAGAAAGATCAGGACGCTGCCAACGTAGCGTTGGCTGACAAGTCTCCGATGATCGAAGCCGCTTCGATTGCGGCTCGACCGAACCGTTCACTGGACGGTTCTCCCGGCGAACAGGGCGCCGCCCCCAACAAGACCCTGGAACCTACCCCCCAGAAGAGGACGACGAACGATGCGTAATTCAATGAAAGCAGTCACGGCAGCCATCCTGTTTACCGGCCTGGCGGCAGCACCAGCTCTCCAGGCTCATGAAGCACAAGGCTCGGACGGGTCAAAGACAATGCCGAGCATGATGGGACAGATGATGGACCAGAAGGGCGGGATGCCCATGATGGATCAGATGACGGAGATGATGAAGAACTGCAACGCGATGATGCAGGCCAAGATGGAAAAGTCTGGCTCGTCGGAGGACAAGGCTGCTCCTGAAGCAGGTCCTTCCACCAAAAGCTGACCACAATAAAGGAGCCGGTCGCTTCGGCCGGCTCCTTCATCCGTAATGCGGGACGTTATTCATGCGACGAATACGCTTTCTAACCGCCGCTACGCTGATCGCCCTCGCTTCCGCCGGTCCGGCTGATGCTGAGCATCCCGGAGATCAGTTGGACGCAGTGATGACCGGTAAGGAGGAATCCTTCCAAGCCATCGACAGGCACGCTCCGCCGTTCGAGCTGGTCGATGCCGATGGCGCATCGGTTTCGTTGGTTGATTTCACCGATCGGGTCGTCGTGCTGCACTTCATCTACGCCAGTTGCCCGGACGTCTGTCCGTTGCACGCCGATCGTATCGCCGAAGTCCAGGGCATGATCAACCAAACCCCGATGAAGGACCGGGTCCAGTTCATCAGCATCACCACCGATCCATCGAACGATACCTCGGATGTCTTGAAGGCTTATGGCCCGGCTCACGGTCTCGACCCGGTCAATTGGCGGTTCCTGACCGTGGGGCCGAACCAGCCCGAAGATGCCACGCGCCAACTGGTGCAGGCCTACGGGCACAAGTTCATGGAGACCGATGAAGGCCTCCAGGTGCATGGCGTCGTCACCCACGTCATCGACCGCGGCGGACGTTGGGCCGGCAATTTCCACGGCTTGGCGTTCGATCCGCTGAGCCTCGTGCTCTATGTCAACGGGCTCATCAACAACCACCGCAAACCCATTGAAGAATCCAAGCCGTCACTCTGGCAGAGGATCAAAGAAGTGTTCTCATGACAGCGTTGCCTGCCGACCCAGCCTTCACAATGCGCACAGCACCGCCGGACGCTTGGTTGCGTGTTCTGCGGCGCTACCTTGCCTTCGTCTTTCCGCTGCATCTGTTGTGGGAGTTTGCTCACCTCCCGCTCTATACGATCTGGCATGACGCAGGGACGGCGGAAGTTCTGTTCGCGGCCGTCCACTGCACCGGAGGTGATCTCCTGATCGCCATGGCGGCATTGCTTCTCGCGCTGATGGTGTTGGGCAATGGCTGGCCTGTCGATCCGCGGGCTCACCGTCGCGTGGCGGGGGCCGCCCTGATCATGGGCATCGGCTACACGGTGTTCAGCGAATGGCTCAACATCGAGGTGCGTGGAACTTGGGAGTATTCGGCGCTCATGCCCGTGCTTCCGCCAATCGGGACAGGTCTGTCGCCGATCCTGCAATGGATAGCCATTCCGCTTGCGGGGTTCGGGTGGGCGTACCGGCCGCTGAAGCGGCCTGCAACGGTGTAATGACTTCAAATGGATATGGCCGAGATCTCGAACATTGGGCTGCTCACGGCCTTCCTCGCGGGAATGGTCTCGTTCCTGTCGCCGTGCGTGCTCCCGCTGGTGCCCGGGTATGTCTCATACATCGCCGGCGGGACCGCAACTCGTCACAACGCCGAACGCGACCGTGCATCTCTGCGACTGCCTGCAATTGGACTTGGTAGCTGTTTTGTACTCGGATTCTCCACCGTCTTCGTGGCGTTTGGGGCGAGCGCTACGGCACTGGGGCAGCTACTGCTTGCTTATCGTTATGAACTCAACATTGTCGGAGGCAGCGTTGTCATCGTGTTCGGGCTCTTTCTGATCGGGGCGGTGCGTCCTGGTTGGATGATGCGCGACATACGCTTTCACACGGTGAAGCCGGGCGGTCGAGCGACTTCGGCGTACATGCTCGGTCTCGCTTTCGCCTTTGGTTGGACACCGTGCATCGGCCCGATCCTGGGTGCCATTCTGACTATTGGAGCGGCGTCGGCGACGGTGATGGACGGTGTGACACTGCTCTCGGTCTACGCTTTGGGGCTCGGGGTGCCGTTCCTGCTGGCGGCGGCCTTCACGGATCAGTTCGCGCTGCGGCTGCGCTCGCTGAAACGCCCTGGGCGAGTGCTGCAGATTCTGGCCGGTCTCATCATGGTGATCATGGGCTTGGCCATGATCACGGATCAGCTTTCGACCTTCTCCTACTGGCTGATCGAAGCCTTTCCAGTTCTGGCGACCATCGGCTAAACGCCATTCATGATGAGGAATGTCTTTTGGGACTGTACAGCAAATGGATTCTGCCTCGTCTTCTGCACACGGCGATGAGCCAACGCAACCTGTTGCCGTACCGCCAACGGTTGACTGCGATGGCGGAAGGTCGGGTTCTGGAGATAGGTATCGGCTCGGGACTCAACCTCCCATTCTACACCGATAAAGTTGAGCGGGTGATCGGGGTGGAGCCGTCGCGGGAGTTGTTGGCCATGGCACGCAAGGCAGCGGATACTGCTGCCTATCCGGTCGAGTTGCTTCCGGCTTCAGCTGAAGCCATTGCATTGGACGACTGCAGCGTCGACACGGTCGTGACTGCCTGGACGCTCTGCACGGTGCCACACGCTGAAGCGGCACTTCGGGAAATGCGACGGGTCCTCACGCCGAACGGAAAACTGCTCTTCGTAGAGCACGGCAGCGCTCCAGATCCCGGTGTGAGGGAGTGGCAGGATCGGCTTACGCCACTCTGGAAGTGTATCGCGGGCGGCTGTCACCTGAATCGCAATCCGCAAGAGCAGTTGAGAAGCGCAGGCTTCTCGATTGATCAGCTCGCAACCGGCTACATTCCCGGCCCCCGCCCCTTCACATTCATGTACGAGGGCCAAGCCCGGAAATAGGGGCGGCACCATTGATTTGCGGTCCCATCAGGCTCGCTTTCGGAATCCGATTCATGTTCGAGTCGGTTTTTCTGTTCATTGCCGGTTTACTCCTCATGGCCCCTCGGCATTCCGGCTTCCAGGGCGCTGGCGGCAACCTCGTTCGCGGTCAGGTCGATCGAGCACTCCCCTGGGGTCTCCTGGCCCAGCGCGGTGGCGGTGACCGGCTGGCAGATGTCGTCCGCGCCAAGGAGCAGCTTCGGGTCGAGGCCGACATCGGCGACGGGGCGAGCTACTTCCTTCGTCTCGCCGACCCAGTTTTAGGCGGAGCCTCTCCGGCTGCAGCCATTGATCGACACGCGGGGCGAGCATGTGGTGCGGTACCACAATTGTGAGCGCAGATCGCGGTGTCCGTATCTTCCAGCAATCCAGAAATCATGAGATGGTCGCCGCAATGGCAAGTCGGCAGTTCATCCCTCAGATCGCCCGGATCCTCCTCGTGATCGGGCTCGTATTCGGCCCAGCCTTGGTCGTACCGAATGCGAATGCGATGGCCCATGTCGCGATGTCGGCCATGGCGGACGACATGCCCTGCCGCCCACTCGACCAGACGACAACGCCGGACTGCTTGGCGTCTTGCCCCTTGATGGCCGTGTGCGCCGGCGGTTGTCTTTCGACGGGCCTAGCGGTCTCAGGGCCCGGCCTCGGCCTGAAAGGCGTCGTGATCAGACCCGGGATCAACGTGCTGTGCTCACCGCAGAGCGAGCCGCCGCCCGCCCGACCTCCCCAAACCTAGGACTACGCCGGCGCCTCGCGCCGGCTCGTGCCGCGCCGGTCTGTTGGCGCGGGAGAGTGCACGTGGCCTGTTCCACGGGCGAATGCCGTGCGCGAGCACGGCACCACGATGAATCTAGGTAATAAAGACCATGCAGCGTTCCTTCACGCGTCGCGGCTTCGCGGCTGCGCTCGCCACTATTCTGTCCATTGCGACCCTGTCGGCCGCTCGCGCCGACATCGCGGATTACGAGTTCCGGCTCGTTCAGGCCGACGTCAAGCAGGGAGACGGCGCCGTCGTCGCCGTGCGCCTGGTCGATAAGCGATCCGGTAAGGCGGTTCCGGATGCGGTTATCTTCGCGACCCGTATCGACATGGCGCCCGAGGGCATGCCAACGATGACGGCGCCGGTCGAAGCGCTCCAACCGACGGAGCCGGGTGTCTACCGCTTCAAGACGAACCTGATGATGGCCGGCGGGTGGCAGCTCTCGCTTGCCGCCAAGGTCCAGGGCGAAACGGGCACGCTCGAGAACAAGCTGGTACTGCGGGCCGTGCCGTGAAGCAGATCGCCCTGTCGGGCCTCGCCCTCGCCGCCATGATGGCGGCGGGGGCCGGAGGCTATTGGGTCGGGGATCGCGGTATCGCGCTTCCCGACACCTTCGAATTACTCGGAGGTCGAAGCGCGGCGGCCGAAGCGACGGTGCAGCGGTCGGGCCCGGTGATCTACTACGGGGATCCCGATGGCCGACCGGTCTATTCGGCCGTTCCCCGGCGTGCGGATGACGGTCGCGAGTTCGTCGCTGTTCAGGCGAGCGAGGATGTGAGCTTCGACCGGACCGCGACCGCGTCGGCGGACGCCGCAGCTCCGGCCGGCTCCGAGGCTGTGGGGCCCCGTCGCATCCTGTACTACCGCAACCCGATGGGCCTGGCAGACACCTCGCCGGTGCCGAAGAAGGATTCCATGGGAATGGACTACATCGCCGTTTACGAGGGCGAGGATACCGGCGGTTCGGTCGTGCGGATCTCGGCTGGCCGGCTGCAACAGACCGGGGTGAGGACGGAAGTCGCCATGCGCCAGCCGGTGGGACGTCCTGTGCTAGTGCCCGGCACCGTCCAGCTCGACGAACGGCGCATCGCGGTCGTCGCGACGCGGTCAGACGCTTTCATCGAGAAGGTCGCAAACGTGACGACCGGCGACCGGGTGACCATCGGACAATCGCTCATTCGGCTATACTCTCCAGAAATCGCTGCTGCCGCGGCGCAATACTTGACCGAGCTCAAGATCGATACGGGGAGCGCCCGGTTGGGCGGCGCCCGGCAACGCCTGGAGAACCTCGGCGTGCCGACCGGAATGATCGCGGAGATCGAGCGCACCCGAAGGGTGCCGCTTACCGTGACGTGGACCGCGCCACGCGACGGCATCGTGCTCGAGCGCAATGTCGCCGAGGGCATGAAGGCGGCGACGGGCGACGTTCTCTTCCGCCTCGCCGATATCGGGACGGTTTGGGTGCTGGCGGATGTACCGGAATACGAGCTCGGCTCGATCAGGATCGGTGCTCGGGCAACTGTCCGTGTCCGCAGTCAAGCCGGCATGCGCTTCGAGGGACAGGTCTCGCTGATCTATCCCGAGGTCAGCATGGAGACTCGCACGACGCGGGTCCGTATTGAGATTTCGAACCCGGATGGCGTCCTTCTGCCGAACATGTATGCCGAGGTGGAGATCGCCAGCGGTGGTGCGGAACCTGTGGTTACGGTTTCCGACAGCGCAGTGATCGATACCGGCACCCGGCAGGTCGTAATCCTCGACCGCGGCGAAGGGCGCTTCGAGCCCCGTGAAGTGACGATCGGGCGACGCGGCCGGGGGTTGGTAGAGATCCGAGACGGCGTGAACCAGGGCGACCGAGTGGTGGTCTCGGCAAACTTCCTGATCGACGCCGAAAGCAACCTCAAGGCGGCCCTGAGCACGATGGCCGCGCCGGAGGTGGTACGATGATCGCCCGCCTGATCAACTGGTCCGCGCGCAACCTTCTGCTGATCTTCGTCGGCACGGCATTCGCCGTCGCCGTCGGCACCTATGCGCTACGCACGCTACCGCTCGACGCAATTCCCGACCTCTCCGACGTCCAGGTCATCGTCTTCACGGACTATCCCGGCCAAGCGCCGCAGGTCGTCGAGGACCAGGTCACCTATCCGCTCACCACCGCGATGCTGACCGTCCCGAAGTCCAAGGTCGTGCGGGGCTTCTCGTTCTTCGGCGTCTCCTTCGTGTACGTAATCTTCGAGGACGAGACCGATCCCTACTGGGCGCGAAGCCGCGTGCTCGAATTCCTGAGTGCCGCGGCACGGCAGCTGCCGGCGGGCGTTACGCCCGGCCTCGGGCCGGACGCGACCGGCGTCGGGTGGGTCTACCAGTATGCCGTCGTCGCCAAGGAGATGACCCTTGCCGAGCTGCGCTCCTTGCAGGACTGGGTGGTCCGCTTTGCGGCATCGAGGGCCGAGGGTGTAGCCGAAGTCGCGAGCGTCGGCGGCTTTGTGAAGCAGTACACGATCGTGGTCGACCCACAGCGGCTCCGGGCGCAGAGGATCTCGCTCGGGCAACTGCGCGACGCGGTCCGCAGCAGCAACATGGATGTCGGCGGACGTACGGTTGAGCTTAGCGAGTTCGAGTTCATGGTGCGCGGCCGCGGTTATCTGAGGAGCATCGCGGATATCGAGAGCATCGTGCTCAAGACTGATCGCGGCGTTCCGTTGCGCCTCGTCGATGTGGCCCGCGTCGAGATCGGCCCAGACGAGCGGCGCGGAATCGCCGAGTTGAACGGCGAAGGCGAGGTCGCGAGCGGCATCGTCCTGCAGCGGTTCGGGGCGAACGCCCTGACGGTCATCGAAAGCGCCAAGGAGCGGCTCGCCGAAATCGCCGGGAGCCTGCCGAACGGGGTCGAAATTGTCCCGGTCTATGACCGCTCCGAGCTGATCCTCGACGCGATCGAGACCCTGAAGCGCACGCTGATCGAGGAGAGCCTCATCGTGGCGCTCGTCTGCGTGGTGTTCTTGCTGCATCTGCGCAGCGCGCTGGTGGCCATCCTGATGCTGCCGGTCGGCATCCTGATCGCCTTCGCGGCGATGAAGGCGATCGGGCTCGGCTCGAATATCATGAGCCTGGGCGGTATCGCGATTGCGGTAGGCGCCATGATCGACGCGGCGATCGTCATGATCGAGAACGCCCATAAGCACCTCGAACGGGCGCCGAAGGATGCGCCCCGGGTGGAGGTTCTGATCAAGGCGGCAAGCGAGGTCGGCCCGGCGCTGTTCTTTAGCCTGCTGATCATCACCGTCTCGTTCCTGCCGATCTTCACGCTGGAAGCGCAGGAAGGCCGGCTGTTCGGCCCGCTCGCCTTCACCAAGACCTTCGCCATGGCAGCGGCGGCCCTGCTGTCGGTGACGCTCGTCCCGGCGCTCATGGTGGTCTTCGTACGCGGGCGAATCGTCCCGGAGCACCGCAACCCGGTCAACCGGTTCCTGATCTGGATCTACCGCCCGATCATCCGCAGCGTCCTGAAGGCGAAGACCTTCACCATTCTGGTGGCACTCGTCGTGCTCGGGATCACGATCCTGCCGGCCCGGCAGCTGGGTTCCGAGTTCATGCCGAACCTCGACGAGGGGACGCTGATGTACATGCCGACCACACTTCCGGGCCTGTCGGTCACCAAGGCCGCAGAGCTGCTGCAGATCCAGGATCGGATCATCAAGAGCTTTCCGGAGGTGGAATCCGTTTACGGCAAGGCGGGGCGCGCGCTGACCGCGACCGACCCGGCCCCAATGGAGATGTTCGAGACCATCATCAACCTGAAGCCGAAGGGCGAATGGCGGCCGGGCGTCACCGTCGACGGCCTCAAGGCGGAGATGGATCAGGCGCTGCAGTTTCCCGGCGTCTCAAACGCCTGGACCATGCCGATCCGCGCCCGCATCGACATGCTATCGACCGGCATCCGCACGCCGGTCGGCGTCAAGATATTCGGCACCGACCTCGCAGAAATGGAAAGAATCGCCCGCCGGACCGAAGCGGTGCTGCGGAACGTCCCCGGTACGTCGAGTGCTTATGCCGAGCGGGTCATCGGTGGCTACTACCTCGACATCGTGCCGGATCGGAGTGCGCTCGGCCGCTACGGACTTGCCGTCGGCGACGTGCAGGACGTCATCGCAATGGCGCTCGGTGCGGAGACCGTGACGACGACGGTCGAGGGGCGAGAGCGTTACGGCGTGTCCATCCGTTACCCCCGTGCGCTTCGCAGCGACTCGCAAGCGATCGCGACCGATGTCCAAATTCCGCTACCGGGTGGCGGCGCCGTGCCGCTCGGCGAAGTTGCGAAAGTGGAGCTGAAACGTGGTGCGACTTCGATCCGGACCGAGAACGGACAACTCGCCGTCTACATTTTCGTCGATATCGTGGGCCGCGATCTGGGCGGCTACGTCGGCGAGGCACGGGCCGCGGTCGCGGATCAAGTCCAATTGCCGCCGGGCTATACCGTGTCCTGGAGCGGGCAGTTCGAGTATCTCGAACGGGCGGCGGCACGGTTGCAACTCGTCGTACCGGTCACCCTCCTGGTCATCTTCCTGCTGCTCTACCTGAACTTCCAGGCGCTGACCGAGACGCTGATCGTTATGCTGTCGCTGCCGTTCGCGCTGGTGGGTGGCATCTGGCTGATGTGGTGGCTCGGCTTCAACATGTCGGTCGCGGTCGCCGTCGGCTTCATCGCGCTTGCCGGGGTCGCTGCCGAGACCGGAGTCATCATGCTGATCTATCTCGATCAGGCGATGGTGGAGCTGAAATCTGAACGGGCGGCGGAGCGGCGTCCTTTCACCCGCGACGACCTCTACCAGGCGATCATGGTCGGCGCCGTTGAACGTGTCCGGCCGAAGATGATGACCGTCGTCGCCATCACGGCGGGGCTGGTGCCCATCCTCTGGAGCACCGGCGCCGGCTCGGAGGTGATGCAGCGCATTGCGGTGCCGATGATCGGCGGCATGGTGTCGTCCACCGTGCTGACGCTGGTAGTGATTCCAGCGGTATACGGAATCGTCAAGGGATGGCAGCTGCCGCGGAGTTCTGTGGGCGGCCAGGCCCTGCGTGAACTGGAACTTGCCGACCTCGGATCGCCCGCCGAATGACAGGAGCGTCCGACAATGCGCAGCATAATTGGCATCATAGGATGGGGCAGGTCAGTCTCGCCCAGGTAGCATAACCCCCGAGCGTCTTCACCATCTGACGGTTCGCGCAGGAGACGACCGAATGACATCCTCGACTTTCACTGCATCCAACGGAAATGCTTGTGAAATTCAGATCGGGCGCTGGAGCCGACGGTTTGTGGACAAATTTCTGAGATTCGTCGACAACGACGCGGCTCGAACGGTGCTCGATCTGGAGTGCGGAACCGGGGCACTCATGGACGCTTTGGCCAGGGTGTCAATCGGCATGGGGTTCCCGCGCCGACCGGCACCGCAAGTGCTTGTTATCTACTAATTTGAAGGGTCCGCTAGTCGCTCCGATACACAGACGCCGCGCTACTCATCCAAGCGGGCGATCACCCGATAGGCTTGGTCGAGCGCAGGCCTTCCTGTACCACCCAACGCAGGTTCAGCTGCATCGATACACTCAACGGCGTGCAGTAGATGCTCAGCGACTTCGGGTCGGCCGTTGGCGCATGCTAGCTTGAAAAATTCCAGAATGCCGCGTTCCAGCCGGCCTTGGCGAGCACTCATCATGCACCTCGATCCAAGATTCCGGGCGAATGTGGAGCTTCCAACTCAGGGATGATCAAGGCGTTTCAATGCGTCTGGCCTGCTGAGCGGTGCCTCAACGCAACTGCAGCGGTCGACTTGTTCTCGCTCTGGGTCGTGAGCTCATCGAACAGGTGGGACCGTTGTCCGCCATCAGATTTCGGAACATCGGGTAAGATCGTTGCCAGGCCCTCCCTCTCAGAGTCACACTTCCAACATCGAACTTGTTCCGATAGCGGAACGCTCGGCATGCAGAGTTACTTCAAAAGGCTTGGTACCGCGCGCTATTCGGCGATTGCATTTGGCGTCACGGGGTTATTGCTCAACGCTTCGCCGAGCGCATGGGCAAGTGCGCACGGGGGAATCATAGCCCTCCATTCCGATTACCGCAGGATTGAAATTTCCGATCACCTGATGGTGAACGTCGATGAACTACGTCGATATGTCTTTCCTAAGAAATGCCAAAGTGAAGGCGAAATCGAACTCACCGCGCTGTCGGCCAGGGCCGAGTTGGAGGAATCGTACATATTCATCCCTGCCATTTGCACTTGGGTCGAAGCCGGGCGGAATGAGACCCGGCTCTCGGTGCTGATGGACTGGGAACTGATGGACGTGATAGCGCGCCAATACGAGGACATTGCGATCTATCATATCCAACCTGGGCGACGACCATCGCTCGCGAACTACCTCCCCTCATACCGCGATTTCGTTTCGATGGTGCTGATCGATGCAGAGTACATAGCGGTTCCGCGTATCAAGGTGCGGCATCGGGCGGTGACCGAGTTCGCCGTCATCGACTATCGCGTTTTGGACTGGGAGGCCGTGGAACGTCGGGCCCAGTTCTACAGGAGCAAAGGGCTTGGAAAGTACCTTGGCCAGAATCTGGCTTACGAATTCAGCCAAGGGACGTATCTGCAGAACTACGCGGCCCAGGTACGCCTATGTGCCGATCGAGTGATGGATGTGCCATCGCGGATCGGTGAATGCCGTCGAATAGTGACCGACTTGTTCGTTCTGGATATTCGAACGGCTCAATCGGCGGCGCGCTGACTGCGCCAAGCTGGTTATTCGAGATCTCACCGAGGCCCGGGGCTGCCGACCTGTTGTCGCCAGAGTAACAGGTTACCGGGCGGTGACGCCGCGAGAGGGCAAGTTGAAGATCCTTGTACCGGACCCGGACATCCTCGAGGCGCTGATAGTAGTTGAAGAGTTCGCGTAGTGGCGAAGTCAGATCCTTGTATGCTGCGAGCACCGCGATCAACGCGCCGAGAGAAAGGCGACCTTCGATAACGAGATATCCACCAACCGTATAGAACAGGAATGGCGTCATATGCTGAAGCAGATTCAGGGCGCTCTTCATAAGAAATTTGCGCTGATAGATCTCATTGCGGACGCTCTGAATGCGCCGAAAGCAGCCGTGGATCGGGATCAGGTCGTCTACGGTCCGTCCCGTCCGTACTGCGCTCAAGAGTTGCCCGAGCCTGCGGACCTCAAGCGCGCGGGTGCGTCCGAGCGCATTGAGCCGGCGTTGCAGGCGGGGGATAATCACGAGTTGAATCGGAAGAAGCGTGATCGCCGCGGCACCGAGAATTGGTTCCTGCACGAGCATGAAGGTGAGTATCGTGAGGAAGGTGCCGCCTTGCAGCACTGGCAAGGCTAATATATCTGCGGAAAAGCCGCCAATAACTTCCAGTTCCTGGACGATGATGGGAATCAGTTGACCGTCGCCGTCACTGCGGGCGCCGCGACGCCAAATTCGAAGCACCGCGCTTCGCAGGCGCCGCAGCAGCGCCTCTGCGACCCGACCTTTGCTGAGATTGACCGCATACTTCAGGGCGCTGCCGGTCAGCACTGCAACAAGGTAGAGCAGGCAAAGGGCGACGAGATAGTTGATCTGAGTCACGGTCACGCCCGCGTAGACCTCGGGAAAGTGCCCCGATCCGATCGCGCCGTTTATAATAACCTTAGGAAGCTCAAGGGTCGCGTACAGAACCGGCAATGTCGCAAGCGCACCGATGAGCAGCCAGAGCTGCGAGCGCCCAGTTCGGGAGAGGAGGTATTGGAAGACTCCCTTATCGAACGCCGATCCAGTATCCAATGCGATCGGCAATGAATCTGGCCGACGAGACGGTCGCTTCAGGCATAATCGTACCGTCTTCAGGCAAATGACGGCGGCAAGAACGAGGAAGGAGATCGGTCCTCCTATGAGAACGGCATGCACGACGGTGTGAAGCCACCAATGCCGATGGTCGAAGAAATTGGCGACGAGATCGTGGCCAAGAGGCAGATCGATGATCGACAGCGCCATCTTCCGCAGACTCAGTGGACGTGGACAATCAGCGGACTCGTCCAGCGGGGGGTTCGCAGTTCTGCTGCAAACGCCTCCCCTGGTGCCAGCGACCGTGTCAGGCCGCATAGCTCGAACCAACGTGACTGGGAGAACTCAACCGACTGTCCGGACGGTATGATGAAAGAGTCCAGTGCCACGGGCTGTCGGCTTCCCACATTGGCAAGAATGCGGGCTCTGGTCGCCATGTCCGAGGAGACCCCTAGAATTTGCACGTCATCCCGGCTCTCGTTGTCCACCATCAACTGAACCTTGGTGCAGGCACCGGCCGGCGCGGCCGAAGCCGAAACGGAGTGAACCTGAAACGCGCCGACGAGGTCCGTGGCCGTGTCCGACAGTGCTGTCCCGCCTGCGAGGCCGGAGAGTAGGCTGTACAAGAGGACGGCGCCGAACATTCGTGAGTGAATCATGATCGCCTGCCCTTTTCAGGATGCTACTGGTTGGGGGCGACACGCCAACTCTGCGAGCAGGCAAGCCACTCCCGTCGACGCCGTGTTGGGGCGGACGTATTGCATCGTTGCGAATGTCTTGCAGGAGAGAGGCGGCGAGCGGATGGTCCGCTCGCCGCCTCTTAAGGTCAGTCGAGCGACTTGAGCGCTGCCAACAACCGCTGCCGTGCTTTGGGTGGAAGCTTCCCGGCGGCATCCTTTGCGGCCGCAAGGTTGACCGGTTCACCGACCACGATGGCGGTGACCATGCCCGCTCCGGCGTGCGGGGTGCACCGGATTCCGTACACGCCCGGCTCTGTGAACGTGACCGTGCCTTGCTGATTGAAGCCGAGTTTTACCTCGGTGGCGCCGTCTGGAAGCATTCCAGGAATGCTCTGGGCATTGTGCCCCTTGGTCGTGGGAACAAACGTCACAGAATCGCCGACTGATAAGCGTAGCAGATCGGAGGAATATACAAAGGTTTCACCCGCGTTCTTGTTCAGCATCTCGATTTCGACCGGCGCGGCATTGACCGGAAGAGAGTAGCCCGTGGCAATGACCAGTCCGATCACGGCCAGCGGCCATAGTTTGGATTTTCGCATTCGTTCATCTCCGAGTGGGTACTGCCTTAACCGATTCAAAACATGACCTTGAGGCCAGTGACGAGACGCACTGCGTCGGTGTCCTCGCCTTCGCTGCGGGCGATGCTGGCGGTTTCCCCGAGCTTCTTTTCCCAATGCACGCCGATGTAGGGAGCAATGTTGCGATCGACCAGTTCGTAGCGTAGCCGCAACCCCGTCTCGATGTCGGTGATCCCCTGGCCCTGGCCGATTTCGCGGTCGTCGGAGGCGGCCATGTTGATCTCGGCGACCGGCTGCAGGATCAGCCGGTTG
>NZ_JAVJSX010000017.1:0-12585 GCF_040219215.1 Thalassobaculum sp.
ATCTCGCCGCGGTCGGACAGGTCCTTGGCCGACTGCACCATCGCCTGCTGCGCCTCCTCCACGTCCTTCAGGCGGATCGGCCCGAGCGACTGCATGTCCTCGCGCATCAGCTTGGCCGCGCGTTCCGACATGTTGGAGAAGAACAGGTCGCGCAGTTCCTCCGACGAGCCCTTCAGCGCAATCACCAGCTTGTCCTTGTCGACCGCCCGCAGCAGCGTCTGCACACCCGCCGGATCCAGTCGCGACAGGTCCTCGAAGGTGAACATCAGCGAGCGGATCCGCTCGGCGGCGTCCTTGTTGCGCTCCTCCAGCGCCGACAGGAACCGGCTCTCGGTCGCGCGGTCCAGGTTGTTGAAGATCTCCGCCATCATCTCGTGGCTGTCGCGCCGGTTGGTGCGCGCCAGGTTCGACATGAACTCGGTGCGCAGCACCCGCTCCACGTCCTTCTCGATGTCCTTGTTGACCGCCTCCATGCGCAGCATGCGCATGACCACTTCCATCGCGAAGTTCTCCGGCAGGGTGCCCAGCACCTTGGCGGCGTGGCCCTGCTGGATCTTGCCCAGGATGACGGCGACGGTCTGCGGGTATTCGTTCTTCAGGTAGTTCGCCAGAACCTGCTCGTTCACGTTGGCGAGCTTGTC
The DNA here is from genome assembly GCF_040219215.1 of Thalassobaculum sp. GTDB lineage: Bacteria > Pseudomonadota > Alphaproteobacteria > Thalassobaculales > Thalassobaculaceae > Thalassobaculum_A. Next base: position 642 of record NZ_JAVJSX010000017.1, read on the forward strand.
CCACATCGTGCGGCCGGCCGGACCACGGATCTCCTCCATGATGTCGCCGACCCGGTCCTCGCCGAGGACCTTGGTCAGCAGCCGTTCGGTCGAATCCAGCGAGCCAACCAGCGAGCCGGTGGACGACACCTGCTCGGCGAACTCCACGAACAGCCGCTCGACGATGTTGGACGACACGGTGCCGAGGCCGGCCATGACCTGGGAGATCTCCTTGATCTCCTCGTCGTCCATCTGCCCGAACAGCTTGGCCGCCTGTTCCTCGCCCAGCGACATCAGCAGGATGGCCGCCTTCTCGGGGCCGGTGATGCTGCGGTAGTCCTCGCGAACGCGCATACCCATGGCGCGGATCCTCGATCCTCGAGTGAGATGGTGTTTCGACTCAGCAATATAGCCGAATCGCATCGATTCTTACAGGGCTCTATCCGCAACCGATATCCACGGTCGGAGGCAGCGGCCTGCCCCGGCACCCGCCTCTTGCCGATGAGGCGCACGCCGTTATGATGCCGGCGAATTCGCATCGCGGTATTCGTCAATCGGAGGGTCCCGTCCGTGCATCGACTGTTGGTTGGCCTTGCCGCCCTGTTCGTCGCGACGGCGCCCGCCGTCGCCGAGGAACCCGCCTTCCTCAGCATAGGTGCCGGTTACTATGACCTGTTCGACGATCAGTCGGCCGGCGAAGCCCGCCTGGAATATCGTTTCTCAGAGGCGCAGAAACTGTTCTTCTTCACGCCGTTCGTCGGTGTGACGGCAACCACCGATGCTGCCACCTACGGCTATGCCGGTGTCGGTATCGACATCTTCTTCGGCAAGCGCTGGGTCGCCACCCCGAATTTTGCGGTTGGATTGTACGGTAACGGCGACGGCAAGGACCTCGGCCACGCGGTCGAATTCCGCTCCGGCCTGGAGGTCGCCTACCGGTTCGACAACTACTCCCGGCTGGGTTTGTCGTTCACTCATATCTCCAACGCCGGATTGGGCGAACGCAATCCCGGCGTTGAGTCCCTGGTGGTCGTGTACTCCATGCCGTTCGACGCTCTGTTCCGCGAGTGATCCCGGCCTGGGCGGCCGCCAGCGTCCGCTCCGCCGTGCCTGAATGCGCCGCGTCCCAATCACCACGATCGCGCTGGGCCTGATACTCAGCACGCTGTTCGCCTGGCAGGCCGGCTTGGATGCCTATCACGACATGCATGTCGTGCTGGCGTATGGCGTGATCCCGTCCCAGTTGCTGGGCCTCAGCATGGCACTACCCGGGATCGCAGAAGTACCCCCGATTGCGACGCTGATCACTGCCCAGGGCCTGCACGGCGGGTTCGGGCATCTGATCGGCAACCTGGCAGCCCTGGCGTTCGCCGGCCCGCCGGCGGAAGCCCAAACCGGCGCGTGGCGCCTGCTGCTGGTATTCCTGCTGGCCGGTGTGGTCGGCCTCACCGTTGAGGCGGTCGCGTCGGCCACGTCGTCGATTCCGATTATCGGGGCCAGCGCGTCGATTGCCGGCGTCATCGGCGCGGTCGCCAGGCGCGACCCGCATGGTCATGTCAGAATTGCCGTCCCGGCCCGTGGCTTCCGGCTGCGACGCCTCGCCATCCCGGTCCTGCCCGTGGTGGCGGTCTGGCTGGTAGCGCAGTTGGCGGGGATTGCCTTCGAACAGGGCGAGCCGGTCGCGTTCCTGGCGCATGCCGCCGGATTCATCGTCGGCGCCTTGCTTGCAGGACCGGACAATCGCGGGCCGCGCATCCTCGCGCCGTGACCGCTGGCCGACGAACCCAGGGCATCGTTACATGGTGGTCGAGGGTGCCGACTTCTCCAGACGCATCAACCGGTCAAGGCCCGGCGCCATCTCGCCGAGGATGAAATCGGCTCGCTTCTGCGGACTGCCCGCGTGGTTCGGGAACTTCTGCTCCCACGAGTCTAGCTTGACGCTCAGGCCGCACAGCACGCCGCCGATGGTCTCGTGATGGGCGGTGATCAGCCGGTGCAACGCCTGGAAGCTGTCCATCGTTATGTTCTCCCAGAACGTCTGGGAGTTGCGGTCGAACGATTCAAAGCGCCCGGTCACCGAGCTCAGCACTTCGTTCAATCCGTCGTTGACGAAGGAGCACTTGTCCATGAGTTGCCGGTTGTCCCGCAGGATCGTCGTCTTGATCTCCGCCATCCATTCGGTGAACTGGTCGAACTTGGGCACGATCTCATCGAGGCAACGCCGGAAGTAGGAGAGCGACAGGTAGATGTCGCCATACTTTTCGAGGAACGCCGGGATCTCGACAATGGTGATGCCCATCATCTGCGCGATCTTGCGCATGTTCCGCAGCGCGACGTCGCGGTCGATGTTGGTGAACATGTGGATGATCTGGCCGGAGCTTTCGACGGCATCGTTGGGCGTGCCGAACACGTTGGTGACCAGCGGCCGCGTAAACGACTTCATGTACTCAGTCAGCCGGCCCTCCATGGCGGGCGACAACTGCAGATCGGTCGCGGACCGAACGTCGATCTTCAGATCCCGCAACGAGTTGCGCAGCGAGAACACATCGAAGCTGTTCAGATCCGCCAGCGGATGCAGGATCTCAAGATCCGCAGCGATGTCCGCCTCATCAGCCTGGATAAAGTCCGGCAGCGACTTGATGTCGATCAGGCCGGACCCGGCCGAGCTGTCCTTGAACAGCTCGATCACCGATTCCAGCTTGGAGGTCTTGATCATTCGGGCACGGCGCAACGCCGCCAGTCGCAACGGCACGATCCTCAATGGCAATGTATGCAGGGAATCCCGGTCGACCTCGTCCAGGTCGTCCTTTACCGGTTTCGCTTCGGCAGTCACTGCAGACATCCCGGCTCCATCAGGTCAAATCGCCCTCTCTCCCAATCCACCAAAAGCACTCTGCATCCGGAAGGGTTAACGGACCGTGAACCCGCGGTATCTAAATGGGACACAGTTGATCGCGCAATCCGCGTAATTTGATGTATATTTTTTGACCTTGACCTTCCAGTAACTAGAAGCCCCATATCGGATGTGTCCTCACTGGAGAGCCACATGTCGACCGTCATTGCCCGATCCGAACCACACTCTGATCTCGGTGCTTCGATCCGTCTACCCGTTCAAGGAATGCGATGCGCCGGTTGCGCCAGTCGGCTTGACCGGACGCTGGTCGCCATCGACGGCGTCACGACGGTCGGCGTGAACTTTGCCACCGACAGCGCCGAGGTCACCTACGATCCGGCCCGAACCGATCCGGCCGCGCTGACGGCCGCGATCATTGACGCGGGGTTCACCGTCCCGTCCACCGACTTGATCCTGGATGTGCAGGGGATGACCTGCGCCGGCTGCGCCCGGCGGGTTGCGACCGCCCTGCGCGCCGTGCCCGGCGTGATCGGGGCCGACGTCAATCCGGCGACCGACTCCGCGACGCTGCGCCTTGCAGGCCCGGTGCCCGTCGATGCATTGGTCGACGCCGTGGAGGCCGCCGGCTATCGCGCATCGATCCGCGGCGAGCCCGGCATGGCGGAGCCCGAGGCCCCTGGAGGGCTGGACCGCGACGACATCATCCTGATCGGCGCCATCGTCCTGACGGCACCGTTCATCGTCCAGATGATCGCCATGGCCCTCGGGTCGGGGTGGCATCTGGCCGCGTGGATCCAGTTGGCCCTCGCCGGACCGGTCCAGGTGATCGCCGGCGCCCGTTTCTACCTGGGTGCATTCAAGGCACTTCGAGCCCGCGCCGCCAACATGGACGTGCTGGTCGCCCTCGGCACCACCGCCGCCTTCGGCTACTCGGTGTACGTGCTGGCAACCGGCACCGGCCACCTCTACTTCGAAGCGTCGGCCGCCGTCGTTACCCTCGTGATGCTGGGCAAGCGACTGGAGGCACGGGCCAAACGCGGCACCACCCACGCGGTTCGCGCGTTGATGGCGCTGCGCCCGGAGACCGCCCGGATCGAGCGGGCTGGCGAGGCGCACGAACGCCCCGTGGCCGAGGTCCGGGTGGGCGACGTCGTGCGGATCCGGCCGGGCGAGCGGGTTCCGGTCGACGGCGTCATCGTCGAAGGCCGCAGCTCCCTGGACGAATCCCTGATCACCGGTGAAAGCCTGCCGGTCGAGCGCGCCGAGGCGGATACGGTCATCTCCGGCGCCATCAACGGCACCGGCCACCTTCGCGTCCAGGCCACTGCCATCGGCGCCGACACCACGCTGGCCCGCATCGCCCGCCTGGTCGAGCAGGCCCAGGCCGGAAAGGCCCCGATCCAGCAGTTGGTCGACCGGATATCGGCGGTCTTCGTGCCGGTCGTTCTGGTGTTGGCGGTCGCCACCTTCGGTGGCTGGCTGATTGCCGGGTACGGTCTGGAGCCCGCTCTGGTCGCCTCCGTTTCGGTGCTGGTCATCGCCTGTCCCTGCGCCCTCGGGCTGGCAACGCCCGCCGCGATCGTCGCCGGCACCGGAACCGCCGCACGGTCCGGTATCCTGATCAAGGATGTCGCCGCACTGGAGCGCGCCCATGCCGTCGACGTGGTGGTGTTCGACAAGACCGGCACCTTGACCGAGGGTCGGCTGCGCGTCGCCCTGGTCGAGGCCCTGGCCACGGGCTGGACAGAGGACGAGGTGCTCGGAATCGCGGCCAGCGCACAGGTCCTGAGCGAGCACCCGATCGCGGCCGCCGTCGTCGATGCCGCACGCGGCCGGAGCCTGGAAATCCAACCCGCCACCGAGTTCGACAGCCGCCCCGGCTATGGCATTGCCGCGACCGTGGATGGCAGGCGAGTCGTCATCGGCAACGCGGCCCTGATGGCCAGCGAGCAACTCAACGACCCCGTCAGCACGCAGCGCGCCGACACCATCGAAGCAGCGGCCCGGACCGTCGTCCGGGTCGCGGTCGACGGCCGGACCGTCGGACTGATTGCCGTCGCCGATACGGTACGGCCGAACGCGGCGGCGGCGGTCGCTGCACTCCGAGCGCGCGGCATCGAGACGTGGCTGCTGTCCGGCGACGTCCGCAGCGTCGCCGACGCCATCGGCGGCGAGGTGGGCATAGACCGCGTTGTGGCCCCGGTCCGCCCCGAAGACAAGGCAGCCGAGATCGAGCAGCTGCGCGCCGCCGGCCGGGTGGTCGCAATGGTCGGCGACGGCGTCAACGACGCCCCGGCGCTGGCCTCCGCCGACCTCGGGATCGCAATGGGATCCGGAACCGATGTCGCGTTGGCCACCGCCGGCATCGTCCTGCTGCGACCAGACCCACGATTGGTCACGGCCGCGCTGGCGGTAGCCACGCGTACCCGCGTCAAGATCCGCCAAAACCTGTTCTGGGCCTTCGCCTACAACGTCGTCGGCCTGCCGCTGGCCTCGCTTGGCCTGCTGTCGCCGGCATTCGCCGGCGCCGCCATGGCTCTGAGCTCGGCCTGCGTGGTCGCCAACGCCCTCACCCTCACCCGATGGAAGCCCGATGCGTGACGATGCCACTGTGACGGTTGGCGAGGCCGGCGACGCCGCCGGCCTCCCGGCCAAGACCCTGCGCTACTACGAGCAGATCGGCCTGGTGATCCCGGACCGGCGCGGCAACGGCTACCGCGCGTACCGACCGAGCGACGTGCACCGGCTCCGATTCCTCAAGCGCGCCCGCTCGCTGGGGTTCTCGATCGAGGACTGCCGGCTGCTGCTGTCGCTGTATCGCGACCCGGATCGATCGAGCGCGGAGGTCAAGTCCCTCGCCACCCAGCACTGCGACGCCATCGACCTGAAGATCGCCGAACTCCGCAGCCTGCGTGCGGAACTCGGACGACTGATCGACGCCTGCCATGGCGATCATCGACCGGACTGCCCGATCCTCGACGAACTGGCGAGCCGTGACTGATCGAGGCGCACGCAATCATTGAATTGCCATATCGCATGAATTAGCGAACACTGAGGGTGGAAACGCCCGCCATGAACGAATTGTCCCCAAAGCCGGCAAACCCGGCCAGCCTGTCAGACAGGATTGTACCTTCGGCCGCCACGCCGCGCCGGTTGCGGATGAGCGCGCGCTGGGTACGGCTGGCGCTGTTTCTGCTTGTGCTGCTCGGGTTGCTGGCGCTCGCAGCGCATTGGGGCCGCGCCGCGGTGCTGTACGTCCACGAAACCGACGCCCGCATCAAGGCCGACCTGATCGCCGTGGCAAGCGAGGTGGATGGCCGGGCGACCGAACGTCCGGTGACGGACGGCCAGGCCGTTGCCAAGGGGCAGGTTCTTGTCCGGTTCGACGACCGGGAGGCCCTGCTGAGACTGGAGGAGACCGACGCTCAGCAGGCCACGCTTCTGGCCGAGATCAGCCGGCTCGAAGCGGAGATCGTCATGATCCGCGAGCGCACCGAAAGCCGGGTCGCACGAGCCAAGTCGCAGCTCACGGAAATGACCGCCGGCTATGAGCTGTACGAGCATGAACTGTCGTTCGCCAAAGCGGACTATGAGCGGGCGCGGGCGCTGTCGACCACCGGGGCGATCGCATCGTCGCGCCTGGAACGCGCGCATACCGACTATCTGAAGGCCCGACAGGAGCTGAGCCGTGCCAAGGCCGAGATCGCCATGGCGCAGGCCGGCATCGACGAGGCCAACGCCGATCTGGCGGAGGTTTCGGTCAAGCGGGCCGAACGGACCCGACTCGAGGCGGAACTTGCCGAGATTGCGGCGCGTCGCGAACGGCTGCGGATCGACCTGGAGCACCGCACCATCGTCAGTCCGATCGACGGAGTCGTTGGACGAACCTTCGTGTCCGCAGGAGAGCGGGTCGAAAAGGGCCAGCGGCTGATGTCGCTGCACAATCCGGCCACAATCTGGGTCGAGGCCAACATCCGCGAAACCGAGGTCGGGCGGGTCGCCATCGGCCAGACCGTGTCGATCCACGTCGACGCCTACCCCGGCGAGACCTTCGAGGGCCGGGTGGAGCGGGTCGGCCATGCCGCCAACAGCCAGTACGCCCTGCTGCCGCGCCTGAATGAATCCGGCACCTTCACCAAGGTGACCCAGCGCATCGAGGTTCGGGTGGCGGTCGAGCAACGCGACGGGCGCCTGCGCCCGGGCATGATGGTGGAAGTATCCATCAACGCGCCGCGGACCGGATTCTGGCCGTTCTGAGGCCGGTGTGACCGCGGCCGCCGACGCCCTGCCCCATGCCGAACCGCCGGCCATCAGCAAGATCGGCGTCACCGTCACGACCATGATCGCGATGATCTCGATGATCATGTCGTCGACCATGGTGAACGTCGCGATCCCGGACATCATGGGCGCGTTCGGCATCGGGCAGGATCAGGCACACTGGATGTCGACCGGGTTCCTGTCGGCGATGACCGTCTCGATGCTGCTGAACGCCTGGCTGGTTGGACGGTTCGGGCCGCGGGCTTCCTTTCTCGGAGCCGTTGCGATCTTCATTGCCGCGTCCTTCATCGGACAGCTGTCGCCAACCTATGGCGGGCTGATCCTGGCCAGGGTTGCCCAGGGCGTCTGCGCCGGCATCATCCAGCCACTCGCCATGAGCACGGTGTTCCTGGTCTATCCGCCGGAAGAGCGTGGCCGGGCCATGGGCTGGTTCGGCATGGGCATCGTGCTCGGCCCGACCATCGGACCGACGCTCGGCGGCATCGTCGTGGACACCGTTGCCTGGCCGTGGGTCTTCTCAGCACCGGTGCCGATCATGGCGATATCGGCGGCTCTGGCCTGGGTGTACCTGCCACCGCGCGATCCGAACGCCCGGAAGGCCGGAGTCAACCTGGTCAGCTTCGCGCTGATCACCGCAGCCATCGGCCTGTTCCTGAACGGCATCACCGAGGGCCAGCGCGACGGCTGGGACGCCGATCGCTGCTTCCTGCTGCTGATCGGCTCGGCCGCCAGTTTCGCCTGCTTCCTGTACCGCGAGATGAGCCATCCCGCCCCGCTGATACAGCTCAAGCTGTTCTCGGTCTGGCATTACACGGCATCGGCGATCGTCGGGTTCATCTTCGGTGCCGGCATGTTCGGCACGCTGTTCCTGATCCCGATCATGGTGCAGACGGTCCAGGGCTTCACCGCCACCAAGGCCGGGCTGATGCTGCTGCCGGGCGGCGTGGTGGCGATGGCGGTGTTCCCGATCGCCGGGCGGATCTCCCAGACCGTCCCCGCGATCTGGACGATCTCGATCGGCCTGTCGGTGTTCGGCGTGTCATGCTTCTGGCTGATGTCGGCGGAGATCGCGACCGGGTTCTGGACGCTGGCGCTGCTGGTCGCGTTCGGCCGGATCGGCCTCGGCCTCGTCATGCCCGCCCTGAACCTGGGAGCCCTGGCGTCGGTCCCGCGGGAACTGGTGCCGTCGGCGGCCGGCACGCTGAACTTCATCCGGATGACCGGGGCGGCGATCGGCGTCAACGCCCTGGCCATCATCATCGACGGGCGGATCGCCTCACACTCCGCTGCCCTGGCGGTAACGCAGACCCCCGGAAACGTCCCCCTGTCGGAACTGCTGGGAGCGTTGTCGGCGCGGTTCGCGGCGGCCGGCGTGCCGGAAGGCGAGCGGCATGGAGCGGCCCTGGCCTACGTCCGGCAACTGGTCGACCTGAAAGCCCACGAACTCGCATTCCACGACGGTTTCGCCGCGCTGACTGCGGCCTTCGGAATCGGGCTGATCACCACATTGGTCCTGATGCGCAGCCAGGCCGGCCGCAGTTGAGCGGCCGACCCAAGTCGCAGTCCATTTCCGGTCACGCCTCGCTGCCGCAGTACGCCTCGATCCGGTAACCATCCGGATCGATCGCGAAGGCGGCGTAGTAGTTGGCCCCGTAGTCGGCCCGTAATCCCGGCCCGCCATTGTCCCGCCCGCCTGCCGCCAGTGCCGCCGCGTGGAACGCGTTGACCGCGGCGCGGCTCGGCGCCTTGAAGCAGAAATGCAGGCCCGATTGATCGTCGGCCGGTACCGGGCGCTGGCTCTTCGAAATCCAGAACGCCACCGACCCGCTGCCGTAGCCGAGTGAGTCCGCGCCATCGCTGAGGCACGCATAGTCGAGCGGCGCCAGGGCCGCGTCGTAGAACCGGCGCGTCGCCGCGATGTCCCGGACGCCGATGGAGACATGATCAAGCATGGAACTACTCCCCTGTCTGGCGCGAAGGCACGCTGCCGACGCGCACATCAACCACCATGATGGTTAGAATACTCGATCAAGCGCAGATCTCTTGTCAACCAGCATGATGGTTAGTACTGTCGGTTCATGACTAATCCGGCCAGTGCTGCGCCCCCAGGGCCGCTGTTTCCAGCGCCGCGCGACGATCTCTGCCTGGACTTCGCCAACACCCGGTACTGGCGCGGCAGCGATCCCGCGACGGAGACGCTGCACTCCGCGCTGGACCTGCTGGACTGGAGCGCCGCGTCCGGCGGGATCGATCCCGCGATGGTCGCCGACCTGCGGGCGCGGTGGGCCAGGCGACCCGACGAGGCGATGCCGGTGTTTGGGTGGGCGATGGCGGTTCGAGAGGCGATCTATGGGACGTTCGCGGCGGTGGCCGGCGGCGACGACCCGGACCCGGCCGACCTCGCCGCCCTCAACGAAGCCCTGCGCACGACGCCGTCCCGCAGCGCGTTGGAGTGGATCGACGACCGCTTCGCTTGGCGCGTCGCCCCACTGGCCGGCGTCGACGCCCTGCTGGTGCCGGTGTTGTGGGCGGCTGGCGACCTGCTGGCCGGCTCCCGTGTCGAACGGGTCCGGCGCTGCGCCAACGACCGCTGCGGCTGGCTGTTCCTGGACGACAGCAAGAGCGCCAACCGGCGCTGGTGCTCGATGAGCCAATGCGGAAACCGCGCCAAGGCGCACCGGCATTACGCCAAGCGCCGCCAAGCTGAGGGATGACCGAGGACAACATGCCGAACGAAGCCGACCGTCCGGACGCCCCGGCACTGATCGAGCGCCTGAGCACCCGCTGGGGCCCGATGCATGGCTTCACCAACGATCAGGGGGTCTCGGCGGCGCTGCGCCGGTTCGGCGAATACGCGGCCGCCGAGATCGACCTCTACAGCCGCCTGGCAGGGCCCGGCGATGCCGTTGTCGACGTCGGCAGCAACATCGGCGTCGTCGCCAGGGCGCTGGCCGTCAGCGCGGCGCGGCCGACGGTCATCGGGTTCGAGCCGCAGCCACAGTGCTTCCGGCTGGCATCAGCCAACACCTTCTCTCATGGCAACGTATCGCTCTACCCGCTTGCCGTCGCCGACCGGGCCGGAATGGTCGACATCGACGAGATCGACCTGCGGCGCCCCGGCAACTATGGCGGCTTCGGCCTGGATCCCGACCGCCAGTCGCCGCGACGGGTGCCCTGCCCGACCGTTCGCCTGGATGCCTTCCTGGCCACCCGCGCACCGCGGCCACGCCTGGTGAAGATCGACGCCGAGGGCATGGAAGCGGCAGTGCTCCGGGGCATGCGCGGGTTGGCGCACGACCGTCTGGTGATTTCCGCCGAGGCCGACCGCCGCGCCCTGGTGCCGGAGATCCTGGCGGAAGTGCAGGCCCTCTGCCCGGCCTGCTTCGTCGCCTTCTTCCGGCCGATCGATCCCGCCCATCCGCGCTTCGACCCATCGGATCGCCACTGCCACACCTTCCATGTCCACGTGATCGGCTTCGCCGGCGCCGTCCCCGACTGGATCGGCAATGTCAAAGGCGTCTGGCCGATCCAGAGCATGACTGACTTCGACCGCCTGTGGGGCAAGCACCTGCCGAGCGGTGGGTAGCGCGTGGTGAGTGATGGCGTCCCCGGCGGGAATCGTGAGATCACCATTTCATCGTTGCTCGGATGAGCCGGTAACTTGCTGAAAATACGTTGCTTTCCAGTTTGTCCTTAGAGTGCCTGCTGCCGTCGGTTTTGTCCAGTTGTACCCTGGTTTTGTACCGGATTTGCGTTTGCGATAGTGGGGATGCCAGCGTTCAGTAGACGACATTATCCGCCGTCCACCCATCGCCGTCATATGAAGCGAATATGGCGGCATCGACCACACAAGGCATCAGTTCTGCCGCTTCACAGAGTGCCTGGATTCCATCAAGGACAAACTCGTAGTAGCCGGGATCAGAAAGCGGAGCAGAGCTGAGTTTCATGGGAAAGCCGAACTCCGAGAACCACTTTGTTATCCGGCTATCGATAGGGATTTCATACCGTGTGAGACCCAGAGCTTGGAGGAGGTTTCTTGCCTGCTTTGGCCCGAAACCACTCAGCTTGTCTTGCAGATAGCGAGCTACATTTCTCTCGACATCTCTGCCTTCAGGCACCGTTAGGCAGTTGATTGTTGGTAGAAGGACTGCCCACTCACCGTCTTCTAAGCACCGATAATTCTTATGCAAATCGCTGGGTATCTTGGTCGTGAACCGTATTCCTCGGTGCTGGGCAAGCGTGACCTTCATAAAGGCTTCGACGTCAGCGTGTTGTTGAAGAGAGTCATATGAAATTGGAAACGGCCTTGTTCGGAGAAATCGAACTACGTGGCTGCCGGGACCAGAGCGTTGAACAGACGTTAGTCTCATTCCAACCATCTGCTCCCAGAACTCAGCCCGACCTACAGCTCTCTTCTGAACAGCGAGATTTCGTCCAATACGAGCCATTACGAAAGGGTTCTGTTGATGAGCTTGAACGAACTCTCGCAATCGTTCGATATCGTGTTGACTCACCTCCCAAATCACTTGCATGATTCCTATTCTCCAAACATCGGGGGGCTTAGTCTGACCCGAACCGTGCCAGTCTGGCCACTATGGAGAAAGTAGAAATACAACCCTTCCGACCACTGACTCGACTTGCTTACCGAAGACTTTCGTCGAAACGGTCAGCGAACCACGCTCCCGCACGATGAGCCGTCCTGACGGAAGCTCTTCTCGCATCGACGTATCGAACAGAACCAGCGTGCCCTTCTTGAGGCCGTTTGCCGTGCGTTCGTCGATCACCGTGGTGGTGGCGAGTTCGGCATCTTCGCGGCCCAGCAAAGCATAGTCG
>NZ_JAVJSX010000018.1:0-95568 GCF_040219215.1 Thalassobaculum sp.
GGGCAGTGCCGGGATTACCACGCTGAACCTGTCGGGCGACCAGACGGTGACGGCCAGCGGGATGACCTCGACGGTGACGACGGTCAACGGCTCGGGATCGACCGGGTCGCTGAACCTGACCTTCGGGGCCACGGCGAACGTCGCGGTCACCGGCGGATCGGTGGCGGACAGCTTCGCGTTCGGGACGACCCTGACCAACGCCGACGCGGTGGACGGCGGCACCGGCACCGACGCGCTGACGGCGACGATCAACGGCCTGGCGTCGGGCAGCACCGGTGCACTGAACGTCGACAACGTCGAGACGGTGACGCTGACCTCGACCGGTACGGCCAGCAGCCTGGACCTGTCGGGCAGTTCCGGGATCACCACGCTGAACCTGTCGGGCGACCAGACGGTGACGGCCAGCGGCATGACCTCGACGGTGACCACGGTCAACGGCTCGGGCTCGACGGGCGCGCTGAACCTGACCTTCGGTGCGACGGCGAACGTCGCGGTCACCGGCGGATCGGTGGCGGACAGCTTCACCTTCGGGACGACCCTGACCAATGCCGACGCGGTAGACGGCGGCACCGGCACCGACGCGCTGACGGCGACGATCAACGGCCTGGCGTCGGGCAGCACCGGTGCACTGAACGTCGACAACGTCGAGACGGTGACGCTGACCTCGACCGGCACGGCCAGCAGTTTGAATATGGCGGGCAGCACCGGCATACAGACGCTGAATCTCGCCGGTACCCAGAACATTTCGATCACCGGCCTGACGCTCGCCGCTTCGACCGTCGATGCAAGTGCGATGGGGGGCGCGCTGGTTCTGGCGCTTTCCGGCAGTACTTCGGCGACGGTGGTTGGCACCGGACAGGCCGACGCGATCACCGGTGCCGCCGGCAACGACACAATCACCGGTGGCGCCGGCGCCGACACACTCCTCGGTGGTACTGGGTCGGATCGGTTCGTCGTGACCGATGGCGACGTGCTGGGTGATTTCGGCAGCGATGACTCGATCGTCGTCACCGGGACGTTCGCCATCGGGTCGGTCGCTGTCACGGTTGCGGGTAATACGACCTTGGCGATCGACACCGATGGCAATTCGTCGGTCGATACCACCTTGACGCTGAGCGGCGCGCTTTCCGGTTCATTCGCGGCGACGTCGGGTGGCGGCGTTACGACCATCACCTATACAGCCCCGTCCTCCGGCGGCGGTGGAGGAGGTGGTGGCGGTGGCAGCGGCGGTGGCGGAGTCTCGATCGACGATCTTCTGCGCGGCGGCGGTTCGCCGGATGTCCTTGATGGCGGCGAGGGCAACGATACGATCTACGGAGGAGGATCTGGGGATCTGCTTATTGGCGGCTCCGGTACCGACTACCTCGACGGAGAGGATGGCAACGATACGATCTATGGCGGCGACGACGCTGATATCGGTATTGGCGGCCTAGGGGCTGATCTGATCTACGGAAATCTGTGGACCGACTTAATCTACGGCAACACCGACAACGACACCTTGTTCGGCGGTCAAGGATCTGACTCCATATTTGGGGGCCAGAATGATGACCTTGTTTATGGAAACAAGGAGAATGACCTTTTGTACGGAAACAAAGGGTTAGACACGATATACGGCGGTCAGGGAAATGATGTCATTTACGGTGGCGACGGAAGCGACGTCATTCTCGGCAATCGTGGAGCAAACATCCTCTACGGCGGTCTCGGCAGCGATGTGCTGTATGGGTCAACGGGCGGCGAAGCCGTTGGTGAAGAGACCCGCCTGTATGGAGACGCCGGCAACGATACGGTCTATGCGGGGGTGGGCTCGGAACTGATCAGCCTTGGGACGGGCCAGGATCTGATCGTCATCAGAGAGTCGAGCGGGACGATTGTCGTCAGTGACTTTGACGGATCCGACGGTGACATCATGCAGGTCCAGAGCGCCGGCCCGGGGTCGGGCGTCACCGATTTCGCAGCACTGTTGGCCCGCGCTTCGGAGACTGCCGACGGCAGCGTGCTGTTCAGTTTCGACGCGGGCCCGACCGTACAGTTGACGGGGGTTCGCTTGACTGACCTGCAATCGTCGTGGTTCGACTTCACCTGAGCGTACCGCGCTGCCTTGAGTTTGGTGCCCATGCTGTGGCCAGCGCCTCAACAAAGGATTGCCTGTGTGACGCAATCATGTTTGCGCCGCTCGTACAGCACCCCCTAAGATGCTCGGCGATCCAGTATCCCATAAGCCTTGCCGACAGACGGAGACACTCATGGCGACCGCGGCGAACGACCAGACCAAGCCGAACGATCTAGAGCCGTTCTGGATGCCGTTCACCGCGAACCGGCAGTTCAAGAAGCAGCCCCGGATGTTCGTGGAAGCCGAGGGCATGCACTACACCACAGCCGAGGGCCGCAAGGTGCTCGACGGGACGTCCGGATTGTGGTGCTGCAACGCCGGACACCGACGCAGGCCGATCATCGAGGCTGTGCAGCGCCAGGTCGAGAAGCTCGACTTCGCACCGACGTTCCAGATGGGCCATCCGCTGTCGTTCGAGTTCGCCTCCCGCCTCACCCAGATGATCGAGGGTTTCGGGCAGGTGTTCTTCACCAATTCCGGGTCGGAGTCGGTCGATACCGCACTGAAGATCGCGCTCGCCTATCAACGAGCCATCGGCCAGGGCACCCGTACCCGTCTGATCGGTCGCGAGCGCGGCTATCACGGGGTCGGCTTCGGCGGTATCTCGGTTGGTGGCATCGTGTCGAACCGCAAGACCTTCGGCACCATGCTGGGCGGGGTCGACCACCTTCCGCACACCCACAACCTGTCGAAGAACGCCTATTCCCGCGGCGAGCCGGAGTCGGGTATCGAACTGGCCGATGAGCTCGAGCGCATCGTCGCCCTGCACGACGCCTCGACCATCGCCGCGGTGATCGTGGAGCCGGTGGCGGGCTCGACCGGCGTTCTCATCCCGCCGAAGGGCTATCTGAAGCGCCTGCGCGAGATCTGCGACAAGCACGGCATCCTGTTGATCTTCGACGAGGTCATTACCGGGTTCGGCCGTCTCGGTGCGCCGTTCGCCAGCGACTACTTCGGGGTCAAGCCGGACCTGTTCACCACAGCCAAGGGCATCACCAACGCCGTGGTTCCGATGGGGGCGGTGTTCTGCCGGGACGGCATCTATGACGCCTTCATGAACGCGCCGGACAATTCGATCGAGTTGTTCCACGGCTATACCTATTCAGGCCACCCACTGGCGTGCGCGGCCGGGTTGGCCACCATCGACCTGTACAGGGATGAGGGGCTGTTCGAGCGTGCGAATGATCTGGCACCGTATTGGGCGGACGGGTTGCACTCGCTGAAGGGCGGCAACCATGTCATCGACATCCGCAACATCGGCATGGTCGGAGCGATCGAACTTGAGCCACAGCCGGGCAAGCCGACGGCACGGGCATTCGACGCGTTCCTGAAGGCATACGACAAGGGGCTGTTGATCCGCACCACCGGTGACATCATCGCCCTGTCGCCGCCGCTGATCGTCGAGAAGACGCAGATCGACTTCATCGTCGACACCGTGGCGGACGTGCTGAAGACGGTTCACTGACGGTCTCGCCGGGACGGGGCGCGATTCGGCCCGCTTGGGATTTATTCGGGGTTCGGCTAGACTCCTTGATGAATCCTGCGGGTCGGGGCGCGGGCAAGACGGGGTCTTGATGGCATGACGATGCGGAGCGCCAAGCGCGCCGGAGCGTGGAGAAAAGTCGGTCTGGCCGGATTGCTGATCGGATTGCTGTCCGGTTGCGCCGAGGTCGGTCAGTCGGTCCAGAACGCCGTGAACGACGTGTCGGCGGCGTTCCAGCCGAAGGAGCAGGCGCCTGCGGTCCCGCCACCGACGTCGTACTGTTACCGCACCCTGGGCAAGGTGAACTGCTACGCCCAACCGCTTCCCGGCAGCGAGGCCAATCGGTTGATCGGCTATCAGGGACCGGCCCCCCGGTCGAGCAGTGGCACAGGCCCGCTGAGCCCGTGAAGCGATCGTCGTCCCCTTTCGTTCACCGTCGAGTGCGCCGGTGAGACGCCACACGATCGCTGTTCTGAGTGCAGGGATGCTGGCGCTGATCGTGTCCGATGGAACGTCCGTCGCGGCTGACGTGCCGGTCCCGAAGACCTACACCGACGCCATGCGCTGGTATCGCGACTCCGCGCGTGCCGGGGATCCCAAGGCGATGTTCTACCTCGGTCTGACCCTGGAGCAGGGGCTGCAGGATCGACCTCGCCCACAGGAAGCGGTGAACTGGTATCGTCGGTCGGCAGAGGCCGGATTCGCGTTGGCCCAGTTCAAGCTCGGTGTGCTCTACCAGACCGGCCAGGCCGTGGAGCGCGACTTGGCAAAGGCCCGCACCTGGTACGAACACGCCGCCAAGCAAGGCATGCCGTCGGCGCAATACAATCTGGCGGTGCTTTTGGAGACCGACGAAGGTGGCCCGGCCGATCCGGCTCGAGCACTGGATCTGTACCATAAGGCGGCCGAGTTCGGCGTGCCGGAAGCATTCCTGAACCTCGGCAATCTTTATGCTCGGGGTGAGGGAGTAGAGGCCGACGCCGTTGAGGCACTGAAGTGGCTCAATCTGGCCGTCGATGCCGGTATCGAGGCGGCAGACGCGCTTCGGCAATCGGTGCTGGTGGTGCTGGACCAGCAGGACCGCGAGCGTGCCCGTGCCGAGGCGGATCGTTGGAAGGCCGCTCATCCGCGCTGAGCGCCGCTTGCCGGAGCATCGAGGACACCATAGGAAGGGTGGTTCGGAGGATGACGACCGGCACCCGGGTTTGGAGAATTGGATGCGGCCGCCGCTTTGTGTGGATCTCGACGGTACGCTGATCAGGACCGATCTGCTGTACGAGACACTGCTGGCGGCCCTCAGTCGGCGCCCCTGGATCGTTTTTCTGCTGCCGGTCTGGCTGGTCTCGGGCAGGGCGCATCTGAAGGCCCGGCTGCTTGAAGCAGCGGGTGACGGGGTCGACGTTGATCTGCTGCCGCTGACCGATGATTTGGTGGCCTATCTGCGGTCAGAGCGCGCAGCGGGTCGTCGGATCGAGCTGGTTTCGGCCTCCGATCAACGTATTGTCGACCGGGTGGCCGCCCGCGTCGGTGTGTTCGATGCCGCCTTGGGCAGCGACGGCCGGACCAACCTCAAGGGGCCCACTAAGGCGAGGCTCCTGATCGACCGGCATCCCGACGGGTTCGTGTATGCCGGTGACGCCCGTGCCGACTTGGTGGTCTGGGACCGAGCGGTCGGCGCCGTTCTGGTGAACGACGGCCGCACCTTACACGACGCGGCGTTGGCGCGAGCTCCGATTGAGGCGGCCTTCGGCACGCCGTCCTCAATGCTCAGCGCGTTGTTTCGGGCATTGCGGCCACACCAGTGGGCGAAAAACACCCTGATCCTGCTGCCGTTGCTGCTGACACGGGGCTATGAGGAGTCGGCGGTCCTGCTGTCGGCGGTGGCGACGATCCTGTTGTTCTCGTTAGCGGCGAGCGGAACCTACCTTCTGAACGACCTTCTGGACTTGTCGGCTGACCGCTCGCACCCGAGCAAACGCAGTCGGCCGCTCGCCTCGGGCGCCTTGCCGATCCCCACCGCCCTCGTCCTGGCGCCGGTTTTCGTCCTTGCCGGTCTTGTCGGCACGGTGCTGATCGACGTGGACGTGTTCTTGTGCCTGCTGGCCTACCTTGTCTTGACGGCCCTGTATTCTTTTGGGCTGAAAACCCAAACTGTCATCGATGTACTGACACTCGGAGCGCTGTTCACGTTGCGTCTGCTTGCTGGGCACCTGCTGGTCGAGGACGGGGTGCCGGCCTGGCTTCTGGTGTTCTCGATGGCGTTCTTCACCAGTCTGGCGCTCGTCAAACGGTTGACCGAGGTGCGAGGACTTGAGGAACGAGGGCTGGTCTCCGTCCCGGGCCGTGGTTATCGAGCCGGCGACGGTCCGTTCATCCTGGTGATCGGTCTGGCGACCGGCATCGCATCGGTCTTGATCTTCATGATCTACCTCGTGGCCGATCCGTTGCACGAGATCCGGCTCGCCAGTCCGGAGTGGCTTTGGGTTGTTCCGGCGGTGTTGGGCTGGTGGCTGCCACGAGTCTGGCTTCTGGCGTCGCGCGGGCAAATGCACGACGACCCGGTGGTGTTCGCCTTGAAGGACCGGGCGAGCCTTTGTCTTGGACTGGTCGCGCTTGGCGCGGTCCTGCTTGCGGGGTGATTACCCACGATCATGACGGGCTGCTGAGTTGGGGCAGGGTGCACCGTGGCCGGCACCGGGTCACAACACCAGCCTGGCCTCAGGACGTGATGGCCGCAGCGGCGGCCTCGTCCAACGGTACCGGAACGACGCTCGCCCGGGGACTCGGACGGTCCTACGGTGACACCGGCCTGAACATCGGCGGCGGGCTCGTCACGATGACCGGGCTGGACCGTGCCGTCGCCTTCGATCGGGCGTCCGGAATCCTGCGGGCGGACGCCGGCATGTCTCTGGATGCGGTCCTGCGGCTTGTTGTGCCAGCCGGATGGTTTGTGCCCGTAACGCCCGGCACCAAGTTCGTCACCCTCGGCGGTGCGGTGGCCAATGATGTTCATGGCAAGAACCATCACGCAGTCGGGTGCTTTGGCGGGCATGTCCGCCGGTTTGCGATTTGGCGGTCGGATCGCGGTGTGGTCGAGTGCGGGCCTGACACTGATACTGAGTTGTTTCGGGCGACCATCGGTGGGCTCGGCCTGACCGGCATTCTGTTGTGGATCGAGATCGCGCTAATTCCGATCACGTCGTCGTCGATGACGGTCGAGAACGAGCGGTTCGATACCCTGGACGGGTTCTTTCGGTCGGCCGAGGCAAGCGTCGACTGGCCGTATACAGTGGCGTGGATCGACACGCTCTCGACAGGAAGGCGGCTCGGGCGAGGGGTGTTCTCGCGGGGGCGGCACGCCGATGGCGCGCTGCTTGAACCGCACCGATCATTAGGATTCTCGGTTCCGATCGACGCGCCGGGACACCTGCTGAACCGTTGGACGATTGGTGCGTTGAACCGGCTCTATTACGCTAGGCCGGGGGCGGCATACCGCGGTACGCAGCATTATGATGGCTTCTTCTACCCGCTGGACCGTGTTGGGAACTGGAACCGTCTGTATGGCCGGCGCGGTTTCTACCAATGGCAGGGCGTCGTCCCGACGGGCGCCGCGAAACCCACCGTGCACGCGTTGCTTGACCGGATCGCGCGCAGCGGTGATGCCTCGTTCCTGGCGGTGCTCAAGAACTTCGGCGAGGTGGCGTCACCGGGACCGATGTCTTTCCCGATGGCCGGTACGACCCTGGCACTCGATTTTCCGAACCGCGGTGATCGCACCTTGGCGTTGTTGGGCGAATTGGACCGGATCGTTGCTGAGGCCGGTGGCCGCCTGTATCCAGCCAAGGATGGGCGACTGCCGGCAGCGGTATTCCGCTGCGGTTATCCGGCGTGGACGGACCTGGAGCGTTTGCGCGATCCTATGCTGATGTCCAGTTTCTGGCGCCGGGTTACCGAAACCGAGTGATGGATGCAATGCCGGAACCTAAGAAAATCCTCATTCTCGGCGGAACGTCGACGATTGCAGAACGTTGGGCGCGGCTGCGCGCCACCCGTGGCGATCGACTGCTGCTGGTTGGCCGGGATCCAGGCAAGTTGTCCATCGTTGCCGATGACCTGCGCGCCCGCGGCGCCGCCGAAGTGCTGGTCGCAGAGAGCGACCTTGCCGACACCGACGGGGCGCCTCAACGCTTCGCCGCCTTTGTGGAGCGGTTGGGCGGAATCGATGTGGCGTTCATCGCGTATGGTGTTCTAGGAGATCATGCCGCGGGCCAGGCGGATACGAACCGTCTGGAGCAGGGCTTGCGCACCAACTTTCTGAGCGCGGCGATCTGGTGCGAATTGGTGGCCGGTGCGCTTGAAACAGCAGGTGCGGGAACGCTGGTGACCATTTCGTCGGTGGCGGGCGACCGCGGCCGGAGGTCCAACTACGCCTATGGTGCCGCCAAGGCCGGGCTATCGGTTTTCCTCGACGGTCTGGCGCACCGCTTTGCCGGAACCCCAGTGACGGTGGTCGCCGTCAAGCCCGGCTTCGTCGACACTCCGATGACCGCGCATGTCCAGAAGGGCGGCCCGTTGTGGGCGACGGCGGAGCGTGTGGCGGAAGACATAGAGCGGGCCATCGTCAAGCGCCGTGCGGTGATCTACACGCCGTGGTTCTGGTGGGGCGTCATGCTGATCATCCGCAACCTGCCGCGAGCGGTCTTCAACCGGTTGAACATCTAGGGGCGGTCGAGTGACCAGGATTGTTGTTACCGGGGCGGCGGGCCTGGTCGGGCAGAACCTGATCGCCCGGCTGAAATCGGACTCCGGCCTGAGCATTGTCGGAATCGACAAGCATCACGCCAACACGCGGACGCTGCGCCGGTTGCACCCGGAGATCGAGGTGATCGAGGCCGACCTGTCGGTGGCGGGTCCCTGGGTGACGGCGTTCCAGGACGCCGACGCCGTGATTCAGTTGCACGCCCAGATCGGTGGGCTCGACTGGCGGGAATTCGAAGCCAACAACATCCTGGCGACCGAGAAGGTGCTGGCGGCCATGACGGCAGCACAGGTGCCGTACCTGGTGCATGTCAGTTCGTCGGTGGTGAACTCGATGGCGGTGGACTTCTACACCGAGTCGAAGAAGACCCAGGAAAAGCTGGTGGTTGAATCCCGCATCCCGCACGCGATCCTGCGTCCGACTCTGATGTTCGGCTGGTTTGACCGAAAGCATCTCGGCTGGTTGGCGCGCTTCATGAAGCGCGTGCCGGTGTTCCCGATCCCGGGCTCAGGCCGCTACATGCGCCAGCCGCTATTCGCCCTCGATTTTTGCGACGTGATTGCCTCGTGCCTGCGAAGCACCAAGCAGGGAGCCTGGAACATATCAGGCCAGGAGAAGATCGATTACATCGACCTGATCCGGGCGGTGAAGCGGGCGACTGGGGCCCGTACGCCGATCATCAAGATTCCCTACGGACTGTTCCGATTGCTGCTGCAGGCCTATGCGTTGGTCGATCGCAATCCGCCGTTCACCACGACTCAACTGGAAGCGCTGGTGACACCGGATAGCTTCGAGGTCATCGACTGGCCGGCCATCTTCGGCGTGCAATCGACGCCGTTGGATGACGCGTTGCAGACCACGTTCAACGACCCAACCTACGCGCCCATCGCGCTGGACTTCTGAAGGAGAGGAAGTTGGCAACCGTCGGGATCGTCGGTGCCGGGGCCATGGGCCTCGCCGCTGCCTACCATGCGCTGAAGGCCGGGCATCGGGTCACAGTCTATGAGGCTGATTCCGTGCCGGGCGGCATGGCGGCGCACGCCGATCTCGATGGGTTGTCGATCGAACGATTCTACCATTTCGTCTGCAAGGCCGACGCGGCAACCTTCGAACTGATGCAGGAGCTTGGCATCGGCGACCGGATGCGCTGGCGTGATACCTCGATGGGCTACTTCGTGGATGGCCGGCTGTACCGCTGGGGCGATCCGCTGGCGTTGCTCAGTTTTCCCAAGCTGTCGTGGATCGCGAAGCTCCGATACGGCTGGCAGATGTTTCGCGCGACGAAACGGTCGGACTGGGCCGACCTGGAAAACGTCACCGCCAAGGACTGGATTGAGCGGGAGGCCGGCTCGGAGGCTTATGACGTTCTGTGGCGCCGGCTGTTCGATCTAAAGTTCTTTGAGTTCGCCGAGCACGTTTCGGCCGCCTGGATCTGGACCCGCATCAAGCGGATCGGGACATCACGCCGGTCGTTGATGCAGGAACAACTCGGCTACATCGAGGGTGGATCGCAAACCCTGGTCGATGCGCTTGTACAGGCGATCGAGAGCCGCGGCGGAACCATTCGGCTGGGAATGCGGGTCGAGGAGGTCGTCACGGCCGACGGCCGGGTGACGGGGGTGCGTACCCCGGCGGGAATAGACCCGGTCGACGCCGTGATCTCGACCATGCCCACACCGTATGTCGCGCGGTTGATCCCGGGTCTGCCGGACGACTGGAATGCGGCGTACGACCGCATCGACAACATCGGCGTGGTCTGCGTGCTGCTGAAGCTGGCCCGGTCGGTGTCGCCGCACTTCTGGGTCAACATCAACGATCCGGCAATCGACATTCCCGGTATCATCGAGTTCTCCAACCTGCGCCCGGTCGATGAGACAGTGGTCTACGTGCCGTTCTACATGCCGCAGACTAACGTAAAGTTCGGCGGCAGCGACTCGGACTTCGTCGCCGAGTCGATGGCGGCGATCCGTCGGCTCAACCCGACGATTGACGACACAGACCTCAAGGCCAGCATGGTCGGCCGCCTGCGGCATGCCCAGCCGGTCTGCCCAGCCGGATTCGCCGAGCGGGTGCCGCCGATCCAGACGCCCATCCAGGGCTTGCAGGTTGCCGATACGGCGTTCTACTACCCGGAGGATCGGGGCATCTCGGAAAGCGTACGGTATGGCGCCTTGATGGCCGCCAATCTCGGTACTTGACGGTGAGCAAGGCATTCATCGGCGGCGAGTTCGGCCGGTTTCTGATAACCGGCGGTGCGGCGGCCTGCGTCAACGTGCTGTCGCGGTGGCTGTTGAGCCATGCGGTGGCCTATGAACTCGCTGTGGCGCTGGCTTATCTGGTTGGCATGGTCACCGCGTATGGCTTGGCGCGCGCCTTCGTCTTCGCCCAGTCCGGTCGAAGCATCGCCGACGAGGCGGGGCGGTTCGCCCTGGTCAATCTGGTGGCGCTGGCACAAGTCTGGGTAGTGAGTGTCGGTCTGGCCCGGTTGGCGTTTCCGGCCGTTGGCTTCGTCTGGCATGCCGAGGATGTGGCCCATCTGATCGGTGTGGCCGTTCCGGCCGTTACCAGCTATTTCGGCCACCGCCACTTCTCATTCGCAACCCGGCGCGGTGGTGACTTGTGAGGGCAGTGGTCGGTGTTGCCGTCGCCCTCGGTCTGATTTCGGCGCTGGCCGGAATCATGGTCGCCGTCGTGGCGTTCGAGCCGATCCCGTTCGCCGACTTCATCGACTTTTATCGCCATTTCTTCGAGGCTGGTGGTTGGAGCGGTTACGGCTTCGCTGAGCTGTACGAACATCACAATGAGCACCGTTTGGTGGTGCCGCGGCTGTGGTTCCTGGCCGATGTCGCTCTGTTCGCCGGCACCCAGTGGTTCCTGATTGTCGTCATCGTGCTGTCGTCGGTCGCCCACGGGGCCGCCCTGTCCTGGCTGTTCCGTAGTCTGGGGCACCGCGGTGCACTGGGCTGGGTGTTTGCGGCGCTCTCTCTGGGCGCCGTACTGTCGCCGGCGCAATGGGACAATCTGGTATGGGCCTTCCAGGTCCAGTTCGTCCAGGTCTGGCTGTTTGCGACCCTGGCCTTCGTCGCGGTTTGTGCCGACAACGCCCTGCGGCCTTGGGGCCGGGTGACCGTTGCGATCATGTTTGGCCTGGCGTCGACATACTCGATGGCCAACGGCCTTCTGGTCTGGCCGCTGCTGGTCGGTCTGACGATGTGGTGCGGGCTGCGTGGCTGGCCGTTCCGGTTGCTGCTCGCGGTCGCGCTGGGCGTCATCGCCCTGGAGGTTGCGGGCTATCAGTCGAACCCCGGTCACGGCAGTCCGCTGCAGGCCCTGCAGCAGCCCACGGCACTGGCTCTGTACGTCCTGCGCTACCTGACGAACGGGATCGGGCAGATCGGCACGCTTGGCCAGGAGATCCTCGGGGTAGTCCTGATCTTGACGGTCGGTGCGTTCACCGTCGATGCGATCAGGAATCGCGACCGCTATCGTCCGGCGCATGCTGTGCTCCTCGCGGTTGCCGCATTCGTGCTCGGTGCGGCGCTTTTGACGGCTGTTGGCCGGGTCACGTTCGGTGTCGGACAGGCCAACTCGGTGCGGTACGCGACGCCGTCCTTCCTGTTCCTGCTGGCGACGCTGGCATTGCTGTTGGATCGGTTGGCTAGGGTGGAGCGCCGTCACGCCCGCCCGGTCGGCGTCGGGATTGCGGCGATCCTGCTCCTGATCCCAGGGCTGGTCGACGGCCTGCTTCAACTGCCGAAAGTCATCGGGACACGCGACGCTAGGGCCAACGCGATCGCTGCCTATCTGGCCGGCGGGTTCCGTCCGGAAACCATGAGGTCGCTGCATCCGGGCTGGCCGATCATTCCAATGACCGTTCTGCAGCAGCTCGATCAGGCGAGCCTGGGGCCATTTGCCGATCGTTCGCGCTTCCTGCCCTCGGCGAGGCTGCGTCAGGGACCGGTTCCGCAGCCGAACGAGGCATGCCGGGGCGACGTCGAAAGCGTCGTGTCGAATCCCGTCGACGGCGTCGTGGTCACCGGGTGGGCGGCGGCGTTCGACTCACCGGACCAGCCCGCTTGGCTCTTGGTGACGGATTCGTCGGGCAGTGTCGTCGGCTGGGGTGGCAGTCTGATCGAACGAAAGGACATCGGGAAAACACTTGGCATCGGCCGGCTGGGGCGTGGGTTTGCTGCGGTCGGCGAACGCCCGGTCGCAGGACCGATCGACATTGTGGGCGTGTTCGATGACGGCAGCCTGTGCCGCCTTGCATCCGGATTGCCAGCTGCGCCGCCGCGCTACCTTGCCGAACTGCCGGATGGCGCGCTGCCGGCCGGCGATGCGTGGAGCGTTGTTGAGGGTCAGCGTCCTGATCGTGCTGGGACAGTCGAACCGCCGGAACGCGCGCGACCGGTGATTGGAAGCCTGGGGACGGAATCGCATCTCCTCGCCCGGCTGGATGTCCAGGCCCGGAATGGGGCCATGGCATTGGCGATACCGGTACGAACCGGGCCGTATCCGCTGAACGTCTCCGTTCTGGTCCGGGATCCGGAAACCGGGAAGGAGGTCGCGAACCATACTTTCGGCCGCCCGAGTGATGCTGGTTGGGTCTGGCTGGTGTTCCATGAACTTGCCGACCCTCAGACTGCAGGGCGTCGTCTGCAGCTCGAAGTCGCGGCGGCCGGTCCCTACCCATGGCAGGGCGTCGCGGTGGGCCGACCGTATTGGATTCCCGTGACCGAGCACCGCTAGTATTTCCAGATGACACCAGACGCTCCGCGCTACACGCCCTACGACAAAGGTCGCTTTCAGCTGACCCTGGGGATCCGCGCGATCGATCCGGCAGAGTGGATCGAGTTCGATAGCCACTATACGGCGCACCTCGCGGAGAAGCGCCGGTTGCTCGCCGAGCGCCCGACCGAGGTGTTCGGCGCTACCGACGGAAGTCTGCCGGCGCAGACGGAATGCCTCGATATGCTGCTGGAGTCGCTGGAGCGCACTCGGCCGGACATGGTTGAACTGGGCGGTCGCACTGTCCATGTCGTCGCGACCGGTGACCGCTACGAGCGCGAAGCATTCGCGGCCCGGCCACTCGATCTGGCCGGTCGGCTGGTGCAGGAGGATCTGTGCCTGATGGCGCCGCACGATGGCACCTACCGGCTGATCGCCGCGTCGTTGTGCTTCCCTTCGCGTTGGCGGTTGGCCGACAAGCTCGGACGGCCGATGGTGGAAATCCACCAGCCGGTGCCCGGATTCAACGACAAGCTGGCGCGGCCGGTGGACCGGTTCTTCGACCGGATCGAGGCAGGCCAAGTCTACATGCGATTGAATTGGTCGGTTATGGACGACCCGGCCTTGTTCCAGCCAACCGGTCACGGCCAGTCCGGGATCAACAATGCGATCACGGCCGCGAACGCGGGCGACATGCTGTGGCTGCGGGTGGAACGGCAGACCTTCAGAAGGCTACCGAAATCCAACGCTCTGGTGTTCGGGATCAAGACGATCGTCGATCCGCTGTCGTCGCTGGTCGGCAGGCCGGAGGTGGCAAGGGGGTTGAACGAGGCGATTACCGACATGCCGGCGGACACTCGGCGCTACAAGAGCATGGCGCCGTTCGCCGATGCGTTGGCGGGCTGGCTCGATCGGGCGGCCGTGTCACCGTCGGACTAGCGACCGAGGAACGATCAGGAGTTCAGGCGGGTTTGCATCGTGGTTACCCGGCCGCGCGACTTGACGAGCAACCCGCTGGTCTCCGCGAGGTCGAGATTGACGCGATCGAGCGTCGCTCCGATGAGATTGGCCCCGCGCAGGTCGGCGCCGGTGACGTCGGCGCCCGTAAGGTCGGCGCCCTGCAGATCGGCCCCTGCCAGATAGGCGCCTGTCAGGTCGGCGCCGCGCAGATTGGCCGACGACAGGTCGGCGCAGGTCAGTTCGGCATAGGACAGGTTGCACTCCGACAGCATCGCTTCCTTGAGGACGGCGCGCTGGCCTTCGCGTCCTTCGCTCATCACCCAGTCGATGTGGCTCATCAGCTTCTGCTGCATGGACTTGGCGAGGCTGGACAGCCCGAAGAACACCTGGGCTCCCTCCAGCTTCGCATCGGTCAGATCGCATCCGATCAGCTTGGCGTTTCGCAGCTGGGTATTGGTCAGGTCAGCACCGCGCAGATTGGCCCCGGAGAGATTGGCCCCGGCCAGGTTGGCTTCGCCCAGGCGCGCGCCGGTAAGGATGGCGCCCGCGAGATCGCATTCGAACAGGTTGGAGTGGCGCAGGTCGGCGCCGTCGAGGTTGGCGTTCACCAGCTTGGCACGCTCCAGGTCGACTTCGCGCAGATCGGATGACTTGGTGCCGCCGGCCAATGTCACAGTCGCCGGGCTGAGGTCCGCGTCGGTCAGGTCGACGCCTTTCATGTTGGCGCTGCGCAACCGGACGCCGCGCAGGCGTGCCTTGCGCAGGTTGGAGCCCTCGAAACTGGAGTTCCTGACCGTCGAGAGCTCGAAGTCCGAATCCTCCAGGGTGGTACGCCAGAACGAACACTCGTCGAACGTGACATTGATGAAGCAAGCACCGCGCAGGTCGATGGCAGTGGTCTGGATCTGTTGAATGGTGGTGTTGGCGATGAACAAACGGCTTCCCGCCGTCGCGTTTGCGAGAAACTGTTCGTGCCGCTTGTACATGTCGTTGAACGCTGACCGCGTGACGACGGCCGGAGTCGGTTTGTTGCTCATGCTGCTTCAGGTCGGCTGAACCGCTCAGTTGTTGACCTGTCCTCAACCATCAAGGAAACGACGTCTGACAATGCGCGAACCTGATGGCCCGCCACCCCGTTGGCACTATGACATCGAAAGTGTGTACAACGAGTAAACGAAAATCCGATCTGTGATCGGGCAAGGGGCTGAGTGTCGGAGATCGATAACCGCTGTGGCACCGGCAGCGGGGTCATTGCGTCATTCGACGCTCAGCATCCGTCGCAGGTCGGTCTTCAGGATCTTGCCGTAGTTGTTCTTCGGCAGATCCGCGAGCATGCGGTACTCCTTTGGCCGCTTGAACCGGGCAATGTTGTCCAGGCACAGTTGGTCGAGTTCCGCGGTCGGTACGCTCGCGCCGGGCCGGGCACGCACGAACGCCACGATCTCCTCGCCCCAATCCTTATGCGGTCGTCCGATCACCGCGCACTCCAGTACCCCGGGGTGCCGCAGAAGAACCTCCTCGACCTCGCGCGGGTAGATGTTCGTGCCGCCCGAGATGATGACATCCTTCGATCGGTCCTTGAGCGACAGGAAGCCGTCTTCGTCGAACGCCCCGATGTCGCCGGTCCACAGCCAGCCGTCCCGTATCGAGCTGGCTGTTGCCTCGGGATTGTTCCAATAGCCGGCCATGACGATGTCGCCGCGACAGATCACCTCGCCGGGCTCGCCGATCGGCACATCGACGCCGTCCTCATCGACAACCTTGACCTCCACATCGGTGCGCGGAAAGCCGGTCGAGCCGATCCTGGTTTCCCATTTTGGGTGATCGCGGTGGGTGTAAATGTGCTTCGGCAAGCCGGTTATGGTCATCGGAGCTTCGCCCTGGCCATAGATCTGCACCAGTTTGGGCCCAAGCACCTCGAGCGCGCGCTTGACGTCTGCCAGATACATTGGCGCGCCGCCATACACGATGGTTTTCAAATTCGACAGGTCGGCCTGCTCGATGTTCGGCGCGTTGATCAGGCGGGTCACCATGGTCGGGGCGAAGAAGAACGAGCAGCCCGGCCAGCGCTCGATCAGCCGCAAGGTCTCCGCAACGTCGAATCCACCAGACTCCGGGATCACGGTGTTCGCCGCCTTGGCCACATGCGGCAGCCCATACAGTCCGGAGCCATGGCTCATCGGCGCCGAGTGGATCATGCAGTCAGTCGGAAGCACGGTGTCGACGTCACCGAAGTAGTTCATGACCGCTACCATCAGGTTGCGGTGCGTCAGCATCGCGCCTTTCGGCCGGCCGGTGGTCCCCGAGGTGTAGAACAGCCAGGCGAGTTCGTTCGGGTCGGTAGCGGTGACCGGGATCGGCCCGTGGGCCAGCAGCGCGTGATAGGCGTTCGAGCCGGTGACGATGGTCTGCGTCAGGTTCGGCATGTCGCCACGCACCGACTCCAGAGCGTCGGCCAGGTCGGGAGTGGCCAAGCAGATCCGGGCTCCGGAATGATCGATGATGTAGGCGTGCTCTTTAGGATGCAGCTTGGCGTTGATCGGTACCGCAGCCAGCCCGGCGTGCCATGCGCCATACATGACCTCGAAGTACTCCGGCCCGTTCTTCATCACCAACGCTACCCGCTCGCCATGGGCGAGCCCGAGCGCACGGAACCCGGAGGCGATTCGGGCGACCCGCTCCGCAAATCCCCGATAGTCGTGCAACACCCGTTCGCCGACCGAGATGGCGGGGCGGTCACTGAAGCTTCTTGCCACCTGCGCGAGGACCAACGCCTGGTTCATGGATTCTCCATCGTCATCAAGTGCCGTTGGCTAAGCGGCGTTCTCACCTTGCGACGGTAGCAACCAACCCACGGCGATGGTAGGCAACAACGCGCAACAACCTTTCACCGACCTGTCGTCCGGACTATCGTTCAACCATCAAGGCCGGCATCGAACCGGCTGCTCGCTCGGAGGAAACGCATGAATAACATTATGGAACTGTTGGAAGGTGGCGGCCTGCTGGTCGTGTCCATCGCGCTCTTGGTCTTTGCTGTGTCGCGCAGCCGGGCGACGGCCGAATCCTGGCCGGCCGGCATTCTTTCGACGAACGTGCTCGTCCTGGCCATTATCGGCACGGGCTTCTTCGGGATCGCTGCGTTCATCGATTCGTTCCTGGCCTAGGAGCGGCCGCGCCGATGTCCGGGGTTGATCCCGCGGCTCGGCGGATCGTCGATGTCCGCGTACGGCGTTTGGTGGCGCCATGGACCGATCCGCCTCGATGGTCGCCAAGCTACGACCGGCTCCGGGAACTGGTGGTTGTCGAGATCGAGACCGCCAGCGGGCATGTCGGCATGGGCTATCTCCAGCTGCTGTCCGGCGGATCCGCAACGGTTGCGGCGTGCCTGGACGAACTGGTGCGTCCGCACCTGATCGGGCGAGATGCGACCGAAGTCGAGGCGATCTGGGGGGATCTCTGGCGTGCCAACTACTGGGTCGGCCGGATGGGCATCACCGTGCTGGCGCAGTCGGCGGTCGACGTTGCGCTGTGGGATGTGACCGGCAAGCTGGCCGGATTGCCATTGTTCCGGCTGTGGGGCGGTTCCAGCCGGCCGCTGCCGGCTTATGGCAGCGGCTGCTGGCGTGGGCTCGGTGGCGACGGCATGGTGGCGAAGGCCAAGGCCTACGCTGCACAAGGCTTCGCCGCGATCAAGATGCAGGCGGGCCACCTCTACGACGACCGGACCGACATCGACCATGTACGCCAGATGCGCGACGCCGTTGGCGCAGGTGTTGAGATCCTGATCGACGTCAACATGGGCTGGACCGCCGATCAGGCGATCGCCGTGGGACGCCGCTTCCAGGATCACGGAGTGTACTGGATCGAGGAACCGGTGCCGTGCGAGGACTTCGCCGGATACTTACGGGTTGCCGACGCGCTGGACCTGAGGGTCGTCGGTGGCGAGACGCATTTCACCCGGTACGATCTTCGACCGTTCTTCGAGCATCCCAAGATCCCGATCCTGCAACCGGATGTGATGCGGGGCGGCTTGACGGAGCTTCGCCGCATTGCCGTCCTGGCAGACACCTGGGGCATGCGAATCGCACCGCACCTGTTTCCGGAACTGATGGTTCAACTGATGGCGGCCATCCCCAATCCGCATTGGATCGAGTACGTCGACTGGATGGATGACGCGTGGATCGAGCCCGTGCTGCCGGCCGGTGGCCTGTATCGGCCGCCGGAGCGGCCGGGACACGGTCTCGCGTTCAGGCCGGAGTTCCTTGCCGAGTACGAGGTCCGTGGCTGAGCGGCTGTTTTGCCGTTAGCGGGTCGGATGGTACGGTTCCCCTAACGTCGGGGGTGGCCGAGTGAAGTCGGAACAATGGATCGTAGAGCCGGCGGCTGCCGCGCCGAACGCCGCGTCGAGCGCGCGTCTGCTAGCGCCGGTGCTGGCCTTGATGCTGGCCGCGGTGACCTTGGTCGGGATCACGATTTCGCTGGCGGTGGTCGAGCTCGACCGAGCCGCGATCGCGGGGTCTCAACGCCTCGCCGAGTCCGCTCTCCGGATTGTGCGACGCGAGATCGCGCTATGGGTCAAGGACTACGCGTTCTGGGATGCGACCGTGCAGAATATCGTGGTCGCGCCGGATCCAAGCTGGGCGCCTCGAAACGTCGGCCGGTACATTATCGAGACGTTCAGCATGACGGCCACGATCGCGATCGATTCCCGCGATCGGGTGATCCACTTTGCGCTGGATGAGAAGCGCACGGCGCCCAATCCGGGTTTCGCGGAGGCTCTGGTCGGTGCCTTGGCGCCTTTGATCACCGAAGCCCGGGCGGCGCCGCTTCGCGAACCGGTTGGCATCTCGGGTTTTGTCGAAGTGGACGGAGCGCTGTTCCTTGCCGGAACCGCGGCGATCACGCCCGAGGTTCCAAGCGGCGACCAGCTGGAGCCTCACGATCGCCCGGTACTGATTTTCGTTAGGGAGATCGACGATGCCGTGTTCGCCGAGTTGCAGGAGCGCTTCAACCTTCCGGATCTTCGTCTCGTTCGCGATTCGGCGCTGGCGTCCGGTCATGCGTGCCCGATCTTCGGGCCGGATGGCGAACCGATCGGCTGGATCGACTGGTTGCCCGAGACCCCGGGCAGAACCCTGATCGACCGGACGCTTTGGCCACTTCTGGGGATCGGCTTGGCGCTGTTCGGTCTTGGCTGGCTGGTGCTGCGGCGGATCGGGAAGGTCAATCACGACCTCCGGGAGCAGGCGGCTGCGCTGCATCGGGCGAACGAGCAACTCTCGGAGAACGCCGCGCAGGTCCGATCGGCGCTGCAGAGTGCCGAACACGCGACACGGGCCAAGAGCAGCTTCCTGGCCGGCATCAGCCACGAGCTGCGCACCCCGCTTACGGCGATCATCGGCTTCTCGCAGATCCTGAAAATCCAGCACCGACCGGGCAAGACCAAGAGTCGCGAACAGGAGTACGCAGAGATCATCCACGACAGCAGCCAACACCTTCTCAATCTGGTGAACGACATTCTCGACCTGTCGAAGATCGAGAGCGGCAGCTACGAGTTGGATGAAACCTGGATCGATCTGGTGCGCGAGGCGAAGGCAGTCCGGGCTTTGCTGGCCCACGAGGCGTCACGTCGTGGTGTTTCCGTTACCCTGGATCTTCAGAACGAGCTGCCCGCGCTGTATGGCGACATCAAGGGGGTACGCCAGATCGTCATCAACCTGCTGTCGAACGCTCTCAAGTTCACCGACCGTGGTGGCTGGGTTCGATTGGCGATGCGTGCGGACGACGACGGCGGCCTGTTGCTTGAAGTCAGCGACAACGGCGCCGGTATCCCGCCCGACGAGCAGAGCAGCATCTGGGAAGCATTCAAACGCGCGCGCAATCCAGGGCTGTCGACGGCGGAGGGTGCCGGCCTGGGCCTGCATCTGGTCAAGATCCTGGCAAATCTGCACGACGCCGAGGTTGGACTGGAGAGCACCCTTGGTCAGGGTACACGGGTTTGGGTCGCGTTCGGTCCCGAGCGGGTTCGATCGCTCGTCACGTAGGCGTCCGTCGAGGCGTGCAGGACGCCATGGTATGATGGCTCCGGCCGTGGAAGGGGACCACATGGCCGGGAGTACCCGCCTGATGAGGCCGTGCCGGAATCTCTTGTTCGCGCTGATTGTCGCCGTGACGGCATTCGGCGCCGCCCGAAGTTCCCTGGCGGCCGGCAAGACCTATGTCCTGGCGGTGAGTTGGCAGCCGGCATTCTGCGAAACCCGGCCGGAGAAACCCGAATGCATCAGCCAGACTGATGAACGGTTCGACGCTTCGAACTTCACGTTGCACGGTCTGTGGCCGCAGCCGCGCAGCAACGTCTATTGCGGGGTCGAGGCCGACCTTCAGGCGATCGATCGGGCCGGAGGCTGGGAGGATCTGCCCGCGCCGGATCTGACGGCGGAGACACGCAAGGCGCTGGACCAGGTCATGCCGGGTGTCGCCTCGTTTCTGGACCGCCACGAATGGGTCAAGCACGGGACCTGCCACGCCAACTCGGCGGAGGTGTACTTCAGCGATTCCTTGCGGCTGCTGTCGGAGTTGAACGCGTCGCCGGTGCGCACTGTCTTCTCGGCAGGCATAGGTCGGGTGCTGTCCGCCCAGACGATTCGTGAGCGCTTCGACGAGGCGTTCGGTCCGGGGGCGGGGCGTCGGGTCGAGGTGATTTGCCGACGGGTCGGAATCCGCCGCCTGATCGTCGAGCTGAAGATCAGTCTTGCAGGCCCGATCGCCCCTGGCCGCGGACTCCAGGCTCTGCTCGACCAGGCCCCGGAGACTTCGGCCGGGTGTGCAGCCGGAATCGTGGACCGGGTCGGAACCGGTCTCAGCGATCCACCATCATCGACGCCGGTCAGTCCAACCCGGTGAGCACCGGCTCGATCTGCTCGAGCGCCCAATCGACCTGCTCGCGGGTTACGACCAGCGGCGGGGCGAATCGGATGGTGTTGTCATGGGTGTCCTTGGCCAGAAGCCCGCGACTCTGCAGCGCTTCGCAGTATCGCCGCGCACCGCCTGCCTCCGGATTCAACTCCACCGCCAGCATCAGTCCGCGACCGCGGACCTCGCGCACCGCGTTGGCGCGGATGCCGCGCAGACGCTCCAGGAAATAGGCGCCCTGGTTCGCCGAGTTCTCGATCATGCCCTCTTCGACCAGCACCTTGAGGGCAGCGCGGGCGACCGCGCAGGCCAGCGGGTTGCCGCCGAAGGTTGATCCGTGCTGCCCGGGTTTCAGCACTCCGAGAACCTCGGAGTTCGAGAGCACCGCGGAGACCGGGTAGAAGCCGCCGGACAGCGCCTTGCCGACCAGCGTGACGTCGGCCTCGATGGCCTCGTGCTCCTCGGCCAGTAGCTTCCCGGTCCGGCCAAGGCCGGTCTGGATCTCGTCGAGGATCAGGGTGATGTTCGTGGCGGTACAGAGTTCCCGAACCTTCTTGAAATAGCCTTCGGGCGGGATGATCACGCCGGCCTCACCCTGGATCGGCTCGACCATGAAGGCGACCGTGTTCGGAGTGATGGCAGCCTCAAGGGCCGCGTAGTCGCCGAACGGCACGACCTTGAACCCTGGGGCGAACGGCCCGAAGCCGGTACGCGCAGCCGGATCGGTCGAGAAGCCGATCACACCAATGGTACGGCCGTGGAAATTGTCGGAGCAGACGATGACCTCGGCCTGGTTCTCCGGCACGCCGCGGACTTCGTAGCCCCATTTGCGGACGGCCTTGATCGCCGATTCCACAGCCTCGGCGCCGGAGTTCATCGGCAGAATCTTGTGGCTGCCGGTCAGTGCGGCCAGTTCCTCGTAGAGGTAGGCGAGTTGGTCGTTTCGGAAAGCGCGCGAGGTCAGGGTCAGCTTCCCGGCCTGGTGGACCATCGCCTCCAGGATCTTCGGATGACAGTGACCCTGGTTGACCGCCGAATAGGCCGACAGGCAGTCAAGGTACCGGTTTCCGTCGACGTCCCACAGCCACACGCCTTCGCCGCGCGTCAGGATGACGTCCAGCGGCTTGTAGTTGTGGGCGCCGAGACGGTGTTCTGTCGCAATGAAGTCGCTTGCCGGTGTGCTCATGACAGGCCTCCGAGGCTCAGGAAACGGGACGGACGGGACGATCGAGGACGGTCAGGCCGAACAGGCTGGCCGTCATCTCTGCCAGCACCACGGCGCTGCGTCCCCGCTCGTCCAGGAAGGGGTTCAACTCCACGACGTCGACCGACGCGACCCGGCCGCTGTCGTGCAGCAGTTCCATGATCAGGTGCGCCTCGCGGAACGTCGCACCGCCTGGAACCGCGGTGCCCGCTCCGGGGGCAACGCCAGGATCCAGGAAGTCGACGTCGAGGCTGACATGGATCAGCCCGTCTCGCTCGGCCACCCGGTCCAGGAAGCCACGCATCGGTGCCGCCACCCCGAACTCGTCGATGGTGCGCATGTCGATCACCTCGACGCCGCGGTCACGCAGAAGGCTGCGTTCGCCTTCGTCGATCGAGCGGACCCCGACCATGGTGACGTTCGCCGGATCGACCGTTACCCGTGGTTCGTCCCCGAACAGGCCTTCGAACCCATCCTCGCCGCAGAAGCAAGCGACCGGCATGCCGTGCATGTTGCCGGATGGCGAGGTCGCCGGGGTGTTGAAGTCGGCGTGGGCGTCGAGCCAAAGCACGAACAACTCGCGGCCGATTTCGGCGCACCAGCGCGCAACACCGGTCACCGATCCCATGGACAGGCTGTGGTCGCCGCCGAGTATGACGGGCGTCGAGCCCTGTCGAAGCAAAGCATAGGTATGCGCATCGAGGCTGCGCGCCCAGCCGGCGATCTCGGCGGCGTAGCGGGCGTTCCCGGGCAATTCCAGCGCGTCGACTGGTGTCGGAGCTGCATCGCCGTGGTCGTCGACCGCGTAGCCCAGCCGGCGCAGACGTTCAGACAACTCCGCTGTCCGCAGCGCCGCCGGACCCATGATGCAGCCACGACGGCCGGCCCCGACCTCGACCGGCGCGCCAAGCAATGCCAGGCGGCGGTCTCGGGTAACAGGGGTGGTGTTTACGGTTTGGGTCACATCCGTCCTCCATCGGGTCGATGCGGTCGATTGCGTCGCGGACAGAATCCCGGAATCCACTGGCGACAGAAAGTAGGAATAGTGTCAAAATGAATAGGTTGTTTGACCATTTTGTAACAAGTGTATGATCATAGTGGCAGTTCAGGCATGGATGACACCGATCGACATCTGATAGCTGAACTTCGCAGTGACGCCCGCCTGCCGGTTGCCACGTTGGCGGTTCGACTCGGGGTCAGTCGGGCAACCGTGCGCAACCGGATCGATCGGCTGGTGGCGGACGGTGTGATCCAGGGCTTTACCATCAAGGTCAGCGCGGAAGGCGATCGTCAACCGGTCCGGGCCATCATGCTGATCGAAGTGGAGGGAAAGACCACGGACGCGGTGTTCCGCCGTCTGCACGGTTTTCCGGAAGTGCGCACCCTGCATGCCACCAACGGCCGATGGGACATTGTCGCTGAACTCGCCACGGATACCCTTGAGGCGTTTGACCGTACACTGACGACAATCCGTCTTATCGACGGCATAGCCTCGACCGAGACCAGCATCCTGTTGTCGTCACGAAAACAGGCGAGCATGTGAACGCCGGCAATCGCGGGCTTGTTCTTTGTTCCGGATGGCGCGCATGCTTCCGGAGTTCGAACGAAGGAGGCGCCTGTGCCTCGACCGTTGCTTCTGGGGTTTCTGGTAATTCTGATCGTTGGCTCCGCGCGCGCCGAGGTCGTGCCCGAGTTGTATCACGGCGAGTCGATCATCACCGGGCAGGACAATCTTGATGAGCGGGCGCGGGGCGTTCGCGAGGCGCTGACCCAGGTGCTGGTGAAAGTGTCGGGCGACGACCGGATTGCAGAGCACCCGACCCTGCCGTCGATCCTGGCTGGCGCCGATGCCTATGTGCTGCGCTATGAGTACGAGGATCGGAAGAAGGGCGTCCAGATCTCCGACGAACAGGGTACCCGCGATCGCAGCTTTCATCTCAGGGTCGAGTTCGATCCAACCGGGGTGCACGGCATTCTCGGCCGGTTGGGTCTTGATCCCTGGCATGAAGACCGGCCCCGACTGCTGGTCATCCTGGCGGTGACCGACCATGCCGGAGCGTTCATCGTCGGTACCGAGGAAGCGCGTGGGATTGGTCACCGCGAAACGCTGGAGAGCCACGCGAGGCGTCGTGGCCTGCCGCTGGTGCTGCCGAAGATGGATACGGTCGAAGCGCTGGCCGTCAGTCATCGGGAGGTGGCCAGCACGAGCGGCGCAGCGGTTGGAGCGCTTGCTGCATCGTATCGGGCCGGGGCCGTCCTGGCTGGTGCAATGGCGATCTCGTCCCAGGGGTACTGGACGACCGACTGGACATTGCTGGCCGATGACGTCCCGGACCGCTGGCGAGTCCCCGACTCCACCTTCGACAGGGCGATCTCGCAGGCTCTCGGACATTCCGCACGAGTGCTGGCCGGGGTGAAATAGCAGGGGTAGCGTACTCGCGTGGGCCCGGTCGCCGCGACGGATGGGATGAGGCGGAGTGAACGACGCGAAGGCTATAATACGCGCTCTGCCGATCTGGTCCGGCCCGATCGATATCCAGCCCGTTTCTGGAGGCCTGTCGAACGCCAACTTCAAGGTCGTCGACGGTGCCAGGACCTGCATGGTCCGGCTCGGTGCCGACCTGCCGTTCCACCATGTGTTCCGTGAGCGGGAGGCAGCGGCC
The DNA here is from genome assembly GCF_040219215.1 of Thalassobaculum sp. Taxonomy (GTDB): domain Bacteria; phylum Pseudomonadota; class Alphaproteobacteria; order Thalassobaculales; family Thalassobaculaceae; genus Thalassobaculum_A. The sequence goes on from NZ_JAVJSX010000018.1 coordinate 24,820, forward strand.
AGCCGCGCCGCCCATGCCGCCGGGATCTCGCCGCAACTTGTCCATGCGCAGGACGGCGTGTCGGTGTTCGAGTTCCTGGATGCCCGTACGTATTGCGCTGGAGATGTTCAGGCGAACTGGCGGCGGATCCTGCCGTTGCTCCGGAAGTGCCATGCTGAGGTCGGACAGCACCTGACCGGTCCGGCGCCGTTCTTCTGGGTGTTCCATGTGATCCGTGACTACGCGGCGACGCTGCGGGCCGGTGATGGACGGCTGGCCGGCGGACTGCCTCGCCTGCTGCAGATCGCCGGCCGGCTGGACGCGGCACAGGTGCCGATGCCGGTGGTGTTCGGTCATCACGACCTGCTGCCCGCCAACCTGATGGATGACGGCGAGCGGCTGTGGCTGGTCGACTGGGAGTATGGCGGCTACGGCACGCCACTGTTCGATCTCGCCAACCTCGCCGGCAATGCCGGTTTGACGGACGCAGACCAGCGCACGCTGGTGGAGGCGTATTTCGAGCGAGAGCCGGACGAAGCCCTGTGGCGAGCCTACCGGGCCATGAAGGTCGCCTCGTTGCTGCGCGAGACGCTGTGGAGCCAGGTCTCCGAGATCCACATGGCTGCGCCGGGCATTGATTATGCGGCCTACACCGCCGAGACCCTGGAGCAGTTCGAATCAGCCGTGACCGATTTTGAGGAGAACGATACGTGACGACGGTTCCGACCCAGGCCCAGGTCATCGTGATCGGTGGCGGCATCATCGGCTGCTCGACGGCGTACCATCTGGCGCGCGATCACAAGGCCGATGTGTTGCTGATCGAGCGGGGGCGCCTGACCAACGGCTCGACCTGGCACGCCGCCGGGCTGGTCGGACAGTTGCGCACCTCGGCATCGATCACCCGTCTGCTGAAGTACTCGGTCGAACTGTACTCGACCCTGGAGGCTGAGACCGGGCTTGCCACCGGATGGAAGCAGAACGGCGGGCTGCGGCTTGCCTGCAACCCGGATCGCTGGATCGAGATCCAGCGCCAGGCCACGACGGCTCGGAGCTTCGGGCTGGAGATGCACCTGGTGTCGGCGGCCGAGGCGGTGGACCTTTGGCCGCTGATGTCCGTGGACGATCTGGTTGGCGCCGCCTTCCTGCCGACCGACGGGCAGGCGAGCCCTTCCGACATCGCCCAGAGCCTCGCCAAGGGGGCGCGGATGTACGGTGCCCGTATCGTCGAAGGTGTGGCGGTGACCGGGTTTGAGACCGCGAACGGCGCGGTGACGGCGGTCTTGACCGACCATGGCCGGATCGCCTGCGACCGGGTGGTGAACTGCGGCGGGATGTGGGCCAAGCAGGTCGGCCGGATGGCCGGGGTGTCGGTACCGCTGCAGCCGGTTCAGCACCAGTACGTGCTGACCGAGCCGATCGATGGCGTGGCGCCGAGCCTGCCGACACTGCGCGATCCCGACCGGCTGATCTACTTCAAAGAGGAGGTCGGCGGGTTGTCGATGGGCGGGTATGAACTCAACCCGATCGCCTGGGCCGACGGCGGCATCCCCGAAGGCTTCGAGTTCCAGTTGCTGGACGAGGACTGGGACCATTTCGAGCCGCACATGATCCAGGCGATCGAGCGGGTCCCGGCGCTCGCCACCGCCGGCGTCAAGCAGATGATCAACGGACCGGAGAGCTTCACCCCGGACGGCAATTTCATCCTCGGCGAGGCGCCGGAACTGCGCGGCTTCTTCGTCGGCTGCGGCTTCAACGCTTTCGGGATTGCCTCGGCCGGCGGAGCGGGCTGGGCGCTCGCCAGCTGGGTGATGGACGGAACGCCGCCGATGGACCTGTGGGTGGTCGACATCCGCCGGTTCTCGTCCCTCCACCGTGACGACGCCTGGGTCCGGGAACGCACGCTGGAGGCCTACGGCAAGCACTACGCGATTGCCTGGCCGCACGACGAGTACGCCAGCGCCCGGCCACGGCTGACGTCGCCGCTGTATGATCGGCTGAAGTCGCGGCGCGCTGTGTTCGGCTCCAAGCTGGGCTGGGAGCGGCCGAACTGGTTCGCGCCCGAGGGCGTGGAACCGATCGACCGTCCGTCGCAGGGCCACGCCAACTGGTTCGGTCCGGTCGGCGAGGAGCATCGCGCCTGCCGCGAAGGGGTGGTGGTGTTCGACCAGTCCTCGTTCGCGAAGTTCGAGGTTCGGGGGAGCGCTTCGGCCGAGCGGCTGGAGTGGATCTGCGCAAACCGGGTGGCCAGGGCGCCGGGGCGGCTCACCTACACGCAGATGCTGAACGAACGCGGTGGAATCGAGTGTGATCTGACGGTGGCGCGGCTGGCGGAGGACAGGTTCTACGTCGTCACCGGTACCGGATTCCGAACCCATGATGCCGCCTGGATCCGAGGGCATCTGGGCACTGCCGACGTGGTGTTCGAGGACGTGACCGAGGCCTGGGCGACGCTGACCCTGATGGGGCCCCGGTCGCGCGATCTGCTGGCTGCTGTCAGCGCTGATGATCTGTCCAACGCGTCGGCACCCTTCGGTTCGGTGCGCAGTATCACGCTCGCCGGACAGGCCGTCCGGGCCTTGCGGGTCAGCTATGTGGGCGAACTGGGGTGGGAACTGCACACGCCGGTCGAGGCGGCGGGCGCGGTGTTCGACGCGCTCATGACGGCCGGTGCGCCATACGGTATCCGGCCGGCCGGGTACCGGGCGATCGAGTCGCTGCGACTGGAGAAGGGGTACCGGGCCTGGGGCGCCGACATCACGCCGACCGACAGCCCGTTCGAGGCGGGTTTGGGCTGGGCGGTCAAGCTCGGCTCGGATGGCGACTTCCTGGGCCGCACCGCCGCCGCTGCGGTCGCGGCGGCACCCCTGAAGAAGTCTCTGGTCGGCCTGTCGGTTGCGGATCCTGCGGCGGTGCTGGTGGGGCGCGAGACCATCCTGCGCGACGGCCAGCCAGTCGGCTATCTGACCAGCGGCGGCTATGGCTATACCCTAGGGTGCAACATCGGCTACGGCTATGTTCGCAACGCCGGTGGAGTCGACGAAGGATATCTGCGGGCTGGAGACTATAGGCTGGTTGTTGCGGGGGCGGAGTACCCCGCGATACTTCATGTCGACCCGCTGTACGATCCGACGAACGCACGACTGAAAGCATAAGGAATAGGGCGCTTGAAGCGAGTTCTCGGGACCGTCCGTTCAGCGGTCCGATGGTTGAGACAAGAAGCGTCTTTGGTCGCTTCTGGATGCACTCTTGCAGTTTTTCAGTTTTCTGGCGATGAGTGGCTGGTAGAACTGACCGATCCAATGCTGGCGGGCGTCGTTTTCGCTTGGTTGTTCGGTGTCATGCTCTGGGCGTCTTTCGGGGTCGTGCGCCACGCCGACGCCTTGGCCGATCTCTTGGGAGAGCCGTACGGTACCCTGATCCTGACGCTCGCCGTCATCAGCATCGAGATCGCATTGATCGCAGCCGTGATGCTGACTGGCGAGGCGGCGCCGACCCTGGCACGCGACACGATGTTCGCAATCCTGATGATCGTGCTGAATGGGCTGGTAGGGGCCGCTTTGCTGATCGGCGGTCTGCGGCACCGAGAGCAGGAGTACAACCTGCAAGGCGCGCAGGCGTTCGTAGCGGTGTTGATGCCGCTCGCGGTGTTCGCGCTGGTGCTGCCGAAATTTACGGTATCGACTGCGGAGCCAACGTTCTCCGGCCCCCAGGCGCTGTTTTTCGGCGTCATCACGCTGCTGCTCTACGGGGTTTTTCTCGCGATCCAGACCGTCCGGCATCGGGGCTTCTTCCAGCAGCCACGCGTCGGATCGCTGGTGGAACACGGTATTCCCGGGCATGCGCGTCCGACGAACTCGAGTGGCTATCATCTTGTGCTGCTGCTTCTCGCGCTGCTGCCGATCATTCTGATGTCGAAGCGATTGGCGAGTGTCGTTGACTTCGGGACGGTTCGCCTGGGTGTGCCGGCCGAACTCGGTGGCGTCATCATTGCCCTGCTGGTTCTGACGCCGGAGGGGCTGGCGGCGTTGGCCTCCGCCCGAGCCAATTATCTGCAACGCTCGGTGAACCTGCTGCTCGGCTCCGGGCTTGCGACCATCGGCTTGACCGTCCCTGCCGTGCTCGCCATCGGCCTTCTGATCGAGCGTCCCGTGACTCTCGGACTCGACGACACGTCCACGGTGCTGCTGGTGCTGACCCTGGTAATGAGCGCCATGACCTTTGGCGGGGTCCGCACCAATCTCCTGCAGGGGGCGGTGCATCTCGTTCTGTTCTTTGCCTATGTGTTGCTGATCTTCAGCCCATGATTGCCCGATCGGGCGTGCGGCTGCGATTTGTCGAGTTGCCGGGATCGGCATACCATTGAAATCATTGCGGTGAAGGCTCTGAGCTGTTTCGAAGCGGCGCAGGGCGCGGCGACGGAGCGGTTGATGGATGAGTGCTTTTCCCCGGAGGCCGAATGGCTGTTGCCGACCTTCGAGGGAATGCGCCATTCCGCCGACGCTGCATCCTTCGCGACGCTCGACCAGCGGTGCCGCCGGTTGTTCGACTGGTGGGCTTCGTTCGCGCCGGAAGTCCCATCCCGAGACGCGTTCGATATCCTGTTGTTCCCGCGTCTCGCCGGCGTGTTGTTCCTGACGGAACGGATGGGGCCGGGTCGCTTTTGCTCCCGCATCCAGGGCGAGGACATTCGCTATCTGCTGGGAAGGGATCGGTGGCCGGCAGAGTTCGCCGGGACTGACTCAGGTGTGATCGCCAACGTTGCCGCCAACTACGAGCGGTGTATCGAACGACTGATGCCGTTCCGGTTCGAAGGTCCGATCACGGCCTTCGACAAGGCGCACGCCCAGATCCAGGGCGTCGCTCTTCCGTTGGTGGCTGCAGGAGGCCGCAACCCATACATTCTCGGCTGCCTGGTGCGCGTGTAGTATCCGGCTGACGCGCGTTGCGGGCGTTCTTGCCCCGTTCATCCAAATCGTGGAGCAAACCATGAAGGAAGGCCTTACCCGCCCCGTCACGGACGCCGAGATCGATACATATCGCCGCGACGGAATTGTCTGTCTGAGGGGCTTCTTCAACCGCGACTGGGTCGAGCACGTTCGGGGGGCGGTCGAGCAGAACATCGCGAATCCCTCGGGCATGGTGAAGGACATCAACCAGGCCGGCAGCACGGGTTTCTTCTTCGGTGACACCTTCGTCAGCCATCACATCCCGGCCTACCGCAAGTTCGTCGATGGATCGCCGGCGGCCGAACTGGTCGGTTCGCTGCTCGGCGCCGACAAGGTCAATCTCATCTTCGACCAGGTGCTGGTGAAGGAGCCGGGAACCAGCACGAAGACCAAATGGCATCATGACGCCACCTACTGGCCGGTCATGGGCGACATGATTGCGACCCTCTGGCTGGCTCTCGACCCGGTGACCTACGACACCGGGGCGGTGGAGTACGTGAAGGGCTCGCATCGCTGGGGCAAACGATTCGCAGCGGCCAGCTTCAGTCCTCATGAGAGTTACAAGGAAGACCTGCCGCCGGTGCCCGACATCGACGCCGAACGCGATCAGCACGACATCGTCTGGTTCGAGATGGAGCCGGGCGACTGCACCATTCATCATGGACTGACCGTCCACGGTGCTCCGGGAAATACGAGCGATGGCGTGCGTCGCCGCGCGTATGTCACGCGCTGGGCCGGGCACGACGTCGTCTACAACCCACGCCCCAACCTGCAGCGAATGTTGCGCGATCCTGGAATTGCACCGGGCGGGCCGCTGGACAGCGACCTGTTCCCTGTGATCTGGCGTCGGGCCGGATGACGGCAAAAGCCGGAAGGGGAAGTGGTGCCCAGGGGCGGATTCGAACCACCGACACGCGGATTTTCAGTCCACTGCTCTACCAGCTGAGCTACCTGGGCGGTGCCTGAGGCACAGGCGCGGTGTATAGCCGCCGATCGGAGGGCTGTCCAGCACCGATCATCAGGTTTTTGCAGGCGCCGTCGTCCGGGTGAACAGCAGGTTCTTCTGGTCGTCGTCGACGGTCACGCGGAACCCGAACGCCTTCACGCGCTCGACGACCGCCCGCCCTTTGGCATCCCACCAGTGCACCTCAAGCCGAACGCTGTGCAGGCGAGGGTCTGCGAGGGTTCGGGTCATGCCTTCGATAACGGCGCGTTCGTTGCCGTCGACGTCGATCTTGATCCGGGTCGGAAACGGGATCGTGCCGCGATCGATCAGCAGGTCGACCGGTACTCCCTCGACCGTGTCGAAGGCGGCAGCGGTCTCGGGCGTCGCGTTGCTGCTCTCGAAGTGTTGTGCGGCTGCGCCGGCTGCGCCACCATCATGAAACAACCGTCCTGTTTGCTCCACATCGGTTGCGGCGATGGGCAGAATAGTGATTCGATCGTCTAGGTGATTGACCGCCACGTTCTGGCGCAGTGTCTGCAGATTGGGGGCGTAGGGTTCGAGCGCCGCGACCCGCGCACCGAACAGTCCCGCTGCCGCGATCGAGTAGATGCCGACGTTCGCCCCGATGTCGAGCAGTACATCGTCGGCATCGAACCCGGCCATCCAACGCCATAGCCCGGGTTCGAACAGGAACAACCGGCTCACGAATCCGATGACGTTCGATGACGACAGGGTATAGCTGACCTCCCGATCACCGATTCGAACGTGACGGGCTCCGTCGCTCCAGCGCAGTTCGATCGGACGGCCGACCTGCTCGCACAAGGCCTGCAGTCCGAGGGCATGCCCTACAATCATCGCTGCGTTCGTATCGATCTCTCTCATCGCGAAGTTCTTGGCAGCGACACACGCCGTGAAGGTCTGCCTGAGATCCGACGCGCTGGCGTGCAGGTTTCCGAATGCGATGACCCGCCGAACGTGACGCATGAGTCCTTGGTCGTCGGGTCGAGCGTTGCGGCCGTGTAGGGCCAGCAGTGCAAGATAGTTTGAACGATCCTGCGGGGACTGGGTCGCAAGCTGTTTCAGGCGCAGGTCCAGCCTTGCCTGCACCACTGCAATGTCGCAAAAACGCGCTGCCGCCTGATCCACCAGCCTTGTAATCGCAGTCTCGGTATCTTCAGTACACTCTGCGGCTTTGGCAGCCTCCACAGGACGATCGCATGTCAGCGCAGTCACCGCAGGGGCGGTCGCTGCCATCATGGCGCCGGCCCGACCCAATGCTTTGGAAGCAAGTACTTTCAGGCTGTGTGAGCGCGCAACGTCGTTTGACACAAGGATGACGGACACCAAACCGGCCCAGGCGTCGACATCAGCCGGATCGACGATGGCCGCTGCGGTAGCCCATCGTACTCCGCAGACGTCCAATGCGGTCTCTCGTGACAAGGCCTGCCAGGCGCCGGCGTGGCCAGGGTCGCAGAGAAGCGCGCGTTTGAACCGGGCAACGGAGCGTCCATCGTCACCATGATCGCGTGCGATCAGGCCAGCCAGATGCTGGATCGGTGCTCGGCGCTCTCCGAGAATCGGTTCAATGGCCGACTTCGCACCTGGTCCATCTCCGAGATCCCGGCGGATCAGCGCCAGCAGAAACCGTCCCTGAACGTCGTCGGGCCGTCGCTCGCAATAGGCTTCGATGAGCTTCCCGGCATCGCCGTTCCGGCCTGCGGCGCGCAACTTCCCGACCATGGTCAGAACTGGGAGGGATGACGTTGCGATGACGCGAGCTCCGGTGGATGGCGCGACGAAAGCCCCTAGGGGTTCACGATCTGCATATACCGAGTGGCCGCACGTCCGACAACCGCGCCGGCGTTGATTGGCGATCAGCCCCCGCCTAAATTGCCCGTGCCCATGCAGATCATTGACGCACTTCGTATTGCCATACAGCACATCAACGCCGGACGTAGCGCCGAGGCCGATGCGATCTGCGCGCAGATCCTGCGGGTGCAGCCGGACCACCCGGTAGCGAACACCTTGACCGCGCGGATCGCCCGGCGCGCCAATGATCCGATCCGCGCCAAGCGCCATATCGACGCCGCACTGGAGGCCGCGCCCGACTATGTGCCCGCCCGTGATGTCGATGCCCGTTGGGCGGGCGATGAGGCACCGGTCGGCACGGCGATACGGGCCTATCAGCGGCTGACGGTGCTTGAGCCGGCCTCCTGGTCGGCCTGGTATGATTTCGGCAACCTCCATCAGGCGCGGGCGGAGGATCCCGCCGGCGCGGTCGGATGCTACAAACGCGCGTTGGCTCTGGCACCGTTCGAGGAAGGGCCGGCGATGAACCTTGCCACGGCGGCACTCAAGCTTGGCGATTCGCCGGTAGCGCTCGCCGCCTGCGAGGATGTTCTGGCGCGGCAACCGGGCCATATCCGCGCCAACGCACTGGCTGCCACCTGCTATTACAACCTTGGGCGGTCGAACGACGCCGATCGGTTGGTCGGCTGGGGCAGTCTCACACGGCCCTACACATTGCCAGTCCCAAGCGGATACGCTGATCTCGACAGCTTCAACCGGGAGCTCGCCGCTGCGATCCGCCGCCATCCGAATCGACGCGATGACTGGGATCCCACGAAGCGGGCGATCCGCGGCGGGTCGCTGGTGACGGACGTTCTGAAGCATGATGACCCGGCGGTTGCGGCCTTTGCCGGATCGCTGGCCGTGGTGCTTGACCAATACGTCAAGGACCTGCCGCCGGCGGATCGGGATCCCGAGCACCCGCACCTTCGTGCCATTCCGGCCGGATACGCGCTGGATGCCTGGGCCAACATCCTCGGCGACGGCGGCCACCAGAGCGGACACATCCACAATCTCGGCTGGCTCAGCGGTGTGTACTACGCCGAAGTTCCGGCGTCGGTTCATGACGATGACCCCGGCCATGCCGGCTGGATCGAGTTCAACCGACCCGGCTATGGAATTCCGGACAGCGGTCGGGCGACGTTTCGCGCGTTGCGGCCCCAGGTCGGCATGGTGGTTCTGTTCCCGTCATATGTCTGGCACCGGACCATTCCGTTTGTCGGCGGCGATGAGCGAATCAGCGTCGCCTTCGACCTGCACCCCCGCTAGAACGGTCCGATGGCTCCGCGCACCGCGACAGATATCGGGTCGGCCCTTGAAGCGCTGCAGCGCGCCGGTGTGCTGTTCCGCTCCGGCCTGCATCTTGAAGCGGCTGCCATCTATCGTGACGTCATCCGGCAACGCCCGCGCATTCCCGACGTCCACAACAACCTTGGCATCGCGCTGAAGGCCGCCGGCCATGTCGCCGATGCGGTCCCTTGTTTCCGGCGTGCGGTCCGGCTGAAGCCCGACTACGTTGCCGCGCACGCCAACCTGGCGGCGGCGCTCGAAGCCCTCGACCGGCCGCTCGACGGGCTTGAGCATCGCATCGACGCCTGGCGGCTGAATCCCGACGATCTCGAACAGCGTGACGCCCTGGTAACCGCGCTGCGCCGCTGCCCGTTCGACAAGCCGCATGCCGGCGCTCGGTCCGTGCTGACCGTTCTGTTCGAGCGGGACGGTCTGGACCGGCAGGCGCTGGCAAGCCCGGCGATCCGTGTCTGGCGCGCGCAGCCGGCGATCCGGCGCGCCGTCGAGGCGGCGGCGTGGGGCTATCCGGAACGGGAACATCCCGGTTCCGCGTTTCGGCCTCTGACCGGCTTTCTCCCCGACGAACTGGCACTGTCGGCCTTGGCTTCTGCGGTAATCGTCGATCCTGACATGGAGGCGGCGATCGTCTTCACCCGGCGTCATCTGGTGTCGGAGTTGTCAGCCCTCCGCCCGTTGGGTGCCGACCTTTCCTGGCTGGCAGCTCTCGCACTCCAAGCGCGCGCCGTTGAGTGGGTCTGGCCGGAGACTCCGGAGGAGGCCGCCGACCTTCAGGTTCTCGACAGACTGATCGATGAATCGAGCCCGATGTCCGAGCGTGTGCTGGTCAGGGCGATGTATCGGCCGATGGAGAGCGATCCGATGGTCGACGCCCTTCGGCGCGAAGCTTCGATGCTGCGCTACGATGATGCGTCGCTCTGGGCGTTGCTGTTGCGCCGCACGTTCCTGGATACGCACGCGGAATCGCGGCTGGAGGCGGAGATGCCGGCGTTGACCGCGATCGCCGACGATACCTCGGCCGCGGTTCGGGCTCAGTACGAGGAGAATCCCTACCCCCGCTGGCTGTCGATTGACCGTCGACCGCCGCGGAGTCTTGCCGACCACCTGCGCCGGGTACTTCCAAGTGCGCCGCAGGGCCGGGTTCCCGACGGACCGATGCGGATCCTGATCGCTGGTTGCGGAACCGGTCGTCACGCCATCCAGACCGCGCTCCGATATCATGAAAGCCGGGTCCTGGCCGTTGATCTGTCTCGCCGGTCTCTTGCCTATGCCAAGCGCATGGCACGCGATCTCGGCATCGACAACCTGACGTTCAGCCAGGCGGATATTCTTGCACTCGAGGGACACGCGGACCGCTTCGATCTGATCGAGAGTTCAGGGGTGCTCCACCACCTCTCCGATCCGATGGCTGGTTGGCGGGTGCTGCGCGGTCTTCTGGCACCGGGCGGGCTGATGCGGATCGCATTGTACAGCCGGCGCGCGCGGGCGGGCTTCGACGACATCCGCGCCACGATTCCGGTTGATGGACCCGTCATAGAACGCGTCCGTCAGGCGCGTCGGACGGTCATGGGCATGCCTGCCGGTCATCCGGCGCGGGCCTTGCTGCGCACCGCCGATTTCTACGCGGCGAGCGGGGTTCGCGACGCGCTGCTGCACGTCAGCGAGACGGTGGTCGATCCGATCTGGATCGACGAGGCGTTGCGGAAACTCGACCTTCGGTTCCTTGGCTTCGAACTGCCGGACCCGGCTATCCTGGCGCTCTATCGGCGACATCGCAGGGACGATCCCGCCGCTCTCGATCTCAGCGTATGGGATTCTGTCGAGGCCGAGCGGCCAGACATCTTCCTCGGCATGTATCAGTTCTGGTGTCGTGAAGCATGAACCGGTGACGGTTACGTCTCGTCTTCCGGTCGCTCCTGCAGGCCGGCTTCCAATTCGGCTTCCTCGGGCACTTCCTCGGTCGGCAGGCGGTAGCCGCCGCCGAGCCACTGGCCGAGATCGAGGGTCTTGCACCGCGGCGAACAGAACGGACGGTAGTCCGCGACGCTGGGCTTCTTACAGATCGGGCACGAGCTGCGCCGGGCCTTGGCGATCGAATACACCTCCGCCATCAAACCTCGCTTTCCACACGAAATGCATTGCCGGACAGAGCCGGATCGACGCGCACCGACAAATGACCAAGGCGCCGCCGCTCCACCTGCAAGATAGGCTGACCGGGTCCGTCAAACCAAGCCGCAACCGCCGGGGCCACGCAGAGCCGCGGGCGCGCGATGCGGTTGGCCTCCCGGCGCGCGGCGCGAAGGGCGTCCCAGGCAACAGCGCGTGGCGAACTCGCCGGTTCTCGCGGGTCCGTCAACAGGTCGTCGGCCAATGGCCGTCGGGCACCCTCGCGCACGATTTCCAGCATGCCGCCCGGCGTCCAGCCCAGTACCCGGGTGCCGACGGGGTCGGTCGCGGCCTGTTCGGCGATCCGTTCCTGTATTCGTTTGCGGGTCGCACGGTCGGTCATTCGTGGCAGGTCGAGCAGTACAGTTCCATGAACGCCGCGCAGGCGCATCTGCCGGATCGCTGCCAGACCGGCGGCTTCGTTGGCTCGCCGAAACCCCTCGGCGCCGCCGCCGGACGGCAGGTTCACGTCAACCAGGGTCGCCGCTTCGACCATGTCGACAACCAACTCGCCGCCGCCCTCCAGCGGCACCCGGTGGGCAAGAGCCCCGGCCAGGGCGTCACCGCCGCCGCATTCCTCGAACGCCTCGCCCGACTCGTCGATCTCGGGCTCTACGCCCGGCGCGTGACTTCTGGCTGCCGTCACGATCGGGATCGGTGGTTGAAGCCAAGCTGGTGGCTCCAGAAGGGCGGATCGCTCTGATAGTGCATTCCAGCGCTGCGCGAGATGTTCAGCGTCGGCGACCAGATCCTCGATCGGTATGTCGGCGCCGGTCGAGCGGACCAACAGTCCGGCGTCATTGGGTGCCGACGCGGCCAGTGCCGACCGGATGGCCGATCGCCGCGCCTTGCCGCCGATTGCCGCCGATAGGCCGACACCGGCAGTGTGGGAGGTCAGTACCAGCGAGCCGGATGCCAGCTCGACGCCGAGGCGTGCAACCGCTCGTTTGGCGGATATCGTGTCGCGCGTGATCTGAACGAGGACGGCGGCGCCTTCGACAAGGGTGCGGGTCGTAACGTGAACCTCGGCGCCGGGGACCGCGACGGTCGCAGATCCGGTGTCACGGTGAAGCGCGACAACCCGGCCGAGCGCTATGCCTCCGAGCAGCGACGGACGGTCGGCGGCCTCGATCCACAGATCGACAACCTCGCCGGCTGACAGGAAGGCCACCCGTGTGGCCCAGGGCGCCCGATCGACGACGATCCTGTCAATCGCCGGCATGACGGAAGCCGACACCGGTCAGCAGGCCGTAGGTCTCGGCCAGCGGCAGTCCCACGACGTTTGAGTAGGAGCCATTGACCAGGGTGATGTAGGCCGCCGCCAGACCCTGGATGGCATACCCGCCGGCTTTACCGTGCCATTGGCCGGACGCCAGGTAGGCGGCGATCTCGCGTTGCTCCAGACGCTTCATCTCGACCCGGGTTTCCACGACCCGCGTCCTGATCGAGCCATCCGGTGCGACCAGCGCGATTCCGCCGATCACGCGGTGTCGGCGCCCGGACAGCAGTTCGAGGCACTGGCGCGCCTCCCGCTCGGCTTCGGCTTTCGGCAGGATGCGCAGACCGCACGCGACGACGGTATCGGCGGCCAGCACCCAGCAACCCGTGTGGCGCACGGCAACGGCTTGCGCTTTCTGGCCGGCCATACGCTCGGCGTAGACGCGCGGTCGTTCGGAACGTCGCGGGGATTCGTCGATCTCGGCCGGGTCGGTCCGGGCAGGCGTCAGGCCGATCTGACGGACCAGATCGGCGCGTCGCGGCGAGGCCGACGCCAGCACCAGCGCACAGCCATCCGGCGCGCGCAATGGGACGATGTTGCTGAGGTCCGGAGCGGCACCGGTGCTTACTTGAATCGGAATGTGATGCGGCCTTTGGTCAGATCGTAGGGAGTCATCTCAACGTTCACCCGGTCGCCGGCCAGGACACGGATGCGGTTCTTGCGCATCTTGCCGCTGGTGTGTGCCAACACTTGGTGCTCGTTATCGAGTTGTACCCGAAACATGGCGTTCGGTAGAAGTTCCGCAACGGTTCCGGGGAACTCGATCACGTCGTCTTTCGGCATGGTCCCTCCTGCTGGGATGGAAGATGCCGATTTAGTGCGGGGGGCCCGAGCCTTCGTCAAGGTGGTTGGAAGCATCTCAGCCAGTCAATGGCTGCACTACTCCGATGTTTCCGGGAATCTCTTTCGGATCCGCCGATCCAGCTCGTCTCTGACCGCGCGATAGGCATCGAGACGGGTGGCGCGATTGCCGTCGAGCATGGTGACGTCGAGGGTCGGCCAGTACTCGATGTCGCACGCCATGGTCCGGGTCAGCTCGATGGAGCGGTGCTGGGCTTCCGGCGACAGAGAGACGATCAGGTCAAAGAAGCCGTCCTCCAACTCGTCAAAGCTCTTGGGCCGGTGCTTCGCCACGTCGATCCCGAGTTCAGCCATTACCTCGACGACGAACGGGTCGAGTGTGCCATGCCGTACTCCGCACGAGTCGACATACACTCGTGTGCGGAGCCGGCGCTTCAGAAGCGCTTCGGCCATCGGCGAACGGACGGCGTTCATGTTGCAGGCAAACAGCACCGCACTGGGCTGGGCGATCGGGGCAAGCGGATCGACGGCCACGTCGGTCAGCCCCGGATGTGCAGTACGCATAGCAGCGTGAACAGCCGCCGTGCCGTCGGGAAGTCCATCGCAACCCGTCCGTCCAGGCGCTCCTGCAGGAGGGTTGAGCCCTCGTTGTGCAGACCGCGCCGGCCCATGTCGATTGCCTCGATCTGCGAAGGCGACAGGCGCTTGATGGCGTCGTAGTAGCTCTCGCAGATCTGGAAGTAATCGCGCACCAGCCGACGAAACGGCGTCAGCGGCAGCGCTACCGTCGCCCGCAGCTCCTCGCCGGTATCCCGGACGTCCAGGATCAGGCGGTTCTCCTCGATCCGCAAATGCAGGTGGTAGGGACCGGCTCCCGCCTGCGATGGCCGAAACCGGTTTTCCTCAAGCAGGTCATAGACCGCGATGGCGCGTTCCTGCTCGACCTCGGGGCTGCGGCGAATCACGGTGCGCTCGTCCAGCGTGATGTGAACGATCCGCGCGTCCTCGCCGGTCAGGTCGAGGGCTGAGTTCGCCGCGGCACCCGGCGCGTCGTCCGGATCATGATCCGGCATGCGCCCTCCCTGGAGCGGTGGATCAGCGTCGGTTCAGGCGGACAGCGATTGAGCGCGCGTGCGCGTCCAATCCTTCCGCCTCGGCCAGTGTAATCGCGGCCGGCCCGATTGCCGCAAGGCTTGTAGCGTCGCACGCCACCGTGGTGGTGCGCTTCAGAAAATCCTGCACGCCAAGACCCGAGGAAAACCGCGCAGTCCTGGCGGTCGGCAACACGTGGTTCGGCCCGGCAACATAGTCGCCGACTGCTTCCGGCGCGAACCGGCCGAGGAAGATCGCCCCGGCGTGCCGCACCTTGGCCGACATAGCGTCGGGGTCGGAAACCGCCAGTTCCAGATGTTCCGGAGCCAACCGGTCAACCAGGGCAGGGGCCTCGTCCAACGAGCGCACCAAGACGACCGCGCCCTGGGTCCGCCAGCTTTCCGATGCGATCACGGTTCGTGGCAGGGTCGACAGATGGTCGTCCACGGCCGCGATCACCCGGTCGGCGAACGCCGCGTCGTCGGTGATCAGGATCGCCTGCGCTACCTCGTCGTGTTCGGCCTGGCTGAGCAGGTCGATGGCGATCCAAGATGGATCGTTGTCGGCGTCGGCCACCACCAGGATTTCCGACGGTCCGGCGATCGAATCGATGCCGACCCGGCCGAACACCTGGCGCTTGGCGGCGGCGACATAGGCGTTGCCTGGTCCGACGATCTTGTCGACCGGCCGGATGCTTTCGGTGCCGTAGGCGAGGGCACCGACTGCCTGGGCGCCACCGACCCGCCAGAGCTCGGTGATCCCAGCGACCCGTGCCGCAACCAGTACCAGATCGTTCAGAACTCCGTCCGGCGTCGGCACCACCATGACCCGCCGGCCGACGCCGGCAACCCGGGCCGGAATGGCGTTCATCAGCACCGACGACGGGTACGCGGCCTTGCCGCCGGGCACGTACAGCCCGACCGCATCCATGGCAGTCCAGCGCAGTCCCAGGCGGACCCCGTCGTCGTCGACGTATTCAAAGCCCTGCGGAAGCTGGCGGGCATGGAACGCCTCGATCCGGCCGGCGGCCACCTCCAGCGCGGCCCGCAGGTTCGGCGCCACGCGGGCGACAGCGGCATCAACCTCGGCTTCGGTGATCGCAAGCCCGGTCACCGAGGGGTCGAACCGGTCGAACCGGCGAGTGTACTCGATCAGCGCTGCGTCCCCGCGCGCGGCCACATCATCAAGGATCGCCTTGGCAGCATCTCCGACCTCGGCGTCGGATTCGCGCTTGGAATGCACCAGCTCATCGAAACGCGCGGCGAAATCGGCGTCCCGGGTGTCAAGCCTACGCGGCACGCGCCGCCTCCCGGAACCGCGCGATCAGGTCGTTCACCGGCACCGGGCGCGTCTTGAGCGCCGTCCGGTTCACCGCGAGACGGGCGCTGACCTCGGCAATCCGGTCGATCTCGACCAACCCGTTCGCCTTCAGGGTCGAGCCGGTCTGAACCAGGTCGACGATGCGCCGGCACAGCCCCAGGTTCGGTGCCAACTCCAGCGCGCCGTTCAGCTTGATGCACTCGGCCTGCACACCCCGGGCGGCGAAGTAGCGGCGGGTGACGTTCGGGTACTTCGTAGCGACCCGCAGGTGCGACCAGCGTTGCGGATCCTCGCTGCGCGCGACATCGGCCGGAGCGGCTACCGCGAGGTGACAGTGGCCGACGTCCAGGTTCACCGGCGCGTAGATCTCCGGGTGGTCGAATTCCATCAGCACATCCGAGCCGGACACCGCGAGATGGGCGGCGCCAAACGCCAGGAAGGTCGCAGTGTCGAAGCTGCGAACCCGGATGATGTCGAGCTCCGGATCATGGGTTGCGAACTGCAGTTGCCGCGAGTCCTCGTCGAAGAACGCGTCCTCCGGCTGAATCCCTGCGCGGGTCAGCAGCGGCATGATGGCTTTCAGAATGCGGCCCTTGGGCAGGGCCAGCACCAGTTTCTCGTTCGCGGTCACGGATCGCCTCGTGGATCGTCCGGTCTCAGGAGCCCGGAAAATCGGGCGATGGCGGCCGGGCGTCAGCCTCCGCCGACCCTCAATCGTCGTGGGTCGGCCGGAAAACCGTCGGCCAGGGCTCGCCAAGGTCCTCGACCTGACAGGCGAGGCGGCGGACGTCAAGTCGGATCGTCACGTTGTCGGCGCAGATCAGCTCAACGTTGCCATCTTTCCAGGCGATCTGCAGGAGGTTCAGCATCCGGTCTCGCTCCGTCTTCGGATCGACGCCGCGCACCTTTACGGCCGTGACCTCGTCGAACCGGACGCCGCAATGCACCCGCTCGGCCGGCTCACCGCTCTTCGCGGCGATCGCGTCGCGTTGAGCCTTCTCCCAGCGGAACCGGGCGGCCACCAGCACGAAGCGCTCGGCCGGCGCGTCATAGGCGATCTCGACGACCGGCAGGACGGCGTCCTGCAGGTAGGCCGACACCACCGCCAGGTCGTCGGCATCTTGCGCCCGCACCCGGAACGGACCGCCGGTCACGGCGGTGCTGATATGACGGCCAGGCATGCCTACTCCTCCGCCGCCGCTCGTTCCGACGGCACGCGCTCGATCGACGCGCCGCAGGCCGAGAGCTTCTCCACCAGGCGGTCGTAGCCGCGGTCAAGGTGGTAGACCCGGTTGATGGTGGTGGTCCCCTGGGCGCCCAGCCCGGCGAGGACCAGCGACACCGATGCCCGAAGGTCGGTTGCCATCACAGGGGCACCGGTCAAACGGCCGACGCCGCGAACCAAGGCGGATGCATGGTGGACGTTGATGTTCGCGCCCATGCGGCCGAGTTCCGGCACGTGCATGAAGCGGTTCTCGAAGATCGTCTCGGTGATCATCGAGGCACCCTGCGCCACGGTCATCAGCGCCATGAACTGGGCCTGCAGGTCGGTCGGGAAGCCCGGATACGGCTCGGTCATGACGTCGACCCCGATCACCGGATCGCTGCCGCGCGTCACCCGCAGCCCGTCGGCCATGGTCTCCACCGCCACCCCGGCGTCGCCGAGGGTTTCGATCACCGCCTCGATCAGGCCGCCGTCCGCTCCTTCGAGCAGGACGTCGCCGCCAGTAATGCCGATCGCCATGGCGTAGGAGCCGGTCTCGATCCGGTCGGGGATCACCCGGTGGACCGCGCCGGACAGCCTCTCGCACCCCTGGATGTGTATGGTATCGGTCCCGGCACCCTCGATCCTGGCGCCCATGGCAGTCAGCAGCCGGGCGAGATCGACGATCTCCGGCTCGCGCGCCGAATTGACCAGGACGGTCTCGCCGTCGGCCAGGGCTGCCGCCATCATCAGGTTCTCGGTAGCGCCGACCGAGACGAACGGAAACGCCACCCGCCCGCCGCGCAGCCGGCCGCCGGTTCCGCCCCGGTTCTTGGGCGCGCTCGCCTTGATGTACCCGCTCTCGATCTCGACCACGGCACCGAGTTCGGAAAGACCCTTGAGGTGCAGGTCGACCGGCCGGTTGCCGATCGCGCAGCCACCTGGCAGCGACACCGTCGCCTCGCCGAACCGGGCCAGCAGCGGCCCGAGCACCAGGACCGAGGCGCGCATCTTGCGGACGAGATCGTACGGCGCGACGGTACTGACGATGTCTTCACCCGACAGGGTGAGGGCATCCGCGGCGCCATCGATGCCGTCCGTCCGCTCGATCCGCACGCCGAGCTGGCGCAGGATGCTGGTCATCGACGCGATGTCTGCCAGTCGCGGAACATTGGTGAGGCGCAGCGGGTCGGCAGTCAGCAATCCGGCCGCCATCAGGGGCAGGGCAGCGTTCTTCGCTCCGCTGATCGGCAGGCGGCCATGAAGCGGGCGACCGCCATGCACGCGAATCTGGTCCATCAAAATCGTGTCTCGCTGTGTTTCACGGGTTGTAGCGGAGTGGCCCCGGCCTCTCAACCGAGAACACCAGCGTCACCGGGCATTCCGGCGAAAGCGTGGCATCCCTCGGTCAGGACTCGGGCATCGACTCGCCATCGCGGGCCGCGCTGCGGGCTCGACTCTGGGCCTTGCGGCGGCGCAGGTTGTCGCGCAGTGCCGTAGCCCGGCGCTCGGCCGCGGTCGGCTCAGTGTCGCCGCTCTTGCGCGACTCGGGACCGGCTTTCCGTGGCTTGCCGGCCGTGTCAGCGTGCTCGTCCGTCACCGTTGTTCCTCGCGTTCTGCCGGGCCGCATCATGCCGACTTGCCGCACCGGCGAAAACCGCCTTGCGTCGACCGGGTCGGTCTGGCATGTATGCGCGCCTTCGCGGACGGCCGCCGTCCTGCGCCAGATGCTGCCGTAGCTCAGGGGTAGAGCACTCCCTTGGTAAGGGAGAGGTCCAGAGTTCAAATCTCTGCGGCAGCACCATTTCCGATCAAACTTTTCTGCCACTCGCGGTTCGTCCTCGCAGGGATATGCGCCGATCCGGACGGCTGGTTGCTGAACAGCTAGCCGATGCCTTTCGTTGCCGAAGCTTCGTTGAATGTCGGTGCTTTGGCGGGGAGGATCAGATGGAACTCGGCACCGCCCCCCGGTGGACTGCGGGCTTCAATCCTGCCGCCAAGCACCTGCGCTACGATGTTGTAGACGATGTGCATGCCGAGCCCGCTGCCGCCGTCCCCGAGCTTGGTGGTGAAGAACGGGTCGAAGATCCGTCGAACCGTGCTTTGCGCCATACCGTTTCCGTCATCGTGAAACACCAGGTCGACGGCCGACTGCGCGGAGCCGGTCCAGCGTGCCTGGACCTGCAAGCGCCCGTCGGCCCGGCCGTCGAATGCGTGGACAAAGGCATTCTGCACGATGTTGGTGACGACCTGTCCGAAGGGTCCCGGATACGACTCGATGCGCAGGTCGTCGGCGATCTCCAGATCGATGACGACCTTGCGGCCCGGGAACGACGGCAGGATCGACGCGATGTTGTTCTCAACCACCTCCCGCAGGCCGAATGCCCGCCGGGTCCCGCTGGTCTGATCGACCGCGACCTGCTTGAACCGGCTGACCAGATCCGCCGATCGCACCAGGCCTTCGTTGACCAGTTGCAGACCCTGCTCGAGGTTCTGGATCTGCCGGATCATCGAGTCCGACGACGTCGGCCACGCGGTCACGGCCGACTGCAGGTCGGTCAAACGGCTGACAAGCGACGATGCGACCGTCCTTGCCGCTCCGAGGGGCGTGTTGAGTTCATGCGCGACGCCGGCAACCAGGCGGCCGAGCGACGCCATGTGCTCGGCCTCGGCCAGTTGACGACGCGCGGACTGAAGGCTGGAAATATCGCTGGCGGCTCCGCGATACCCGATGAAGACGCCGCCCTCGAACAGTGGTGCAGCGTTGATTCGGAGACAGCGATGGCTGTCCTGGCCGCGGCACCAGACCTCCAGGTCACGGACCGGCTTCCGGCTGGCCGTGCAGTCGACCAGGACTTGCCATGTGTTTGCGGCGCCGGGTCCAACCACGTCGGGTTGTGGGGCAAGTTCCAGGAAGCTGCGACCGAGCATCATTGAAGGTCGACGTCCCATGGAGCGCTCGAATCCGTTCGATACCGAGAGCAGGGTCAGGTTGCCGTCGACCTCGAAAAACCAGTCGCTGGCGATCTCGGCGATAGTCCGGTAGCGCTCCTCGCTGAGCCGCAGGGCGGCCGTGCGCTCCGCCACCGTCTGTTCCAGGTTCTGATTGACGGCCTGCAGCTGGCGCTGGGTGTCCTTGAGTTCCGTCACGTCGGTGCGGATGGTTCCGACCGCTATGACCCCTCCAACCTCGTCCAGGATCGGGAACTTGACGATCTGCATGTCGCGCAGGTCCCCGTGCGGGGTGGGCTCCCGTATCTCGAACCGAAGCGTCTCGCCGGTCGACATGATCCGTTCATCGTTGTGCTTCATGTCGCGTGCCAGAGCCGAGCGACCGGTGGTCGCAATCACCTGATCGACCGGTTCGCCGAGGATCGATCCGTGGTGGATCCCGATTTGCTCGCGGTAGATCCTGTTGGCGACGGCGAACCGTCGGTCCCTGGTCGCGACTGCTACTCCGGCTCCGGCATTCTCCAGGACATTGCGCAGAAAGGACGCGGCCTGCGCACGCTCTTCCTCGAGATGAACCTGCTCGGTGATGTCCTGCAGGACGCCGAAGCGCTCGACGGCCCGACCGTCCGTGTCGGTCTTGTAGACAACCCGATAGCCGAGCCAGCGCGCCCTGCCGTCGGCGGTCCGTTCGGAGAACCGCATTCGGCCGGTGAACGTCGCGGCGTCAAGTTCGGTACTGGCACACCGCTTCTGGTACTCTGCAAAATCCAGCGGATCAAAGTAGCCAGCGATGTCGTCGGTGCTGCGCACGCCCGGCCTACTGCCCAGAATACCCGCCAGTTCGGGAGACCAGACAGTCCGTCGCTCCAACAGGAACGTCCGGAAATACCCGATGCGAGCCACATAGCTGGCCTCGCGCAGCATCGCCCGGCTTTCCTCGAGGGCTTGCTTTGCCTCGTACTCCTCCGTCACGTCCCGGATGATCGCGAACCCAGCTCGGTGACCGGTTTGGGCGTCTTGCTCCTTGTGGAGCTCGATCATCAGATGCTTCGTTGTGCCATCGGCCATCCGCCAGCTGAAATCCTCGCGGAAGGGCGTACCGGTTTCAAGAGTCCGGGCGCGGAATGCTTCGAACCGGTTGACACCATTGGCGGACAGGCCCGACTGCCACCGGTTGCGTTGCAGCACTTCGCCGGCCGGAAGGCCGAGGATACGGGCAGCACCCTTGGACAGGATTGCAGTCCGATCCTCGAAGTTGCCGAACCAGTGACCAAAATGTCCGACCGCTTCGGCCCGTTCGAGCCGGGCGCGAGCGTTTTCGGCCTCCTGGCGGTCGAGATGCGCTGCCGTCACATCCTGGAGGATGGCCATCGCGCCCGTGAAATCTCCGGCGGAATCGTATTCCGGATGGGACCGGATGCGGACTCTCTTCACCGTGCCGCCAGGCAGGCGGGCGTCGCATTCATAGTCCAGGGGTGTTGCGGACTCGATCATCACCTGCCGCCGCCGCAGGTAGTCGTCGACGTCGCTCGGGGCGAAGCGCGAGGTCAGTGCTCCGGGCGCCAAAGGCTCTCCCTCGGGCAGATCGAGGACTTTGGCAGCTCCCGGAGACAGAACGATATTGGCGCCGGTTTTGTCGGAGACCCAGTTGCCGAACGAGCCGACCTTCTCCGCCTTGATCAGTTGGTCCCGGCTGCGCTTCAACTCCAGCGACAGTGTTTCGAACTCGGTGACGTCCTGGATGAAGCCGGACAGTCCCGAAACCCGCCCATCGGGTCCGCGCTTCGGCTCGACGAAGTACCGCATGCGTCGGAGCCCGCTGCTCCCGGTTCGAACGGCCATCGTTCCGGAGATGGTCTCGCCGGTCGTGATCGCGTGCGCTCGCAAGCGAAGGTAGTCCTGATAGTCATCGGGTTGGGCGACCCGCTCTACCGTTCCCGTCGGATCTTCGCAGGGGTCCATCTCCATGACGTCGTAGAGTTCCGGGCTCCAGCGTTGGATTCCAGTGTCGAGGTCGACGTGGAACGACCCCATCCTGGCGATGCGATGCGAAACGCGCGGTTCCTGTTCGCGGTGTTCCAGATCCTTCGCGACACCATCGGTTTGGTTGGCCTCTGGATGCTCGTGCATCGCACTGTCCAATCGCGCTATGGAACGGGTTGACCGGCGTCTTCCAGTCAGAGCACTGGATGGCGCCGGTCAGGTTGATTCAGTTCTCATGGATGGCGTTTGCAGCG
The DNA here is from genome assembly GCF_040219215.1 of Thalassobaculum sp. Lineage (GTDB taxonomy): Bacteria > Pseudomonadota > Alphaproteobacteria > Thalassobaculales > Thalassobaculaceae > Thalassobaculum_A. The sequence continues at coordinate 46,898 of NZ_JAVJSX010000018.1, forward strand.
CAACGCCGACCGATGACGCCAGTCATGCCGCCCGGACCGCGTCCAGGAATGTCTGCACCCGAGTGCCCAGCCGACCGGACTGGTCGCTCAGCAGGTTGGAAGCCTGCAGCACGTCGCCTGCCATCCGGCCGTTGGTCTGGGCCGCCTCGCTGACGTGAACCACGTTCTGCGCGACGTCTTCGGCCGCCGACGCGACGTCCTCGATGTTCTTCGAGATCTCCTGGGTCGCGGAGTTCTGCTCTTCGATCGCCGCCGCCACCGCGGCCGTGATGCCCTCCATGTCGCCGACCTTGGTCACGATCACCTTGATCGCATCGACGGCGCCAGCGGTGCGCGACTGGATGGCGGCGATCTGGGCGGAGATCTCCTCGGTCGCCTTGGCAGTCTGGTTCGCGAGGCTCTTCACTTCGCTGGCCACCACCGCGAAGCCCTTGCCGGCATCGCCGGCGCGCGCTGCTTCGATTGTGGCATTCAGGGCCAGCAGGTTGGTCTGCTCGGCGATCGCCTGGATCAGGGTAACGATCTCGCCGATCCGCTCGGCGGTCCGGCTCAACTCGTCGATGGCTCCGGCGGTTTCGTTCGCTTGGCGGGACGTATCGGACGCAACTTCCGAAGCCTTTGCGACCTGCGACGAGATCTCGGCGATTGAAGCCGACAGTTCCGTCGTGGCGGTCGCCACCGTCTGCACGTTCGCCGTCGTCTGTTCGGTGGCAGAGGCGACAGTCACCGCACGAACGCCGGAGTCTTCCGCGACGGTCCGCATTTCCTGCGAGGTCGACTGAAGTTGCGTCGAGGCGCTGATCAGCTCATTGATCAGCTTCTTCGCTTCGCCGTCGAAGGTCCCGGTCAACTCTGCCAGCACCCGTCCGCGGGCGAGTTCCGATTCCTGCTTGGCCTGGGCGTCGGCCTGCAGTTGATCGTTGCGCAGCATGTTTTCCTTGAACACCTGGACGGTACGCGCCATCGCTGCCACTTCGTCCTTGCCCGTAGCGTCGATCTCAACCGACTTGTCGCCGTCGGCGAGTTTCAGCATGACCGTCGCGAGGCGCCCGACCGGACCGGTGATCGACCGGCCGACCAGCGCGCCTGCGGCGACGCACACCGCCGCGATGGTCGCGATCAGACCCAGCGTCAGCCAGAACACCTGCTGATTGGCGGCCCGCAGTCGTTCGGAGACGGAGGCATAGTCAGCTTCGATATTGCCGCGCAGCGCCTGCAGTCTGGGTTCGGCCTGCCCATAGAGGTCTGACAACTCGGCAATGTGCTTGTCCAGCCCGAGCGTAACCTCGGCAAAATCGTGGAACGTCTCGCGGTATGCTGCCAGGTTCTGGCGGATTGCCGCCTTCGTGGCATCGTCGAGCCCGGCTTTCGGCGCCAGCTTGGCGTCGAACTCCTCGATCCGCTTGTCGAGTTGGCCGATATACTTTGCATCCTGCCGAAGGATGAAGTCCTTCTCGTGCCGGCGCATCATCAGCAACGTGACCATCAGATCATCGGATGCGTTCTTGACGATCAGGGCCTCTGCTTCCTGTACAGCTTTGCGGAGACGCCCCTGCAGACCCGATTTCTCATCCAACCCCAGAGCGACCAGATCGGCACTGACCGTACCGAACTGGGCCTGGTAGCGCTGGTAGCCTTTGTCCAGTTCGGCGACCAGAGCCGCCTGGTCTCCAGCGACCTTGGTCTGGAGATCGGCAAGCGCGGCCCGGATCACGCCGGAGACCTTCTCGTGATCCGCCGCGTACTTTGCATCACGTCGGAGGAGGTAGTCCTTCTCGCGGCGCCGGGCGTTCAGGAACTCCTCGGAAACCTGCTTGGCGATCGCCAACCGTTCGCCCGCGGCCGCCTGCTGATCGGCGTTCGTCGAGATCCGAAGATTGCCCCACACGGTTATGCCGACGATTGCAACGAACCCGACCAGCGCCAGCGCGCTGATCAGCATGGTGCGTACTGTGATGCTGAAGTTGCTCATGTCCCAAACCTCCGACCCGTTTGATGGCACGCCCAATGGACGGGCAGCCCCAACCCTGAATGACGCCTGGTTCTTATCAATGGAGTAGAGAGCGGACCATGCGGACTAGCCGAATGATCAGGCGCGATATCCTTTGGGATAGCGGTATTGGTTGAAAGGTTAGGCGGCCTTGTCGCGTGAGGGCTTGTCACACTATTTCCCGACGGCGCAGACGTGGTCGTGAGGAGGGAATGATGAGCCGTATTCTGGTGATCGACGACGACATGATCTTTCGGTCGTTTCTTGTCGCGCTGTGCCGTAAGCGTCACCACGACGTCGTCGAAGCGACCGACGGTCGCCATGCCGAGCGCATTCTCGCCGATGAGACCTTCGACTTGGTGATCAGCGACCTGTTCATGCCGGACAAGGACGGGCTCGAGGTGGTCCGTGGCCTCAAAGCCCGTGGGTACGGTGGACCGATCGTCCTGATATCCGGGCAGTTCGTGTCGAGCGAAGACACCTATGCCAAGGCAGCGATCGCTTTCGGGGCCGATGCAGCGCTGCCCAAGTTCGGTGATCCAGCCGATCTGCTGTCCCACATCGACCGGTTTCTGGCGGCGTGACCGTCACTCACCGGGCCAGAGCGCATCCCGGATCGCTCGGTCGATCGACCCGAAAGATGCCGGTTTCTCCAGGATTTGAAACGCTCCGACGTCCTCGGCCCGCTGGCGGTTGAGGTTGGATCCGTAGCCGGAATAAACGATGAAGATCGTCTCCGGCACGACCTCAGCCGCGGCAGCGATCAGGTCGGTCCCCAGCATCCCGGGCATGCTTTCGTCGGTGATAACGATATCAACGACTTCACCGCAGTTGCGCAGCCACTCCAACGCATCGACCGGGTTGGATTGAAACTCGACGCGGTACCCGGCCCTTGCCAGGAGCGTCTGGAGGCTCTCGCCGACGTCGCGGTCGTCATCCACGATCAACACACGGACATCGGATACGTCCTGGCGCTCGGCATTCGCACTGGTGTCCATCGTTTCGACGACCTGACCCTCGGCCAGTGGAAACGCAATCTCGAACACTGCTCCGGCGCCAAGTTCCGAAGTCACACGGACCGCGCTGTGATGCGACCGGACGATACCGTGCACGACCGACAGGCCAAGGCCGGTGCCGCGGCCGATTGCTTTGGTCGTGAAGAACGGCTCGAAGATCCTCTGCAGGGTCTCCGCGCTCATGCCGACGCCCTGGTCGCTTACCGACAGGAATGCGTAGCGTTGCTGTGCGTCCAATGATCCCGAAACCGCTTGCCCCGCGCCGGATTCCACTCTGCCGCCGCGGTCCCAGCGACGGCCCTGAGCCACGTTCAGTTCGATACGAACGTTGCCGCTGCCTTCGGGCATCGCGTCCCGCGCATTCGACACCAGGTTCAGCAGAAGCTGCGTGACCTGAGCCCGGTTTCCGACAATCGGAATTGGCTCGTCCGGCAAGTCGGCATCGATGCCGACGCCTCGCTCCAATCCGGCGGCCAGCATCTCGAGCGATTCCGATACCACCGCACGAACATCGATCGTGTCGAGGACGGTGTCCTCGGCGCGCGCGAACGCCAGGATTTGCCGGACCAGATCGCGGCCGCGGTTGCACGCATCGGCGATCCGGTCGGTGTAGCCGCAGCGCTCTGTATCGTGGTCCAGATCCATGCGGATCAAGGACGCAAAGCCGCCGATCGCACCGAGTATGTTGTTGAAGTCGTGGGCGATTCCGCCGGCCAGACGTCCGATCGCCTGCAGCTTCTGGGTGCGCCGGGCTTCTTCATCGCTCAGATATTGGTCGGTGACGTCCCGCAGCAGATAGACCCCACCACGCAGCCCCGGAACGTCGAGGCCGGTCCGGCCGGAGACATTCACGATCTTCCAGGATCCGTCGCGGGCCCGGAATCGCAGATTGTCCCTGTGAAAGGACGGTGCTTCCGTCCCGTCGACCTGTTGTTGAAGCCTCGGCACGCTGTCCTGCTGGCTCGGGTGCACGAGATCCCCGATCGGCATGCCGATCAGATCGGCCGGCCGATAGCCGAGGACTTCCTCGATCGCCTGTGATGCCAAGGTAATGCGTCCGTCGGGGTCGACGACGATCAGGGGATCGGCCATCAGGTCGGTGATCGCGGTCCGTCGGGCGATTTCTTCCGCCTTCAGGCGCTCGCTCTCGCGCAGCCGCGAGAACTGATCGTAGCCCCGCAGGGCCACCTGTACGGACGTCAGGAGCCGGTCGGAGTCGAGTCTGGATTTCTCCAGGTAGTCGTTGATGTCGTATCGTTCGACGACGTGCCGCTGAGGGGCGTATCCGGGCTGTCCCGTCCGGATGATGATCCTGGACGCCGAGTTGCCCAGGTCCTCGCGGATCAGGGACGCCAGCTGCAGACCCGCATCCGGCCGGTCCATGACGACATCCATGAGGATGACTGCGGGTTCAGCGCCGTCGCGCAGCAGGCGTATCGCCTCGTCGCTGGATGTTGCCGCGTGATACTCGATCGGCCGATCCCGGAACGTCAGATCCGACATCAGGAACCGCGTGGTCGAATGGACCAATGGGTCGTCGTCGACGGCGACGATCCTCCACGGCGCGGCTTCGTTCGAGTTTAATGCAGGAGTCTCTGGGGAAGGGCTCATTCACTATCCATCAAGCGGCAGCCAACTGGCCGCTGCCAGTATTCAGTGCAAATGTTACTAAACCTTTACCAACCCATGATCCGAGATGCCCCAGCGTCAACCGCTGGTGACCTGGCGGCGGTTGCGGGAGGCGTTGCCCGCCCCCGGCAATTGCGGCAGTGTCCGGGGACAGGTGCGTTTTGCCGAAGGGCTTTGGGGGAAACGGGGGCCAACTTGCGGATTCTTCTGATCGACGACCATGTTCTCGTCAGTGAGTCGCTTGCGCTCAGTCTGAAGGCAACCGGTACCGCGCTGGAAACCATCACCGTTGATCGGGTTGATCGGGCGATCGACGTCCTGAAGGCCGGTTCGGCCTTCGACTTCATGATCATGGACTGGCGCATGCCCGGCCTGTCGGGCGCTGAAGCAATCGCCGATCTTCGCGATGCCGCGCCCGGAATACCGGTCGTGGTCTGCAGCGGCGACGAAGACCCCGCGATTGCCTCGGCGGCAGTCTCCGCGGGAGCGCGCGGGTTCCTGCCCAAGACCATGCCGGTGCAGCAGCTGGCTGCGGCGATCCAACTGATCGCCAAGGGGGCGGTGTACATACCGCCGGAGCTGTCGCTCCGTGCAGCCGCTCGCCCGGATACGACGTTGACTGAGCGTGAGCTTGAGGTTGTCCGAGGGCTGATCCAAGGCAAGTCCAACAAGGAGCTGGGTCGGGAACTCGATCTGGCGGAAGTGACCGTCAAGCTGCACGTGCGGCGCGCCATGAAGAAGCTCGAGGTCGTCAACCGGACCCAGGCGGCGCTCAAGGCGCGCGAACTCGGTCTCGGTTGATGTAACGCCTTGCGCGCCGGTTACTGGCTCGCGGTCACCCCGCCGTCGACGTACAGAACCTGTCCCGTGACATAGGATCCGGCGTCCGAAGCCAGTGCCACAACCGGCCCGGCGACCTCGATCGGCTCACCAATCCGGCCGAGCGGGTTTCGGTCCAGGATGAAGTCGCGGAACGCCGGGCGGTCCATGTGCGGCTTGATTCGGTCGGAGCGGATGAAGGTCGGGGCGACGCCATTCACGGTGATGTTGTGCGGCGCCAGTTCCATGGCGTGCTGCCTGACCAGCATCAGCAAGCCGCCCTTGGTCGCGCAGTAGGCTGAATAGCCGCGGCCGCGCAGCGCGAGCTGCGAGCGGACCGACAACAGGTGGATCTGCCGCCCGCCGCGACCGGCCGCCACCTGGTGGCGCGCCACCGACTGGCCGAGGAACATGGCGGCCCGCAGGTTGGTTTCGTACATCGCGTCGAACGTCTCGGGAGTGACGTCGAAGAGGGTTTGCTCGCGCTGTATGCCGACGCAATTGACCAGGATGTCCGGCGCGCCGTGCCGGTCGGCGACGGCGTCGACGACGGTTTGGATGACGCCGACCTCGCGGGCGTCGAGCGTTGCCGCATCCGCCGCAAAGCCGGCGTCCCGGATCGCCGCGGCCAGCTGTTCGGCCTTGTCGGAGGTAGGACCGGCGACGACGACCGTCGCCCCGCGAACCGCCAGCGCCCAGCAGACCGCTTCACCGATCGCCCCGTAGCCGCCCGGCACCAGCGCGACCCGCCCGGTCAGGTCGAACTGGTCACGCAACCGGACCAGATCGACCGGTGGGGTGCGGCCCTCGATCGGCGTGGTGTCGGGTGATGCCGAGTTGGTTTCCATCCCGGTTCCTCAGCGCAGCAAAGCGCCAAGATAGGCTTGCACCGGCTCGTGCTCGACCAGGGCGTCGAAGGTGTCGGCATGAGTCAGACGGCCGTTGCGAACGAACACGAAGCGCTCGCAGATCTCGCGCAGGATCTCCAGGTGGAACCGCTCGTTCGGGTGCAGGCACAGGAATACCAGGCGACCCTCGCTGCGCAGCCGCCGGAAGAAATCCAGCATGAAGCCGATGTAGCCGTCCTGGGTGTTGAACTGCGGCTCGTCGAACAGGTGGACCACCGGATAATCGCTGGCCGCCGGCTCCATCATGAACGCCGGTCGGGTCTTGCGGAAATGCCTGACCTGATAGGACTGGTGGTAGTGGATCGCCAGCCGGTCGCGCTCGTCGTAGCGCACCTTGTGGATATCGGTGCCGCGGCACAGCACCCGTCCTGCGCTCGGAGCGTTCGAACCGGTGATCAGCTCGAACAGCGTGGTCTTGCCGGAGCCGTTCGGCCCCATCACGCCGATGACCGCCGGCTGCTCGACTGTGAAGTCGGCTTCCAGTCGGAACGTCTCGATGCGCTTGATGAGGCCGCGTTGGTAGGACTTCCGCAGGCCGTCGACGTGCAGGATCGGCGTCATCGTCAGACCCCCAACAGGCGTTGCCGAAGCGCGTCGTCGGCAAGCAATGCCGCCGCCGGTCCCTCGTGAACCGTCCGACCATGGTCCATGACGTAGACCCGGTCGGCGACCTGAAGCGCGCTCATTGCGTTCTGCTCGACCACCAGCACCGATATTCCCTCGTTCCTGAGCCGGCGGATCGTCGCCATCACGTCCTGCACGATCTTCGGTGCCAGCCCCTGGGATGGTTCGTCGAACAGCACCAGACCGGGCGAGCCGAGCAGGGCGCGCGAGATTGCCACCATCTGCATCTCGCCGCCCGACAGGTTCTCGCTGTCCCGCAGCATCAGATGCTCCAGCGCCGAGAAGATCTCGAACATCTCGCCGAGCGCCCAGCTGCGGAACCGGGTGCTGCGCCGGGCGATGGCCAGGTTCTGGGCGACCGTTAGGGTCGGGAAGATCCGCCGGTCATCCGGGACCCAGCCGACGCCGAGCCGGGCGATCTCGTGGGTCGGCCGGTGCGTCACGTCGTTGCCGTCGAAGCGGACCGAGCCGGAACGCGGCGGCGTCAGCCCGAGGATCGATCGGATGGTGGTAGTCTTGCCGACGCCGTTGGCGCCGAGCAGGGCCACCACTTCGCCGGCGCCGACCTCCAGCGAGGTCCCGAACAGCACCTGGGTCTCGCCGTAGAACGTCTCGATGTCATGGACCTGCAGCATCACGCCAGCGCTCCCAGGTTCGAGCGTTGCACCCAGGGATTCTCGCGCAGTTCGTCGGGTGTGCCTTCGGCGATCACCTGCCCCCAATGGATCACCGAGATCCGGTCGGCGAGGCCGAACAGGAAGCGCATGTCGTGCTCGATCATCACGATGGTGGTGTTCCGCTTCAGTTCCTGGATCAACTCCGCCAGCCGGGCGGTAGCGCTGGTACCCAGGCCGGCGGTCGGCTCGTCGACGAACAGCAGGCGCGGCTCGGTGGCCAGCGCCACGCCGATCTCCAGCGCCCGCCGCTCGCCATAGGACAGGCTGCGGGCGTTCACCCGCTCGCGGCCGCGCAGCCCGACCCGCTCCAGGATCGATGCCGCCCGGTCCCGGATCTCGGTGTTGGCGTCGATCGCATGGGTCACCGCGAAGCCACGGGCGCGGACTTCGGGCAGGGCGATCGCGACGTTGTCCAGCGCGCAGTACTCGTCAAACAGGTTCATGATCTGGAACGACCGCGAGATGCCGCGGGCGACAATCCGGTGCGGAGCAAGGCCGGTGATGTCCTGGCCGTCGAAGGTGACGGTGCCGCGGTTCGGCTTGTAGCGGCCGGTCAGGACGTTGAAGCAGGTGGTCTTGCCGGCCCCGTTCGGCCCCATGATTCCGGACAGCTGGCCGGCCTCGAAGCTGAGGTTGATCTCTTCCAGCACCACCTGGTCGCCGAACCGCTTGTGCAGGGAGCGCGCCTCGAACAACGCCATGGCTCAGCCCTCCGCCTTGGTTGCGGCGACAGGCGCCGGCTGGGTTCTGGTTCGCCGGCGCATCAGGTCCTGCCACATGCCGGCAAGGCCGTCGGGCTTGAACATCACGAGCACGACGAACATCAGTCCGAACCACAGCAGCCAGGTCTCGGTGTAGGCTCCCAGCACGTCACGGGCGACGAAGTACAGGATGACCCCGAACACCGGCCCCCAGAAGCTGACGAACCCGCCGCCGATCAGCACCATCAGCACGATGATGCCGGACCACTGCAGGCTCATGACATTGATGTACGCACCCTCCTGGGCCATGGCGAACAGCGCGCCGGCGATGCCGGCAATGCCGCAGGACAGGGTGAACACCGACCATTTGTAGAGCCCGACCGGGTGGCCGACGAACGCCACCCGCGTCTCGTTCTGCTTGATCGCGCGCAGGACCCGGCCGTAGGGCGAGTTGGTCAGGCGCCACAGCAGCAGCACCAGCACCGCATAGACCGCGAAGCACAGGTAGTAGAGCTGCCCGTTGTCGGCGATCGACAGCTCGACCAGTCCGAGGTCGACCGGCAGGCGGGCGATGTTCAGCAGCCCGTCTTCGCCATGGGTCACGTCGGTCCACTTGCTGGCGATGAAGTAGTAGATCTGGCCGAACGCGATCGTCATCAGCGCGAAGTAGATGCCGCGACGATGCGACAGGAACAGCGCGGTCACCGCGCCGAACGCGGCGGTCACCGTGAAGGCGGCGATCAGGCAGAACCACAGGTTCGGCCAGACTTCGAACTGGGCGAGCCCGAAGGCGTAGGCGCCGATCCCCAGGAACGCTCCGTGGCCGAACGACGGCAGACCGGTGTAGCCGAGCAGCAGGTTGAATCCGAGGGCGAAGATCACCCAGATCAGCACCTCGACGCCGATGTACTGGTACAGTCCGACGCTCTCGATCCACAGCGGCAGGGTGCCGAACACCACCAGGGACAGCGCGATCGGTCCGGTGATCCAGGCAGTGGTCTGCTTGGGGGCGTAGTCCATCGCCATCGCTCAGGCCTCCAAGACGCTGGATTTGCCGGCGAGGCCGCGCGACCGGAAGGTCACGACCGCGAGCAGAAGCAGATACATGGACAGCAGCGACCAGTCGGTCAGGAAGGCCGCGGTCAGGGCGACGACCAGCCCGACCATGATGCCGGCGCTGACCGCACCCCAGAAGCTGCCGACCCCGCCCAGCACGATGATCACGAAGGCCGGGATGACGGCGTCGACACCGACCACCGGCCGGATGCCCCAGATCGGCGCCATGATGACGCCGGCGATCCCGGCCAGCGCTGCGCCGAAGCCGAACACCAGCAGCCGCAGCCGGGTCAGGTTGTAGCCGAGGGCGCGGACCATCTCGCTGTCATGGGCGCCGGCCTTGATGACCGCGCCGTAGGGCGTCTTGTTGAGGAACAGCCAGAGCACGCCGACCATCGCGGCGGCGAACACTGCGGCATAGATCCGATAGGTCGAGTAGATCAGGTCGCCGGCGATGAAGCCGCCGGAGATCTGCTGCGGCACCGGCAGGTAGTATTCGCTAGACCCCCAGATCTCGCGGATCAACTCCTCCAGCACCAGGGCGGCGCCGAAGGTCAGCAGCAGGCCGTACAGCGGGTCGCTGCCATAGGTCCGGCGCAGGCACAGCTCAAGCCCCATGCCGATCACCCCGGCGACCAGCGGGCCGACCACCAGAGCGATCAGGTAGCGCGGGATCGCCGGCAGGGCGTAGTAGGGCTCCATGAACGCGTATGGCAGGCCGCCGTCGGGCGCCATCACCGCCAGCGCCACATAGGCGCCGATCGTGAACAGCGAGCCGTGCGCCAGGTTGATCACCTCCATCACGCCGATGATCAGCATGAAGCCGAGCGCCAGCAGGGCGAACAGCAGCCCAAGCGCCAGGCCGTTGATGAGGTGCGGTATCAGGTTGAGCAGCATGTCTCGGACGGGCCTCCCGACGATCCCGACCGGGATCGCCCCTCGATGACGGCGAAAAAGACGGGGACCCGCACCCGTGGGCGAGCACGGGTCCCCGGGCAGGGACGAGGATCAGCCCTGATCGTAGTTCGGCGTGTCCGCGTAGGATTCCAGCTTGCACTCCTTGTTGGCATCGGCGCGGATCGAGTCCGGGTCCGAGCTGCTGAGGATCTGGAAGTAGTCGGTGTCGTCCTTGGGCTTCGGGTTGCCCTGGGCGAGGTAGATGGTCTGCTGCACGTGGTGGGAGTCGGCATCGATCACCGCATCGTGGTGCTGCATGCGGTCGGCCGCCTTCATGACCCGGCCTTCCAGCGCCTTGATGATCTTGATGTTGTCGGTCGAGCCGACCTCGGCGACCACCCGCAGCAGTTCGCGCATGGCGACGTAGCCGTTGTAGGTCACGTTGCCGGGCACGTTGATGCGGGTCGTCGGATACCGCTCCTGGTAGCGCTTCACGAAGTCGGAAACTCCAGGCAGATCCAGGTAGTGGTACCAGGTGGTGCCGAACACGCCGAAGGCGGCGTCGGCGCCCAGGCCGTAGATGTCCGGCCAGTCCTGCTGGTTGTTGATCCAGGCCGGCTTGCCGTCGAGCTTCATGTCGCGGACCTGCTGGCGCATGACCTTGAAGTCGTCGCCGCCGACGGCCGCCGCCACCACGTCGGGCTTGGCCTGCTGGATGCGCAGCAGCACGCTCGACCAGTCACGGGTACCGACCGGAATCGGCACCTCGTCGACCACCTCGGCGCCGTAGTTGATGGCGACCTTCTTGGTCGCCTCGTTGGTGTTCTGGCCCCAGACGTAGTCGTTGTAGATCAGGAACCACTTCTTGCCGAAGGTCTGGATCGCATTGCGCGCCGCGGCCTTGGAGAAGTTCTCGCCGTTGCCGTCCCACACGAACTTGACCCGGTGGCAGTTCTTGCCGGCCTCGGTCGGGGAGCTGGAGTTGGTGTTCAGGTAGATGCAGCCGTATTTCTGGGCCACCTGGCTGATCGCGTTGGCGGCACCGGACTGGATGGCGCCGACAAGGAAGTGCACGTTCTCGCGGGTGATCATGCGCTCGGCGACGCGGGTGCCGGTCTGCGGATTGGTCTCGGTGTCCATCCAGATCGCGTCGATGCGCCGGCCGAGCACGCCGCCGGCTTCGTTGAACTCGGCGATGGCCATCTCGGTGCCGCGCCGCTCGGCCTGCCCGGAGTTGGCGAACTGCCCGCTGGCGTCATGGGTCAGGCCGATCCGTATCGGCTTGTCGGATGCGGCGGCGTGGACGCGGGTGTGCTTCCACGGGCCGAACAGGGCGGCACCACCGGCGGTGCCGGCCAGCATCGAGGTCTGCAGAAAACTGCGGCGTGTGAACGTGCTTTTGGACATAGCTTCCTCCCGTTCGGCGAGATCGGTCTCGCCGAGTTGTTGGCCGGGTCGGTGGCTCGAAGGCCTTGCCGGTCCGGCGGTCTCGCCCTTCGGGGCGGATCAGGTCCCGGTTTCGCCCGGGTTCAGGACTCCGCCGAGATGGTCTCGGCGTCGGCCGGCACCAGCAGTTCCAAGGCGGTGTAGTCGTCGGAGTACTCGATCACCCGGTGGCGGATTTCCGGCTCCTGGTACATGCAGGAGCCTTCCTCCATCCGGATCTCGCCGACGCCTTCGAAATGGACGAGCGCCCAGCCTTTCAGGACGTAGACCATCTGGAAGTCGAGCTGGTGGTAATGCAGGTCGCCGGCGCCCTGGCACGGGCCGTTCGGCCGGTGCACGTGAGCGCGCAGCTTGCCACCGGTCTTCTCGACCATGCCGAGGTCGCGGTAGTCGAAGAAGCCGCGGAACCCCGGCTTCCACTCAGCGTCGCGGGCGTGCTGGACGTGCAGGGTGCCGCGGCCGAAGGCCTTGGGTTCGTAGCGGTCGGTATCGGGCGTGGTCGCCATGATCGCCTCGTGTCGGTTGGACGGTCTCAGGAGCCGGTGCGTGCCATGGGCGTACGGCCGTTCAGGCGGGCCTGCGCGGCGATCAGGTGGCCGACCAGGGCGTCGCCGAAGCCCAGGTTGCGGGCCTCGACCAGCGCGCGCCGTACCGCATGGCCGAGACCGCCGGTCAGGGGCACCGCATCGGTCATGCGGGTGTAGTAGCCGAGGTCCTTGGCGGCATTGGCGATGCCGAAGCGCATGCCGTCGAGATTACCGTCCTTGGCGGCCCCGGCGACCATCTGGAAGATCCCGCTGTTGGCCCCGCCGGCGGATATCACTTCGAACAGGCGGTCCAGGGGCACGCCGACCGCCGAACAGGCCTCGAACGCCTCGGCGATCAGCGATGCCTGGCCCATGGCCAGGAAGTTGTTGACCAGCTTGAGCTTGTGACCGGCGCCAATCGGTCCGATGTGGAAGATGTTCTCGCAGAACGCCTCCAGCACCGGCCGGATCGCGGCAAAGGTCTCCGGCTCGGCGCCGACCATGGTGTTGAGGCGCCCGGCTTCGGCCTCGACCGGGGTGCGGGCCAGCGGAGCGTCGACGAAATGGCCGCCGGCGGCGATGACCGCGGCGGCAACCCGTTCGGTGGAACTCGGCTCGCTGGTCGAGCAGTCGATCAGCGTGAGCCCGCTTTGACCGGCCGACAGCAGGCCGTCAGTCCCCATCACAATACGTTCGACCTGCGGCGAACCTGGAACGCACAGGATCACCACCTCCGAAGCCTCGGCGACGGCGCGCAGCGTGTCGACGACGGTGGCACCCTCGCGGGACAGGCGATCGGCGCCGGTGCGGTCGCGGTGCGCCGTGACGGCGAGCGTAAAGCCGTTGCGCAGCAGGTTGCTGCCCATGCCCTGACCCATCATGCCAAGACCGATGAGCCCGACCGTCGGCTTTCGCGCATCCGTCATCCACAGGCTCCTTCAACGAAATTGAATAAAATTTCTATCTCGATTAATAGAAAGAAAATTCACTTTACATGTCAATACTGAAAATTCAACATCATTGCCGAACTGGAATTTCCGTTCGATTCGAGTTGCATGGAGTGGGGCGGTCTCCTATACGCGCCCGGTCGCAACCGAGGAGTGGCTCATGGCGTCAGACGCTGCAGCCGTACCGGCGTCGTTCGATAGCCTTCGTCATCAGGTGCAGGCCCGCTACGACGGGTTGAGCCCGCATCTGCAGCGGCTGGCCCGGCTGGCGCTCGAGGATCCGAACAGCTTTGCGCTGGAAACCGTGACCCGGCTTGCCCAGGTTGCAGAGGTCCAGCCGTCGACACTCATCCGGTTCGCCAAGGAATTCGGCTATTCCGGCTTCTCCGACATGCAGAAGGTGTTCAAGCTGCGCCTGATCGAGGGCGCGCCGGCCTATCGCGAGCAGATCTACGAGCACCGCCGGCGCCTGGAGGCGACCGCCGAATCCGATCCGATGGCGATCCTGGAGGAGTTTACCGACGCCTCGATCATGTGCCTGGAGCGTCTGAAGGACACCGTGTCGCCGGAGTCGCTGGCCAAGGCGATCGAGATGATGGCGACGGCCGAGCACATCTATGTCATCGGCCAGCGCCGGGCGTTTCCGATCGCCGCTTATCTGGCCTACGGCCTGGCCCGGCTGGAGCATCGCACCCAGTTGCTGGATTTCGTCGGCGGGATGGTGCCGCAGCAGGCCGCGACCCTGCGGCCGACCGACCTGCTGATCGCCGTGGCATTCGCGGAGTACACCCCGGCGGTGGTCGAGGTGGTGCGGGACGTCCACATCCGAAACATTCCCACCCTGACCATCACCGACGTGCCGACCAGCCCGCTGGCCCAGCATGGGACCGTCTATTTCTGTGTCGACGATGCCGACATTCACCGGTTCCGGCCGATCTCCGGCTCGATGAGCCTTGCGCAATCGCTGATCATCGGCCTCAGCTACTACAAGGATGCCCGCAAGGAGGGCAGCACGCCGCGATCCTGACGGCGTGTCCGGCCTGTTGGCTCACACCGGAAGGACGCCGCGATGCTCGAAGAGACCCTGGACATTCAGACCGGCGACGGCGCGATGGAGACCTTCATCTGCCGGCCGGATCGCGATGGTCCGTTCCGGGCGGTGTTCTTCCTGATGGACGCTCCCGGCATCCGGGAGGAACTGCGCGACATGGCGCGCCGCCTGGCGACCGTCGGCTACTTCGTGCTTCTGCCGAATCTTTACTACCGCGCCGGCCGCGACACGCTGTACGGCCCGGACGTGCTGACCGCCGGCAGTCCGGATCACACCCGCATGCGGGCGGTGCGCACCAAGATGACGATTCCGCCGGTCATGGACGACGTGGCGGCCATGCTGGCCTTCGTCGATGCCCGTGACGACGTTCGTCCGGGACAGGTCGGCTGCCACGGCTACTGCATGAGCGGCCCTTACGCGCTGGCGGCGGCGGCACGATACCCGGACCGGGTGGCGGCGGCCGCGTCATTCTACGGAACCTGGCTGGTCAGCGAAGCGGTCGAAAGCCCGCACCTGACCCTCGGCCAGGCTAAGGGTGAGTTGTACATCGCCTGCGCCGAACACGACGAACTGGCGCCGCTGCCGATGGTCGACGAACTGCGCGGGCTGTTCGACGCGTCGGGTGCGCGTGGCGAGTTGGAGATCTACCCCGGCGTCCATCATGGCTTCGGTTTCCCGCAACGCCCGGTGTACGACAAGCTGGCTGCCGAACGTCACTGGCAGCGGCTTCTGGCGCTGTACCGTCGCAACTTGTGATGCCCGGCCTCGGGGTGCACCGATGGGCGTTAACCAATTCTCAATATGGCACGGATACCGTCATCAAACCCGCCCATGCGACCGACCGGGTGCGATAATTACGTAATATTTTATGTAATTTGAATCTGATAATCGGTTCGAACTGCCATCTGCGAAGAAGGGTATGTCCTGTGAGCATGGTCAAGTGGATCGACATCACCTCGCCGACCCTGCGCAATGTCCATCAGATCTGGTGTGAGATGCGCGGCGATGCACTGATTCCACATCTGAAATCGTACAATACGTTCCTGCCGGTCGCGCACAACGATGACACCATATGCGCAATCTTTCCGGCGCAGAGCGGGTCGCCGGCGTTCCGCAGCGTGGGCGTGAATCTGGTCTACTACTTTCCGGACGTGTCCGATGGCTTGCCGTTCGCACAGATCAAATCGATCATTGCGCGCACCGCGCTGACCGTGCCGTTTCACGAGGTCTGCAGCAACCGCCAACCGGACTGCCGCCGTGCCAAGGTCGGCGGGGGGCTGAACGGACGGAGCTATGAGCAGTTGCTCATGCCGTTCGGCGACGATCACCTGAGGGTGTGCCTGGTGCACGCCCTCTTCGAATTCTCGGCGGGGCAGTGAAGGGATCCGGCAATGAAATGCCCTGAATTTCCGGTTGGTGAGCCCTTTCGGGTCCAGGCGCTGGAAGCGCTGTCGCTTCTCGACTCCGCTCCGGAGACCGACTTCGACAACCTGGTCGAGCTGGGTCGCAGCCTGTTTCGGGTCCCGATCTGCCTGGTCTCGCTGGTGGACAAGGATCGCCAGTGGTTCAAGGCACGGGCCGGCCTCGATGCCACCGAGACGCCACGCGACATCTCGTTCTGCGGGCACGCGATCCTGGATCGCGAGGTGCTGGTCGTTCTGGACGCCACCAAGGACGAGCGCTTTCACGACAATCCACTGGTGGTCGGAGGCCCGGAGATCCGATTCTACGCCGGCGCGCCGATTTCCCTGCCGAACGGCTACAACATCGGCACGGTCTGCATCATTTCCCCCGAGGTCCGCGAGTCGTTCACCGAGGTGGAAGCCCGGCAACTGGCAGGTCTGGCCGGTGTCGCGGTCAGCGCCATCAGCGTCCGGGCAATGCGGCGCGAGATGGACCGGGAGCGCAGCGAGAAGGAACGCTTGCTTCGGGCACTGGAGAGCGTCGAGCAGCCGGTGGCATTGCTTGGCGAGGACGGCGGCATCCGATACGTCAACGCGGCGTTCTCGGCGATCTGCCGCGACTACCCGATGCCGGGCGCACCGGTCTTCGGCCTGACCTCGCTGACGGCGGACGACCTCGACGACAGCCGTTTCGAGACGTCCGACAGCTACGCCACGGTCCTGACATCGGGTGCCGTAAAGCAGAACGTCACACTGCACCGGGATCTTGACGGATTCATTCTCGTCGGCTGGGGTGCGCCGAACCGGCACTCTTAGCCGGGCTGCGCTGTGCCCGCCTTAGTGGGGCGTGACCAGCTTGAGTCCCACGATGCCGACGATGATCAACGTGATGCAGGCCAGCCGCAGCAGGTCGGCGGACTCCTGGAACAGCACCATGCCGAGAATCGCGGTTCCAACGGTCCCGATCCCGGTCCAGACCGCGTAGGCGGTGCCAATCGGCAGGGTGCGGACTGCCAAGCCCAGCAGAATGACGCTGATGGTCATCGACGCCGCCGTGGCCACGGTCGGCCACAGCCGGGTGAACCCCTCGGTGTATTTCAGGCCGATCGCCCAGCCGATCTCGAACACGCCGGCGACGACGAGGGTGAGCCACGCCATGATCCATCTCCGCAATGGGGATGGGGTCGTCCCCATCGATCGAGCAGGAAAGCCGCCGGGTCGTCCCGCGCCTGCCGGTATGTAGCACCGGCGTCTTGGAACTCAAGCTCGCCGCCGGCTACAGGGCGCGGGCGGTTTGGTGCCCGACAGCGAAGCCCAACAGGAACTCCCTGACGCCGCGCCGCAGGTTGGCGAGATTGTAGCCGCCTTCCTGCATGATCACGGTGCGGTGCCCGCCGCGCCCGATGGCGTCGCCGATTCGGCGCATCCCGTCCCCTGTTACGAAGAAATGCCCGGTCGGATCGCCTTTCATGATGTCGACCCCAAGGCTCACGATCAGGTAGTCCGGCTTGAAGGCTTCGATGCGGCGAAGGGCACGCGCCAGCACCGTCAGATACCCGGCGTCGTCGACGCCCGGCCGGATCGGATAGTTGCGGTTGAAACCCTCACCGGGGCCGCGCCCGCGTTCGTCGTCGAAACCGGCGAAGAACGGATAGGTCTCTTCCGGGTGGCCGTGGATCGAGACGGTCAGGACGTCGCTGCGTTCGTAGAAGATGTCCTGCATTCCATTGCCGTGGTGGTGATCGACGTCGAGGATCGCGACCTTCTTGCCCGAAGCCGACAGGTAGTGGGCGGCAACGGCGGCGTTGTTGAAGTAGCAGAAACCACCGAACGCCCGCCGTTCGGCATGGTGGCCGGGCGGACGGACGACCACATAGCACCAGGGGGCGGACCCGCTGCGAACCAGCTTGGCACCGCTCAACGCCGCATCGACCGCCCGGCGGGCCGCCGGGTAGACGGCGTTGGTCAGCGGGGTCGAGGTGTCGATGCAGAAGTACCCTGCGCGCATCTCGAAGTTGCGGGGCAGCCGGTCGGGAAAGCGGATCGGAAAGATCTCGGGATAGACGATCCGCTTGTCCGGCAGGCGTTCGGCGGTCTCCTTCAGAAACTTGACCATCCGCCGATCGTGCACGGCCAGGATGTGTTCGCGGCCCCAATGCTCCGGCTTGTGCTCCGACACCGGCAAACCTTCGAGCGCCCGGCGGACCGCAGCAACGCGCGAAGGCCGCTCGTAGTAGCCCTTGAACGGCGAGTGCTCGATGGTCGGCGACTCGCCCGACGTGACCACGATGTCGATCGGGCGGTGCAGCGTGGGCGGCTTCTTCGGCGAGGTCATGTAGCGAGGCGCGCGCACCCGCACCGGGTCGTCGGCGATCGACTTCAGAAGGCCGGAAACCAGCGGATCGGCAGCGTCGAGCCCGTTCTTGGCCAGCATGATCCGCTCGACCACCGACCGCAGGTACTTGCGGGACATGGGGTTCTCGTTGCCCATGGCGTCGCACAGCAGCATGTTGCCGTCGCCGAGGTTCGACGGCGTGGCGGTGCGCTCGTATGCAGTTCCGATGACCGGGCGGGCGCCGAGCCGCTCGTAGAAGGCCAGGCGGCGACGGCTCTCCGGCAGCAATTCGTCGTGTACCAGCGGCCCGGGCTCGTCCGGCAGTGAATCGAGAAAGAACCGCCGCGCCCCGCGCTTGCGCTGGTCGTCGCGGGTCATCTCGTAGATCGCGCCGCCGATCCCGCGGGCCGATCGGGCCGGGTCGCTCGCGATGTAGTCAAGGTAGGCGGCCTTCAGGTCAGCGAAGTAGAACGACACCGAGAACCCCAGGATCTTGTTGGCCCGGGTCGCGGCGAGCAACACGGCCTCGCACCGCGGCGGGTTCTCACCGGTGGCATAGCGGGTGATCTTCTCGACGTAGGGCTCGTTGAACGGGAAGGCCTTCAAGAACACCGATTTTACGCCGTTCAGGTGGGCTTCGAAGCTGGGATCCGCTCCGGCCATCACCCGCACGAACTTCAGCATCGCTCCGATCCCCGCCCTGGCTTGAGCCGTAACACTACAGCGATCCGGCCATTGCCGCTCGCGCTATCGAAGCGGCCCGCCGTTCCTGATGACGCTCAGCCTTCGTAGCACGGTGGGTTGAGCCACGGGCTGGTCGCCGGCCGGTGGTCCTTGTACGCCACGCTGACCAGGTTGATGCCACGCCGCTTCACCTGGACGGCGGTGAAGCCGGCATCCTTGAGCGCACGGTGCAGCGACTGGACCGTGAACCCGTTGCGATGCGCCATCTCGACATGCCCGCCCTCGATTGACGGTGCGTGCCCGTAGATCACGTCAAACGGGTAGATCGGCCCGCTGTCGGACATGTACAGCGGCTCGTCGGAGCGGCCCTGGGCGATCGCCTCGACCGCGTTCTGGATGTCTGGCACGTATACTGCCGCCATTCCGCCGGGCTTCAGGATCCGCAGGAACTCGGACAGCGCCTTCTTGAGTTCGTGCGGGAACAGGTGCTCAAGATTGTGGCTGGAGAACACCGCGTCGAACTGGTCGTTCGGCACCATCGGCATGTCGGTCATCGAGGCGACGATGTCGGGCCGGAGGCCGGGCACGATGTCCAGCGTGGTCTCCTGCCAGTGCGCCGCCGGAAACAGCGGCTGCCCGAGCGCCGACTTGCGCCCGCACCCGACGTGGAGGAGCTGTTTCATCGCGACGTTGTCCATACGGCAAACACGGCAGGCCTTATGGCACGAGGCATGAGCCGGCAAAAGCCCCGCGAGGGGTGGCTATCGTGGCTTGGACGGTATCGGCGAATGGTGGGCGCGACTGGGATTGAACCAGTGACCTTTCCGGTGTGAACGGAATGCTCTCCCGCTGAGCTACGCGCCCGCCCAGGGAGCCCGGTTTCTACGGTCGAGGGCCCGTGTTGTCAACGATCGATCCGGCGTCGAGGCCGAGAAGCTTGAGCAGCGCATCCAGCCGGTCGATGCGGGCGTCGGTATCGATCTGGTCGAGTGGCGTTCGGGCGTAGCCATAGGTGACCAGGACAGCGCCGGTACCGGCGGCGCGGGCGACCGCGGCGTCGTGTTCGTTGTCCCCGACCATCACCGCCCGGTCCGGTGAGACGCCAAGCAGCTCCAGAGTGCCCAGCAGGTGCCCGGCGTCCGGCTTGCGGACCGGGAACCGGTCGCCGCCGGCGGCTGCATCGATGCGACCGGCAAGCCCCAGGACCTGCAGGACGGCACCGGTCGCGGCCTGCGGCTTGTTGGTGCACACCCCGATCCGCAGCCCGGCGGCCCGCAACTGATCGAGGGTTTCGATCACGGATGGGTAGACGGTGGTCGCGACGGTGGCGTCGGCTTCGTAGTGGGCGATGAAGCGGCTGGTCAGCAGATCGAGTTGCTCGGACTGGGCGGCGGGACCGGTCTCGGCCATCGCCCGCTGCACCAGAACCCGCGCGCCGTCGCCGATGAAGCGTCGGACCTCGGCCATTGACAGCGCCCGCCGGTCTTCCTCGGCGAGCAGCCGGTTGGCGGCGCGGCCAAGGTCGTCGGCGCTGTCGATCAGGGTGCCGTCCAGGTCGAACACGACGGCGTCCACCGGACGGCCGGCGAAACGGGCAGGCGAGGGCATGGGGGTGACTCCGGGGAAGGCGGGGCAGGGCGACCACTCTTGCCGACCGACGGGATCCTACGCAACCGCTTGCGCGTCACGTTCCGTCGTAATTCGTGACTTCGCGCTCATCGGGTGGCATGGCATCGTCGGGTAACCGTTGAGACCGCCAGGAGAATCCCGCGATGACCGATCGCCTCGCCGCTGTTGTGCTGGCTGCCGGCAAGGGCACGCGCATGAAGTCCGACCTGCCCAAGGTGCTGCACCGTATTGCCGGCAAGCCGATGATCGAGTGGGTGCTGGATACGGTTGGAACCCTTGGCGCCGAGCCGGTGGTGGTCGTGACGGCCCCGGATCAGGATGCGGTTCGGGCCGCGATCTCCGGTCGGGCGACCACCGCCATCCAGGAGCAGGCGCTGGGTACCGCCGATGCCGTCAAGCCGGCGCGCGAGGCACTGGCCTCGATCGCGGCCGATGGCGGTACCGTTCTGGTGCTGTACGGCGACACCCCGATGATGACCCCGGCGACGCTCGCCCGCATGGTCGAGGCCCGGAACGGCAAGGAGAATCCGGCGGTCGTGGTGCTCGGCTTCGAGCCGGACGATCCGGCGCTGTACGGCCGACTGGTGCTCGGCGCCGATCACAGCCTGGAGAGGATCGTCGAAGCGCGGGACGCTGGACCGGTTGAGCGTGAGATCGGACTGTGCAACGGCGGCGTCATGGCAATCGACGCCAGCGTGCTGTTCGAGATGCTGGACGCCATCGGCAACGCCAACGCCAAGAGCGAGTTCTACCTGACCGACATCGTCGGCATAGCGCGGGCAGCCGGTCGGCGCTGCGCGGTGGTGATCTGCGACACTGTCGAGACCATGGGCGTGGACTCCCGTGTCGGCCTGGCGGCCGCCGAGGCGGCAATGCAGGCGCGTCTGCGGGTCGCCGCCATGGACAACGGCACCACCCTGACCGCGCCGGAGACCGTGTTCCTGTGCCACGACACCAGCCTCGGCCGGGACGTCACCGTGCACCCCCACGTGGTGTTCGGCGCCGGGGTCAGCGTCGAGGATGGCGCCGAAATCCGCAGCTTCAGCCACCTGGAGGGCGCGCGTGTCGCTTCCGGGGCGATCGTGGGGCCGTACGCCCGTCTGCGTCCGGGGGCCGACATCGGGGCCGGCGCCCATATCGGCAACTTCGTCGAGATCAAGAACGCGGTGATCGAACCGGGCGCCAAGGCCAATCACCTCACCTATGTCGGCGACGCCCGGGTTGGAGCGAAGGCCAATCTCGGAGCCGGTACGATCACCTGCAACTACGATGGCTTCGCCAAGCATCACACTGACATCGGCGCCGGTGCCTTTATCGGCTCCAACACCGCGCTGGTGGCACCGGTCACGGTCGGCGAAGGCGCGATCGTCGGGGCCGGGTCGGTGGTGACCCGGGACGTGCCGGTTGATGCACTGGCGGTGGTGCGTGGGGCCGAGAAGATCGTTCCGGGCGGAGCTGCGCGGTTCAGGGCCAGCCGTGCCAAGTCGGGGAAAGGCTGAGCCATGTGCGGGATTGTTGGCGCGCTGACCGGCCGGATGGCCGCC
Source organism: Thalassobaculum sp. (assembly GCF_040219215.1). GTDB lineage: Bacteria > Pseudomonadota > Alphaproteobacteria > Thalassobaculales > Thalassobaculaceae > Thalassobaculum_A. Next base: position 68,781 of record NZ_JAVJSX010000018.1, read on the forward strand.
CCGCTGATGCTCGACGCGCTGAGGAGGCTGGAGTACCGCGGCTATGACTCCGCCGGCTTGGCGACCATCCACGACGGCGTGCTGCAACGTCGGAGGGCAGCAGGCAAACTCTCCGGACTTGACGCCGTGCTGGCGGCCGATCCGTTGCCGGGCACCTCTGGTCTTGGGCACACCCGCTGGGCCACGCACGGTCCGCCGACGGTGGAGAACGCCCATCCGCATATCGCAGGACAGGTTGCGGTCGTGCACAACGGGATCATCGAGAACCACGCCGAACTGAAGGCCGAGTTGACGGCCGATGGCGTTGCGTTCACCAGCGACACCGACACCGAGGTCGTGGCCCACCTGCTGGACCGGGCTATCCGCAGCGGGCAGACCCCGCAGGCGGCGATGGCGGCGCTGATGCCCCGGCTGACCGGCGCCTTCGCGTTCGTGGTGCTGGTGGCGGGCGAGGACGATCTCCTGCTGGCGGCACGCCGGGCATCGCCGCTGGCCATCGGGCTCGGCGACGGAGAGGCGTTCGTCGGCTCCGACGCGGTCGCGTTGGCACCGCTGACCCGACGGATCGTTTACCTGGAAGACGGCGACTGGGCGGTGCTGCGCCGCTCCGGCGTTCAGGTGTTCCGAGACGCCGGGGTGCTGGTGGAGCGACGCGAGCAGATCTCCACCGTCAGCGCCGCCATGGTCGGCAAGGGCAACTACCGGCACTTCATGGAGAAAGAGATCCATGAGCAGCCGGAAGCCATCGCCCACACCCTGAACGCGGTGCTGGATCCAGGCACCGGCCGGGCGACGATACCGTATCCGCTCGATGCACCGGATATTCCGAAGATCACGATCGTCGCCGCCGGCACCAGCTACTACGCGGGCCTGGCGGCGCGCTATTGGTTCGAGTCGCTGGCCGGGATAGCCACCGAGGTCGAATTGGCGAGCGAGTTCCGCGACCGCGATGTGGTGCTGCCCGAGCGCGGCGTGACCATCGCCGTCACCCAGTCGGGCGAGAGCCTGGACACGTTGATGGCGGTGCGCCAGGCCAAGGCCCTGGGCCAGAAGATCCTGGCGATTGTGAACGTGCCGGAAAGCACCATTGCCCGGGAATCCGACGGTGTGCTGTTGACCAGGGCCGGACCGGAGTTCGGGGTGGCGTCCACCAAGGCGACGGCGGCACAGCTTACCGCGTTCTGCGCGCTGGCCATTGCGCTCGGCCGGGCCAACGGCCGGCTTTCCGAGGAACGGGCGACGGCATTGCGCGACGCTCTGGCCGGGCTGCCGAGCCGGGTCGGTGAGGCGCTGCGCCATGAGGCGCGGTATGTGCGGATTGCGCACGACCTGGCCCGGGCCCGCGACGTGCTGTATCTCGGCCGGGGCCTGTCCTATCCGCTGGCGCTGGAAGGCGCGCTGAAGCTGAAGGAGATCACCTATGTCCACGCCGAGGGGTATGCTGCCGGCGAGATGAAGCACGGGCCGATCGCGTTGATCGACGAGAACGTGCCGGTGGTGATCGTGGCGCCGACCGACCGTTGGTTCGAGAAGACCGCTTCTAACGTGTCGGAGGTACGCGCGCGCGGCGGCCGGGTGATCCTGCTGACCGACGCCGCCGGGGCGGAGCGGTTGGGTGAGAGCGACGACCATGTGGTGGTGCTGCCGACCGTGGATCCGGTAGTGGCGCCGATCCTCTACCTCGTTCCGGTGCAGCTGCTCGCCTACTACGCGGCGGTCGAGAAGGGAACCGACGCCGATCAGCCGCGCAACCTGGCCAAGAGCGTGACGGTGGAATGACCGGTACCGGCGATGACGCGGCAGCGCTGTTCGAGCGCTATCGGACCCCGCCGCCGCCCGATACCACGGACAGCGATCGTGCCCTGGCCGAGGCGGCCGAGCGGGGCCGGATCGCAGCGGTGCCGGACGCCGTGGAGGTGGCAACCTATCTCTGGCGGCCGGACGGAGGCTCCACCCGCCCGCCGGTCCTCCTGGTCCATGGCTGGGGGTCGCGTGCCACCCATCTCGGTGCCATCGTCAAGACACTGAACCGGGCGGGGCGAAGCTGTTTGGCCTTCGACGCGCCGGCGCACGGCGACAGTCCAGGTGCCGTGACCAGCATGCCACAGGTGATCCGCTGCATGCGCGCGGTGGCGGCAGCGCACGGGCCGGTCGACACGGTGGTCGGGCACTCGTTCGGCGGCATGGCGGCGGGCCTAGCGTTCGCCGACCGTCCGGAGCCCGGTGAGGTGCTGACTACCGGAGCCCTGGCGCTGATCGCCGCACCGAGCACGATCGACAGCATGACGAACCGGTTCCTGCTGGCCGAGGGGTTGCCGCTCGAGCGCAAGGACGCACTGCACCAGGTTCTGACGACCGACTTCGGCTACCACGCTGCCGATTTCGATCTGGTTCGGGTCGCCGACCGGCTGCCGTCCCGATTGCTGATCGCCCACGACCGGGGCGATCCCGAGGTGCCGGTCGCCGATGCCGAGCGGCTGGCGGCAGCGCGGCCCGACGCCGAGTTCATCCGCACCGATCGGTTCGGCCATCTGCGCATCCTGTTCGCCCGTCCCGTTCTGGCGGCGCTGGCCCGGTTGGTTCGTTCCTGACGGGCCGGAGTGTCGTTCCATGCGGCCGGATACCAGTGCCCATGGACGGGAAACCCACTGCACACCATCTTCGGCAAACAGGATCCGATGCAGGCTTGGAGGGTCAGGCGATGCGGTTCGCGGTTGTCGTGCTGGTGGTTGGAACGCTGATATCGATCGCGCAGGGGCCGGCGATGGCTTCCCGACTCGACGAGGCGACGGTCGCGGTTGATGCAACCCTGGACCGGCTGAAGGTCGACCGGTCGCGGATCAGGTCAATCTACCTGGCGCCCGACGACCATCCCAATGACGGTCCGGTGCCGAGCTACACCGGTTGGATCGCGTTCAACGACTGCCGCGGCAACCTGGTCGTCGATCTGAGCGCGACCGCCTCGGTCCGGGCGCTCTACACCACCGGCGCCTGCACGGTGCCGGGCGTCGACTGAATTGCCGGATCGCAGGCCATGTGATGCTGGTCGCGATAAACCCCACCGTATTTCAGCGCCCTTGGAACCGTCCCGACGATAACGAAACCCAGCGATTCGTAGAGCCGAACGGCGGGCGTGTTCTCCGTCAGGACGTTCAGGTCGACGGCCTCCGACCGGGTGAACGCCTCGGCGAGAGTTGCAGAGACCAAGGCTCGGCCGACGCCGGTGCCGCGCAGGCCATCCCGCACATAGACCCCCCACAGGTAGGCACGGTGCCGTGTGTTGGCACCGCCGGGCAGCACCCAGCCCGACATGCCGGCGGTGTCGCCAGCAACACAGGCGGTGAAGACGCCTAATTCTGAGGACTCCAGCCGCCCGCGCCACCATTCCTCCGGCTGGTCGATCTCCTGGTGCAGGCCGGTGCCGTAGACTTCCGGCGCCCGTTCCAGCGATTCCAACCGTATGGCCCGGAACGCGGCCCAGTCCTGAGGCGTGAGCTTGACAATCTCCGGGCGCATCGCGGGTCGACCCCTGCTGACAGTCATGACGGTCTGGACAGCGAGGGTGCGTCCAGGATCGCAAAGTCTAGTCGGACGCGAGCAGCGCGGAAAAGGTGTCGAATCAATGGGCCGTGGTTTGCCGCCGAAGCCTACTTTGAGCTTGCAGGGACGGATCGGCGAAGCGCCTGGCTCTGGCCGGTCGACCGATCCGTCGGGGCGATCGCGAACGCGCCGATGCGGCGGGGTGCCCTTTCAAACCGCGCCGCGCTTCCTATAGTACCTCCGAACGCACGCAACCGAGCGAACCGGAGGAACTCATGGATCTCGTCAGCCGCCTCAAGGACCCGAGCCTGTTTCGTCAGCAGGCCTATGTGGACGGTGCCTGGGTCGATGCCGACGGTGGGGGCACGGTGAAAGTCGACGATCCGGCGACCGGCAAGACCATCGGCACCGTGCCTGACATGGGGGCGGCCGAGACCCGACGTGCCATCGAAGCTGCCAATCGCGCCTGGCCGGAATGGCGGGCCAAGACCGGCAAAGAGCGTGCAGCCATTCTGCGCAAGTGGTTCGACCTCATGATGGCGAACCAGGACGACCTCGGCGCGATCATGACCGCGGAGCAGGGCAAGCCGCTGGCCGAGGCCAAGGGCGAGATCGCCTATGGCGCCTCGTTCGTGGAGTGGTTCGCCGAGGAGGCCAAGCGCGTCTACGGCGACATCATCCCGCATCATGCCCCGGGCAAGCGGATCCTGGTGATCAAGCAGCCGGTCGGCGTTGTCGGCTCGATCACGCCGTGGAATTTTCCGAACGCCATGATCACCCGCAAATGCGCACCGGCCCTGGCGGTCGGCTGCCCGGTCGTGATCAAGCCGGCCAAGATGACTCCGTACTCGGCCCTGGCGCTGGCGGAGCTGGCCGAGCGTGCCGGGTTCCCGAAGGGCGTGTTCAACATCGTGATCGGAAAGAGTGCCAGCGCCATCGGGACCGAACTCGCAACCAACCCGATCGTGCGCAAGATCGGCTTCACCGGCTCAACCCCGATCGGCAAGCAACTGATGGCGCAGGCCGCCGGTACCGTGAAGAAGATCAGCCTGGAGCTTGGCGGCAACGCGCCGATGATCGTGTTCGATGATGCCGACATTGACGCTGCGGTGCAGGGCACCATCGCCTCGAAGTTCCGCAACGCCGGCCAGACCTGCGTCTGCGCAAACCGGATCTTCGTACAGGACGGCATCTACGAGAAATTCTCCGAGGCGCTGTCCGCGGCCGTCGGGCAGATGAAGCAGGGCAACGGCTTCGAGAGTGGCGTGGTGCTGGGCCCGCTGATTGAGGGGGCTGCCGTCGACAAGGTCGAAGAGCACATCCAGGACGCCGTCGCCAAGGGTGCCAAGGTTGCCTACGGCGGCCAGCGGCTGTCCGACATGGGCGCCAACTTCTACAAGCCGACCGTACTGACCGGGACCACGCCGGACATGAAGATCTTCCGCGAGGAGACCTTCGGCCCGGTGGCGCCGCTGTTCCGCTTCAAGGACGAGGCCGAGGTCATCCGCTACGCCAACGACACCGAATACGGGTTGGCCTCGTACTTCTACGCCCGCGATCTGGGCCGGGTGTGGCGGGTCGCCGAGGCGCTTGAATACGGCATGGTCGGAGTCAACGAGGGCGTGATCTCCACGGAGGTCGCCCCGTTCGGCGGCATGAAGGAATCCGGCCTTGGCCGCGAAGGCTCGAAGTACGGCACCGACGAGTTCGTCGAGCTGAAGTACATCCTGATGGGCGGCATCGGCGCGCCGTGAAGGGGGCCCGCTCTGGCTGGCGGCTACGACCCAGCCGCCAGCCGGGCACGCTCCTGATCGTACTGCTCCTTGGAGATTGCTCCGGACAGGAAACGCTCCACCAGATCGGACTCGGGGGTTGCCGACGCCGGTAAGGTGGGTGCCCGCACCGATGACGGCGAACCCTCCGCTGCGCGCGGCTTGTCCGGCCGCGCCCTGCTGACCTGCGGTTGCCCGATGGGGTGCAACGTGCGGCTGTCGATTGGCCGATAGTTCACGAACATCGTCCGGTCCTGGTCGGACAGCCGCAGCCGTTCAGTGCGGAACGGTCGATGCCCGAGCTGCAAGGCGGCCGCATCGCGTCGGGCGCCAGCGTCGTCGACCGCATATTCGACGAACAATCGAATGTCCTGGGTCGTCGCGGAGTAGGCTGTGTCGAACGCGTTGGGGCCCGATCGGCGTGCCGGATCGTCAACCTCGTAGCGACGGGTCTCGGCTCCCACCAGGATGTCGCCGATATAGAGGACCTCGCCGGCTCGCACCCGGAATCGCGGAGCTTCGGGTGCCGCGACGCCGTTGATTACGTATTGCAACGGGGGGCGACCTGCGGAGTGATCAACCTGCGACCTTGCGAGCAGGGCTTCAATTCCACCAACGAGCAGGCCGGTGGCCGCGCCTTCCAGCAACGCCCCGCCGAGACCGCCGCCGAATGCGGGAGATTGATTGGAGTGGCGTGCCTTGCGGACCGTTCGCACAGCGGCCAGCACGTAGTCGCCGGGCTCGAGGGTGAAAACGAACCGGTTTCCGGAGTCGCGCTGGAAGAACTGCCTGTTCGGAAGAACGGCGGAAGCGCTCCGCGGAACGTGAGGATTCGCATGCACGCGGCTGGCTCGTCCCGCCGGGTCGACGGCGGTAACGTCGAGCGCGAACGGCTCCGAGGCGAGATCGGCCGGGCGTTCGAACCCAACGACCAGGACTCCGTGGTGAGGAGGTACATGCGCGCCCTCGTCAGCCGTTTCTATTCGATTGGTGCCGGCGCAGCCGCCAAGAATCGATGCGATCAAGAAAACGACGAGGACGCGGAGCAATCTTGTTTTCCCCCAACTCACGGCGCCGCCCCCATCGCCTTGATCGATCCACGTCAAGGGGTGCCAGACTCTATCCGTGGGTGCAACGGATCGGTTCCGGTTGCTGCCCGGCAGGCACGAGACCGTGAACATTGTGGGGGTTTCGCCTACAGTGCGACGCCCCATCTTGGGCTGCGACCCTTTACGACCGGAAGAGACCTGACATGGCACGCTACGACTACGATCTGATCACCATCGGCGCCGGCTCCGGCGGCGTGCGCGCCTCACGTCTGGCCGGACGGTTCGGCGCCAAGGTCGCGGTGGTCGAGGAATTGCGGGTCGGCGGTACCTGCGTGCTGCGCGGCTGCGTGCCCAAGAAGCTGCTGGTCTACGGCTCGCATTTTCGCGAAGAGGTCGCGGACATGGCGGGCTATGGCTGGTCGGTCGAGGGTGTGTCCCATGACTGGGGCGCGATGATCGCCGCCAAGGACAAGGAACTCGACCGGCTCCACGGGATCTACATGAACCTGCTGAACGGTGCCGGAAACACGGTGCTGGATGGCCGCGGCGTGGTGGTCGATCCGCACGCGGTTGAGGTGGAAGGCAAGCGCTACACCGCGGAGCGCATCCTGATCGCCACCGGCGGCTGGCCGAGCCTGCCGGACGTGCCGGGCATCGAGCATGCGATCACCTCGAACGAGGCGTTGGACCTGCCGCAGCGGCCGGAACGGGTAGCGATCGTCGGCAGTGGATTCATCGCCGTCGAATTTGCCGGGATCTTCCATAGTTTCGGCAGCACCACCCATCTGATCTATCGGGCCGACAAGGTGTTGCGCGGCTTCGATGAGGACATGCGAACCGCGCTGACCGGCGAACTGAAGAAGAAGGGCCTGCACCAGCATCCCGAGACTCTGCCGACACGGATCGAGAAGGGCGGCGACTGCTACCTCGTGCATCTGAGCGACGGCGAGGTCCTGGAGGTTGATGCCGTGATGTACGCGACCGGGCGGAGCCCGAACACCAAGGGCATCGGCCTCGAGAGCGTGGGCGTCGAACTGGCGGCGAACGGCGCGGTGAAGGTCGACGAATGGTCGCGCTCGTCGGTTCCTTCGATCTGGGCGATCGGCGACGTGACCGACCGCATCCAACTGACCCCGGTGGCGCTGGCGGAAGGGCAGGCGTTTGCCGAGACCGAGTTCAACGACAACCCGATCCGACCGGACCACGACGACGTCCCGAGTGCGGTGTTCAGCCAGCCGCCGATCGGTACTGTCGGCCTCAGCGAGGAGGCGGCGGCCAAGAAGTACGGGGCGCTGGACATCTACGTCTCCGGCTTCCGGCCGATGAAGTACACGATGACCGGCAACACTGAGCGCGGGCTGATGAAGCTGGTGGTCGACCGGGCCAGCCAGCGGGTGGTTGGAGCCCATATGCTTGGCGTCGACGCGCCGGAGATCATCCAGGGCGTGGCCATTGCCGTGCGGATGGGGGCGACCAAGCGCGATTTCGACCGCACCATCGGTATCCACCCGACCGCGGCTGAGGAGTTCGTCACCATGCGCGAGAAGCGCCCGGACCCGGAGTAGGCGGTCGAAGCGTCTCCAGCGATCGGTAGCCGGGGTCGCGGAGAATCGGTCGGCGCGCTAATTTGTCTGGTCGCACTGGGCGGATAAGGGGGTCCGGGGGATGGCGGAACTTGACGGTTTGATCGCGTCGCGCCTGTGCAGGCCCGACGATGTCGTGCTCGACATCGGAGCGTTTCACGGAGAGAGCACGCAGTCCTATCTGGCGTGCGGCGCACGGATGGTCCATGCGTTCGAGCCGACCCCGGAATCCTTCGCCGTCCTGGCTAAGCAGTTCGCGGATGAGCCAAGAGTTTGCCTGCACAACGTCGCGGTCGGTTCAACTGAGGGCATGGTCGAGTTTCTCGAGCAGGGGATCGCCTTCGGCAAGGGTTCGATCGAGTCCGGTTTCGCCCAACGCGTCGCCGCCGCGCGGGCGTCGACGATTGAGCGCCGGACCGTGCCATGCACTACCTTGGATAGCTTGAACCTGGGGGCCGCGGAATTCTGGAAGATCGATATAGAGGGTGCCGAGAACCAATTGTTTGCCGGTGCGCAGAAGACCTTAAGTGCCACGCCACCGCGCATCCTTCAGATCGAGATCTTTGATACACCGTACAACGTGGAGGGGCACCGGGAGCGGACGTTGGCCAACTTCGACCGGTTCTTTTCCTACTGCCACCTTGCAGGGATCACCGAAGCCGGCGGATTGGGGATCTATGATCTCAGCGCGACCGGTCAAGACGCAATCCGAGCGGCGGTCAAGGCGAGTCAGAGGGGCGGGGCGCCGACGTTCATCTTCTCTCACGAATCACTGGCATGAGAGCCGGTGTGGCGCTGACGCGGCGCCGCGTCAGCGGTTGAAGATGATGTTGCCGATGAACGCGTTGCCCCCGGTGGTTTTCTTCAGCACGTTCTGATGGGTGGCTTCGTTCTTGACGAAGCCGAGGGCCGAGATCCGTTCGATCGTCTTCAGGTGCAGCGCATCGCGAAGATTGAACTCGACCAGCAGGCTGCGGACCGTCGGATCGGCCAGGACGCGGGCCGCCCCGTCCACGATCGCTGGCTCCAACCCGTCCACGTCAATCTTGATGACGGTCGGGCACGGCAAGCCGTCCTCAAACACCAGCTGGTCGAGGGTCCGTGTGACCGCGCCCTGCGGATACTGCCGGGTGTGCGGAACGATGGTGTCGGTCATGGCATTCATAACCTGATGCCCGCTGGTACCCGGATCGGGGGATGTCAGCATGATCTCGCTCAGCCCGGCCTTGTCGGACAAGCCAAGGCAATAGGCCCTGACGCGGTCGCTGATCCGGTTGTCGAAGATGTTTGCGCACAGCAAGGCGTAGCTACCCGACTCCGGTTCAAACGCGTAGACTCTCACTTTCCGGGTGGTTGCGGCCCAAATCGTATAAATACCAATATTCGCGCCGACATCATACAGAGTGTCGTCGGACGTCATCTCCGATATCCATTGAATAGTCTCAGGTTCTTTTTGATATATCGAAAGAACCCGCAGCGCGGATACCTTGTTCGGGGTCCGAAAGATGACCTTGGTATTGTTCTCGGTCAGGTCGATGCGTGGAATTTGCTTGGCATAGTCTTCGGACTTGTCGATGTGCGCCTGGAGTTGCGGGGGTACATCGTTTGTCATCGAATATCCCTGGGTGCTGGCGAAGCGAACGGCAGATCATGTGTTGGAAGGGCGGGACGGACGTTCTGCCTGCAACCTCCGCCCGCGGTCACTTCTTCTGGTTCACCTGAAACTGGATCAGCCGCCTGGTTCTGCCCGGCGCCACCGGCTCGACGCCATGAAAGCTGTTCATGCCGGGCGCAAAGACGAGCGCGGTGTTCGGTCGGTACGGTATCCGGGTCACCGCGGAGAAGGCCTCGCGCGGGAGTCGGGCGCCGTTGCGCACCTCGCTGCCGAGCCTCTTCGGATCCTCAAGGGCGTAGATGGTCGTTCCGAGGGTTTCGTCGGCATTGGCTTCGGCGAGATAGATCAACGTGGTGACCAGCTTCCGGTGGGTGTCGGTGTGCGGCGAAAGCGCGTATCCGGTCTGATCCTCAATGACTTCGATTGCCGGCTCGGTCGGCATGTCAGCCGTGTTGTGCCGCTTGGCGATGTCCTCTGAGAACTTCTGGATGAGCAGTTTGGTCAGCCGGTCGTCGGCCAGCGTGCTCCATAACTTTACCAGGGACGGGATCGCGGTTGCCTTTGCGGCATCCGCGTCGTTGAGCGGGATGCTGAACCGCTGGATCTCACTGGTATAGCCGATCTTGGCGGGGTCGTTCCGCCGGGTCAGCGCCGTCTCGAACCGGCTCGCCATCAACGCATCGAACAGGTCCTGGTGCAGGAAGTTCTCCAGAACCAGATGACGGAACGGCCAGAACCTCGGCATGGCGTTGATGATCGAATAGAAGGAATGCCAGACATAGGCGGCGTGATCGGGCGCGGCGTGATCGGACGTTTCCATGCGGGTGCCTGCTTCATCCGGTGATCGACAGGTACGTCATTCGCAACCGACCCACCCGGGTCGTGAACGAAGCAGGGTAGGCTTTCGACCGTAACGACGCCACCCGGGGCAAAGATCAGCCCTTCATCTCGACTTCGATGAACACGATGTCGTGGTCGTCGTCGTTGATGACGTTGTGCTCGACTCCCAGTGGGCGGGAATAGGCTTGGCCGGCTACCATCTCGGCCGGGCTGTCGCCGTTCGGGCCGGCGATCTTCAGCCGGCCGCCCAGGATCGGTACGACGACGTACGCCATTCCATGGCGATGCCACCCGGTTGCCGCTCCCTTGGGGATGCGCCACTCGGTCACCCGGACTCGATCGTCGTCGACCTGCACGGTCGGGATGGCGGGCAGGTAGTCGTCGGCCATGATGTTCTCCAAGGTTTAAAGGACCCAGGCGACGATGCCGCGCTCTACATCGCAGCGCAATGCAGGGCGCCGAATCGGCTGGCAGCCGCCGGTTGCGGCTGATAGAACCGGCGAAAATCCGTTGAACGACCACCCAGGGAGGGTGCGATGATGCGCGAATGGAGCCCGTCGAGCTGGCGCTCGAAGCCGATCCAACAGCAGCCGGGTTACCCGGACCAGGATCGGCTGCACCAGGTGGAGCAGACCCTGAGGGGCTATCCGACGCTGGTGTTCGCCGGCGAGGCGCAGCGTCTGCGCCGGTCGTTGAGCGAGGTCGCGGCGGGCCGGGCGTTCCTCCTGCAAGGCGGGGATTGCGCGGAGAGTTTCGCGGAGTTCTCGGCCGACAACATCCGCGATTCGTTCCGGGTGTTCCTGCAGATGGCGGTGGTGCTGACCTTCGGCGCGGCCTGCCCGATCGTGAAGGTCGGCCGGGTGGCGGGCCAGTTTGCCAAGCCGCGCTCCTCCGACGTCGAGGTGGTCGACGGAAAGTCGCTGCCGAGCTACCGCGGCGACATGATCAACGCGATGGAGTTCAACGATGAGGCGCGGACTCCGGACCCCGACCGGCTGCTGCGGGTCTACAACCAGTCGGCCGCCACGCTGAACCTGCTGCGCGCTTTCGCCCAGGGCGGATTTGCCAACCTGGAGGAAGTGCACCGCTGGACGCTGTCGTCGCTGTCGGACGCTCCGCAGAACGACCGTTTCGAGCAGATCGCCGCGCGCATCGACGAATGCCTTGCGTTCATGCGGGCGTGCGGGTTGACCCCGGACAACGTCCAGCAGCTGCGCGAGACCGAGTTCTACACCAGCCACGAGGCGCTGCTGCTCGGCTACGAGGAGGCACTGACCCGCAAGGACACGATCACCGACGACAAGGGGTGGTACAACACCGCCGCCCACATGGTGTGGATCGGTGACCGCACCCGGCAGTTGGACGGCGCCCATGTCGAGTACTGCCGCGGCATCCATAACCCGATCGGCATGAAGTGCGGGCCGAGCCTGGAGCCGGACGACCTGATTCGTCTGGTCGACGCGCTCAACCCACGCAATGATCCCGGTCGCCTGACGCTGATCGCCCGGTTCGGCTCGGACAAGGTCAAGGAGTCGCTGCCGCGCCTGATTCGGGCGGTCGAGCGCGAGGGCCGCAACGTCGTGTGGTCGTGCGATCCGATGCACGGCAACACGGTCAAGTCGTCGACTGGCTACAAGACCCGGCCGTTCGACCGGATCCTGTCCGAGGTTCGCGGCTTCTTCGAAGTCCACGAGGCCGAGGGCACCTATGCCGGCGGCGTGCATTTCGAGATGACCGGCCAGGACGTCACCGAGTGCATCGGCGGTGCCACCCGGATCACCGAGCACGCGCTGGCCGACCGCTACCACACCCATTGCGATCCGCGGCTGAACGCGTCGCAGTCGCTGGAGCTGGCATTCCTGATTGCAGAGATGCTGAGACGGCGACGCACTGGTGCAACAGCGCCACTTAAGGCGGCGTCCTGATCCCGCTACCGTTGTCGCGCCGCGGGACACCGCGCTATCGTGGGTGATCCAACGGCTGGGAGCCGGTGATGAGTGTAGTTGAGCGCGTCGACGGCGATCCGGTTCCGCCCGAGCTCGAGCATGGGGATCGGTGGCTGTCGACCACCCGCCATCCGACGAACGAGGCGCTTGGCGGTTACGTCGACAAGTACTTCCTGCGCACCAAGGATTGCGTTGCGCGGTTCGGCGACAAGCGCGTGACCTACGCGATCTTCATGCGCCGCCCGGTGACCTGCGCGCCGCGTCTGGCGGTCGAGTGGATCAAGGCGATGGCCGCCGCCCGCGGGGTGACGTTCGACATCGAAGTGACGCACAAGGAAGGGGCCTGGGTCGGCGCCGGCGAGCCGATCCTGTATGTCACCGGATCGCTGTTCCATCTGGTCGACCTGGAGACCCAGTACCTTCAGAAGCTGGGTGCGGCCTGTGTCGCCGCCTACAACGCCTACACCATGTGCGTGGAGCTGCCGAACACCGCCTTCCTGGCGATGGACGCCCGGCACTGCGCCGGAACCGAGATGGCCGAGATCGTCGCCTATGGCGCCAGCGTCGGTTCCGAGAAGGCGAGGAAGAAGGTTGGGGCGAAGGGCTTCATCGGCAACGCCTCCGATGCGACGGCACACTATTTCGCGCAGCAGCGCGGCTTCGGCACCATGCCGCATGCCTTGATCGGCTATGCCGGGTCGACGGTGCGGGCCGCCGAGATGTTCCACGACACCCACCCGTCGGAGAACCTGACGGTGCTGGTCGACTATTTCGGGTTGGAGATCACCGACGCGCTGGCCGTGTGCCGGCGGTTTCCCGACCTCGCAGCGGCTGGTCGCCTGGCCATCCGGCTCGACACCCATGGCGGCCGCTACATCGAGGGACTCGACATGGCCGAGGCCTACCGGGTGCTCGACCGCAATGCGCCCGAGGCGATCCGCGGCTACCGCTCGGAAGCGGAGTTGAAGTCCCTGATTGGCACGGGCGTTTCGGCAGCTGCCATCTGGCATGCCCGTGAACAGCTCAACCAGGCCGGCTTCCCGGCGGTCCGGATCGTGGCGTCGTCCGGCTTCGGGCCGGAGAAGTGCCGGGTCATGGCGCTGGCCAGGGCGCCGGTGGATGTCATCGGCACAGGCTCGTACCTGCCGGAAAAATGGAGCGAGACCTACGCGACCGCCGACATCATCGAATACGAAGGCGAGGCACGCGTGAAGGTCGGCCGCGAGTTCCTGCTGCGGGGCGGGGAGCGGTGATGCAAGACAAGGTGCTGATCGTCGTTCACCAGAAGCACTCGACGCCGGGTCGGGTCGGGGAGCTTCTGGAAGCACGGGGCTATCACCTGGATCGTCTCTGCCCCTGCCTGGACCATCCTTTGCCGCCAGACCCGTCCGAGTACGCGGCCGTGGTCGTCTTCGGTGGACCGATGAGCGCCAACGACGATCATTGCCTCGCCGGTATCGGTCGGGAGATCGACTACACCAACCGGGTACTGGACAGCGGCGTGCCGTATCTCGGCATCTGCCTCGGCGCGCAGATCCTGGCCCGTGCGCTCGGCGGCTCGGTGACGCCGCATCCGCAGAACCATGTGGAAGTCGGCTATACTAAAATCGAGCCCGTGCCCGGTGCCGAGGAAATGTTCGAGCACTCCCGATTCTTCTACCAGTGGCACCGCGAAGGCTTCGACGTGCCGCGCGGCGCGACCTTGCTGGCGACCGGCACCGGATCGTTCCCGAATCAGGCGTTCCGGGTCGGCGAGAATGCCTACGGTCTGCAGTTCCATCCCGAGATCACCCTGGCAATGATCCATCGCTGGAATCTCGGGGGCGGGCATCGGCTACACCTTCCCGGAGCGCAGCCGAAACGCGCCCACCTCAAGGGCTTCGAGTTGTTCAATGACGGTATCGAGCGCTGGACGAACGCGCTGTTCGATCGGATGGGCCTGTTCGGCGTACCGTTGAGCCACGCCGAAGCAGCGGAATAGACGGGGCACTGCGAGCCGAAGCCAGGCGGCCTTCGTAGACGGCAATCTGACGCGCGCCGTCGTGCCTTCACCGATCCGGCTTTCAATCTGGAACTCCGCCCCGATCGCTTCCGTCAGCGACCGCACGATCGCAAGGCCGAGGCCGACGCCATCCCGTGGCCGGTTGGCGGTATCCGACGCCTGCACGAACGGTTTGGTCACTTCGTCGATCATGGTCGTGGGAATGCCACAGCCATCGTCGCGAACCGACACCCAGACATCTCCGGCCGGATCCGGTCTGATGTCGACGACGATCGATCCGCCATGCTCGGTGAACTTCGATGCATTGGTCAGCAGGTTGACCAGGATCTGCTTCACTGCCCGCCCGTCGCTGTGGACGACCGGCGCATCGGCCGCGCCGGTGACCGACAATGAAACACCGCGAGCCTCGCATCTCGGAGCCACCAGCATGATCGCTTCGTCAACGATGTCTCGGATCACCAGATGCTCTTTGAGCATTTCGATCCGACCGGATTCGATCCGGGCGAGATCCAGCAGATCGTCGATCAGTTCCAGCAGATGCGCAGCGCTGGTCCGGATGTCCCGAGCGTACTCCGCGTAGCGCGGATGCCCGACCGGTCCGAAGATCTCGGCCTGCATGATCTCGCTGAACCCCATGATCGCGTTCAGCGGGGTGCGCAGGTCGTGGCTCATGTTGGCAAGGAACCGCGACTTCGCCCGGTTCGCCGATTGCGCCTCGACCATCGCATCGTGCAGCCGCTGGACGTACTCATGCTCGCGGGTAACGTCGGTGCCGGTGCCCCGGTAGCCCTGAAAGGTGCCGTCGTCGTCGAAGATGGGACGGCCGCGCAGGGAGGCCTGTCGATTACCCGACGGCGTGACGATTCGGATCCGTCGGCCATGGATCGGCCGGCGCTCCCGCAGATCTTCCTCGACGGCCTGCAGGCCCGGGTCGTCCCAGTCGTAGAACGGCAGCTCGCGTCGGGTCCGACCGACCAACTGGTCCGTAGGAATCCCCGATATCTCGACGAAGCGATCGGATACGAACGTGATCTGCCCGGTGGCGTTGGTTTCCCATACCCAGTCGGAGGCGATGTCGATGATATCCCGGAACCGCCGCTCGCTCTGGGCCAGGGCGGCAGTGCTTTCGACCGACTGGGTGGCGTCGGTGAAGATCCCCGACCACAGCGTGGTCCCGTCGGTCAGCCGGCGGGCTGCGGCGCGCACACGCAGCCAGCGCGTGGCACCGGCCGGCCGGGCAACGGGTAGCCTGATGTTCAACTCGTCCAGCTGTCCCGCCGAGTTGGTCAAGCCCTCGGTGAAAAGACGTGTGTCGGTTTCGGAGAGCAAGTCGCCCAAAGCCCGGCCCCAGTCCGCGATGAAAGCTTCGGATGGACTCCCGGTCAGCTCGAGGATCCGGTCGCTCATGTAGGTGCAGGCAATGGCTCCTGATCCACGGCGCAACTCGAAGATTGCGCCGGGGAGCGTCTTGGCCAGCGCGCTGAGCGTGGCTTCGACACTGCGTTCACGACTGATGTCCTCGTAGATGGTGACCGCGCCACCGTCGGGAGCCTGGATGTCGTGAAACCGGATCACCCGGTTCTCGACTGACAGAAACTCCCCGGTCGGGCTTCCGCGCTTGCGTCGACGTAGACGCTCGCTGGTGGCGGTGCTGATTACGGGGTCATCGTTGAAGAACCGCCGAGTGCGTTCGCTGATCGTTGCGAAATCCGGCCGGCCGTCGAACGGTCCGACATGGGCGAACAGTTCGCGAAAGCGAGCGTTTGTGTGGACCAGCCGGTCCTCGGCGTCCCATACCGCCACCGCGATGTGGGTATGGTCGAGTGCGAACAGGAGCCGAGGCCAAACGTCACCCGCTTCGGCACCGTCGGTGCCGATCAACGCACGGGCATCAGGCAACAGTCGCATCGGCACGTCGGGCGGACTCGGTACTGGCTTCAATGGCGCAGCATGCGACGCTACCCGTTAACGATCCGTCAAGTGGCTTTGTCCCTGCCGAGATCACGTTCCCGCAAGATACTCGACCGCTGCATCGACGCCGCCCACTCCATGGGGGATGCCCTGGCGCTTGAGTTGCAACTCGACCGAGGCAAGGCACCCGAGGATCATCGGTTCGTTGAGATCGCCGAGATGTCCGATCCGGAAGACCTTGCCGTTCAACTTCGACAGTCCGCCGCCCAGCGCCACGTTGGTTTCGGACAGCAGCTTGCCGCGAAAGACGTTGGCGTCGAAGCCATCCGGCATCGAGACAGCGGTGACCGAGTTCGAGAGTGCGTGCTCGTCCCGTCCGAACAGGGTCGGGCCGTTGCCGCGCCCCCAGGCCCGCACCGCCCGGCGCGTCGCTTCGGCCAGCCGGGCGTGCCGGGCGAACACCGCGTCCATTCCTTCCTCCAGGAGGATCCGAAGGCCTTCGCGCATGGCGAAGAACAGATGGCTGGGTGCGGTGCCGGCGAACCGCAACGTACCACTCTCGCCGGTCTTGAGTTCGTTCCAGTCATAGTATTTGCGTGGCAGCGTGGCGGTCTTGGTCGCCGCCAGTGCCTTGTCGCTGACCGCTGAGATCCCCAGTCCGACCGGCAGCATCAAACCTTTCTGCGATCCGGCCACGGCAACGTCGACGCCCCATTCGTCCATACGGAAATCCATGGAGGCGAGGGAGGAGATCGTGTCGGTGATCAGCAATGCCGGGTGTCCGGCGGCGCGGATCGCCGCGCCGATCCCGGCGATGTCGTGGGTCATCCCGGTCGACGTCTCGTTGTGGACCACGGCGACAACCTTGATGGCTCCGGTCGTATCGGCGCGCAACCGGTCTTCAACCCGGTTGGGATCGACGGCACGGTCCCACGGGTTCTCCAGGGCTTCCACCTTCAGCCCGAAGGCACGGCACATCTCTGCCCAGGATTCCGAAAAGCGCCCGGTTTCGCACATCAGCACGGTGTCGCCTGGCGAGCAGATGTTGGTCATCGCCGCCTCCCAGGATCCGTGCCCGGACGAGGCGTAGATCATCACCTCGCCGGTCGTTTTCATGACCTTCTTCAAGTTGTCCCGACACTCGATCTGGATCTCGAAGAACTCCGGCGTCATGAAATCCAGGGCGGGCCGGTGCATGGCCTGGAGAATGCGGTCCGGGATGTTGGTGGGCCCGGGAATGTTCAGGAACTGTCGACCGGCAAGACGGGGCATGGGCTTACTCCACTCCCCCGACCAGCATCGACCGGCTCACCGCGGCGCGATGCCGGATGGCAAGCGGTCCGGCATACTCCGGCGAGTTGTACCAGGCCTTGGCCTGATCCAGGCTGGCGAACCGCAGGATGACCACCCGGCCCAGCGGCGGCTCGCCTTCCAGGACTTCGACCTTTCCGCCCCGCGCCAGGTATTCGCCGCCGTACTGGGCGATGGTTGCCGGAACCTGTGCCCGATACTCCTCGTAGGCAGCCGCGTCCTTCACGTCGACCTGGGCAACAACATAGGCATAGGGCATGGCATCCTCCGTGGCGGTCGCATCGTCAGCCGAAGCGGGACCCCGGCGCGAGCCGGCATCCTGGCCGATATCGCACCGGACGTGGGATGAAAAACTCTCATCCGCGCATGAGCAAAACTCCCAGCCGTTCACGCGTTTGGCTGAAGGGGCCGATCGAGGTCCTGGCGAACCGCGATAGCGGCGAGCGCATCGAGGGTGGGTGTATCGACGCCGGCGGCGCGGGCAAACGCGACCGGCGCCAGCAACATGGTCTCGAGTTCGAGCGGTCGGCCGCGGTCATAGTCCTGGCGGATCGACGGCATGTGATCGGGGGCCTTCGGCCGAAAGGCCTCCGGTTCGAACCGGCTGACGTCGATGCCATGGGCCGACGCCACCGCCATACCCTCGCGGGCCGCCCGCACGAACAGGGCACCGATCTGGTCATCGTCGCGAACCACGGTCGCTCGCTGCCCGGTGATCAGGCAGATGATCGAGACCGTCATGTTCACCAGCAGCTTGTCCCAGATCGCCTGACGGATGTCGGCAACCGGCGGCGAGTCGATGCCGGCGCTGTTCAGGGCCGATCGCAACCCGTCGACCGCCGCGCTTGATCGATCATCGGGCCGGCCGATCAGGAGAGTGTTCCGCACGTCGTTCTCGTGCAGGACGACTCCAGGCTCCACCATCGTATTGGAAGAGTGGATCACCGCGCCGATCACCCGCTCGGACGCGACCGCGGCGGCAAGCGCGCCGCCTGGATCAAGACGCGACAGGTCGGGGGGCTGTGGCCGGGTCGGGGCGATGCCGTCGGCATACCACCACGGAATGCCGTTCTGCGCGAAAACCACCGTCGTATCGGGGCCGAGCAACGGCCTGATGCCGGCGGCCAGGCTAGGCAGTGCGGTCGTCTTGACCGTCGAGATGATGGCATCCTGCGGTCCAAGGTCTGCCGGGTTGTCGGATACGTTGAGGTGCGGGTCGTAAATCTCGCCGCGGCTTCTCAGCACCAAACCTTCGGCTTTGACATGGGCCAGCGTTTCGCCGCGGGCTACCGCCGAGACCTGATGGCCATCGGCAGTCAGTCGGGCCGCAAGGTGGCCGCCGATGGCGCCCAACCCGAACACGCAGATTCGCATCGTGCTTCCTTCTCCCGGCGCCGCCGGGTCACTCCGTCTCCACCGGCTCGCCGATGTGTCGGGCGAAGGCGGCCCGGACGGTTTCGCCGGCCCGCTCGATGTTGCGTTCCAGCGCCGGGAAGTCGATGGCACGACCGGTCCGTGCCAGCCTCCGCTTCAGTGCTTCCGGCGCCGCCTCCGGGTCGAAGTTGCGTCCGACGGTAAGCCGCAGAAGGCCCTGCAGGTTGCGCCAGATACGGGTGGCGTTGGCCAGGAACTCCGCCTCCTCCGAGGCGAGGAGGCCGGCGGCGCCGAGCTTTCGGAACGCCTCGGCCGTGTTGCCGTCCAGTATCTCGGGATGCCGGTGCGCCTCGCGAAGCTGCAGGTACTGGGCGATGAACTCCAGGTCCAGCAAGCCACCGCGCCAGTGCTTGACTTCCCATGGACTGGTCGAGCGATGCTCCTTGGCGGTGCGGGCCCGCATCGACGCGATGTCGGCAAGCAACGTTTCGGGGTCGCGCTTCTCGGTCAGCACCGACCGGACATGCTTTTCGATCCGGTCGCGCAGCGCTGCCGGGCCAGCGACCGTGCGGGCGCGGGTCAATGCCATCCGCTCCCACGTCCACGCGTCCTCGGCGTGGTACTTCTCGAAGGCCTCCAGGCTGGTAGCGACCGGTCCCTTGTTGCCGGTCGGACGCAGCCGCATGTCGATCTCATAGAGGGCGCCCTCGGCGGTCTTGGCGGAAAGCGCCGAAATCAGACGCTGCCCCAGGCGGATGGTGTAGGCCGAGGTCATCAGCGGCTTGGCGCCGTCCGACTCGCAGTCGAGCGGGGTGTCATAGATGAACACGAGGTCCAGATCGGAGCCGTGGGTCAGTTCCCGGCCGCCATACTTGCCGAGCGCCAGGACGGCGATCGCTGGTGTGTCGGCGTCGGGCAGGCGGCCGTGGCGCTCGGCGAACTCGGTCTCGACCAGGGGCAGCAGCGAGCGAATGGTCGCATCGGCGATGTCGGAGAAGGTCTCGCCGGCGTGATCGGCGTCGAGATGCGCCTGGATGATCTGCACGCCGACCTGAAACCGCCGGTCGGCCGTCCAGCGCCGCGCGGTGTCTAACCCCACCTCGTAGTCGTCGACCGCCGCCAGATGACGTTCCAGTTCGGCGGTGAGAGTGTCGGCATCCGGAAGCGGCAACATTGCATCGTGAGTCAGCACGCCCTCGAACAGTGCCGGCTCACGGCCCAACTGCGAAGCCAACGACGGCGCCATGCCAAGGATCTCGGCCATCACGTCAATCAGCGACGGGTTTGCGTGGAACAGGCTGAACAGCTGCACGCCGGCCGGCAGGGCCTCGAGAAACCGGTCGAACCGTCGGAATGCCTGATCCGGTTGCGGCATGCGGCCCAGCGCCGCCAGCAGGGCGGGCGTCAGTTCCGTCAGCAGCTGTCGCGCCCGCTCGCTGCGGGTGGCGCGGGTGCGGCCGCGGTGCCAGTCCCGGACCGTCTCGGCGACGGCACCGGGGTCCTCGAATCCGAGACCGGCGAGTGTGGCGACGGTCTCGGGATCGTTGTCGCTGCCGGTGAACACCAGGCTCCCGGCCTCGCTCGTCGGCATGGACAAGGCAGGGGCCTCCTCGAACAGGCGCGCATAGTGATAGGCGACGGTGTGAAGGTGGTGGGCCAAGTCGCCGCGGAAACCCTTTGGATCCTCGTAGCCCAGGAAGGCCGCGAACCGGTCAAGTTCGGCGGGGTCGTCCGGCAGGATCTGAGTCTGCTTGTCGTCGACCATCTGGATCCGGTGCTCGACCTTGCGCAGGAACCGGTAGGCAAGCTTCAGGGCATTGGCCACCTCGCCGCGCACCCGACCCGCCTGAACCAGCGCTGCCAGGGCTTCCTCGGTACCACGGGCCCGCAGGCGGGCATCGCGGCCGCCCCAGATCAGCTGCTGGGTCTGGGCAAAGAACTCGATCTCACGGATGCCGCCCCGACCCAGTTTGACGTTCTGGCCCTCGGCCTTGATCACCGCACCTTTCTTGTGAACGGCAATCTGCCGCTTGATCGAGTGGACGTCCTGGATGGCGGCGAAATCCAGATGCCGCCGCCAGACGAACGGCCGGAGGGCGCGCAGGAAGCTGTCGGCGGAGTCGGGATCGCTGGCGACAGGCCGCGCCTTGATCATGGCAGCGCGCTCCCAGTTTTGGCCCATGCTCTCGTAGTAGGTCTCGGCAGCGGTCATCGACACCGCCGGCGGGGTCGAATTGGGATCAGGGCGCAACCGCAGGTCGGTGCGGAACACGTAGCCGTCGGCGGTCCGCTCCTCCATCAGCTTGACCATGGTCCGCGTGGCGTTCACGAACGCCTGCCGCAACTCCCAATGCTCGGCGTAGATCGGCAAGGCATCGTCGAACAGAACGATGAGGTCGATGTCGCTCGAGTAATTGAGCTCGCGGGCGCCGAACTTGCCCATCGCGAGGCACACCAGACCCGATCCAGCGATCGGGTCTTCGGCGTTCGGGTCGAGCGGCAGCTTGCCGCGCCGAATCTGCTCCAGCAGCGCGTGACGCCAGGAAACGGTAAGGGCGCGCTCGGCTGACTCCGAGATTGCGCCGGTGACCTCGGTCAGGTTCCACAGTCCGGCGATATCGGCGACGGCAATGGCTATGGCAGCGCGTCGCTTTGCGATCCGCAGCCCTTTCATCACGGCATCGACGCTACCCGACGGATCAACGGCGTCGAAGTCGGACCACACTTGACGGATACCGGCATCGATCCCGTTGCGCAGCAGTTGAACCACGAAGGTCTGCTCGCGCAGGGTTTCACGAGTGAGGTACGGGCTGTGTGCGACGATGCCTTCAATCAGGGCCCGGCAACCGGGATCGGCGAGGACGGCGCTGGCCGCGTCCCGGGCCTCGGAACCATCGTGCTCGGCTGCGCGTTCCTGCCAGCGTTCGATACCGACGCGCACGGCGTTGGGATCCATCGGGATTGGTGGGGTTCGCGGCTGCAGCAGGAAGGTCAACACACTCTCGGGACAACAGTTTCGGCGGCAAGGGCAGAGTGCGGAGATCGGCGTCCCGCGGTCAAGACGGGGCGTCGTCGCGCATGGAGGAACGTGATATCAGGGAGGATCGCTCCAAGACCCGCCAACGGGGTTCCGGTTCCGTGATTCATCGCATCGCTGTCGTGCTCCTCGAGGTCGTCCTGGCGTTGGTCGTTGGCGTTGTCCTCGTGGGTGCGGTGCTCGCATGGCGCCTGTCGGACGGGCCGATCGTTCTGGACGTTCTGAAGCCTTACGTCGAGACGATGCTCAGCCCACCGAACGCGGGGTTCCGAACCGAGGTCGGCGTCACCCAAGTATCTTGGAGCGGTTGGAATCGGGCGCTCGATGTTGTTGCAGCCGACGTCTCGATGATCGAGCCGGACGGGAGCATCCGGGCGCGAGTCGACTCAATATCGGTGGCACTGAGTCCCAAGGCGCTGTTGGCCGGGCGGCTGGCACCGAAACGAATTAACGTCATCGATCCCAAGGTCACGGTTCTGCGGACGGCCGATGGCGGCTGGCGCCTGTTGCCGGAAACCGACGGGCCGGCGACTGAGTTTGACCTGTCCGGGCTGCTGCAGGCGTTCTCCGGTACAACTCCTGGCAGCCCCCTTTCGGAGTTGCTTGAGATCGATGTATCCGGCGCTCGAATCCGGCTGGTTGACGACCAGCGGGGAGTATCCGTCGCCGCACATGGTGTCGTCGCCGCGCTGTTGCGGACCCGTGACGGGCTGGCGTTCCACGGTGAAGCGACGGTCGCATGGGACACAGGCGTACGGACGCCCGTCGAATGGCATGGCGCTTATCGCAATGCATCGGGGCGGGTCGACGTGGAGGCGCGGCTGAACGGCATGCCGGTCGACGCCCTGGTCTCGCTTCACCCGGCGCTGGAACGGCTCCAGGGCATTTCGATACCGGTGAGCGGAGCGGTACGCATCTCGACCGGCATTACCGGTGTCGGACTCTCTGGTTCGGCCGAGTTGGAATTCGGCCCTGGCCGCGTCGCTATACCCGGATTGATCGATCGACCGGTTGATCTCGCCCGCGGAACGGCAACGATCACTGCTTCTGCCAACCTTGAACAGGTCAAGCTGGACGGGGCGCTTGACCTGGGCGGCCCGAAGGTCGCGCTTGCGGCGACCGCGTTGCGCGCCGGTTCGGGCTACGGGGTGACGCTTGACGCCGTGGCGGAGTCGATGCCGGTCAATGATCTGGAACGCTACTGGCCGGAAGTCGTCGCGCCGCCGGCGCGCGAATGGGTCACCGAGAACCTGCGTGACGGCGTCGTGCCGCGGGCAACCGCGCATGCCGAAGCTTGGCTGGACCCGATGGACGTCGGAACGCTGCGCCTCGATACGATCGGCGGCAAGATCGACTTCACCGGGGTGACGACTCACTACTTTCGCCCGCTGCCGCCAGTCACCGCCGTGGAAGGCACCGCGGTGTACGATGCCGACAGCTTCGATATCACGATAACCGCTGGGCGCCTGGACCGGTTGACGCTGGATCGTTCGCGCGTGCTGATCCGGGGACTGGTGGTGGAGGTCGAGTACGCGGACATCGACGTCGCGGTGCGCGGACCGCTGTCCGATGCCCTGCGGGTGATCGACCACCAGCCCCTCGGCTACCCCAAGAAGCTCGGAATCAAGCCGGACGACGTATCGGGCCTGGCGGGTGCGCGACTGCGTTTCGATTTCCTGCTGCGCAAGGACTTGACGATAGAGCAGGTGAAACTGGCGGCGGCGGCCAATCTCACCGACGTCCACCTGCCCGGCGTGGTGGCGGGTCACGATCTGAATGATGCCGAACTGACCCTCGACCTCAACGGCGCAGGCATGAAGCTCTCGGGAACGGGAACCGTGCTGGGTGCACCGGCAGAAGTCGCGCTTGATCAGCGGTTCCATCGTCGTGGTTCCTACACCAGCCGCAGCCGGATCAAGACCGTGGCGACGCGAGAGCGTCTCGCTGCCTTCGGGTTGGATCTGGGAGAGGCGATCGACGGCACCATGGATGTGACCGCGGAGTCGGAAGTTCGGCCCAATGGAGTCGAAACGGTACGTTTCACCGCCGACCTGCAGAACACCGCCCTTCAGTTTCCGGACATCCGCTGGGAGAAGCCGGCTGGGGCCAGCGGGACGGTGCGCGGTCGGATGACGGTCCGCGACGGCAGCCCGGTGTCAGTCGACGAATTCGACCTGAAGGCCGGAGACATGGCTGTCCAGGCGGTCGCAACGCTTGCTCCCGGCGCGCGCCTGAAGGTCATCGATGTCGCACGTCTGCGCCTAGGCCGGACGGACGCGGCCGGCCGGGTCGAGCGTTTGGACAGTGGCGAGTGGCGTCTGGCGCTGCGTGGTCCGATGATCGACCTGTCGCCCGTTCTCGACGCCGATGACGAAGCAGCGGACCCATCCAAGACGGCTGACGAGGCACCGCCCAATCGCTTGGCGCTTGACCTGCGGGTGGCGGCGGACACGTTGGTCCTGACAAAGACGGCGACGTTCACGCGGGCGACCCTGGCGGTCCGCAGCACTGGAGAGCGGCTTGAATCCCTGGATCTGCGCGGGCGGGTTGGCGAAGGATACGCCGCCCTCACGGTCCAGCCGATCGACGGCCAGCGTCGGCTGACCCTGCGGGCCGAGGACGCCGGCGAGTTCCTGCGGGCGCTGGACATTGTCGATACGGTCCGGGGCGGCCGGCTTGGGGTGGACGGTCGTCTGACTGGAGATGGCCTGGAAGACGGCCTGTTGATGACTGCCCGCATTGAGGAGTTCCACGTGGTTCAAGCCCCGGTCCTGGCCAGTGTCCTTTCGGTTGCGTCATTCACCGGGCTGGCCGACCTGCTGCGTGGCGACGGTATCCGATTTGCCCGCATGCGCGTCGACCTCACCATGACGCCGGAGCGCATCGAAGCGCGCAACGGGGTAGCCTACGGGCCGGGCCTCGGCATCAAGGCTGAAGGGGCCTATGACCGCACGTCGGAGCTGACCGATTTCGTTGGGTTGATTGCCCCCGCGTATTCCCTGTCCAGACTGATCGACAAGATTCCGGTGTTCGGTGAACTGCTGACCGGCGGTGAAGGCGAGGGCTTGTTGGCGACCGAGTTCCGGGTCCGTGGCAAGTTGGAGAACCCAAAGGTCTCGGTGAATCCGCTCACCGCCCTGGCTCCGGGATTCCTGCGCGATCTTCTGTCGACCGCCGAACGTCCAGCCGACGCTCCGGTTGTCGAGCCGCCGTCGACAGAACAGGTCGACCCGTTGAAGCGTGAGGACCGGGGACGATGAGCTTACTCAGCCAGCGTGTATTTCGAGCGTGCAGAACGCATCGAGCGTCATGGTAAGCGGGTTGCCGTTCACTGCCTTGTAGAGCCTGACTCCGCCCTCCGTACTGCGTTGGGCGAAGATTGCGGTTTGCGTGCGCTGGTACATCGGTAGGGCGTCAAGCGACATCATTCTGAACTCGATCGAATGACGCTCCTGAAACACTCCGGTCATCGGCTGGGTGCGATGGAGGACCAATTGGTCGAAGACCGCGGCATCGCCCTCGGTTGCGTGAGCCACGCGGGCTTGCCAGCCGCCCTGTCCAAGATGCTCATCGAGGTCACGGTCGTCGAAAACCAGGCTGCCATTGCTCAACCGCCGTTGCCGCCAAGCTTCAAGCAACGACGTGAGATTATGGCCGGACCCTGCCGGCACGCAGACCTCCAGGCCAGGTCGGTCGCGGCCGACGTCCTGGAGTGCGGTCCAGGAAACCAAGAATGGAGAATCATCTCCGACGAACCCCAGATCCAGGTGCCATCCGACCGCCTCTGCGGCGCCTTCTGGTGCCTGATGGCGCACGGTCATTATGTTCAGGCAGAGCGCGGGCTCGACGTCAAAACGCGAGCGGAACAGATCCGCGGCCGGGCCATTCAGGAAAACCTCCGCGATCCCCAGCGCGCGCTGGCGCTCGGTCGCGTTGGTCCACTCGCTTGCGACCGAGAACTTGCCAACCGCGTTTCGCCGGCAGACGTCGTTGGCCAATTGGCGAGCGTCTGCCACGGTCTTTGCCGGCAACGCCTGACGGACCATCTTGAAGTACGGCAAGGCCCTCCTCCACGTTCTTCAGCAACGCCTCGGCCGATGGGCCCGACACCCGACAGGGGATGTCGTTGAACTCCGAATGCCGTGACGTCTACGCCACCCGCAGCAGGGCGTGGCGCTTGCGGCCCGACGACAGCTTGATCACGCCATCGCCGTCGAGGCTGGATTCGCCGAGCGTCGCGTTCTCGTCGTCGACGGGCTGATCGTTGACCCGAGCGCCGCCACCGCGGATCAGGCGGCGCGCCTCGCCGTTCGAAGCGGCCAGACCGGCCCGGCGCAGCGCCTCCACCACGGACAGGCCGGACGCCAGTTCTGAACGCGCGACGTCGACGCTTGGCAGGCCCTCGGCCGAGTTTCCGGCCTCGAAGGTCTGACGGGCGGTCTCCGCCGCTTCCTCGGCGGCGGCCCGGCCGTGGCACAACGCGGTCACTTCGGTAGCGAGAATCTTCTTGGCCTCGTTGACCTCGGTGCCGCCCAGCGCCTCGAGTTTGGCGACTTCATCCAGCGGCATCTCGGTGAATAGCTTCAGGAAGCGCCCGACATCGGCGTCGTCGGTGTTGCGCCAGAACTGCCAGAAATCATAG
Source organism: Thalassobaculum sp. (assembly GCF_040219215.1). Taxonomy (GTDB): domain Bacteria; phylum Pseudomonadota; class Alphaproteobacteria; order Thalassobaculales; family Thalassobaculaceae; genus Thalassobaculum_A. The sequence goes on from NZ_JAVJSX010000018.1 coordinate 95,403, forward strand.
ACGCTCAACCGATCTGCGTTCAGCCACACAGCACCCTGCGCCGTCTTGCCCATCTTGGCGCCCGACGACGTGGTGATCAGCGGCGAGGTCAGGCCGAAAATGGTCTGCTGGTCGACTCGCCGGGTCAGTTCGACGCCATTGACGATGTTGCCCCACTGGTCGGAGC
>NZ_JAVJSX010000019.1:0-198580 GCF_040219215.1 Thalassobaculum sp.
GCGAGACGTCGAAGGAAACGGTCGATGGGACCCGGCGGATCCTGATCCGGGAGGGTGCCGCCTACATGAGCAACTGGCGCCCGCCTACCGCGATCCGCAGGACTGGTCCGGCGTGGGAGTCGGGGCGGACGATGTCCTGGCCTCGCTCGGCCTGAACACCGACGAACTCGACCCGCGCACGCCGCCAGTTCGGGTCGACACCGGAAACGGCTTTCTGCTGGTGGCGGTGCGAACCGGAACGGTCTTGGCGGCGATACGCCCAGCATTGGAGCGGGTCGCCGCAGTCAGCGATCGCCTTGACCTGATCGGCTACTACGTCTTCACGACCGACGCCAAGGCGACGGACATGGACGCAACCGCGCGCATGTTCGCCCCCCGCTACGCGATCGACGAGGAATCGGCGACCGGAATGGCCGCCGGGCCGCTGGCGTGCCTGCTGCACGACCGGTTCGGCCTGCGGCGTAGCCGGTTCACCATCGAGCAGGGGGTGTACATGACACCGGCGTCCCCGAGCCGGCTCGATGTCGCCCTTTCACTTTCCCACGGCCGGATCGACGGGCTGATGGTCGGAGGGTACGGCACGCGGCTGCGGGAAATGACGATCGACCTCTGAGACAGTCCCGCGCGACAGCGGACTGCAAATACGGTCAGGCCAAAGCAGGGGGAGAACCTGAACCGAACCTCATCCCGCCATGCAGAGTGTCGGCCATCGGCCGGTCGCGACGCACCGCGCCGCCGAGGATTGTATACACCCCTTCACCCAGCCACTGCCCTGCCGTATCGTCCCGGCTGACGAGAGACGCTGCAGGAGAGTACCGTGAGCGCAGACCAAGTCGCCGCCGTACTGGCGCGGTTGCCGGAGCTGGTGAACCGACAGGAGCCACTGGTGCGGCGCGGCCGGTTCTTCTCCGGCGAGTTCCTGGTCGAGGCCGATGGCGTGCCGGTTCATGTGAAAGTTCATGAGGGCAGGATCGCGGCGGTCGAGAAAGGCCCGTTCCGGATGCGGGCGTGGCGGTTTGCGATCCGTGCCGAAGCTGATGCCTGGCTGCGTTTCTGGGAGCCCGTGCCGGCGCCGGGCTATCACGACGTCATCGCCATGGGGCGGCTTGGCGTGGCCCGGCTGGAGGGCGACCTGCAGCCGCTGATGGCCAACTTGCGCTACATCAAGGAAGTGCTGGCCTCGCCGCGCGGCACCGTGGGAGCGCGCTGATCATGGGCATCCAGTTCGAGCCAATCGTCGGGCGCTACGCCACCCTTACGATGTTCGACCGGCCATGCCGGGTGTACATCGAGGAAGCCGGCCAGGGCATCCCACTGATATGCCTGCACACCGCCGGCGCCGACAGCCGGCAGTACCGCCACCTGATGACCGACCCGGCGATCACCGAGCATTTCCGGGTGATCGCGTTCGACCTGCCCTGGCACGGCAAATCGACCCCGCCGGTCGGATTCCACGACGAGGACTACCAGCTCACCACCGCGCGCTACACCGACGCCATCCTGGCGGTCGCCGACGCGCTGGAACTGGAGCAACCGGCGCTGATCGGCTGTTCGATGGGCGGACGGATCGTCCTGCACCTCGCAGCCCATCATGCCGAGCGGTTTCGCGCGCTGATCGGGGTCGAGTGCGCCGATCACCAGATCTCCTGGTACGACACCACCTGGCTGAACCGGCCGGACGTGCATGGCGGCGAGATCTGCGCCGCGATGGTGTCGGGGCTGGTGGCCCCGCAGTCGCCCGACGAGTACCGCTGGGAGACGCTGTGGGGCTACATGCAGAGCGGTCCCGGGGTGTTCAAGGGCGATCTGTATTTCTACCGAGAGGATTCCGATTTCCGCGACCGCACCGCGCTCATCGACACCACGAAGTGCCCGATCTACCTTCTGACCGGTGAATACGACTACTCCTGCACGCCGGAGGACACCGAACGCACCGCAGCCGCGATCCCCGGCGCCGAAGCTGTCATCATGAAGGAACAGGGCCATTTCCCGATGAGCGAGAACCCGGCCAAGTTCCGTGAGTATATCCTGCCCGTGCTCGACGCCATCCGCAGCGCCGGTTGAGAGAAAAGGGAGATCCGCCATGAACGTCCAGAGCCCGAAAAGTTTCCAGTTATCGCGCCCGGCCACCTGCTCCGACGCCGAATGGGACCAGCGGGTCAAGCTGGCCGCGGCCTACCGGCTGGTCGATCATTTCGGTTGGTGCGAGTTGATCTACGGCCACCTGACCGCCAAGGTGCCGGGGCCGGACAACCACTTCCTGATCAACCCCTACGGCCTGTCCTACGACGAGGTCACCGCCTCGAACCTGGTGAAGATCGACGTCGACGGCAACAAGATCGACGCCGACAACCCCTACCCGATCAGCAAGGCCGGGTTCGTGATCCACTCCGCCGTCCACATGGCGCACAGCGACCGCCACAAGGTGGTGATGCACACCCACTCGCGTGCCGGCATGGCGATCGCCGCGGTCAAGGAAGGCATCCTGCCGATTTCCATGGGATCGACTGCCTTCGTCGACCGGATCAGCTACCACGACTACGAAGGCGTCAGTCTGTACCTGGAAGAGCGCGACCGGATCGTCGAGAGCCTGGGTGAGAACCATGCGATGATCCTGCGCAACCACGGCCTGCTGACCACCGGCCGCACGGTGGCCGAGGCGTTCCTGTGGCTCTACCGTATGGAGCGGGCCGCCCAGGTGCAGATCGACGCCGGCTCGGCCGGTACGCTGAACGTCATGGGCGGCAACGTCGCCAAGAAGTCCGGCGAAGACGTGAACGCGTTCGCGGCGATCGAGGACGGCTACGGCGAACTGGAGTTCGCAGCACTGCTACGCAAGCTCGACCGCATCGATCCGAGCTACCGTGAGTGAGTGACGCGCCGTTCTGGAAGCGCAAGACGCTGGGGGAAATGACCCGCGACGAGTGGGAAAGCCTGTGCGACGGCTGCGGCAAGTGCTGTCTGGTCAAGCTCCAGGACCCGGATACCGACGAGATCGCCTATACCGATGTCTCCTGCAAGCTGCTGGACGGTGCCACCTGCCGCTGCACCGACTATGCGCGCCGCAAGAAGCGGGTGCCGGACTGCGTGGTGCTGAGTCCGGCACTGGTCGCCGACCTGTCCTGGATGCCCTCAACCTGCGCCTATCGACTGGTCCGCGAAGGCAAGGACCTGGCCTGGTGGCACCCGCTGGTGTCGGGCGACCCCAACACGGTGCATCAGGCCGGCATCTCGGTGCGCGGCCGGGTGATCTCCGAGACCCTGGTCGAGGACGCCGAGTTGCCGGAACACGTGGTCGATTGGTCTGCGTGAACGGAGCCCGGCGGTGTTGATCGCGGCATCGAACCCCCATATGCACCGTGCACAACGACGGAGCGCGTGACGATGAGTCGAGGCATGTGGATTCTGGCGGCCCTGATCGGCGTCATGACGATCGCCATGGTCTACCAGGAACAATCGGGCGGCATCGACCGACCGTGGGCACAGTGCAAGGAAAGTCTGGTCCAGCAGATGTTCTCGGATCAGTGCACGCCTGTGACCGGCGGTCTTCGCACGCCCGGCGCGCCGCGAATCGAGGAGCCGGCCCCTGACCAGCCGGACCGGCCGGTCGGCGAGATCAAGCTGAACTGATCAAGGCTCGGCCCCGCGCTTGGTGATGCGCGGGAACATGGCGACTGCGATTTCCACGATCTGCCCTTCGGCGTCGACCAGCGGCAGCATCAGCCGCTCGTAGGTCGCGATCCACCAGTTCTCGACGAACCGGAACGACCCATAGGTCGCATCGCGCCTGTCGAGCACCTCCCGGTAGGCCGGTTCGGCGAAGGTCCGGAACAGCCGCGGCATCTCGTCCAGGTAGCGGCCCGCGAGATCCTCGCCGTAGATCCGCGACAACTCGACGCCGACCGCCCGGTAGCGGATGCGCGACATCCCGGGCTCGACCTCCGCGAAGATCATGTGGGACAGAAACGGCGTGAGTTCGGTGGGCGCAAACCGCTCGACCGGTGGAGGGCGGCGCTTGTCGGCGCGAGCTTCCTCCCACAAAAGCAGGATGTCACGCAGTTCGCCACGCTGGATCCCGGAATGCTCGATGCTGATCCCCATGCTCGACATCAACTGACGTCGTTCGGCTCGGTAAGTCTCGACACGCCGGGCGCTGACTTCCTAAGCTGCCTTGCATGAGCAGATAGGAAGCATTCGTGACATCGCAACCGACGATCACCCAGCAGGTCACCTTCATCTACACCCGCGATCTGGCAGCCTCGTCCGCATTCCTGCGCGACAAGGTCGGGCTGCAACTCGCGCTCAATCAGAACGACCTGTGCCACATCTACGCGGTCGCTCCGAACGCCTTCCTGGGCGTGTGCGTCAATCGCGAGCCGCCGGCGGAACCCGGCGTCACCTACAGCTTCGTCACACCGGACGTCGACGGCATGTACGAGACCCTGAAGGCGCGCGGCGTCCAGTTCGAGGCTCCGCCGGCGCTGTCGGAGCGTTTCAACGTCTACTCCTGCTTCTTCCGAGGGATCGAAAGCTACCGGTTCGAGATCCAGGCGTTCCGCAACGCCGACTGGCCAGCTCCCCTGACCGCTTCCTGAACTCCAACCAAACCGCCGCCAAAGGATCGTTTCATGCCGAAGACCGATCTCGCCTTCTGGTCCGCCACCGAACTGCTGCGCGGCTACGCCACCGGAACCGTCTCGCCGGTGGAGGCGACCCGGGCGGCGCTGGCCCGGATCGAGGCGCTGAACGGTAAGCTGAACGCGTTCTGCCTGATCGACGCCGAGGGCGCGCTCGCGGCCGCCCGCGAGTCCGAGGCACGTTGGGCCAAGCGGTCGCCTAAAGGTTTGGTCGATGGGGTTCCGACCTCGATCAAGGACCTGTCCCCCACCAAGGGTTGGCCGACCATGCGTGGCTCCAAGGCCGTTGACCCCAAGGGTCCCTGGGAGATCGACGCGCCGTTCGTCGCCCGACTGCGCGAGCATGGCGCGGTGTTCCTCGGCAAGACCACCACGCCGGAGTTCGGCTGGAAGGGCGTGACTGACAACGCGCTGACCGGGATCACCCGCAACCCGTGGGATCCGTCCAAGACTCCCGGCGGTAGTTCCGGGGGCGCTGCGGTGGCGGCGGCGACCGGGATGGGTGCGCTGCACCAGGGCTCCGACGGCGGTGGGTCGATCCGTATGCCGGCCGGCTACACTGGGGTCTATGGGATCAAGCCGACCTTCGGCAAGGTCCCGGCCTACCCGCTGTCGCCGTTCGGCACGGTTGCCCATATCGGCCCGTTGACCCGCACGGTCGCCGACTCCGCCCTGATGCTGGCGGTGATGGGTGAACCGGACGCCCGCGACTGGTACGCCCTGCCGGACGACGGAAGCGATCCGCGCCGCGCCGTCACCGCGTCGGTCAAGGGTTGGCGGATCGCCTACTGTCCCGTGCTCGGCAACGCCGATGTCCACCCTGAAATCGCGGCGATGGTCAAGACGGCGGCGCAGGCGTTCGTCGAACTGGGCGCCACTGTCGAGGAGGTCGATCCGCCGATCCCCGACAGCCACGAAACATTCCGCAAGCACTGGTTCACCGGGGCCGCCAACCTGTTCACCGCCTTCACCGCCGAGCAGAAGGCACTGATCGACCCCGGCCTGCAGCAGATCGCCGCCGAGGGTGCGGCGTTCACCCTGCTGGAGTACCTGGCGGCGGTGAAGGAGCGCGAGGCCATGGGCACGGCCATGAGCCTGTTTCATGAGACCTACGACGTGCTGCTGACCCCGACGCTGCCGATCCCGGCGTTCGAGGCTGGACACGAGGTGCCGCCGGGATCCGGGCTGACCCGCTGGACCGAGTGGACGCCATTCTCCTACCCGTTCAACCTGACCCAGCAGCCGGCAGCATCGATCCCGTGCGGTCGGACCAGCGAGGGCCTGCCAGCCGGGCTGCAGATCGTCGCCACCAAGGGCCGGGACGACAAGGTGCTGACCGCCTCCGCAGCGTACGAGACCGTGCGGCCGGTGGAACTACCGAAGGTCTGACCCGGCAGGCGGTGTGACCATACCGCCGGCGAGTCCCGCCCGAAGCCGTTTCATCAGCGTGTCGGCGGTGACCACTCCATCCGGATCGATCGGGACGCCGGCCTCGGCCAGCGTCTCAGCGACCCAGGTATTGCAGGTTCGGCCCAGGTGGAATCGCCCGGTCGCGGGATAGAACCGACTGTCGGGATACAGGCCGGGAGCAATCGCCTCTGCACGCGTCCGCTCCTCGCGCCGCATGGAGCTGGATATGCGGGTGACCAGCCGCGTGAACGGCTCGGCGCCAAGCGGGATCGCCAGCACCTCAGCACCCGGCAGATAGCGGGCCGGGTGCGCCGGCATGGCCACCAGGTGCAGCACGGCCGGTGTCGGCACCAGCGCCGCTTCCAGGATGGTATTCAGGTCCGGGTCCGGATCCTGGTAGAACGCCGCGTCCCCCCAGCCGATTTCAATCCAGCGCGCGTCGGGAAAATCGGCAACCTCCGGAAACACCGCGGTATCGAGATCACCCGCAGAAAACGCGAGGCCGACATGCCAGCCGATGTTGACGGCCAGCACCTCGCGCATCTGTGCCATCGCCGGTCCGGACAGCACCACGGCAATGAGCGCGATCAACACGACACGCATCCAACCCTCCCCTGGTCGTTCAGAGGGTCGATAGCCGGGGATTGCGGCAGCGGGAGCGGTGAAAGACGGCCGAAAAGCGACGCCTTCAGCCGCCGCGGCGCAGCGCCCGTCCCGGTCGGTCGCCGGTGCTGCGGCCCCCCGTCCAAACGACCCGGCCGTTGACGACCACCGTGTCGATGCCGGCCGCGGGCTTCATCGGATCCTCGAAGCTGTTGGAGTCGACGATGGTCGCCGCATCGAAGACGCACAGGTCGGCGAACTTGCCGGTGGCGATTTCGCCGCGATCCTTCAAGCCGAACTCCGCCGCCGACAGCGAGGTCATGCGGCGCACGCCCTCCTCCAGCGTGAACAGTCCGACATCGCGGGCGTAATGGCCGAGGATGCGCGGGAACGTGCCCCACAGCCGCGGGTGCGGGAACTCGTCGTGCGGCAGGCCGTCCGATCCGAACATGGCGTGCGGGTACGACAGAATGCGCCGGACATCGTCCTCGTCCATTGCGAAATAGATGGCTCCGGCCGGCTGCAGACGGTCGGCCGCCTCGTGAATGCTGCAGCCCCACTCGGCGGCGATGTCGGCCAGATCACGTCCCGACGCCTCGGGATGCGCCTTCGACCAGGTCACCAGCACCCGGTTGGCGTGAACAATCGAGTCATGCTTCAGCACTGTCGATGACGCGTGATACGGATAGACGTCGAGACCGATCTTCTGGGTGTGGCGGTAGCGCTCGAACAGTTCCAACGTCTCCTTGGAGCGTCCGAAATTGCCCTTGCCGTGCACCTTGTGGTGGGAGACCACGACCGGCACCCCGGCCTCGCGTCCGATCAGGAAGGTTTCCTCCAAGCTCTTCAGAACATCGTTGCCTTCGTCGCGCATGTGCGTGACGTAGCGCCCGCCATAGGCCTTCACGCCCTTGGCCAGTTCGATCACTTCTTCGGTCGGCGCCTTGGCAGATGGCGCGTAGAACAGGCCGGTGGACAGGCCGACCGCACCGGCCGCCATCGACGCCTCGAGCGCGCCTCGCATGGCCTTCACCTCGCTGGCATCGGCGGCGCGGTCCAGCTTCTCCATGGCGCCGACCCGCAGGGTCGAATGGCCAACCAGGAACGCGGCGTTCAGCGAGGCCGGCTCGTCATCGACCGCGTTCAGGAACGCATCGAAGGTGGCGAACTTCCACCACTCCTCGTCGCCCAGCAGGTCGAGCGGCGGCGGCGGACGGCGGTCCAGCACCAGCGGCGCCAGCGAGATGCCGCAGTTGCCGACCACCACGCTGGTAACCCCCTGGCTGACCTTCATGTCCATGGTCGGTTTCGACAGCAGCGCCCGGTCGTCATGGGTATGCACATCGACGAAGCCCGGCGCGATGATCTTGCCGGTCGCGTCGACGGTACGGCCGGCCGAAGTTCCGGCCAGATCGCCGACGGCGGCAATCCGGTCGTCGACAATCGCAACATCGGCACGCCGCCGCGGGGCGCCGGTTCCATCGATCACGGTACCGCCGGTCAGCAGCAGGTCGCAGCGCTCAAGCGCGGTCATGGGAAGCCTCCAAGGTGGGACCACGATCGCACCGCGTGGACCGCCGGGTGTCAAGTCTTCGGTACACTCCCTGGAGCAGCAAACGGCCTGGATCAGTCGATCCGATGCCGTATCCAGTCGGCCAGTTCAACCACGAGCCTATCCACATTGTCCTTGAGCAACCCGAAATCGTCCAAGCGCTCGAACGTTTCGGGATCCAGGTAGAGCGCGCGGTTGATCTCGATCTGCAGCGAGTGGCGTCCGGCGGCGGGATCGGAATGCCGCTGCACGATCTCTGCCCCCTTGTAGGGATCGTTGATCGCCACGCGGTACCCAAGACCGCGCAGGATCTCGGCGGTATGACCGATGAATGCCGGGCAACAGGTGGCACCCTCCCGGTCGCTCAGCACCATGTCCGGCCGGGCCCGCCCGTGGTCGTCGTTCATCGAGTTGCCGACCGGCTTCATCGAATGGGCATTGATGTGGAAAACCACCCCGTGGCGGGCATGAGCCCGGTCGATCGCCGACGCCAAGGCCGAGTGGTATGGCCTGTGATAGGTCTGCAGCCGGTGCAGCACCTGCTCGACCGGCAGGGCCTGTCCGTACAGCGGCCGTCCCTTCAGGATCAGCCGACGGATAACCCCCATGCCGAACTCGGTCTTGCGGGTCGGATTAAGCGCGTGCGGCCAGTCACCATCCAGCAGTTTGGCGTCCAGGTCGTCCTCGGCGCGGTTGGCGTCAACGTAGGCGCGCGGGAACAGAGCAGCCAGCAAGGTGCCGCCAACCCCCGGTGCGTGCGCGAACAGTTCGTCGACATAGGCGTCGACCGAGGTCATCAACTCCGCCAGCGTCACCTGATGATCGAAGTCGGCCGGCCAGTCGGTGCCGTTGTGCGGGCTGTCGATCACCAGCGGCAGCATCTCGGCGACCGGGTCGCGGCGATACAGGACGCCGGGAATGACTACATCCGCCTGATGCACGGCCTAGCCCGCGTCGTTCAGATGGCAGGCCGACCAGCGGCCGGGCGCAATCTCCCGCAGAGCCGGCTGCTCGGCCACGCAGCGCGCGGTGGCGTGCGGGCAGCGCGGGTGGAAGTGGCAACCGGTCGGCGGGTCGAGCGGCGACGGGATCTCGCCCTTGACCGGCACGAACCGCCGCTTACGGCTGTCCAGCCGCGGGATCTCGGCAAGCAGCGCCTGGGTGTAGGGGTGGTTGGGTGCGTCGAACAGCGCCTCCGTCGGCGCGGTCTCGACCACCCGGCCGAGATACATGATGACGACCCGGTCGGACAGGTGCTCGACCACACCGAGATCGTGGCTGATGAACAGGTAGGTCAGGTTCAGCTCCTCGCGGAGCTTCATGAACAGGTTCAGCACCTGGGCCTGGATCGACACGTCCAGGGCTGCCACCGACTCGTCGCACACCAGGAAGTCCGGCTGTACCGCCAGAGCACGTGCGATGCCGATGCGCTGGCGCTGGCCGCCGGAGAATTGGTGCGGATAGCGGCGCATGTAGACCGGGTCGAGCCCGACCCGCATCAGGGTCTGGGCCACGTAGTCGTCGACCCCCTTGGCATCGACCAGCCCATGGACGACGGCAGCCTCGCCGACGATGTCCTTGACCCGCATGCGCGGGTTCAGCGAACTCATCGGGTCCTGGAAGATCATCTGGATCTTCAAGGCCGCGTCGCGAGCCTCGGGGCCACGCAGCGACGTCACTTCGCGGTCGCGGAAATGCACCGTGCCGGTGGTCGCCGGATGGACGCCAGCCACCACCCGGCCCAGCGTCGACTTCCCGCAACCCGACTCGCCGACCAACCCGACAACCTCGCCATCGGCGACCGTCAACGACACGTCGTCGACCGCCTGCACGATTTCGTCGCGCAGCGAGGCACCGACCAGATTGGCGATCTTCGCTGCCAGGTCGAGCCGCTTCACGAACCGCTTGGAGACGTGCCGCAACTCCAGGATCGGCACAGCCGGGTCGGTTCCCGGACCCACCGTCTGCTTCACTGCCGCGCTCATGCGGTCACCTGCAGCTTCGCATCGGCCGTCGCGGGGTGGTGGCAGCGTACGTCCCGGCCCACGGCCGGATGGGTGATCGCCGGTTCGACGTCACACGCGGCATCGGCATCAGGGCAGCGGGTCTTGAACGGGCATCCAGGTTCCAGATTCAGCAGCGACGGCGTCATCCCCGGAATCTGGGTGAGCGGTTGGCCACGCCGGTTGCGGCTCGGAACCGATCCGATCAGACCGCGCGTGTAGGGATGCGCGGGGCGATCCAGGACCTCGTCGACGGTGCCATGCTCGACCACCCGGCCGGCGTACATGACGCAGATCTCGTCGGCCAACCCCGCCACCACCGACAGGTCGTGGGTGATCCAGATCAGCGCGGTGCCGGTCTCCTCGCACAGCTTCTGGACCTCGTAGAGGATCTGGCCCTGGATGGTGACGTCGAGTGCGGTGGTCGGTTCGTCCGCCACGATCAGGTCCGGCCGGTTCAGCATCGCGATCGCAATCGCCACCCGCTGGCGCATTCCGCCGGAGAACTGGTGCGGATAGGCCCGCAGCCGCTCCTCCGGCGACGGTATGCCAACCCGGCCAAGCGCGTCACGGGACCGCTGCCACGCCTCCTGGTGGCTGACGCTGTGATGGGCCTGGATCGCTTCCACCATCTGGGTGTCGACCCGCAGCACCGGATTGAGGGTCATCATTGGGTCCTGGAAGATCATCGCGATCTCCCGGCCGCGCAGCCGGCGCATCCGGTCCTCGGTCGCCGAGGCGATGTTCTCGCCCTTGTACAGGATCTCGCCGGCAACCACGCGGCCCGGCGCGTCGACCAGTCCCAGGATCGAGAACCCGGTCACGGTCTTGCCGGACCCGGACTCCCCGACCAGCCCCATGACCTTCCCCGGCTGCACGGCGAACGACACGTCGTCCACCGCCTTGACGACCCCGGCCTTGGTGAAGAAGTGGGTTCGCAGATTGCGAACCTCGAGCGTCGGTGTCGTGTCGCTCGCCATCGGCCTTCTACCTCTGCAGACGCGGGTTCAGCACGTCGCGCAACCGGTCGCCGACCAGATTGATGCTGACGATGGTGACCAACAGGGCGATGCCCGGAAACGTACTGATCCAGTACGACCCGCTCATGATGTATTCGAAACCGTTGGAGATCAGCAGGCCCAGGGACGGCTCGGTCTGTGGCAGGCCCAGGCCGAGGAACGACAGCGTCGCCTCCAGCGAGATCGCATGCGCGGTCTGGACCGTGCCGACCACGATGATGGGCGCCAGACAGTTCGGCAGCAGGTGCCTGAACAGCACGCGCCGGTCACCAAGGCTCAGGCTCGCCGCCGCTTCCACGTACTCCTTGCGTCGCTCCACCAAGGCCGAACCGCGGATCGTGCGAGCGTAGTACGCCCATTGGACCGCGACCAGCGCGACGATGATCTTGTCGATCCCCTTGCCCAGCACCGCCAGCAGGATCAGCGCCACCAGGATCGCCGGGAACGACAGCTGGATATCCACCACCCGCATGATCAGGGTGTCGACCCGCCCGCCGTAGTAGGCGGCGGCCAGCCCCAGGCTACAGCCGATCAGCATGGCGATCGCGCCACTGCCGATCCCGACACCCAGGCTGATCCGCAGGCCGTATATCATCGCGCTCAGCATGTCGCGGCCGAGACCGTCAGTGCCGAGCCAGGCCGGCCGGCCGTCCATCATCGCCTCGCCGGGTGCCAGCCGGCTGTCCATGATGCTGACCGTCGCAAGGTCATAGGGGTCGGTCGGGGCGATCAGCGGTCCCAGCAGGGCGATCAACGCGATCAGCGCCACCACCAGCGTGCCGACGACCGCAACAGAACTCTCCCGGTAGTCCGAGACGAACCGGCGAAACGGCGTCTCGACACCAGAATCCGCGGACGCGGCTGCTGCCGGCGCGCGGTTCGGAAGGGTCGGGTCGTCCTGAAGCGCGGTCATGACTTCATATCCTGCAGACGGACCCGGGGATCGAGAATCGAGTAGGCGATGTCCACGATCAAATTCAGGAAGACGAAGATCAGGACGATGATCATCAGGTAGGCGACGATCACCGGCCGGTCGAGGAAACTGATCGACTCGATCAGCAACTTGCCGATCCCCGGCCAGGCGAACACCGTCTCGGTCACCACCGAGAACGCCACCAGACCGCCGAACTCCAGCCCCAGGACGGTCACCACCGGGATCAGGATGTTCTTCATGACGTGGACCAGGATCACCCGGCTCTCGGACAGCCCCTTGGCGCGGGCGAACTTGATGTAGTCCTGGTGCACAACCTCGCGCGCGCCGGCCCGCGACAACCGGATCACCAGCGACAGCTTGAACAGCGCCAGATTGACCGCCGGCATCAGGATGTGCGCCCAGCCATCCAGGCTGAACAGGGTCGTCGGGAAGCCCAGCACGTAGGTGATTTCATCAGACCGTCCGGTCGACGGCAGCCAGCCGAGAATGACGGCGAACAGCAGGATCATCATGATCCCAACCCAGAACGTCGGCAGGCTGAACCCGAGGATCGAGCCGGTCATGATGGTCTTGGCAACCGGTGACTCCGGCCGCAACCCTGCCCAGGTTCCGAGCGGGATGCCGAAGAACACGGCGATCGCCAACGCCACGAACGCCAGTTCCAACGTGGCCGGAAGCCGTTCGAGGATCAGTTGAAGCGCCGGCTCGTTGAACCGGAACGATTCACCCAGATTGCCGGACAGCGCGCCGCCCAGGAACTGCAGGTATTGCACGTGGAACGGTTGGTCGAGGCCAAGCTCCGCGATTACGCGGGCCCGCTCTGCCTGATCAGCGTCGTCGGCCACCAGGATCTGCGTGGGATCGCCGACCACGTAGACGCCGGCAAACACCAGAAACGACATGACCAGCACGACCAGCATCGCCTGCATCAGCCGCCGGATGATGAATACGCTCAATTCCGTAGCCTCCGGCCGGAATCGCGGTCACGCCCGGTCAGTACGGACGCAAACGGAAGTGGCGGCGCGGAACCGAACGACTGTCGGCTCCGCGCCGACCGCTTACTTCTTATAGACGTCGTACACGACTGTCCGCTCGTCGGTACGCGCATTGTAGGCAAGGCCCTTACGGGTCGCCCAGGTGTTGACCTGATAGTGCAGCGGGATGATGCCCATGTCCTCGCCGATGCCGATGTCGGTGGCTTCGGCCAGCAACGCGCCGCGCCGCTTGTCATCGACCGTTGCCAAAGCCGCGACCAGCGCCTCGTCCATCTTCGGGTTGGAATGGCGCCCCCGGTTGGATGCGCCGAAGCCCTTCTTCGGGTCGAAGGTCGCCAGCAGCGACTTCAGCGGCGACGACGCCTCGCCGGTACCCGAGCCCCAACCGACCAGGATGAAGCTGAACTCCGGCGACTTGTCCGGCCCACCCTTAGAGGCCCGTGAGAAGAAGACGTTCTTCGTCATCGTCTCGACCTTGGTCGGGATGCCGTTGGCGGTCAGCATCTGGCCGATCGCCTCGCAGATCTTGGCGTCGTTGATGTAGCGGTCGTTCGGCCCATGGATCGTCAAGCCGAAGCCGTCGCCCCATCCAGCCTCCGCCAGCAGCTTCTTCGCCGCCTTGGGATCGTAGGGATCGGCCGTCAGGTTCGGCGACCGCCCGAAGAACCCGTCCGGCAACAGCTGACCGGCCGGGATTGCCACACCCTCCATCACCCGATCGACAATCGCCTGGCGGTTGATCATCAGGGACAACGCCTTGCGGACCTTGGGGTCCAGCAACGGATTCTTGTCCAGCGGCTTGCCGTCGACCGTGGTGACGAACGGCGATTTCTCGCGGAACTGGTCCAGATGCAGATAGATCACCCGGTTCGAAACACCCTGGGACAACGCAACCGACGAATCCTTCTTGAGGCGCGCGATGTCCACCGTCGGCACGTTGTCGATCATGTCGACGTCACCGGCCATCAGCGCGGCGACACGCGCCGGCTGTGCCGGGATGAACTTGAAGGTGACTTCGTCGAACGGCTGCTTCAGCCCGCCGTTGTACTCGTCGAACTTCTTCAGGGTGACGCGCTCGCCCTTCTTCCACTCGACGAAGCGGAACGGCCCGGTGCCGATTGTAGCGGTGCCGTCGTTGAAGTCCTTCGCCTCGATGCCCTTGTTCTTCGCCGGGTCGCCGGTACCCTTGGCCTCCGACGACATGATCATCACCGTCGTCAGATCGTTCGGCATCAGCGGATAGGGCGCCTCGGTCGCGATGCGGACCGTATGGTCGTCGACCTTGGTGACGGTCTTGCCCTTGGTGTAGGTGCGGAAGGACGAGTTGCCGCCCTCATACTGGTCGGCGCGCTCGAACGAGAAGATCACATCGTCTGCCGTGAACGCGCTGCCGTCATGGAAGGTCGTGCCCTTGCGCAGCTTCAGCTCCCACACCGTATCGGAGACCGCCTTCCATTCGGTTGCCAGTCCCGGGATGAGCTGCTGATTGGCATCGAACTCGACCAGTCGTTCGAACATGTGCCCGATCAGGGCGTTGTTCGGCCCGAGGTTGTGAAAGTACGGATCCATGGACGACGGTTCTGCCGCCAGACCGATCGTGATGTCCTCCGCATATACTGGAGTGGTGAACGCGCTGAACGCGATCGCGACGGCCCCTAGCCGACGTATCATGGTCATGCCTGCCTCCATCTGTTCCAACCGTTTGGTCGTCTTTTTGCGACCCGTCACGACCAGATTCGGGCGCGGGATCGAATGTCGAGCATGGCGGATTTAGGATAGATCGACAATCCCGGCACGCTTTCCGATCGCTCTCCGGCTTGCGCATTCGTTCGGGCAGGGATGGGGATCGCCATCATGAACCCGTTTCCGGTGATCCGATACGAACGGGTGGCCCGGCATCTGGCGTTCGTGCCACTCGAGCCGGCGATCGACTATCTCACCTCGATCGTCCTTCCGAGCCGCACGGCGCCCACTCCGTCGACACGCAGGTTCGTCGAGTTCCTTCGCCAGACACCACCGTCCAACGCCTGGTTCGACCGGATCTGACCACCCTGCAACACACTGGACATCGCCCTCGCCGCTGGCCAATGCCTCGGCCATCACATAGCCTAGGCAACCATTCAACGGCCCTGTCACACAGATTGACCGACATCTCAGCCGACACATCTCCCGTCGAGCCCGAACGCCCGACACCTGTCCCCCAGGAGCACACGGATACCGCCGATGACCGCTGATTCCGCTCGCCTCACCCCTTGGCCGGTCGAGCTTCGGGCTCCGGACATCGAGCCCTATCGGAACGGCAACACCGACGTTCCGTTCTTCTGGAGCTTTGACAGCAACCTGCCGGGCCCGCACGTCATGGTGACGGCGGTCGTCCATGGCAACGAACTCTGCGGCGCCCGGGTTGTCGACCGACTGCTACGCGAACAGATCCGGCCGGATCGTGGCCGGCTCACGTTCGGCTTCTGCAACGTCGCGGCGTATGTCGCGTTCGACCCGGCCTATCCGACCCTGTCGCGCTTCGTGGACGAAGACTTCAACCGCATCTGGGACCAGCCAACGCTGAACGGCTCGCGATCATCGGTCGAACTGGCCAGGGCCAGGGCCATCCGCCCGTTGGTCGACACCGTCGATATCTTGCTCGACCTTCACTCGATGCAGAACGCAACCGAACCGCTGATCCTGGCGGGAGCCTGCCAGAAGGGCCTCGATCTGGCCCGGCGGGTCGGCTACCCGGCCACGACCGTGATCGATGCCGGGCACGCTGCCGGCGCGCGCATGCGCGACTACTCGTTCTTCCAGGATCCGTCGGACCCGCGGGCCGCCCTGCTGGTGGAATGTGGCCAGCACTGGGCGCGATCCTCAGAGATTGTCGCCATGGAGACGACCTTGCGCTTCCTGCTCGCAACCGAAACCGTGGGCCGGGCGGCGGTCGAGCCGTGGCTCGGGTCGGAGCCGGAACCTCAGAAGGTGATCCAGATTACCCAACCGGTGACGGTTCGCACCGACGGCTTCGCGTTCGTCGAGCCCTTTGTCGGCATGGAATGCGTCCCGCGGGCCGGCACCGTCATCGCCCACGATGGCGACCAGACGATCGTCACTCCGTACGACGACTGCATCCTGATCATGCCGTCGCGCCGGCTTTCGGTGGGACAGACCGCGGTTCGCCTCGGCCGGTTCGTTGATGACTGACGCCGGCAACCAGCAGCCGCCGGAGAAGGCCGGCGGCGACCGCATGACCGCCGGACGCCCCAAGGGGTCCATGGCACTTGCCCTTGCGCTCGGAACCGCCGGCGGTCTGCTGTTCGCGTGGGCCAAGCTCCCGCTGCCCTGGATGATGGGAGCCATGGTGGCAACCACCATCGCGTCCGTCGCCGGGGCCAACATCCGCGTCGATTTTCGGCTTCGGACCGTGATGATCGCGATTCTCGGGATCATGCTTGGCAGCGCATTCCAGCCATCGCTGATCGATAGGATCGGCGAGTGGACAATCACCATCGCCGGGCTGCTGGTCTACGCCATCGTGGCCGGTGGTCTGTGCACCTGGTACTTCCGGAAGGCTGCCGGCTACGACGCGGTGACGTCCTACTTCGCGTCATCTCCCGGCGGATTGAACGAGATGGTGATCGTCGGCCGCGAGATGGGCGGCGACGACCGGATCATCGCGCTGACCCACTCGGCGCGCATCCTGCTGGTCGTGATGACGTTGCCGTTCCTGTTCCAGTTGTTCACCGACTACACCCCGGCTGCCGGCCTGCTGCCGGTCGGTGGTTCGATCGACATGCCCCTGCTCGACTGGGCCATCCTGGCCGGGTGCGGCGTGGTCGGCGCAATCGTTGCCAAGCGCCTGCGAATCCCGGCTGCCGTCCTGATCGGCCCGATGCTT
Organism: Thalassobaculum sp.; assembly: GCF_040219215.1. GTDB lineage: Bacteria > Pseudomonadota > Alphaproteobacteria > Thalassobaculales > Thalassobaculaceae > Thalassobaculum_A. Next base: position 17,040 of record NZ_JAVJSX010000019.1, read on the forward strand.
CTGTCTGCGGGGATCCATGTGGCCGGCGTCACCCAGGCGACCCCGCCGAGCCTCCTGGTCGCGATCGCCCAGGTGGTGATGGGCACCGGCATCGGCTGCCGGTTCGCCGGAACTGCGGTGCGCGACATCGCAAAGGTCGTCGGCGTCTCGGTGGGATCGACGGTGATCCTTCTGGTGCTCGGCGTGCTATTCGGGTTTGCCCTGGAACAGATCACCGACGTGCCGTGGTTCGTGCTGGTCCTGGCCTACGCGCCGGGCGGGCTCGCGGAGATGAGCCTGGTCGCCCTGGCCCTGGGCCGGGATGTCGCGTTTGTCGCAACCCACCACATCTTCCGCATCGGATTCATCGTGATTCTGGCGCCGTTGGCGTTTCGGATCATGCGACGCACCCGGCGGGTCTAGCGGGCGCCGAGCACCCCTACTTCGCCGTCAGGATCGCGACGACGCGCTTGGCGAACTCCGCGTCTGCCCCCGCCGCGACCTTGCGGTCATTGGCGACGTGCGAGATCACCAGAAGTTGCCCGGACAGGTGCGGGTAGAAGGCAAAGATTTCGGTCACCGCCTTGCCGTCGCCGATATCGGAGCATCGAATCTCGACCCGCTTGACCTGGATGGTGGTGCCGGAAAGCGGCCGAGTGTCTGCCGAAGACGTCATTTCGCCTTTGCATTTCGGCTGCTTCTGCTGGACCAGATTGTCGCGCAACGCCTCGGCGTCGGGGTTCGACCCCACACCGGTGGCAAGGCCCAGCCCATCGGCGACATTCCAGAGCAGCGCCGCGTTCCACTTGCGCATCGCATCGGGCAGATCCTCCGGAACGGTGAAGAATCCGGGCTTCCCACTGGTCACAACCTGCCCGGCAAAGTCCCGGGGCGACAGGGCGAGCAGATCCATGCCCTTGACCCGCTTGGCGGGTCCGGCCGGCTTTGCCGCACCGGCAGCGGGCGCGGCAGGCTTGGCGGTCGCCGGCGCGCCCGATGCGCTCTGCGTCCAGCATTGATCGAGTTCGCCGATTGCCTTGAAGGTTCCGGTCAGCTTGAAGTTGATCGCCTGGGTCGCCGTGGTGATGTGAAGCACATTGCCGCGCTTAAGAGATTCGGCCAATGCCGCCCCGTCGGCGCCGAACTGGGCAGCCATCGCATCCTTCGACACGACCTGAAAATCCCCGGTTCGCTTGGCGCCACCGTCGACCCAGAGCGTCACGTGCTGCGCGGTATTCGGCTGCAGTTCCCACGCTTTGTTCAGCAGCCAGATCTCGAACGCACCTTCGACGGAGCGCCCGAACCCGAGCCGCATGCCGTTGGGATGCTCGGAGGTCATGACGCAGCGTTCGAACTTGCCGCTGCTGCTGGCGTACGCGCTGCCCGTCCATGGTCCGCTTTCGAACTTGGCAAAAGCGGGTACGGAAAAGCCCGTCACCAGGATGGCGGCCGTCATCCACGTCCCCACCATCCACCGAATTACCGACGCCATAAACCGTCTCTCCGTTGCATACCGCAAGTTCACGGGCGCGATTGGCGCACCCAATTGTTACGCAAATTTGGCAGTGATCCCACCGTCGACCACCAGTTCGGTCGCGGTCACGTACTTGGCCTCATCCGAGGCCAGGAACAAGGCCGCGTGCGCGACGTCCCACGCATCACCCATCTTGCCGGTCGGACACTGTGCGTCGCGCAGTCGGATCATCTCTGCGGCATCACCCTTGGCATAGGCATCGGGCAGGCCGGCAAAGATCAGCGGCGTGTTCATCAGGCCGGGCAGAATGCAGTTCGATCGGATCCCCTGCCCGGCGTACTGCAGGGCGATCGCCCTGCTGAACGGGATCAGCGCGCCCTTGGTGGTGGAATAGGTGATGTAGTCGACGCCGGTGTGCCGGATGCCGGCGATCGATGAGATGTTGACGATGGCGCCGCCACCGCGCTTCAGCATCTCGGGGATCACCGCTTTGCAGACCAGGAACGCGCTTTTCAGGTTCACGTCCGCAACCAGGTCCCACTCCGCCTCGTCGACCTCGACCGGACCGCCGACCCGGACGATCCCGACGTTGTTGTCGAGAATGTCGATGCCGCCGAACGCCTCGACCGCTGTGCGGACCATGGCATCGACCTGGTCCTTTCGGGAGACATCGCAGATCACGGCAATCGCTTCGTGCCCTTCGCCGGCGATGATCGAGCGGGTTTCCTCGGCCGCCGTCGGATTGACGTCGACACACACCACCCTGGCACCCTCGCGCGCGAACAGCACCGACGTCGCCTTGCCGTTCCCCCATCCGGGACCGATCGACCCTGCCCCGGTCACAACCGCCACCTTGCCCTGCAGTCGCCCGGCCATCCGCTTCTCCACTGCGCTGATTCGCGGCGGCATATTGCCTTGTCACGCTCCGAAACGCGATGACTGCCTGTAGCGCCCTATACAAGTTCCTTTGTCCGTTCACTCCGGGGACGCCAAAGGATACCGTCACGCGCCGGCACCCTGTGCCGACGACCGGCCCGCACGGCGACAGCCGGCAGGCGAAGGAGGGGCAGGATGCCGAAACGCGGCAAGACCGGCGAGCAGCCGGTGCGGGGAACCGTCGGTGAGGTCTTTCTGGCCTTCCTGCGGCTCGGCCTGACGGCCTTCGGAGGGCCGGTCGCACACATCGGCTACTTCCGGTCGGAGTTCGTCGTGCGTCGGCGCTGGCTCGACGACGCGGTCTACGCCGACATGGTGGCGCTCTGTCAGTTCCTGCCCGGGCCGGCGTCATCGCAGGTCGGCCTGTGCCTTGGTGCCCGCCGTGCGGGAGTTCTCGGAGGAGCCGCCGCGTGGCTGGGGTTCACTCTGCCGTCCGCGGTGCTGATGATTCTGGCGGGGCTCGGTGCGGTTGCCTTCGGTGTCAACGATCCGGCCGTCGCCGCGGCAGTACACGGCCTGAAGCTGGTCGCCGTCGCCGTGGTGGCGCAGGCTGTTCAACAGATGGCCGGACGCCTCGCCGCCGATGCCCATCGCGCCACCATCCTGGTCGCCTCGGCCACGCTGGCGCTATCCGTCGATGGGCTGGCGGGGCAACTTGGGGCCATAGGTCTCGGCGCGGTCGCCGGGTTGGTTATCGGGCGACGCAACGGCGCGGTCCCCGACCGTCGCAATCCGGCACCGTTGTCGATGCGCGTGCCAATGCCCGTGGGCGCCGCGCTGCTGGCGATCCTGGCCGGCCTGCTACTAGCCCCGGTCTTCGTGCCGGTCCCTGAAGCCCTGCGGATCGCCGACGCCTCGTTCCGCGCCGGCTCCCTGGTGTTCGGCGGCGGCCATGTGGTGCTGCCGCTGCTCGAGGCGGACACGGTCCGAACCGGTCTGGTCGACCGCGATACCTTCCTGGCCGGCTACGGTCTCGCCCAGGCCGTACCCGGTCCCTTGTTCACTTTCGCGGCGTTTCTCGGGGCGGCGGCACCGACGCCTGGCGGGGTGCTTGGCGGAATCCTCGCCGTCGTCGCCGTGTTCCTGCCGTCGTCGCTGGTGCTGTTCGGCGCGCTGCCGTTCTGGGACCGGCTGCGGTCCTGGATGCCGGCTCGCGCCGCCTTGGACGGCGTCAACGCGGCCGTGGTCGGGCTGTTGGTCGCGGTGCTGTACGACCCGGTCGCAACCGCCGCGATCACCGGTCCACGCGACGTAGCGGCGGTGCTGGTCGCTTACCTGCTGTTGGAAGTCTGGAAGGCGCCGCCGTGGGCGGTGGTGCTCGGCTTCGGCTTCGCCGGAGCGCTGCTCAGTCTCTGATGTCGGCCGGTTCAGCGCCCGAAGCGCACCACCACCTGGGTGTTCCGCCGACCGGCCGGACACACCTCCGTGCCGCCATATTCCTGCTCGCGAACGCGCTCGATATCCCGGCTGTCCAGCCGGAACAGATCGCACGCGATGAACTCGGCTATCGCTGCCATCACGCGCTCAATCCACAGCATCCCGCCCTCCCCGGCAATCACCCAATGAATGTTAGGGCGCCACTCCAGGATTGCAATTGCCCACGGCACGTCATCCAGGCGATCGATCGTTCACCGGCTGGCCTCTCCGCTGTCCAGAAACGCGTCGACCGCATCCCAGAACGCTCGGCGGATCGGCTCAAGTTCACCCAGGATCTCATGCTTGGCATCGGAGAGGCGCAGAACCTGCGCATCGGGTAACCGGTGGGCGGCTGCCTCGATCGCCGCGTTCGACACGATGGTGTCTTGGCCGGCCACAGCAAGCAGGAGCGGTATGCGTACGCGCTCCAGGACTCCCGGAACCGTCACCGCCTCGATTGACCGGAGCGCCGCCCGTACCCAGGAGAACGTCGGATCCGCAAGCACCAGGTCCGGGTTCTCGGCCATCAGGCGGTGCAGCCGCTCGAAGCGCGCCTGGTCCTGGGTCAGAACGTTGCCCTCAAACCTCTGCCGGCGTGGTCCATAACCCGCACCGCCGAAGATGTAGCTGCCCGCCAGCGGGGTGAGGCAGAATCCCTCCACCAGACACCGCGCCAGCCAGTTGGGGAGACCCGTCCGTCCGATCCCGAGCATCGGCGCGATCAGAACAGCCCGATCCACCCGCTCCGGCCGATCGATGGCGTAGCGCAATGCCAAGTGCGCGCCCATCGAGTGTGCGACCATGAAGAATCGACCGTCCCGGAAGCCAGCAAAGCCATCCAGGACGGCCTGCAGGTCCTCCAGATGGGTTTCCATCCGGTCGATGTGCCCTTTGTGGCGATCGGCCAGCAGCCGGTCGGACAGACCTTGTCCCCGCCAATCCAGGGTCAGCACGCTGAATCCGCGGTCGGTCAACTCACCGATCGATTCCAGATTCTTTTCGATGAATTCGGTGTAGCCCGAGAGAAACACGCACAGACGAGGCTCGCCACCAGAAGCACTGACGGGATCGAAACGCGCGGCACGCAGTCGGATACCGCCGGGGCGCTCGATCAACGTTGCACTTCCACCAGCCGCCTCGACCGTCTCTGGGACGGAGGTATGGATCATTGTGACAGCACGACCCCGCAGGTCGGTGTCCAGGACAGGTGCACCCGGTCGCCCCAGGTAAACGGTCGACGGGTCACCCGGTCGACGTTGGCGATCGCAACCTTGATCAGCGGATGCTCGTCGTCGAGCCGGACGTGGAAAATCGACACTTCGCCGAGATAGGTGATCTCTTCGACGGTTCCCATCACCGTGTTACGCGCCGCGTCCACCGGCGGATCGTTCGAGATGTCGACCTTTTCCGGCCGCAGCGCCAGCCATCCGGTCGATCCGACCGGCAGGCCGGCTTCCTGCTCGATCTCCACCGGGACCGGGACGCCCGGTGCCCGCAAGCGGACGTGGCCGCCCTCGCCCGCCTCCACCCGCCCTTCGATCAGGTTCACAGAGCCGATGAAGTCGGCGACGAATTTGGTCTGAGGGAACTCGTACAACTCGGCGGGCGGCGCGGTCTGCTGGACCCGGCCGTGATCCATGACGGCAATCCGGTCAGCCATTGAAAGCGCTTCGCCCTGGTCATGAGTTACAACGATGAACGTGATCCCAACGCTCTCCTGCAGATTGACCAGTTCCAACCGCATCTGTTCCCGCAGCTTGGCGTCCAGTGCGGATAGCGGCTCGTCCAGCAGCAGCACCTTCGGCCGTTTCACCAGCGCCCGGGCCAATGCCACCCGCTGCCGCTGCCCGCCTGAGAGTTGGTCGGGACGCCGCGGTCCGTAACCACCGAGCTTGACCAGGTTCAAGGCCTCCTCCGCCTGCTCCCAGGCGTCGGCCTTGGGAACACCGTCAACCTTGAGGCCGTAGGCCACGTTGTCGCGCACGCTCATGTGCGGGAACACGGCGTAGGACTGGAACACCATGTTCACCGGCCGACGGTTCGCGGGCACCATCGACATGTCCTGCCCGTCGATCCGGATGGTACCTCCCGTCGGGAGTTCAAGTCCTGCCAACATCCGCAGCAGGGTGGTCTTGCCACAGCCCGAGGGGCCCAGCAGCGCAAAGAACTCCCCGCGGCGGATCGTCAGGTCGACCGAGTCGACCGCCAAGATCGGACCGTATCGCTTGCTCAGCCCGCTGATCTCGATGATCGGGGTGTCGTCCGTTCCGATCGCGCTCATCCCACCGCCCTCTCCGCCTTGTCGTTCGCCCGGTTCTGCAGCCACAGAGCCGTCGCCGTCAGTGCCACGGTGATCACGATGAGAATCGTCGATGCCGCGTTGACCTCCGGCGTCACCGAGAACCGGACCATCGAGTAGACCTTGACCGGGAAGGTCACGGTGTTCGGGCCCGACGTGAAGAAGGTGATGACGAAATCGTCCAGCGACAGGGTGAAGGCCAGCATCCCGCCGGCCACCAGCCCCGGCCGCATGAACGGGATCATGACGTCCCGGAACACCTGCCACTCGGTGGCGCCCAGGTCTTGCGCCGCTTCGGCCAGTTCGCGGTTGAAACCCTCGAGCCGGGCGCGGACCACGACCGCAACGAACGGGAAGCTGAACGAGACATGCGCGATGGTGATGGCAGAGAGTGAGAATGGCCAGGGCAGGTCGCTCGGCCATCCGACGCGTGAGAAGAACGCCAGCATCGCCACGCCCATGCAGATCTCCGGAATGACGATCGGCAGGGCCATCGCCCCTTCGTAGCCGGCGCGGCACGGAAACCGGAACCGCCAGAGCAGCACTGCAACCAACGCTCCGAGGATGATCGAGATGATCGTCGAAGCCAGGGCGATCGTCAGCGAGTTGCCGAATGCCTCGATCAGGCTGTCGTTGCGCAGCGCCTTGCCATAGTAGTCGAGGGTAAAGCCCTGCCAGACGATGTTGCGCCGGCTGTCGTTGAAGCTGAATGCGATCAGCGTGATGATCGGCGCGTACAGGAACACGAAGACCACCATCAGCATCAACCGCACCCAGGTGCGGCGGGCATAGTCGAGCGGACCGACCGGCGTCGCCGTCGCCATCATACCCTGCCCTGTCCGGCGGTGCGCCGGCTGTAGAGCGCCCGCAGCGCCAGGGCACCGAAGGTCAGATACATCAACAGGAACGACAGCGCCGAGCCGAACGGCCAGTCGTTGGCGCTCTTGAACTGCCGCTCGATGACGTTTGCGATCATCTGACTGTCGGTGCCGCCCAGCAGGTCGGGCGTCAGGAACGAGCCGAGTGCGGGAATGAACACCAGGATCGATCCCGAGATGATCCCCGGCAGGGCCAGCGGCACGACGACAGTGCGAAACGCATGAAGCTGCGATGCCCCCAGGTCCAGCGCCGCCTCGATCAGCGAACGGTCCAGCTTCTCCAGCGACGCATACAGCGGCAGCACCATGAACGGCAGGTGCACGTACACCAGACCGACCACCACGGCGGTGTTGTTGTACAGCAGTTCCAGCGGTTCGAACCGGCCGCCGAGAAGTTGCAGGGATCCGAGCCCGATCAGCGACAGCACGCCATTCGCCTGGTCCCAGAACCATTCAAGCGTGAAGTTCACGAACCCCCGGGTCCGCAGCACCGCGATCAAGGCGTAGGTCCGGATCAGCAGGTTGGTCCAGAACGGCAGGATGACCAGCAGCAACAGCAATGCCCGCCACCGCCGTGGCGCAAAAACAATCGCCAGCGCCACCGGAAAGCCGAAGACCAGCGAAACCACCGTGGTCAGCCCGGCGAACACGAAGGACTTCAGGAAGATCTGCAGATACAGCGGATCGATCGCCCTCGCGTAGTTGGAGAGCGTCCCGGTCACCTCCATGTCGACGACGCCGCGTAGCTCGGCGAAGCTGAGCACCCACACCAGGGCCAGGGGAATCAGGAAGAACCCCAACAGCCACGCGGTCGGCGGCAGACCGATGATCCAGAATACCAGCGGGTTACGCCGCCAACTTTCCATCGCGCCTGCCCCCCGGCCGCAGCGCGAAACTCAAGCGGCGCCGATCTTCGTCCAGAGCCGGTCGATCAACTGGGTGTATTCGGTTCCCTGATAGATCGCGGTCTCGCAACGGGCGATCACGTCATCCGATGGGAAGATGGCCGGGTTGCCGGTATACTCAGGTTTCATCAGTGCCTTGGCCGCCGCGTTCGGTGTGGCGTACTGGATGAAGTCGGCGATTGCCGCCCCAGCCTTGGCGTCCAGCAGGTAGTTGATGAAGGCGTGCGCGTTTTCCGGATGCGGCGCGCCGTTCGGAATGGCCAGCGTATCTTCCCACAGCAAGCCGCCCTCGTCCGGGACCACGTAGGAGATGTCCTTGTCCTCGGCCATCACTTGCAGGATGTCGCCGTTCCACTCCATGGTCAGGTCGACCTCGCCCGACAACAGCAGGTCCTGGCCGTTATCCTCGGCGAACACCTTGATGTGCGGCTTCTGCTTGATCAGCATCTCGGCGACCTTCTCGAGCTTCGCCGGATCGGTCTCGTTGAGCGGCCAGCCCAGGTACTTGCAGCCGACCTGCAGAACCGTCGACGGGGCGCCAAGCAACGCAATTCTGCCGGAGTACTTGTTGGAGTCGTAGAGCGCCTTCCAACTGTTCGGCACGCCGTCCACCCGGCTCTTGCGGTAGCCGATGCCCACTGTTCCCCACATGTACGGCAGAGAATACTTGCGGCCGGGATCGAATTTCGGGTTCAGGAACGGCTTGGAAATATTGGCAATATTGGGGATCTTCGAGTGATCCAGCGCCATCAGCATCTTTGCCGTGATCATGCGCTCGGCGTAGTCGTTGGTCGGCACGATCACGTCGTAGCCCGGATTGCCTTCCTTCAGCTTCGCGAACAGTTCGTCGTTGTCGGCGAACAGGTCCATGGAGACATCGACGCCGGTCACGCCCTTGAAGTCAGCCAGGGTCGTTTCGCCGATATAGGTGTCCCAGTTGTAGAAGTTGAGCTTCTTCTCTTCGGCGCTCCAGCCGTTCTTGGGAAGGAAGGTGAGGCCGGCGGCGACGGCGCCGGTGCCCGCGAGGAAGGAACGACGCGTCGAGCGCCGAGTTGAGTGGTCTACCATCCGTCGTGCCTCCCCTACCGATGACCCCTTGCCGACGGCCCATTCCCGGGTCCGCCACCATTGTGCAGTGCCGAAAGCAAAAACGCTCACGGCTCCGCTGTCAATCGGGCAGGTTGTTGCGCGGACGCCCCAAGCGATCAGACGGACAGGTCGACGAACGCCCCACGCGGCGGCGCCTCACCGGCAGAGCCGGCAACGACCGCGGCATCCACGGTCTGTGGTGCCACCGGATTGTCGTCCTCCCGAGCGGCCGTGTCCGTCGCCAGATCGGCGGATTGGAATTCCGCCTGCACCACCGCGTCCTGGGCTTCGGCGTTCTCGCGCTCCAACCGGGCCTGTTCGGCGAGTGCCTCGCTGGCGCGCGCACGCGCCTCGCTGAGTTCACCCGCCGTTACGGTAGCACGCTGGACGACGTTCAAGCCGGTGCGGAGGCCGGTGCCCAAAGACGCAAGTCCGCGCAACCCACCCGACGACTCAGTCGGGTTCCGATTCACGCTTCCCTGGCCAAGCGCCCCACTCGACAGGGACAGCGACGACGTGCTGATGCCGATCGCCATGTCGTCCGTTAATCCTCCGTTAACACATTATGCGCAACGCGAGGCGGAACGGCAAGTTCCTCAGAGTCCCAGGTCGACCTGTGTCTGGTCGATACAGCGGCGTACCGTCTCCACCAAATGGTCGACTTCGGCGTGCGTGATTACCAATGGTGGTGCCGCGACCATTCCGTCGCGAACCGCTCGGAGAATCACGTTGTTTCGAATGCAGTGATCCCGGCAGATCGTGCCCGCGTGACCTTCCGGCTGGAAGAACACCGGGCCGTCCTTGTCGCGAACCAGCTCGATGCCGGCGATCAGGCCGACGCCGCGCACCTCGCCAACCAGCGGATGATCCGCGAGCTCGCGAAGCCGAGTCTGGAAGTACGGCCCGATATCGTCGCGCACCCGCTCGACCAGCCGCTCATCTTCAATGATCCGAAGATTCTCCAGGGCTACCGCACAGGCCACCGGGTGGCCGGAATAGGTGAAGCCGTGGAAGAACTCCCCACCCTCGTCGATCAGCGTGCGGGCGACCCGGTCACCGACCATGACGGCCGAAATCGGCATGTACCCGGACGACAACCCTTTCGCGAGAGTCATGAAGTCGGCCTGAATACCAAAGGTCTCCGCGCCGAACCAGTTGCCGGTCCGCCCGAAGCCGCAGATCACCTCGTCGACGACCAGCAGGATCCCGTACTGGCGGCAGATTCGTTGAATCTCCGGGAAATAGCTGTCCGGCGGAACGATGACCCCGCCGGCGCCCTGGATCGGTTCGGCGATGAAAGCCGCGATTCGGTCCGGTCCGACGGCTTGTATGCGCTCCTCCAGGGCCTGGGCGGCAGCGATCCCGAACTCATCGGGTGTCATGTTTCCGCCGTCTCGCAGGTAGTAGGGCGGACGAATGTGCTCGAAGCCGGGCAACGGCATTCCGGTCTGCTTGTGCATCGCGGTCATGCCGCCGAGGCTGGCCGCCACCATCGTTGAACCGTGATAGGCGTACTCGCGGCTGATGATGACATTGCGGTCCGGCTGGCCGTGAAGCTGCCAGTAGCGCCGTACCATGCGCACGATCGTGTCGTTCGCCTCCGACCCGGAGTTGGCAAAAAACACATGCTCCAGTCCTTCAGGGGTGAGCTCGGCCAGACGGGCAGCCAATACTGTCGCGGGTTCGGTCGTCGTCTTGAAGAAGGTGTTGTAGTACGGCAACTCGCGCATCTGGCGGGCCGCCACGTCGGCGAGTTCCGGGCGTCCGTAGCCGACGTTCACGCACCAGAGACCGGCCATCCCGTCGAGGATCGCCGTTCCCTTGGAATCCCATATCGTGCTGCCTTCGGCCCGCACGATGACCCGGCTGCCCTCGGCCGCCAGGGCCTTGTAGTCGGTGAACGGATGCAAGTGATGGGCTGCGTCGGCAGCCTGGAACGCAGCTTCATCGTCGGCGTTTGGCATCTTATTCATGATGATCTCGTTCTGAACGTTCCGATGCATGTGTAGAGGCGAGCCAGGCTCGTCGCTTCCCGCGGTCTTAACCGGTTTTTTACGGAGCCCGGAGCATGATTTGCCCTAAAGTGCCGCAAAAAGCAGAAACGACTGGGAGGAAATCATGGCAGCAGATTCGGAGGGCGTCGATCCGGCGTCGCCCGCTGGCAGCCAAGTCATGGACGTTATCGCCAAGGAGGCGGGCAGCCTGTCGATCGAGATCGTCGACGTGGCAGGAAACGTAGACGAGGTTGCCGGACGGATCGCCCGTCAGGCCGACGAGTTCCACCGTCTGAACGAAGCCGCCGTGCAGGTCGCCGGCAGCAACGCGGCAATTGTCGAGGCGGCCGAGCGCACCCGTGACATCGCTACCCGAGCGGCGGACGACGTGCAGTCGTCGCGCAGCACCGTCACGTCCGCGGTTTCCGATATTCACACCCTGGTTGAGGGGGTATCGGCGATCGAGGGCCGACTGAGCGGGTTGCAGGAAGCTCTCGGTCAGGTCGGCAAGATTGCCGAGGTCATCAACGCGATTGCCAAGCAAACCAATCTGCTGGCGCTGAACGCGACAATCGAGGCGGCGCGTGCCGGAGACGCCGGCCGCGGGTTCGCAGTGGTCGCAGGCGAGGTCAAATCCCTCGCCAACCAGACCGCCGAAGCCACCCTTGATATTGGACGCACCCTGAAGGATCTGGAAGCGCAAGCCCGTGAACTGATCGAGCAGGGCACGCAGACTACGCGGCTCGCCGACGGCGTGCGTGATGGGACCCAGGCGATCGGCACCGCCATGGGCACCATCGGAGATGCGGTCGAGGACATCGCAACCCAGGCGACCTCGATCGCCAGCGACGCAACCCTGATTGCGGAAACGTCGGCCAGCTTTCGGGTGAGCATCGAAACCATCACCGCGGACGTCGATCGGTCGAGCAGCACACTCAAGGAAGCCAGGGACCGTGTGAATCGCCTGATCGACACCGGCGAGCGCTTGGCCGGGTATTGCGCCGGATCAGGCGCCAACACCGTCGACCGCCCGTTCATCGCGAAGGTTCAGGAAGTCGCCAAGGCGGTTTCCGCAGCGTTTGAGGAGGCTGTTCAACGGGGTGAGATCACGATGGAGCAGCTGTTTGATCGCCAGTATACCCCGATCGCCGGCACCAATCCCGAGCAGCTCCGTGCGGGCTGCCTCAAGATCACAGATCAGGCGCTGCCGCCGATCCAAGAGCCGGTTCTCGCGTTCGACGAACGCATCGTGTTCTGTGCAGCCGTCGATGAGAACGGCTACCTGCCGACGCACAACAACAAGTTCAGCAAGCCCCAGGGCAACGACCCGGTCTGGAACGCGGCCAATTGCCGAAACCGACGGATCTTCAACGACCGCGTCGGCCTGAAAGCCGGGAAGAATCAGGAAACCTTCCTGCTGCAAACCTATCGGCGCGACATGGGCGGCGGGGTGTTCGCGTTGATGAAGGACGTCTCGGCACCGATCACCGTGCGCGGCCGGCATTGGGGCGGCGTGCGGCTGGCCTACAAGCCGTAGCCGTCGGCGGTTACACGTTCAGCAGCAGGAACTCCCGCTCCCAGGCACTGATGACCTGCATGTAGGCGCGCGACTCGGTCTCCTTCACCGTCGTCAGCACGTTCACGAATCGCTGCCCCAGCAGTTCGCGCAGCGGCTTGGCACGGTTCAGGCGCAGCAGCGCGTCCTCCAGGTGCCGTGGCAGGTTGACCGCGAGCTGGTAGGCGCTGCCGTCGATCGGTTTGGAAGGCTCCAGCTCCTCGACCACGCCGAGATAGCCGCAGGCCAAGGATCCGGCCATCGCGAGATACGGGTTGGCGTCGGCACCGGCGACCCGGTTCTCGACACGACGCGCTTCCGGAGAGGAGATCGGCACCCGAAAACCGACGGTGCGGTTGTCGATGCCCCAATGCACGTTGATCGGTGCGTCGTTGTCCGGCATCAGCCGCCGGTACGAATTCACATAAGGCGCCAGCAGCGGCATCGATGCCGACAGGTACTTCTGCAGTCCGCCGATGTAGTTCAGGAAGAACTCCGAGTTCTCGCCATCCTTGTCGGCGAACAGGTTCCGGCCGGTCTTGGCATCGCACACCGACTGGTGGATGTGCATCGATGATCCCGGCTCGCGCTGCATCGGCTTGGCCATGAAGGTCGCGTAGACTCCATGATCGAGCGCGGTCTGCCGAACGGTGCGCTTGAACAGGAAGGTCTGGTCGGCGAGTTCCATCGGGTCGCCGTGATTGAAATTGATCTCCAGTTGGGCGGCACCGGATTCATGGGTCAGGGTATCGACGTCGATGTCCTGAGCCTCGCAGTAGTCGTAGATGTCCTCGAACAGCGGATCGAACTCGTTGACCGCATCGATGCCGTAGGCCTGACGCGCGGTCTCCGGTCGGCCGGACCGCCCGACCGGCGGCTCGAGCGGATAGTCGGGATCGGCGTTGACCTTCACCAGGAAGAACTCGAGCTCCGGTGCGACCGTCGGCTTCCACCCCCGCTCGGCGTACAGATCGAGCACCCGCCGCAGCACATGGCGCGGAGAGACGTCAACGGGAGAGCCGTCGAAGTAATACGCGTCGCAGATGACCTGGGCCGTCGGCTCCTTGTACCAGGGCACCATCCGGATGGTCTCCGGTGCCGGGCGCAGATAGACGTCGCTGGCGCGCGGATTGAGGTCGTACTCCTCGATGTAGTCGCCGGTCACCGTGAGGCCGAAAACCGACTCGGGTATGCGCAGTCCCTGCTCGCCGATCGCCTTGAGGAATTTGCGGGCGGGCAGGATCTTGCCCCTTGGAATGCCGGAGACGTCGGAGACCATGCATTCGACTTCAGTGATTCGGCGTTCCTGAATCCAAGCTTCCAGATCGGGGATCATGAGACCTCGCGTGAACGGATGGCCAGACATACACCGCGCGCCCGCGCTCGGGCAACGCGCCTCTCCCGCTACGGCGGTGGGCATGCTATCACTGTGTTCTTCACAACCGTCGTTGGAATCCCATGTCCCCCGAAGGTCCCACCGGGCCCAATAGCTCCGCCGGCCGCCTCTTCGCCGAGACCTTTCTCGCCAAGAATCCCGAAGCCGCCACCATCGATATCCTGCTGCCTGACGTCTCCGGCGTCGTTCGCGGCAAGCGAGTCGGGCGGGATCAACTCGCCGGGCTGTTCGAGGAAGGTGCAGCCTTTCCGGCATCGGTGTTCGGGACCGACGTGACCGGTGACTCCGTCGATGAAACCGGCCTGGTCTGGGAACTCGGCGACGCCGACTATCCTTGCTGGCCGGTGCCGGGAACCCTGATGCCGGTTCCCTGGACTGCCCGCCCGTCGGCGCAGGTCCTGCTGACCATGACCGATCCGAACGGCGCACCGTTCTTTGCCGAGCCGCGGGTCGTGCTGCAGCGGGTGTTCGATCGCTACAAGGCGCGCGGCCTGACCCCTGTGGTAGCACTGGAGCTTGAGTTCTACCTGATCGACCGGAAGCGCGAGGATCACCTGCCGCCGATCCCGGCGATGTCGCCGGTTACCGGGGCGCGCCAGGCCACCACCCAGGTCTACGGCCTCGACGAACTCGACGACTTCGAAGCGGTGCTGGACGACGTCGCCAACGCCTGCCGCGTCCAGGGCATTCCGGCCATGGCCGCCTCGGCCGAGTACGCGCCCGGTCAGTTCGAGATCAACCTAACCCACGAGGCCGATCCGGTTCAGGCGGCCGATCACGCCGTGCTGCTGAAGCGGGCGGTCAAGGGCGTTGCTCGAGCCCACGGCATGAACGCGACCTTCATGGCCAAGCCGTTCAGCGAGGAAACCGGCAACGGCTTGCATCTGCACGTCAGCGTGTTGGGGCCGGACGGCAAGAACATCTTCGCCGACCCGAAGGGCGGCAAGCTCGGCTCACCGGCGTTGAGCCACGCGGTCGGCGGGCTGGCCGCGACCATGAACGACTGCATGGCGCTGTTCGCGCCGACCGCCAATGCCTACAAGCGGCTGCGACCAGCGAACTACGTGCCGATGTCGGCGTGCTGGGGCTACAACAACCGCAGCTGCGCGTTCCGGGTCCCGGCCGGGTCTGCTGCGGTGACCCGCATCGAGCATCGGGTCGCCGGCGCCGACGCCAACCCGTACCTCGCCACTGCGGCGGTGCTGGCCGGCATGCTGCACGGCATCGAGACCGAAGCCGAGGCCCCGCGGCCGATCGACGGCAACGCTTATGAAACCGAGGAGCCTTCGGTGCCCAAGACCTGGTCGGCGGCGCTCGACTGCTTCGAAAGCAGCGCGTTCGTCGCCAACTGGCTCGGGGCTGACTTCCAGCGGGTGTTCCACGCCGTCAAGGAAGCCGAACGACGGGACTTCGAGGCCGAAGTTACCCCCCTGGAGTGGCGGTGGTATCTGACGACCATATGACGCCTCCGCTTACCTGGTATCACGCGACCGCGCGGGCAGCGGCGCCTCGACCGACACTTGCGGGAGCCGTTCGTGCGCGGGTCTGCGTGATCGGCGGAGGGCTGACCGGGGTTTCGACCGCCCTCAACCTCGCCGAGCGCGGCATCGACGTCATCCTGCTGGAGGCCGAGGCGATCGGCCACGGTGCCTCCGGCCGCAACGGCGGCCAGATCGTCCAGGGCTACAGCGCACCGATGGAGCGCATCGAGGCCGCGGTCGGCCGCGCCGACGCCCAGGCGATCTGGGACATGGGTCGCGAGGCCATCGCCGCCATCCCGGAGCGGGTCAAACGCCACAACATCGATTGCGACCTGCGTTGGGGCTACCTGATCGCCGCGCTGAACCGCAGCCAGCTCGCCGACCTACGCGACACCGTCGAGCAATGGGCGGAGTATGGCTACCATGGTCCGGCCATGGTCGAGGGGTCGGCAGTCCGCACGGTTCTGTCGACCGATCTGTATGTCGGCGGGATGATCGAGCCCGGCAGCGGACAGTTGCATCCGCTGGCCTACCTGCTTGGCCTTGCGGGTGCTGCCGAAGCGGCCGGGGCGCGGTTGTTCGAGCACTCGGCCGCGGTCGACATCCACTATGGCGAGACGGTGCGGGTCACCACGTCAGGCGGCACGGTCGAGGCCGACACACTGGTGCTGGCCGGCAACGCGTATCTCGGCCGCCTCGTGCCGCAGATGAACCGCAAGGTCATGCCTGTCGCGTCGTTCATCGGCGTGACCGAACCGCTGGGCGAGGAACGCGCACAACGGTTGTTTCCCCAGGACGTGGCAGTGGCCGACTGCAACGTGGCGCTCGACTACTTCCGGCTCACCGCTGACCGCCGCCTGCTGTTCGGCGCCGGCGCCAGCTACTCCGCGACGACCCCGGTCGGTCTCAAGGACTGGCTAGCCCGACGCATCCGCCGGGTGTTCCCGGAGCTCATCGATGTCGCGGTCGAGTACGCCTGGGGCGGGTTGATCGGCATCACCCACAACCGGGTGCCGGATTTCGGCCGGCTGGCGCCGAACGTCCTGTACGCCCAGGGGTTCTCCGGGCAGGGAGTGGCCCTGACCGGGCTTGCCGGCACGCTGATCGCGGAGACGATCGCCGGCGACGACGGCCGGTTCCGTCTGATCGAGCAGGTTCGCCACCTGCCGTTCCCCGGCGGCCTGCTGAGGACGCCCACCCTCGTGGCCGCCATGGGCCTGCTGAAGCTGAAGGACCGATTGGGCTGGTGAACGCGGGAGTTCCCGATGACGACAGACCGCCCTCCCCCGATCGACCGCCTGCGCGCGATCTGCCTGGCGTTGCCCGAAGCCACCGAGAAGCAGGCCTGGGGCGATCCGACCTTCCGGATCCGCGACAAGATCTTCGCGATGGAGAAACGCGGCGACGGCCGAGTCTCTCTATGGTGCAAGGCACCGCCTGGCAGCCAAGCCGCCCTGGTCGGTGCCGACCCCGAAAGGTTCTTCGTACCGCCCTATGTCGGACACAAGGGCTGGATCGGCGTCCGGTTGGACAATGATCCCGACTGGGATGAAGTCGCGTCCCTGGTTCGGCGCAGCTATCGGCTGACCGCTCCCAAGCGTCTGGTCGGACCAACAGACGACTGAGAGCCCGGCGCCATAAGGCTACGGCTCGAACGGTTTCTCGCACTCGCCCGCCCCGGTCGCCCACAGCACGCCGAGCACCACGCCTTTGCTGCGCGGCAGCAGCACCAGCATCAACGCCAAGGTCGCCCCGGCCACACCGCCATCTGCAGCATCATCGACGGATGCCAGAGCTTCTCGACCAGCAGAAGCAGCGAGACGACGACATGCCCGACCACCATGATGGTCAGCCAAGGCGGCATGTCGTCGGCCCGCAGGTGTGCGCACCCTTCGCCGCAGGACGAGCATGCCGGCGTCGCGGTCAGATGGCCGTCGAGCACACGTCCCACACCGCAGGCCGGACAGCGGCCGAGAATACCCCGGGTTACGGCTTGCCAGACACTGCGGTCGCCACTTGGCGACACGACCGGGTCGGCCGTGCCGATCGGTTCCGTCACGTTCTGAGCGCTTCTTCGACCGGGGTGTAGGGCAGCCCGTGCGCCTCGGCGACCGCCTCGTAGACGACCCGGCCCTCGCAAACGTTCAATCCGGCCCGCAGGTGCGGGTTGTCCGATAACGCCAGGCGCCACCCCTTGTCGGCAAGAGCGAGGGTGAATGGCAGGGTCGCGTTGTTCAACGCGAAGGTCGATGTACGGGCTACGCCACCCGGCATGTTGGCGACGCAGTAGTGCACCACCTCGTCGACGATGTAGGTCGGATCGGCGTGGGTGGTCGGCCGCGACGTCTCGAAGCAGCCGCCCTGGTCGATCGCCACGTCCACCAGTACCGAGCCGCGCTTCATGCGCGACACCATCTCGCGGCTGACCAGCTTCGGGGCAGCCGCCCCGGGAACCAGTACCGCACCAATCACCAGATCAGCGCTCAGCACGTACTCTTCGATCGCGTCGCTGGTCGAGAAGATGGTGTTCAGGGTCGGCCCGAACTGCATGTCGAGTTCGTAGAGCCGGTGCAGCGACTTATCGAGAATGGTGACCCGGGCCTCCAGACCCATCGCCATGCGCGCCGCGTTGGTACCCACGACGCCACCGCCGAGGATCACCACCGAGCCCACTGACACACCCGGGACGCCCCCCAGCAGCGTGCCGTTGCCGCCCTGCGCTTTCTCCAGGCAATGCGCGCCGGCCTGGATCGACATCCGGCCCGCAACCTCGCTCATCGGCGCCAGCAGCGGCAGGCGGCCATGCGCATCGGTCACCGTCTCGTAGGCGATGGCGATGCAGCCGGAGTCCACCAATCCCTTGGTCTGGGTCTCGTCCGGCGCCAGGTGCAGGTAGGTGAACAGGATCTGACCCGGTCGCAGGCGTGCAATCTCGACCGGCTGCGGCTCCTTGACCTTGACCACCATGTCGGCGGTTGCGAACACCTCGTCGGGGGTCGGGACGATCCGCGCGCCGGCGGCCACGTAGTGTTCATCGTCGAGGCCAATGCCATAGCCGGCATGGGTCTCGACAAGCACTTCGTGCCCATGGGCGACCAGTTCCCGCACGCTGCCTGGAATCAGGCCAACGCGATATTCGTGATTCTTGATTTCCTTCGGCACGCCGATGCGCATGAAGTCCTCCGTTAGCGGTATTGGCTGACACTATGCCGCCGCGGTTTCCGGTTCAATGCGCCGCTCGCGCGCAAGAACCGGATGGCTTTACCCAGCCGGTCGACGCAGTGTGCCGCCGCGATCCCACCTGGAGATCATCATGACCATCGCCGCCGCACCGCGCATGACCGGCCTCGACTGGATCTGCCTGTTGACCCTGTCGGCGCTGTGGGGCGGGTCGTTCTTCTTCGGCAAGGTGGCCGTGGCGGTTGTCCCGCCGCTGACGCTGGTGCTGGCGCGGGTGGGGTTGGCCGCGCTCGCGCTGCTGGTCGTCGTCCGCGTGGCGGGCCTGCGCCTGCCAGTCGACTACCGTCTGTGGCTCGCCTTCGCCGGCATGGGAATCCTGAACAATTTGGTCCCGTTCGGCCTGATCTTCTACGGCCAGACCACGATCGGCGCCGGCCTGGCCGCCGTGATCAACGGCATGACGCCATTCTGGGCCGCCCTGCTGGCCCGCGCCGTCGGGGCCGAGCCGCTGGCGTTCGGCAAGCTGGCCGGAATCGCCATTGGATTCGCCGGCCTCGCCGTGATGATCGGGCCAGCCGCTCTGGGCGGGCTCGACACCTCCCTAATTGCCCAGCTGGCAGTGGTCGGCGCGACGATCTCCTACGGCTGCGCCAGCGTGTTCGGCCGCCGTTTCAAAGCCCTGCCACCGCTGGTCACCGCCACTGGCCAACTGTCGGCCAGCAGCCTGCTGGTGCTGCCTCTGGCGTTGCTGATCGACCGGCCCTGGACACTCGCCATGCCGGAGCCGGTCGTGCTCGGCGCGATCGTCGCCCTGGCGCTGTTCAGCACCTCGCTCGCCTACATCCTGTTCTTCCGGGTTCTGGCGAACGCCGGGGCCACCAACGTGTCGCTGGTCACCCTGCTGGTTCCGGTCAGCGCCATGGTTCTGGGTGTGCTGGTCCTGGGCGAGGCCGTCACCAGCCGCCAGCTGCTCGGTCTCGCCCTGATTGCCCTGGGAATGGTTTTCATCGACGGCCGCCTGATGGCCCGGATGAGACCGGCAGCCGGTTGACGCCACCACGATCGTACCCACGTTCAATAATGTACCTCGACACCAACCACCGAAGGGAGGATGCGATGGCCGAGGAATCCGCCAAGCGCTATGCCGCCGCTCCGTTGGAGACGGCCGAGACCTATCGGATCAGCGACACATGGACCGGCGAGGTCGTGTCGGTGGTCAAGGGCCAGGAGGCCGTGCGCAAGCGGCTTGATCAGTTGAACGCCGAACAGAGCTTGGCCCGCCGGTCAGCGTGAGGTTTCGCAAGAGGGCCGTTACCTGCGTGCCGCCTCCAGGCATGCCGTTGCCGCCATGTCGACGATGGCAGCAGCGTCCAGGCCGTAGTGGGCATACAGGTCCGGGATGTCGCCGGACTGGCCGAAGCTCGACACACCCAACGGGTAAAGCCGGCGGCCTGTAGCCGAGCCGATCCAGCTCAAGGCCGCCGGGTGGCCATCATGGATGGTGACCAGCCCCGCGGTCGGTGCAAGGCGGGACAGCTGCCGCTCCACATGACTGTTCCCGGAGCCGCTGCCGTTGCGGCGGCGCAGGCTCCCTTGCCAGTTGTGATAGAGCCGGTCGTTCGAGGTGACGGCCAGGACGCCCAAGCCTGGGACGTCTTCCGCCAGTTCCTGATAGGCCTGCAGCACTTCCGGTACCACCGGCCCGCTGTAGAGCAACGCCAGTTCGGCCCCGTTCTTCGGTTCGATGTGCCAGTAGGCGCCGGCCAGCAGGTCGGCGGTCTGCTCGTCGCTGAGCGTACGGTCCGGCTGGTCGACCGCACGGGTCGACAGCCGCAGGTAGACCGAGCCGCCGTCATCGGCCTGCATGTGCTCGAAACCCCAGCGCATGATGGCCGCCAGTTCGTCCACATAGGCCGGCTCGAAGCTGCTCAACCCTGGCTGGCCAAGGCCGATCAGCGGAGTCGAGATCGACTGGTGCGCCCCGCCTTCCGGCGCCAGCGTGATGCCCGACGGCGTGGCGACCACCATGAACCGGGCGCCCTGGTAGCAGGCGTAGTTCAGGCTATCGAGGCCGCGCTGGATGAACGGGTCGTACAGGGTGCCGACCGGCAGCAGCCGGGTGCCGAACAGCGGGCCGGACAGGCCGAGCGCGCCCAGCAGAATGAACAGGTTGCTTTCCGCAATGCCGAGTTCCAGGTGCTGGCCGCCACCATGGCGCATCCACTTCTGGGCCGAGGCCACCTGCTCGTCCCGGAACACGTCGTTGCGCACGTCGAGGGAAAAGATGCCGCGTTGGTTCACCCAGGGACCGAGGTTGGTCGACACCGTCACGTCCGGCGAGGTCGTCACGATCCGCGATGCCAGCGCTGAATTGCCGCGTGCCAGTTCGTTCAAAATCGATCCGAACGCCTGCTGGGTCGCCATAGTCTTGTTGATGCGCAGGTTCAGCCGGTCCGGCAGTTCGACCTTGGGCGCCGAATGTATACGCGAGCCCGGCGCGTTGAACGACACGCCCTTTACGTAGTCCTTCAGGGTCTGTGCCGGCAGGCCGGCCTCGGCGAACAGATCCCACTCCCGGCCGTCGGCAATGCCATTCTGGGCCTTGAACCGGGCCATCTGGTCGTCGGTCATCAGCCCGGCGTGGTTGTCCTTGTGCCCAGCCAGCGGTGTGCCGTAGCCCTTGATGGTATAGGCGATGAAGCAGCGCGGCGCGTCGTCGTCGACCGCGTGGAACGCCTCCAGGACGGCTTCCATGTCCTGGCCGGCGAGATTGGTCATCAAGGTATGCAGGGCTTCGTCGTCGTGGTCGTCCAGGATCGCCTTGATTCCGGACACGCCCTTCAGGTCGAGTTTCAGCCGTTCCCGCCACGCTCCCGGCTCGCCCGACTGTCCCTTGAAGGTCAGCGCCGAGTAGATCTCGTTCGGGCAGTCGTCGATCCATTTCTCCAGCACGTCGCCACCGGGCTGCTTGAACACCCGCTCCAGCTTCTTGCCATACTTCAGGGTGACAACCTGCCAGTCGACGGTCTTGAAGAACTCCTGGATCTTGCGGAACAGGCCGTCGGAGACGACACCGTCCAAGCTCTGGCGGTTGTAGTCGATGATCCACCACAGGTTCCGGACATCGTACTTCCAGCCTTCGAGCATCGCCTCGTAGATGTTGCCCTCGTCCAGCTCAGCGTCGCCGAGCACCGAGATCATGCGGCCCGGACCCTGGGCGGTGATCTCCGGGTCCTGCACCAGATTGTGCAGCTGGACGTAGTCCTGGACCATCGAGGCGAACAGGGTCATGGCCACGCCCAGTCCGACCGAGCCGGTGGAGAAGTCGACCTCGTCGGCGTCCTTGGTGCGCGACGGATAGGATTGGGCGCCGCCATAGGCGCGGAACCGCTCCAGCGCCTCGCGGCTCTGCCGGCCCATCATGTACTGGATGGCATGGAAGATCGGGCTGGCGTGCGGCTTGACCGCCACCCGGTCCTGCGGGCGCAGAACGTCGAAGTACAGCGCCGTCATCAACGTCGCCACCGAGGCGCACGATGCCTGATGGCCGCCGACCTTGATGTGGTCGCGGCTCTCCCGGACATGGTTGGCGTTGTGGATCGTCCACATGGCGTGCCAGAGCACCTTGCGCTCCAGTGCCCGCATCAGATCGATCTTCGCTGGGGCGATCGGCTCCGCCGGCTTGCCGGTCATGCGTATACTCTCCATCCGCTGTCACTTCCGCCCGGGGAACACATTGATGTCCGATCCGAGCCTATCCGAACGCAGCTTTCGCGTCCTGCGCCGGATACGCCAAGGCAACGGCGACGGCAACCGCCGCGCCGGCAGGGCTGGCATTCCGAATTCAGTCGAGTGACGCTCAGAAGCGGATCGACGCGCCCAGCGAGACGATGTCGATCGACGACTCGTAGGTGCCGACCACCGTTCCGGAAGCCGACCCGGACGTGTTCAGCGACGCGTCGTCCACCCAGATATGGGCGTAGCCCGCCCGCACCGTGACCACCTCGTTGAACTTGTAGTCAGCCCCGAAAGTCGCCCAGTAGCGGTCCTGGTCGGGGATGCGGGCAGTGCGGAAATTGTCGTCCACCGGGCTCTGGTCGTACGCAAGTCCGCCGCGCAAGGTCCAGCCTTCAACCGGCTTATAGGTGGCGCCAACGGAGGTAAAGAACGTATCGTTCCATTGCTCCGGGGTAACGCTGTCCGGTTGCGCCGGATTGTCGAACTCGAACCGCAACTCCTCGAACCGGCTCCAGGCCGTCCAGACCACATCGGCCATGACCGCCCATTGCGGGTTGATGTCGTGATGCACGCTCAGGCTCACGGTCTCCGGCAACGTGATGGTGCCCCTGACGGACGAATCGGTGAACGCGCCCGACGCGGTCAGGAAGCGCGCACTGGACGGAACGGTGAAGTCAGCCGTTCCTTCGACCCGCAGTTCGACCTGACTGCGATACGACACCCCGATCCGGGTTCCATCGAACGGCTCGTACAGCAAGCCGCCGGCGAAGCCGAATCCCCAGGCATCGCCTGTCAGGTCGACGTTACCATCGGCACCCTGCGGCGTGACGCCGGCGCCGGCGCAGGTCGACGGGCCGAGCGAGCCGGCGCAGATCGTGCCGAAGTCGATGCCGTTGGTCAGCCGGGCATCGGCGTACATCAGGTAGGGACCGCCGGCGACCGACAGCCGGTCGTTCACCCGATAGGACGCCACCGGGGTGATCATCATCGTCTTCAACTCGGAGGTGATGGCGTGATAGCGCCCGACCCAGTCGTCGTCATACGACGTCACCAGCCCGAACGGCGCGTTCACGGACAGGCCCAGATTGACCCGGTCGTTCAGCACCCAGGCCGCATAGAGGCTGGGCACGAACGCTCCCTGTCCAGCGTCTCCGCCATCGCCGCCGGTCATTGCGGTGCCGACGCCTGACGTCGCCGACGTCACCGTCAGTTCGGCGTGCGGCACGATCAGGGCCGAATCGGCCTGAACCTGATTGCGATCGAACAAGGCCAACCCGGCCGGGTTATAGAACAGGATCGACAGATCGTCGCCCGATGCGCCGGCACCCGCGAACGCGTTGCCGAGCTTGGCCGCGCTCTGTTCCTTGATCTGAAACCCGGAGGCCAGGGCGTCGCCGCCCGTCGCAGCCAACAACACCGTCGCAACAAATCCGGCCGTGGTTGGCCTGTGCATAGCTCCCTCCCCGACTCGTCGTGACGCTTCAGCGTCATTCCGTATTGATCGGATTGTCGGCAATGCTGGTTAACAAACTGACAACTCGCCGGCCGGACCCGGCCTACTTCGCTTTTGGTTGGCCGATCTGGTGATCCGCCAACAGCTCGAGGGCCTGCACCAGGGCAGAATGGTCCTTGGCCGATCCGCCACGGGCGGCACAGGCATTGAACAGTTCCTGGGTCGTGGCGGTGTTCGGCAGGCTGATGCCGAGTTCCCGGGCACCCGACAGCGCCAGATTGAGGTCCTTCTGGTGCAGATTGATCCGGAAGCCCGGCTCGAAGTTGCGCTCGATCATGCGCTTGCCGTGCAATTCCAGAATCCGCGACGAGGCGAAGCCGCCCATCAACGCGCCGCGAACCTTCTCGGGATCAGCGCCGGCCTTGGACGCAAACAGCAGCGCCTCACCCACGGCCTCGATCGTAAGCCCGACGATGATCTGGTTGGCAACCTTGCAGGTTTGACCATCGCCGTTGCCGCCGACTAGGGTGATGTTCTTGCCCATCAGCTCGAAGATCGGCTTGGCCCGGTCGAACGCCGCCTGCGGCCCGCCGACCATGATGGTCAGCGTCGCCTGCTGGGCGCCCACCTCGCCACCGGACACCGGGGCGTCCAGGTAGTCGCAGCCGAGCGCGTTGATGCGCGCGGCGAAATCCTTGGTCGCCGTCGGCGAAATCGAGCTCATGTCGATCACCAGCGTGCCCTTGGCAAGGCCCCCGGCCACGCCACCTTCGCCGAACAGCGCCGCCTCTACGTGGGGCGTGTCCGGCACCATCAGGATGACGATCTCGCTGGCCGCAGCAACGGCCTGGGCGTTTGCCTCGGCTTTGGCACCGAGCTTGATCAGGTCGTCGGGAACGCCGCTGGTGGCGTAGCCGTGCAACTCATGCCCGGCGGCCAGCAGGTTGGCGGCCATCGGCCGTCCCATGATGCCAAGTCCAACAAAACCGATCTTCATGGCCGTCTCCTCCCAGTTGCCGGGCCTGCCACCCGCTTCGGCGAAGGACTCGATACGATGAGAAGCCCGCAGGCAAGCCCTTCGCGGGGAAACAGTGCATCGCCAAACCGGTCTCCTGCGCGCGCACAGGCCGCTCGCGACCGTGACGTCACGGCGCCGACAGGGCCAGCGCCTCGGCTGTCGGGCCACGTTCCTCAGCCTCGATGCCGGTCTCTTGCTGACGTCGCCACATGGCGGCGTACACGCCGTCGCGGGCCAGAAGTTCTGCGTGGCTGCCACGCTCGACGATCTCACCGGCTTCAAGCACCAGTATCTGGTCGGCATCGACCACGGTCGACAAGCGGTGGGCGATGACCAGGGTGGTGCGGTCGCGCGAAACCTCGCGCAGGCTGCCCTGGATTGCCTTCTCGGTATGGCTGTCCAGTGCCGACGTGGCCTCGTCGAACAGGAAGATTCGCGGATTCTTCAGGATGGTCCGGGCGATCGCGACCCGCTGCTTCTCGCCGCCCGAAAGCTTCAGCCCGCGCTCGCCGACCGAAGTCTGGTAGCCGTCGGGCAGCGACATCACGAAGTCATGGATACGGGCCAGGCGCGCCGCCCGCTCGACCTCCGACGGGGTGGCGCCGGGCTGGCCGTAGGCGATGTTGTAGAAGATCGTGTCGTTGAACAGCACGGTGTCCTGCGGAACGATGCCCAGCGCGGCGCGCACGCTGGACTGACTGACTGTGCGCAGGTCGGCGCCGTCGATCCGCACCGCACCGCCCGTCGCGTCGTAGAACCGGAACAGCAGGCGCGAGATCGTTGACTTGCCGGCGCCGCTCGGCCCGACGATGGCCACGGTCTTGCCCGGCTCGACCGTGAACGACACGCCTTTCAGGATCGTCCGGTCCGGACGGTAGTTGAACCGCACGTCGTCGAATTCGACCCGCCCGGTCCCGGCCGGCAACTCCCCCGCATCCTCGGCGTCGGCGATCTCGCGGCTCTCGCCGAGCAGGCGGAACATCGCCTCCATGTCGGCGAGCGACTGCTTGATCTCCCGGTACACGAATCCCAGGAAGTTGAGCGGCAGGTAGAGCTGCATCAGGTAGGTGTTGACCAGCACGAAGTCGCCGGTGGTCATGGTGCCCGCCTGCACCCCGAACCCGGCCATCGTCATGATGCCGGTCAGGCCAACTGCAATGATCGCGCCCTGGCCAATGTTCAGCAGCGACAGCGAGGTGCGCGACTGCACGGCCGCTTCCTCGTAGCGCTCCAGGCTGCGGTCGTAGCGGCCGGCCTCGTGCTCCTCGTTGCCGAAGTACTTGACGGTCTCGTAGTTCAGCAGGCTGTCGATCGCCTTGGTGTTCGCCTGCTGATCCTGCTCGTTCATTGCCCGGCGGTACTTCAGGCGCCACTCGGTGACCGACATGGTGAACGCGATGTAGCCGAAGATCGTCACGAACGTGACCAGCGCGTACCAGATGTCGAACAGGTACCAGAGGATGCCGCAGACCATGACGATCTCGAGCAGGGTCGGCAGGATGTTGAACAGCATGAAGTTGAGCAGGAACTCGATGCCCTTGGTGCCGCGCTCGATCGACCGGGACAGTCCGCCGGTCTGGCGGTCCAGGTGGAAGCGCAGCGACAGCGCGTGCAGGTGCCGGAACGTGCGCAGCGCTACCTTGCGGATCGCGCGCTGGGCGACCCGGGCGAAGAAGAACTCGCGCAGCTCGGCGAAGCCCTGCTGGGCAATCCGCACAATCCCGTAGGCCACTACCAGCGCGATCAATGCGTTGGCCGCAAAGCCGGGCCCGCCCGACACCAGATCGACCGCTTCCTTGAACAGGATCGGCACGTACACAGTGGCCACCTTGGCCAGGGCCAGGCAGATCATGGCGATCACCACCCGCACCCGCATCGCGGTCTCGCCCTTGGGCCAGAGGTATGGCGCGAGCGTCTTGAGCGTCTTCAGGTCGCCGCGAACCGGGGGTCTCGGCGTGGCATCGGCAGTGCGCGGCGGCATGACGGCTCCGGAACATCAGGCAAGGCACTGATATAGGAGGTCGTCGCGGATGCGGCTACCGCCCGGCACTTCGCTGACCGAACGTGGTCACCCGATGGCGACAATCCATCCGCGTCGATTTCTGTGAGGTGGCGCTCTTGATATGCCAACATGAAGGACGCCTGCCCTGCAGCCAGCCTCTCCACCGAAGGCATCGAGCATGGCCACCCGAGTTGCGAACATCGACGACGTCCGCCTGCTGCACCGGGTAGCCGAGCGTTATGGTCAGGTCGAGGCGCTGGCACCGCTGTGGGTAAGGTTCCCCGAACCGTTCGCGTCGCTTGGTGCCGCCCAAGTCGGAACCAAGATGGCCCGTTTCTGGATCTGGCCGCCATTGTCGAGGATCGCCGAAAGAGTCGAAGCAGACCCGGAAGCTGGCACCGCTCTGGCGGTGCTCGACCGGTTGGTGCGCCAGACAATTCTGGGCGTGATCGCCGACATCGCCCTGAACCGGATGCCGGGCGTCGATACCGTGGTCGAAACCCTGGCAACCGCGACCGGGGCAGGCGCCTACGTCATTCATCTGGCGCATATCCGAACGGCTCAGCAGCGGCCGACCGAGGTTGACCGGCTGTTGCAGCACGGTCTCAGTCGAGAATTGATCCAGGCATCTGTCTTCGTGAGGCCTGATAGCTTGGCCGGCGGCCGGTACGTTGCGCCCGCGCCCGACCGTCGTTCCGTGATTACGGTGCCGACAATCGACGTCGACGGCCATCACGGTGTCGACCGTCCCCTGGGCCATTCGCCGGGTCGACCCTATGTCGCCGCGCTCGATCAAGTCGTGCTGGAGGAGCAGTTCCTGCTACACGTCCCGGGGGCCGGCGTCCTGTCCGAGGGCGTCTCCTACCGCTGGCGCTATGGTCTGTCGCAGCGCTCGTTCCTGCTGCGTCCCAGCCGCAACGAGGCGCTGCACACCCCGCTGGCGGGCGACGATCAGATCACCCGAATTCCCTCTGCAACGTTCTTCGGCAAGACCTCCGTACACGGGCATTTCATCATCGAGGGTCTGGAGCGACTGCACGCCTACGCGTTGGCCGGGCGGTCGCTGGATCCGCCGTTCCTGGTGCAGGATCCGCCGCGACCCAGCTATCGGCGGCTGTTGGCAGCGCTGGGCCTACCAGCCGACGACGACGGCTATGCCGTCATCCGCAGCACCCGGGTGGCAATCGAGCATCTGGTAATCGGAGGTATCGGGACCAGCCTGCCGGCGGTTAACCCTGACACAGTCCAATTCCTTCACGACCGCGGCCGGCACGCGGCCGGCGTGACCGATGGCACCGGAAGGCCCGGCACCAAACTGTATCTCGCGCGCGGATCGTCGATGCGTCGCAGGATCGTCAATGAAGATGCAGTGCGCGACGCACTGGAAGCACGCGGCTACCGCACCGTGCAACTTGAGACCCTGGACCTCATCGATCAGATCGCGATGATTGCCGAGGCTAGTGAGATCGTCGGCGTTCACGGTAGCGCATTGATCAATCTGATCTGGGCAACCCCCGGAACCCGGATCGGGGTGCTGGTTCCCAGTACCTGGCGCGATTGGCGGCCGGGACATGTGGAGATGCTGTTCGGACAGTTCCAGTCTGTCGATCTGGATGCGACGGCCATCGAATGCGCACCGGCGCGCGACGAACGTGGCGCCTTCCACCAGTTCAATGAGGACCTCGAGGTTCCGGTCGCAGCGCTTCGGCGCTGGCTGGGCGATCCACAACACGGCTGAGGTAGTCGCACACCGCTGCCTCTGTGTTGGTGATACTCGCGAAACCCGCCACGACCTCGGCAGTGTTATCCGGTAACGAGCGCGGCATCCATGAGTCGACAAGCGTGTCGAATCTGCCATCAAGGTGCTTGCTTGCTGGATCCAGACCGGTGACCAGCAGCATGCCGGACGGCGACGCCGGCACGTAGGTCAGCGACAGGTCCGGGCGCTCCTGCCTCAGGATCGCGGCGGTCTTCCAGACATCCCCGGTCCAGAAGATCCGGCGCCGGTCGCGGGTGGCGACCTCAGGACGGAACGGATGCACGTCATGCAGCACGATCAGCGAGTCCGGCGCTGCGATCCGCTCCACATTGATGAAGTCGCGCAGCGTCTGATCGAAGCTGTGCAAACCATCGACGAACGCGAGTTCGACCGGCGCGTCGACGATGTCCCGGAGGTCCGGTCGGGCGAAGAACGCATCGCTGGTCTCCTCGAAGATCCGGCCGGTGACTGGCAGCGACAGGTTCGGCGCCGGATCGACGCCAACCGCCCGCGTCTCCGGTCGTGTCAGCGCGAAGGACAGGCCCAGATTAACCCCGATCTCCAGATAGTTCCGGGGTCGCCGGTAATCGTGAATCCAACCCAAGACATCGCGATAGGCCGGACCGGGAAACAACCGCTCGACGTCAGCCAGATCCTGCTGATGGAGTACCTGCAAGGCGCGGCGGTCAGCGGCGATATCAGCCATTCAGCACATCCGTTCAGATCGGTTTCCGGCACCCAACGGCCGCCGTTACCGGATCAGATCGGCTTCGTCCAGCGCCAGCACCTGAAACTGCACCAGAAAACGCCGGGTGTCCGGGTGCTCGACCGGCTCGACACCGTGAAAGCTGTTCGGGACCGGCGCAAAGCAGAAGGCCGAGCCGGCACGGTGTGGGATTGTCGCGACTCGGGTGAAGTCTCCGCGGTCGTAGTGCCGAGGCGGTCCCATGAAACGATCTTGCGCACTCTCCATTGGGCGCTTCGGAACATAGACTGATGTTCCCAGCGACACGCCCTCGGGCTCGTCATCCAGATACAAAATCATCGTCACCAGCTTCGCCCGGTGGTCGGTATGCGGCGTGAGCCTGTACCCGGTGCAGTCCTCCATCAGGTCGAGGGACCGCCGCAACCGATACCCGCCATCGAACTTGTTCAGGCGATGACGCACTACATCCCTAAAGACGTCGATCAGGGTCTGGGCGACAACCGGCGCGGAGAACATCGCGCGCAACCGGGCGATCGGGGCCGGCAAGTCACCCGGATCACCCGGCATAAGGGTTAACGTAAAGCGGTTCGGATCGACACGGATCTGCCGCTGCTCGGCGATCCGGACCATCCGGTCGCCAAGATCGATCGATGCAAGTTCCTTGGCCCAGGCCGCATCAATGACATCGCGCGCCGCGAAATGCCGGTAGGGCCAGTTCTTCTGGTCGGCATTGGCGATCGCGTAGAGCAGGCGACCGACGTCCTCTTCGGTGCGTTCCACCGCATCGCTGTCGGTGCTGGTCGATTCGGACGGTGCGTTCTCCTGCATGGCGGCACGCTAGGCGGCCTGCCGATTCAAGTCCAGACGGCACCTGTGGCAAGAACCTACACTCCACACGGAGTCCCGAGCCGAGTGCTCGGTACATGCTTCCCTAAGAGGCAGAATCGGGGTTGCCCGACACGTCCCTACCGATACGGACGCACTCCTGGACCAGCAGCGACAGGTCGTCCCGCCGCGTGCGATGGTTGGCGATCGCCACGCGCAGGCAGTGCTGCCCGTGCACCGTCGTGTCGGACAGCGCCGCAATTCCCCTCTCCTGCAGGCGCAGCATGATCTCGACGTTGGCCGCCTTGAGTGCCGGTCCCGTCATACCGCCGGCACGGTAACGGAAGCAGACAATGTTGATCTCCGTTGGCGCGGCAAGCTCAAGTTCCGGTTCGGCCTCGATCAGGTCGGTCAGATATCGCGCTTGCGCGATGTTCTGATCGATCAGCCGGCCGAACGCTTCCAGCCCGTGTTGCTTGAGCGCCATCCAGATCTTCAGCGCCCTGAATCCGCGGGTGGTCTGCAGACCGTAGTCGTAGAGCCACTCTGCCGCCGCCAGACCGCGGGGCGTGGTCTCGAGATATTCCGGGGTCACCGCAAAGGTTGCGCGATGGGCGGTCCCGTTGCGCACCAGTACGCAACCGGCCTCGAACGGGGCGTGGAGCCATTTGTGCGGATCGAGGGCGATCGAGTCCGCCCGATCCAGACCGGCGACCCGGTAAGCGTTGTCCGGAGCGATCGCGATCAGCGCGCCGATGCAACCGTCGACGTGCAACCACAGGCCCTCGACTGCGGCGAAATCCGCAATCGCCGCGAGATCGTCGACAGCGCCGGTGTTGACGGTTCCGGCGGTCGCGATCACCACAGCCGGTCGCCGGCCGCCGGCGCGGTCCTCCGCCACCGCCCGACGCAATGCCTCCAGATCCATCCGAAGATCAGCGCCGGTAGCCACGCGGCGGAGCGCCCGGTTGCCATGGCCAAGCGCCTCTACCGCCTTGCGGTGACAGCTGTGTGCCTGATCCGAAGCGTAGAACACCAACGGCTCGGATATCGCAGCGACACCGTGCTCGCGCACATCAATCCCAGCCTTGACGTTGCGCGCCACTGCCAGCGCGATCAGGTTGGCCATCGACCCGCCGCTGACCAGACTGCCGCCGGCGGCGGCCGGGAAACCAACCATCTGCCGGCACCAGTCCACCACCTGCCGGTCCATGCAGGCGGCGGCGTGATTGCCACCGCCCAGGTTGGATCCCTGCACGGCCGCCAGGAAATCGCCAAGCGCCCCGGTGAAATTGCCGGCGCCCATGTACCAGGACCAGAAGCGCGGATGGACGTTGCCCATCGGATAGGTCATCACCGTCTGCGCAACCTCGCGGTAAACATCCGCCAGCGGAAGCGGTGCGCGCGGCAGCGGCGCATCGAGCGCCGCACGCACCTCAGCCGGCATCTCACGCCACACCGGACGATCGCGGACATCACGCAAGTGATCGATCGCATCGTCCATGATGCGGTGGGACAGGGCCCGCACAGGCTCCCAATCGCTGGGGTCGAGGGTTTCCTCGGCGCCAGCGTTCCGCCATCCGTCCATGGCCGGCCCCTCCCCGATCGCTACGCCGCCGCCATCTGGAAGCCAGGAGTGGAGCGCGAAAGCTCGGCCTCCTCGGCATCCATGTCGGCCTCGATGCCGTCGAACAGCGGAGTGGTCATGTAGCGTTCACCGGTGTCCGGCAACATGCAGAGGATGACGGCACCGGGTTCCGCGCGTTCGGCGATCTGGCGAGCTACCGCAAACGTGGCGCCGCCGGAGATGCCGGTGAAGATGCCCTCGCGTCGGGCCAACTCCTTGGTCCACTTGATTCCCTCCGGCCCGGCAATCGGCAGGAGTTCATCGTACAGGCGGCGATCGAGCGCCTCCTGCAGCACGTGCGGAATGAAGTCCGGCGTCCAGCCCTGGATCGGATGGGGCTCGAAGGCCGGGTGGCTGACCGCGGGGGCGTTGCTCGTCGTCCGTTCCTGGGTCCGGCCGCTGGCGATCAGCTGGGCATTCGCGGGCTCCGTGAGCACGATGCGGGTCTCCGGGCGTTCGCGGCGCAGCACTCTCGCCACGCCGGTGACGGTGCCGCCGGTGCCGTAGCCGGTCACGAAGTAATCAAGCCGCGAACCGGCGAAGTCGGCGATGATCTCACGCCCGGTCGTGCTTTCGTGGATCGCGGCATTGGCCGCGGTCTCGAACTGCGCGGCGAGGAACCAACCATTGGCCTCGGCCAGTTCGACGGCCTTCCGGTACATGCCGAACCCCTTCTGCGCACGCGGCGTAAGCACCACCTTGGCGCCCAGCATCCGCATCAGCTTGCGACGTTCGATCGAGAAGCTGTCGGCCATCGTGACGACCAGCGGGTAGCCTTTCTGGGCGCAGACCATGGCAAGGCCGATGCCGGTGTTCCCGCTGGTCGCCTCAACGACCGTCTGCCCGGGCTTCAGGGCGCCGCTACGCTCGGCGTCCTCGATAATGTTGAGCGCCAGCCGGTCCTTGACCGAACCAGCCGGGTTGAAGAACTCGGCCTTCACGTAGATTGTCGCATGATCGACGCCGAGGCTGTTGACCCGGATCACCGGGGTGTCGCCCACGGTGTCGAGGATGCTGTCGAAAAGCCGGCCGCGCCCGCCGGTGGTACGGATTTCTGCTGCTGTCGTCACAATTGTTCTCCCTGGATGCCGTTTGGCAGTTGCGGTTAATAAGAGGCGAGCAGGGAACAGATCGTGGGAGAGGGCGTGGAATCGCCCGTGGAAACCACCCTTCCGGGTCAGAAAGTTGAAGCGTCGCGACTCCAACTGCGCCTGCTCGGCCCGTTGACGGTCATCCGAGACGGCGTCGAGCTGGCGCTTCCGACGTCGCGCAAGGTCCGTGCGCTGCTCGGCTATCTCACGATGGCGCCGCGAGCGGTCGGACGAAGCCGGCTGTGCGAACTGCTCTGGGACGTACCCAACGATCCCCGGGGCGAACTTCGGTGGTGTCTCAGCAAGCTCCGCGGCATCCTCGACGATCCGACACATGCCCGCGTCACGACCGGCGGCGATACCGTGTCGCTCGACCTGGGCGACTGTACGGTCGACGCCGCCGCGATCAACAATGCCGCCGGTCGTCAGCCGGCCGGATCTGGTGACCTGGTTGCGCAGGATCTGCGCGAGTTCCTGAAGCTGTTCCGAGGGACATTCCTGGAAGGGCTGGAAATTGACCGCAGCCCCCAGTTCGATGCCTGGCTGGCCGTCCAGCGCCGCCGCTTCCGCGATTGCCAGACCGACATGCTCGACCGCCTCCTGGCCAGCCTGCCGGCCGGATCGGACGAGGCGCTGCCGCTGCTCGATACCTGGCTGGAGGTTGCACCATTCGATCTCCGCGCTCATCGGAATCTGCTCAGCGCCCTGGTTGAACGCGGACAGACGATGGCCGGCGAGGAGCATTTGGCGGCGGCGGTTGGTCTGTTCGAGGCGGAGGATCTGGATTTCGAACCGGTTCGGACCGCTTGGGCGCAAATCAGAGCCCGCAGGGCCGGCACATCGACGGCAAGATCGTCGCCCACGACCGGCGATCCCGCCCCGCCGACGCCCGACACCGCTGCCGGGGCGGGCGGAGCGCACGGACGGCGCGCCTCGATCGCCATCATGCCGTTTCTGGAGCAGCCGGTCGCCCGAGGTGGTCTGGCCGATGGCCTGACCCACGACATCATCGCCCGGCTGGCCAAACTGAGGAGCCTGTTCGTCATCGCCCGGGGCTCGGTTTTTACCCTGGCGGAACAGGGAATCGTGCCCGAGGAAGCGGCGCGCCGACTGAACGTCGACTACGTCGCCAGCGGCCGCATCCGGCTCGATCAGAAGCAGGTCGTCGTCGATGTCGAACTGATCGAAGCGCAGAGCGCCCGCATCGTCTGGGCCGAATCCCTCGCACAATCACTCACGGACACGCTGGTCCTGCTGGACGAGATCGGCAATCGCATCGTTGCGTCGATCGCCAACGAGGTCGAGACCGCGGAGCGGAACCGCGCGTTGCTCAAGGCACCGAACTCGCTCGACGCCTGGGAAGCGTACCACCGCGGCCTGTGGCACATGTACCGGTTCACCAAGGACGAGAACGCCCAAGCCCGGCATTTCTTCCATATGGCGACACGCCTGGACCCTACCTTCGCGCGGGCCCACGCCGGCCTGTCGTTCACCCACTGGCAAAGCGCCTTCCAGCAGTGGGACGACCGCGACAAGGAGAGCGACCGGGCGTTTGCCGCCGCCGGACAGGGGCTGCTGGCCGACGAACACGACCCAGCCGCCCACTGGGCCATGGGCCGGGCGCTGTGGCTGCGGGGTCGCCAGGACGGATCGCTGGTCGAGCTTGAACGGGCGGTCGAGTTGAGTCCGAACTTCGCGCTCGGCCACTACGCGTTGTCGTTCGTGCAGTCGCAATCGGGTGATCCGCTCGCCGCGATCCGGGCGTCGGACCACTCGCGCCAACTGAGCCCGTTCGACCCGATGCTGTTCGGAATGCTCGGCACCCGGGCGATGGCCCACGTCCGCCTCGGCCAGTACGAAGAGGCGGCGGAATGGGCACTGAAGGCCGCTGCCCGCCCCAACGCCCATCCCAGCATCCAGGCGATCGCGGCGCATTGCCTCGCGCTCGCCGGCCGTGTCGAGGATGGCCGAGTCTTCGCAGCTTCGGTCCGTCGAGCGGTTCCAGGCTACGGCATCGAGAACTTCTTGAAGACGTTCCAGTTCACACCGGATGCCGTCGCCCGGTTTCGCCAAGGAGCGAAACTGATCGGGCTGGGGTGACCTACCGTCCCCGATAGAACTCCCCGACCGCCTCAAGCACCCGGTCGACGTCCTGCTCGGTCACGTCGAGGTGCGTGACTACCCGGATCTTAGGACGCTGGCCGGACAGGACGATACCGCGCTCGGCGAGATGCGCACGTAGCGGGTCGATGTCGTCGGGCTTCGGCTGGATGAACAGCATGTTGGTGTCGACCGCGTCGAGATCGACGGTTAGCCCAGGGATCGCCGCCAGCCCCTCAGCGAGGCGCCGGGCGTTGGCGTGATCCTCGGCCAGCCGCTCGACATGGTGGTCGAGCGCGTGCAGGCCGGCGGCCGCAATTACCCCGGCCTGACGCATGCCGCCGCCGAGCATCTTGCGCATGCGCCGAGCCCGCTTGATGAAATCCTTCGGTCCGCTCAGCACCGAGCCGACCGGGGCGCCAAGCCCCTTGGACAGGCACAGCGACACCGTATCGATCGAACGCACCAGATCGGCTGCCGACCTGCCGGTCTTGACCACGGCGTTCATCAGCCGGGCGCCGTCCAGGTGCACCGCCAGTCCGGCCGCGTGGGCGGTCTCGGCCAGCGCCTCGATACGGTCCTGATCCTGGACCCGGCCGGACACCGTGTTCTCCAGGCACAGCAGCCGGGTGATCGGGCTGTGCGGGTCGTCCGGCTTGATCCCGGCCTTCACTTGGGCCGGATCGAGCCCGCCGCCCGCATCGGTCTTCATCGGATAGCAGGCCACCCCACCGAGCACCGAGGTGCCGAGCGCCTCGGACTTGAATACATGGTAGACGTCGCCGATCAGATACTCCTCGCCGCGCTGGCAGTGCGACAGAACGCCGAGCAGATTGCTCTGGGTTCCAGAGGAGACATAAACCGCCGCCTCCTTGCCCATCAGCCCGGCCACCTTCTCCTCCAGCGCCCGAACCGTATAGTCCTCGCCGTAGACGTCGTCGCCGACCTCGGCGCGGGCCATCGCCTCGCGCATCGCCTCGGTCGGCTGGGTAACGGTGTCGCTGCGCAGATCGATACGGCGATTGCCGCCGCTGGCAGTGCTGGCGGCTCTATCGGCGGTCATCCCGGCGTACATCGCTCTGGTCGTCCTCTACTGGTGTCGGTGCGGCTGGTGTCGTCGATCGGTTCGGTGGATATTGCGTCGAACGGGTGCGGAACGCACCCCCTGATCGTGGGAGGCCCGCATGCATACGCTGTACTGGAAGCCACAGTCCGGATCCCTGGCGCCCATGACGTTGCTTGAGGAAACCGGCCTGCCCTACGAAGCGGTAAAAGTGAACGCCGATGCCGGTGAGCACAAGTCCGAAGCGTACAAGCGCGACGTCCATCCGCTCGGGCTGATCCCGGCGCTGCGCCTGCCCGACGGCACGGTAATGATCGAGTCGGCCGCCATGGTCATCTATCTCGCCGATCTGGCGCCGCAGAAGGGTTTGGCGCCGGCGCCGACCGACGCGAAACGGGCAACCTACCTGCAGTGGCTGGTCTATGGGGCGGCAACGCTGTACCCCGCCTACATCCGCCTCTACCACCCCGACTACCACCGGGTCCGTGAGGGCGACGACGAGGCGGTCAAGGCATTGGCACGTACTGCCATCGACACCGCCTGGGCCGCCGTCGAGCGGGGACTTGCCGACGGTCGACCGTTCCTGCTCGGCGACACCGCCAGTGCTGCCGACCTGTACACCGGCATGCTGGCGCTGTGGCACCCGGATCCCGCGGCGTTCAAGGAAGCCTGTCCGAATGTCGCGGCTTTGCGCAAGGCAGTCTGGGGGCGCCCGGCGGCGGCCAAGGCGCTCGCCGCCCATGCAAAGTAGTTACCCAAATCTGTCATATTTTCAGCACGATTTCTCTTGATTATCCCATCATTCGGGATTAAATGAGAATTGTGCAGCGCAACATGAATGGCGCCGCAGTGATTAATCTGAACCTGGGCCATCTCAGAGTCTGGGTCGGGGAGGAAGACATCCACAACCACGGAGGTCTTCAAATGCCACTCGTCACCCAAAGCGACATCGAACAGCTCTACGCCCAGTCCTACGGCCAGCGGGTCGAGCTGTCGTCGACGCTGCTCGAGCATCACATGCGTCGCGGCCGCCGGTTGCGTGCGCAGGAGTCGGCTCGCCTGATGAAGCAGGCGGGATCGGCCCTCTGGCGGCTGCTCGCAGCCCTGCGTCTACCGTCCGGCCGGTTCAACCCGTCGAACGTGTGATCGCGATTGATCGGACCCGGCCACCCCGTCGGGTCCGATGCTCGCCTCGCGAACGTTGCCTCCAGCGGAGTCGCTGATAGGATCCGCGCTCCGAGTCGGCCGGGTCCTCGTGTACCTGCCGGGAAGCAGCAATCGGATGTGTTCGTGTCCGCCGAATTTCAACAACCGGTCCCGAACGGCGCGCCACTGTCACCGGAACAAAGCGTGCAGTTGGCCGCCATATCCGCACCGGCGGCCGCACAGTCCTGGACATGGGTCGGAAACTGGGCCGCCAACCAGAAGCGATTCAATGGTGCCGCGGCGGCGTTCCGACGCGCCCAATTGATCGATCCGTCGGACCCACTAGCGCTCCGCAAGGCGATCGCGATGCTCGCGCGGGTGCCGGATCACAAGGCGATCGTCGAACTGCTTCGCCGCGAAGATCGTGACCGCTCCTTGCCGACCAACCTCTTGCGTGCCTTGTCGAACAGCGAGGTCGAATTGGGCCGGCTCGAGGATGCGCTGGCGACCCTGACGGCGGCAACCGACCGGCATCCCGACGACCCGATCCTGCACGATGCCTTGGCCGACCGGCTGATCTCCATGCATCGCCCGGCAGAAGCAGAAGCCGCGCTGAGGACCGCCATACGTTTGCCCGGAAGCAACGAAGCACCATTCCTCAAGCTGGCAGAGCTGGTCGCCGAGTCCCGTCCCGAAGAGGCGATCAATCTTCTCCGCGACGCAGCCAATCGATATCCCGCAAGCATCACGGTCCTGCAGCGCCTGGGGACCGCCCTCCAGGTCCGGGATCGCTTCAGTGAAGCGGAGCAGGCGTTGCGAGCAGCGGTCGGCCTGCCCGACGCGGGGCCGGACCTGACGCTGCAGCTTGCGGACGTCCTGGAAACCGCTGGCCGTTCCGACGACGCCCTCGACACCCTGATCGAGGCGGGTGCCAACCACCCCGGACACATTGGCATACGCCATCGCCTTGCCGAGGCGCTGGTCGGGTCGGCCCGGCTCGACGACGCCGAGCGGGAACTTCGGTCGACCCTCGCGCTACCGGGTGCCAATGCCCTCACCCATCTGACGCTGGCCAAGATCCTGTCTGACCGCGGCGATCCAGCCGGGGCGTTGGGTGTCCTGGACGTCGCCCGCGACCTTTACCCCGCGGATCCCGACATCCCGCGGTTGCGCGCCATTACGCTGATTGCGCTCGATCGGCTGGACGATGCCGACGCCGAACTGCAATCCGCCAGCAACCGGTTTCGCCGCCGCCAGGCGCTGGCAACGGTCTTCCAGGTGGGCCGTCGCAATCTCGATGTCCTGAAGCGATGCCGCGCCCTCGGAAGTGCCAGCACGGCGTTCGTCACGCATACTGAGCACGCCGTATTCTCCGCCATGTGCAGCAGCAAGGGCTTCTACCACAACTTCCAACTGCACGACGGCACCCTGCTGTTCGACCGCTACGGCAAGATGACAAACTCGCCGCGCGCCGACCGCCCCTTCAACTTTGTGGAATGGGACATCATCAAGCGCCATGTGGTCGAATCCGGCGCCCGGCACATTGCCGATGTCGGCGCCGCCGACGGGTACTTTTCAGTGCAATGCGCACAGCTGGGCTGTCAGGTCGACGCCTACGAACCGTCGGAGATGTTCCACGCCCGAACCCAGCTGTTCGCGGCGTACTATGGCGTCGCCGACCGGGTCACCGCCTCAAACGCCAGCTTTGCTCCGCATACCCAACGCCGAAAGCGCTACGACCTGATCCTGGCGCTGGGGGTCATCTACCATTTCAACGGTCTGATCCGCGGGCTGCGCGACCTCACCCAGTCCAGCGACCGGCTGATCATCGAAACCACGGGCAGCGATGTTCCCGGGTTCAACGACTATGCCGCCACGCAGTTTCGGGATCATCGGGAACTTTCCCTGACCTGGCTGATCTCATTCCTGGAACGCCAGGGCTTCGACGTCCACTACGTCGATGAATGGAATGATTACATCAAGCGAACGAATGTCACCCCAGAGCGCCACATGCTGGTCTGCCGGCGGCGCACGCAACCGTCCTAGCTCTCCAGCTTCAGGACTTGGCCGCAGCCACGCTGAAGCTTTCGCCGCAACCGCAACGGCCGGTCTCGTTCGGGTTGTTGAAGACGAAACCGGAGAACAGCTTGTCCTCCTTGTAATCCATCTCCGAGCCCAGGATGAACATCACCGCCGTCGGATCGATCAGGATGCTGACGCCCTTGTCCTCGACCAGATCCTCGAACTTCTTGCGTTCCTTCGCGTACTCGATGACGTAGCTGAGACCCGAGCAGCCGGTGTTCTTCACGCCGACGCGCAGCCCGATCACGCCATCCTCCGG
The DNA here is from genome assembly GCF_040219215.1 of Thalassobaculum sp. GTDB lineage: Bacteria > Pseudomonadota > Alphaproteobacteria > Thalassobaculales > Thalassobaculaceae > Thalassobaculum_A. Next base: position 56,491 of record NZ_JAVJSX010000019.1, read on the forward strand.
CGACTTCGCCATCAGGTCCCGTACCCGCGCAGCGGCGGCCTCGGTCAGGGTAATCGGTGCTTTCATCGGCTGAAACATTCAGGCCATCCGTAGGTGATCGCTCCCACTCAAGTGGGGAGCATTCTAGAACATGTCCAGGGCTAGTCGAGCGTCTTCGCTCATGCGTTCCACGGTCCACTGCGGTTCCCAGACCAGTTGGACCTCGACCTCGCCGACCCCAGGAACGCCTGCGACCGCTTCCGCGACCATCATCGGCATCTCACCGGCGACCGGACAGGCGGGTGCCGTCAGGGTCATCTCGATCTTCACGCTGCCATCGTCAAACCGCTCGACATCGTAGATCAGGCCGAGGTCGTAGATGTTCAGCGGGATCTCGGGATCGTGGACGGTTCGCAGCGCTTCGATCACCTCTGCCTCGTCGGCGACTGCCGCACCTTCCGGCAGCCGTTGGCCGGCGCGGGCGATGCCGTCGGGGCCGGCATTGCTGCCGACCGGCATGAAATCGCGAAGACCGAGTTCCTGGTTCATGCCGCCTCGCTCATCCGAAGATCGCCCGGACCTTATCCAGGCTATCGGCCAGCGCGTCGATCTCCGCACGGGTATTGTACAGCCCGACGCTGGCCCGCGCGGTCGACGACAGGTCCAGGTGGTCCATCAGTGGCTGGGCGCAGTGGTGGCCCGCCCGGACCGCCACGCCCTGCCGGTCGACGATGGTCGCGATGTCGTGGGGATGCGCGCAGTCCATGACGAACGACACTACCGACACCTTGCCGGCTGCCGTGCCGATCAGCCGCAATCCGTCGACCGCCGACAGGCGCTGGGTGGCGTAGGTGATCAGGTCGCGTTCATGGGCGCCGATCCGCTCGACCCCGATCGCTTTGACGTAGTCGATGGCGGCCCCAAGTCCGATCGCCTGGGCGATCGCCGGAGTCCCGGCCTCGAACTTGTGCGGCAGGTCGGCCCACTCGCTGTTCTCCAGGGTGACCGAACTGATCATCTCGCCGCCGCCTTGGTAGGGCGGCATCTTCTCCAGCAGGGCTTCCTTGCCGTACAGCGCGCCGATCCCGGACGGGCCATACAGCTTGTGGCCGGAGAACACGTAGAAATCGCAGTCCAGGTCCTGCACGTCGACCGTCATGTGCTGGACAGCCTGGCAACCGTCGATGAGCGCCACCGCGCCGGCCTCGTGGGCCAGCCGGATGACTTCCTTCACCGGCACCACGGTTCCCAGCACATTGGACACATGGGTCATGGCGACCAGCCGGGTGCGGTCGGTCAGCAAAGCTTTGAACGCCGTCAGATCGAACGTTCCGTCCGGTCCGATCGGCACGCCCTTCAGCACCAGCCCCTTCTCGTCGCGCAACAACTGCCAGGGGACGATGTTGGAGTGGTGTTCCATGTAGGTGACGATGATCTCGTCGCCTTCGCACAGGTTCTGCCGGCCCCAAGTCGCGGCCACCAGGTTGATCGCCTCGCTCGCGCCGCGGGTGTAGATGATTTCGGCGGTTGATCGGGCGTTGATGTACGAACGGATGGTCTCGCGCGCCGCCTCGTAGTCGGCGGTCGCCTTTTCGCTCAGGTAATGCAGGCCGCGGTGCACGTTGGCATAGCCGGTCTCGTATACCGCGCTGACCCGATCGATCACCTGTCGCGGCTTCTGGGCCGAAGCGGCGTTGTCCAGATAGACCAACGGATGGCCATGCACCTGGGTCGACAGGATCGGAAAATCGGCGCGATAGCGTTCGACGTCGTAGGCTCCGTTGGCGCCCATGCTCATTCCTCCGCCCCGGCCACGTGCCGGCTCAACCAATCCGCCGCAACCGCCGTGAACGCTTCACGGACCGGTGCGCGAGCAATCAGCGCAATCGCCTCCAGCACGTAGGCCTCGACCAGCAGCGCGCGGGCGCGCGCCTTCGGAATGCCGCGCGCCATCAGGTAGAACAGCTGGTCGTCATCCAACTCGCCGACCGTCGCACCGTGGCTGCACTTCACGTCGTCGGCGTAGATCTCGAGTTCCGGCTTGCTGTCGACCTCGGCGTCGCGCGACAGCAGCAACGCCCGGTTCATCTGGAAACCATCGGTCTTCTGGGCATCGGGCCGGACCAGGATCTTGCCCTGGAACACGCCGCGCGACCGGCCGGTCAGCACGCCCTTGACCATCTCGTGGCTGGAGCCGTGCGGCTGGGCGTGATCGATGAAGGTCGTCAGGTCATGATGCTGACTGTCGGCGCCGAGATAGACGCCGTTGATCCGGTAGTCGACGCGCTGGCCGGCCAGCTCGGCACGGACCTCGTGGCGGGCCAGCCGCGCACCGGTCGCCAGCACGAAGCCGTCATAAGTCGCCTGGTCGGCCAACCGCACCGACGTCATGGCGACGTGGAACGCTTCCACCGCCTCGGCCTGCAGCACGCTGTGGCTCAGGCGGGCGCCAGTGCCGACGACGATTTCGGTCACCGGGTTCGCCATGTAGGCACCGGATCCCTGATGCACGGTCACCAGATCGGCCGACGCACCGTCTTCGACCACCACCAGCACGCGGGGATGGGCAATCGCGGTCGCACCGTCGTCGCCACTGGTCGCGATCGACAGCAGTATCGGTGCGTCCGGCATGACGCCGCGGGCAATCCGGATCGCCACACCACCGGTGAACTGGGCAGCGTTCAACGCGGCGAACGGATAGGCGTCGATCGACGAGACCGAACCCAGGTTCTCGCGCACCCACCCCGGCACGGTTGCGGGGTCGTCCAGCGGAACGATCTCGACACCGTTCGGCAGGCCTGAAGGCAACGCTTCGACCCGGCCGTTGGCAAGGCGGACCTCGGTGCGGTCAAGGTCTGCAAGCGACGACGGCAACGCCGCGGGGGCCGGCCCCTCGGCCGCCACCGGCTGCAGCGCCTTCAGGGCGTTCAGGCCGGTGAACTTCCACGCCTCGGTCCGGGCGCCGGGCAGGCCGATCTGGCCGTAGCGCGCGATCGCCGACCGGCGCAGGGCAACCAGCCAGTGCGGCCCGCTGTCGTCCAGCGGACCCGTGATCAACGGCAGGGTGGTGACGTCGGTGCTCATCGTATCCTCACGCCGCTTCGACGAAGTCGGCATAGCCCTTCTGCTCCAGCTCAAGAGCCAGTTCCTTGCCGCCGGTGCGGCGGATCTTGCCTTGGGCGAGAACATGGACTTTGTCGGGAACGATGTGGTTCAGCAGGCGCTGGTAGTGGGTGATCACCAGCATCGAGCGGCCCTCGGCCCGCAAGGCGTTCACGCCGTCGGACACGATCTTCAGCGCGTCGATGTCGAGACCGCTGTCGGTCTCATCCAGCACGCACAGCATCGGTTCCAGCACCGCCATCTGCAGGATCTCGTTGCGCTTCTTCTCGCCGCCGGAGAATCCGACATTGACCGCGCGCTTCAGCATTTCGTCGGTGATCTCCAGGGTCTTCGCCTTGGCGCGCACCAGCTTCAGGAAACCCATGGCGTCGATCTCGTCCTCGCCGGCAGCCTTGCGCCGGGCGTTGAGCGCTTCCTTCAGGAAGGTCATGCCGCCGACGCCGGGCAATTCCACCGGGTACTGGAAGGCCAGGAAGATGCCGGCAACCGCCCGCTCGTCCGCTTCCATCTCCAGCAGGTCCTTGCCATCGAACTTGATGCTGCCGCCGGTCACCTCGTAGCCGTCGCGCCCAGCCAGCACATAGCTCAGCGTGCTCTTGCCGGACCCGTTCGGCCCCATGATCGCGTGCACCTCGCCCGGTTCGATCGTCAGGTCGATCCCCTTCAGGATCGGCTTGCCATCGACTTCGGCGTGCAGGTCTTTGATCTCCAGAAGCGCCATCGCTCCACAATCCTTATCGAATGTACCGGTTGGCCGTTGCGTCAGCCGACGCTGCCCTCAAGGCTGATGCCGATGAGCTTCTGCGCCTCGACGGCGAACTCCATCGGCAGTTCCTTCATGACTTCCTTGCAGAAGCCGTTGACGATCAGTGACACCGCCTGTTCGGCGGACAGCCCGCGCGACAGGCAGTAGAACAGCTGATCCTCGCTGATCTTCGAGGTGGTCGCCTCGTGCTCGATCCGCGCCGTCGGATTCTTGCTCTCGATGTACGGCACGGTATGGGCGCCGCATTTGTCGCCGATCAGCAGGCTGTCGCACTGAGTGTAATTCCGCGCGCCCTCGGCCTTCTTCGAGATCCGCACCAGACCGCGATAGGTGTTGTCGGCGCGGCCGGCGCTGATGCCCTTGGAGATGATCGTCGAGCGGGTGTTCTTGCCCAGATGGATCATCTTGGTGCCGGTGTCGGCCTGCTGGGCGTTGTTGGTGATCGCAACCGAGTAGAACTCGCCGACCGAATCATCGCCCTGCAGGATGCAGCTCGGGTACTTCCAAGTGATCGCCGAGCCGGTCTCGACCTGGGTCCACGAGATCTTCGAGCGCTTGCCGCGGCAGGCGCCACGCTTGGTCACGAAGTTGTAGATGCCGCCCTTGCCGTTCTCGTCGCCCGGGTACCAGTTCTGGACGGTCGAGTACTTGATCTGGGCGTCGTCCAGGGTCACCAGTTCGACCACCGCGGCGTGCAGCTGGTTCTCGTCGCGTTGCGGCGCCGTGCAGCCTTCCAGGTAGCTGACGTAACTGCCCTCGTCGGCGATGATCAGGGTCCGCTCGAACTGCCCGGTGTTCTGCGCGTTGATCCGGAAGTACGTCGACAGCTCCATCGGGCAGCGCACGCCCTTGGGGATGTAGACGAAGCTGCCGTCGGTGAAGACCGCGCTGTTCAGACAGGCGAAGTAATTGTCGGCGACCGGCACGACCGAGCCGAGATAGCGCTTCACCAGATCCGGGTGCTCGCGCACCGCCTCGGAGATCGAGCAGAAGACGATGCCCTTCTTCTCAAGCTCCTTCTTGTAGGTCGTGGCGACCGACACGCTGTCGAACACCGCGTCGACGGCAACCACGCCGGCCAGAAGCTCCTGCTCCTTCAGCGGAATGCCGAGCTTGGCGTAGGTCGCCAGCAACTCAGGGTCGACCTCGTCCAGGCTCTTCGGGCCGTCCTTCTGCTTCGGGGCGGAGTAGTAGTGGATGTCCTGGTAGTCGATGCGCTCGTAGTCGACCTTGGCCCACTCCGGCTCGATCATCCGCTTCCACTGCTCGAACGCCTTCAGGCGCCACTCCAGCAGCCATTCCGGCTCTTCCTTCTTGGCGGAGATGAACCGAATTGTGCTCTCGTCGAGCCCCTTCGGCGCGACATCGGCCTCGATGTCGGTCACGAAGCCGTACTTGTACGCGCCTCCGGTAACGTCCTCGACCTGTCGCACGGTGTCCGCGGTGGCGGCCATCGGTTTTCTCTCCCGTATCCGTCGTTCGTCTACTCGGCGGCCCCGACTGTCGTCGGGTGCAGCGTGGGTGCCGGGGTTCGTACCGGAAACATGCCCTCCGGGTCGACCATGTCGGCGAGTGTCACACCGTCCAAGGCCGATCGGATGGCCCGGTTGACCCGGTTCCAGTTGCCGCGCATCGGGCACGAATGCTCGACTTCGCAGCACTCCTCGGCGCCGTCTACACAGGCGGTCAGGGCAATCGGCCCTTCCAGCGCCTGAATGATCTCGGTGACGGTAACCGCCGCCGCCGGACGATCCAGGGCATAGCCACCCTTGGCACCGCGATGAGCACTGATCAGCGACACCGCCGCCATCTGCTTCAATAGCTTGGATACCGTCGGCACCGGCACGCCAGTCGCCTCCGCCAAAGCCGCCGCCGTCCGCACCCGTCCGGCTTCCTGGGCCATCTGCCCAAGAACCACGATGGCGTAGTCGGTCATGCGATTGAGACGGAGCATTGTCACCCTAATCTGTACCAGTTCGGTACGCATTAGGTAGTCCCGGCCTCCGGGGTGGTCAAGATGAAAGTGGACCGTATTGGTCGTGTTTGTCCAGGAACCGTGAGTTGCCACTTCGGGAATTGTACCGGGCAACCCGCTTCCCTATCCTCGCCCTCCCTCCAACCGAACCTCCACGATGCGGTGAACGAAAGCCGACCCCTGCTCTCCGCCGCCTGGATGATGGGCGCCCTCGCATCCTTCACGACCATGGCGCTCGCCGGCCGGGAGTTGACGGCCGAGATGTCTGTGTTCCAGGCGATGGCGCTCAGAAGCATCATCTGCGTTACGGTGCTGACGGCGATCGCATGGCGCGCCGGATTCGCCTCGGTCGCGACAGGGCGCTTCCGCCTGCATCTGGCGCGCAGCGCGGTGCACTACACCGGCACCTACGCCTGGATCTACGGCATCAGCGTGCTGCCGCTCGCGGCGGTGTTCTCGATCGAGTTCACGACACCGATCTGGACCGCGATATTCGCCGCGCTGTTCCTGCGCGAGCCGTTCACGCGCTGGCGGGCAATCGGCATTGCGCTTGGCTTCGCCGGCATCCTGGTGATCCTGCGTCCTGGCTCGGCCATGATCGACCTGGCGGCCTTCGTCGTGCTGGGCGCGGCCTGGTGCTATGCGGCGACCTATGCATTCACCCGAGCCATGGCGCCGACCGAGAGCCCGCTGACGATCATCTTCTGGATGAATCTCATCCAGTTGCCGCTCGGCCTCGGCCCGGCGCTGACCGTCTGGGTCACGCCCTCGCCCGAGGCATGGCCCTGGATCGCGGCGATCGGGGTTTCCGGCCTGACCTCGCACTGGTGTGTGTCACATGCGATGCGGCACGCCGACGCCGCCCTGGTGGCGCCGATGGACTTCGTCCGACTGCCGCTCATCGCCGTGGTCGGCTGGCTGCTCTACGCCGAACCCTTCAACCCGTTCGTGCTTGCCGGGGGCGGGCTGATCTTCGCCGGAAACATGGTCAGCATCTGGGGCGAGCGCCGCCGCAGGCGGAGGGTCAACCCGTCCGCATCGGATAGCTGAGAAATCCGCGGAACCGTACGCGGCCGCCCCGAATTGGATCACCGACCCGTTCCAGCCGCGCGAAGCGCTGGACCAGCCGACCGATCGCCACACGGCCCTCCATCCGCGCAAGGCTCATCCCTGCGCAGGCGTGCGATCCGGAGCCGAAGGCAAGGTGCTTGTTCGGCGAACGCGCGATGTCGAGCCGTTCTGGATCCGTGAACACCGTCGGGTCGCGGTTGGCGGCACCGATGCCGATGTGGACGTAGGTACCGGCTTCCAGGATGTGGCCGGCGAACTCCAGGCGCTCAGCCACCCGGCGGTTGCCGAGCTGATTCGAGCTTTCGTAACGCAGGAATTCCTCAACGGCGCCGTTGATCAAATCCGGGTCGGCTCGGAGACGGGCCAGTTGGTCGGGATGATCAAGCAGGGCGGCAACGCCGTTGCCGATCAGGTTGGTCGTGGTCTCGTGCCCTGCGTTGAGCAGGAAGATGCAGTTCTGGGTCAGTTCCTCAGGGGTCAGCAACTCCCCCGTCGTGGCATCCCCGGCGATCAGCGTGGACAACACGTCACTGCCGTCGAGCGCCAGGTCCCGCCGCCGGTCCGCGATCAGTTGGTCGAGATAGGCGGTGAACTCGCTTACGGCCCGGTGGCCGCGGACCAACTGCTCGTCGCTCAGGCGCGGCTCAAGCGCACCGAGGATGGCCAGCGACCAGTCGCGCAGCGGCCCGCGCTCGTCCATCGGGATCGCCAGCAGGTCGCCGATCACCTGCACCGGCACCGCGGCCGCCAGGTCGGCGATCAGGTCGAACTCCCGCACCTCCGCGATCCGGTCCAGCAACCGGTCGACCAGGGCCTCCAGCTTCGGCTGCAGCGCGCCCAGAGCCCGCAGCGTGAACGCCGGCATCAGAAGGCGTCGGACACGGGTGTGCAACGGGGGATCGTTGAAAACCAAACTGGTGGTGTGGTGCCGGTACAGCGGGGTATCGATGCCGTATTTCGGGCCGAACTCTCGGGTCTTGTCGGACAGGAAACGGCGGTCGCGGTAGACCTCCAGGCAGTCGGCGTAGCGCGACAGGAAGAACGAGCCGTCGGCCATCCGGTGCACCGGTGCGTGCTCGCGCAACGCGCGGTAGGTTGGGTACGGATCGTCGAGAAACCCGGCGTCGAGATTGCCCAGGTCGAAGGCGGCGGCCACCGAACGCGGGTCCGCCGGACGGCCTGCCGCCGCAGTCATGCCTTGGCAGCTTCGGTCTTACGGTAAGCGAAGGTGTCGTCAAACCGCGACTGCAGATACGGCCCAGCCAGGACAGGCGCGAACTTCGGAGCCTCCCCGGAGGGCACCGTGCCCGGCAGCGCTTCGATCAAAGCGTCCCAGTTCGGATCAAAGAAGAACGGCATCGAGTACCGCTCCCGCCCCGAGGTGTTGATCACCCGGTGCGGGGTCGCCTGGAACCGTCCGTTGGTCCAGCGAGCCATCTGATCGCCGAGATTGATGACGAAGGTGTCAGGCACCGGCGGCGCCGCGATCCATTCGCCCGCCGAATTGCGGACCTGCAGGCCGCCGTTGGCATCCTGCGCCAGGATCGTCAGGCAGCCGTAATCGGTGTGGGCGCCACAGCCCATGGTCTGGGCCTCGATCTGCCCTTCCTGCGGCGGGTAGTGCAGCAGGCGCAGCGAGGCGCAGGGTTGGTCGATCTTGTCGGCAAAGAAATCGGGCGTCAGATCAAGCGCCAACGCGAAGCCGCGCATCAGCGTCTCGGCCAGCGATCGCATCGCAGCGAAGTACGCATCGGTGGTCGTCCGGAATCCCGGAAGATCGGTCGGCCACTGGTTCGGGCCGTGCAGCGGAAGGCCACGGCGAACCTCCGGATCGTCCGGCCCAAGTTCCCGCCCGATGTCGAGGCCCTCCTTGAGGTCGGCGGTCAGACCGGGGTCGGTGTTCTCCTCGAACAGCGAGAAATAGCCCCGATGGATCTTGGAGTTCCGGATGTGCAAGGCGTTCTTGGTCTCAAGCGGCTGCGCAAAGAACCGCTCCGCCTCCGCCATCATCGCGGCGCGGAGCTCGGCCGGAACGCCGTGATTGCGGACATAGACGAAGCCGACCGTGGCGGCGGCATGACCGAGAGCCTTGGCGACCCTTTGAGGATCACTCCCATCGACGAGCGCGCCGACATCAACAATCGGGATTTCCTGGAAGGCAACCGCTCGTCCGACCAGACCGTCGGCCACAGTGGTGATCGCCATTAGACCCTCCCGTCACTGAACCCGGCGATTGAGCGGGACGCTGCTCCAGCCGTCAAGCCACAGATCGGTCGTTCAGCCGCCCTGCACGACGCGGTGGGCCGCCCGGATCATGTCGACCACTTCGATCAGCCGGGCGGCATAGTGGTCGCGCGGCGCGAAGGCCGCGGGCCCGTTGCCGCGAAGATTGGTCTCGATGGTCCGCAGCATCCGGTCGAGGCGGCGACGATGGATGCCCAGCGCCCTTTGGGTCGGATCGGCGACCAGTCCAGCGAAGGCCGAGACGACGGCGCCGATGGCCGCCAGTCCAACGGTCGTCGAGACCACCGCCCATGGTCCAACAACCGCGGGAAACAGGCCGTACCAGGCGCTGCCCAGGGTAGCGCCCAGTGGAAACCCCGTGACCGCCGCCTTCTGCGCGATGGCGGCGGCCAGGACCGGGCCGAGAGTCCACACGCTCGGCGTGAACTGCTGGGCTGCGAGGTAGCCGGCGCCGGCGTTGATCAGCGCACCGGTCACGTCGGCAGCAGCGGCACGCGCGCCGGTGTAGGCCGCGACGGTCTCCTCGATCCGTTTGCGGATCTCCGGATCGCCGGCATGCCGCGCAATCTCGGCCAGCGGCTCAGCAAGAGCGGCCGTCAGCGACGGGTCGCCGAGCATGCACTCGGCGAGTGAATCCCTGACCGACACCCGATTTCCGACGGAATAGGGCAACTCGAGGAACTCGCTCCACAGCAGCCATTCGATCTCGGCGTCGACATCGGTGCGCAGCAAGAGCCGCCGCGATGCAAGCCAGTGACCCAGCCGCCGTGCGCCCAGCCGCGACGCCACCACGCCTCCGGCGTGCAGGCCGAGTTGCGGGGGAACCAGCGCAATGTTTGCAGGCGCACGCAGAACGTCCCAGCCGAACGCATGGCGGTGCAGGCGCGCCGTGCCGCGAAAGGTGAAATGCCGGTCGATGAACGGCAGAATGGCCTCACGCCGCCCGGCGACCCAACGGTCGATCGATGCATCGACCACTCTCCTCGCCATCGCAAGATCCATCGGGAGCGACGGTGGGGGTGCAAGATCAGGGAGCGAATGCATTGGTGTCAGATAGCGACGCAACCCCCTGAAGAAAAGCCCCAACACCCCGGGTTGCTTTGCCCAGCGGCTAAAAATGGAATAAAGTTTGCTTCGGAGATCCGCGCAGACGTGCGGAGGGGACAGAATGTTCGGCAAGCAGGAAAGTTTCGAGGTCCACGCCTGTCGCGAGGACCGCTGGCAGATCGAGACGACGGCAGCGAGCCAGGCCGACGCGGAATCGTTCGCGCGCAAGGCGCTCAACAAGCCCGGCGTTACCGGTGTGCGGGTGATCCGCGAGATCGCGCAGGGCAGCACGACGCGCGAAAATGTCCTGCTGGAACTGACCCGTCAGGCGGGCGGCAGCGGCAAGATCTTCGTCAATGATATTGACGAGGCGCCGTACTGCGAACACGTCGACGAATTGTACGTCGGCAGCGGGCGGCAGACCATCAACCGGCTGTTTCGCGCCTATCTCGATAAGAACGGAGTGACGGCCAGCGAAGTCATGCACGACTTTCGCGAGTTGCGTCGGCTGATTGACGCCGACACGCTGATGACCTCCGGCGTGGCCAAGGTCGCCACCCTCCAGGCCAAAGGGCGCGACGATGTAGACATGCCGGCGCGGCGTGACGCGTTGGACGGCTTCCTGAACGAGATCACCGCCCGCGCGCGCGCCGCGTCGGAGCGCAAGCTGCCGACCATCCGGGTCGACGGGTTCGAAGGCGCGGTCGCGAAAGTGGTGGCGTCGGTCGATCCGGCGCAGTGCGATTTCCTGCTGCGGGTAGTCGCCGCGCGCGAACTGGTCCAGCAGCGATCGTTCTTCGGCAAGCTCGCCATGACAATGGACTGGGCGGAACCGACCGAGGACGACCGGGCGCGCACGCTGGTCGACACCTACATCTCCGACGTCATGGCCAACGCGGAACTCCTGCAGGACCTGCTGGGACCGCAGGCGAACCTCGGAGCCGCCCTCGGCTCGCTGATCGATCTGGCGCAGGGACGGCTCGAAACTGAAAGCGAAGGACGCCCCGAAGACTCACCGGAAGCGATGGCCGGCCGTCTGAATGCGATGCTCGGGCTCGACGCACTGCCGGACAGCAAGGCCATGCTGGTCGACCGGGTCCGCCGTCAACTCGAGGCGAAGAGTCCGCTGGCGAAAGGTGAGCCCGGACAGGAGGCTGAGGCCTTCAGCCAACTGATCGAAAAGCTCATGCCGAGCGACGTGCTGTTCGGCGGCGGGTCGATCGCCGAGGCCCTGACCCATCGCCAGTCGCGCATCCTCAACAAGGGTGGGTTGGCCGGCCTGAAGGAGGCGACCGGCACGATGCTGCCGACGCTGGCCGACCCGGTCCGCAAGGCGTCGTACCTGCTGGCGTTGTCGGAAAGCAAGCTGGCTGGTTCGATCGGGGAGGAGATCAGCCAGCACCTTGAGGGGCTCTTCGTCCAGCCGGCGTCGGTCAAGCAGATCGTCAAGGACAACCGTCCGCCGAACAAGAAGATGGAGACCATCACCACCGTCTACTACAAGGTGCAACAGTCCAGCCTGGAGGAAGGCTTCAAGGCGCGGATCAGCAATCGGCTGGATGAGTTGCTCGCCCACTACATCGTCGACGACCACATTTTGGAGAAGGTCGACGACCCGAACCGCCCGCTGCATGTCCGGGCGTTCATGCTGCTGTCGATGTGCACGCCGGAAATGCTGCCGGAGGGCAAGGCCTCGCAACTCGCCCGTAAGATCATCGTCAAGCACCTGCGCCGCCCGAGCTTCGAGACCGAACTGGTGGCCGACGTTCCGGCCGCCGAAAAAGAGCGCGTCCTGCGCGACTTCCATGTCCAGTTGTTCCGATGCGGGTTCATGCAGTAGCGAACCGCGTCGCACCGCGCCTCAGGGCGACGACGGATACCTGGTCAACCAGTCGCGAAGCTGCCGTTCCCCGATCAGGCAATCGTACCCAATGACTCGCCGGATTGGAGGCCGCGACGGCGAGATCTGGGCAATCTCCAGTACCAGCTTGCGCCGGATCGCCGCTCCGAAATCCTCGAACCCCTGGGCCGCCAGCACGAAGGCCCCTGGTCCGGTTATGACGCATGCCTCGTAGTACACATCCAGGTCCCGCAGAACCGGAAAGCCGAGCGGACCCGGCCGGTCGTTCAGGATCGCCAAGCCGTTCAACGTCACCCCGGCGACATTCGCCGCATCGCGCCCGGCCAGCACAGGCAGTCCGTTGTTGTTCGGCCCGTCGCCGGAAATATCGATGACCCTGCGGGTCCCGGCGTATCCGTTGTCACGAAACAGCGGCAAGGCGAACATCACCGCCGCACTGATCGACGTGCGTTGCCCCGAGACGATGTCGGCCGAGGCAAGCCGCGCGGCCAATGTCCGCGCTGCCGGCAATCCATCGATCAGATGCCAGCCCGCGACCAGCCGAACATGGCCGGCGCCGGCCCACTCCATATAGCTGACGGCGATCCTGCCGATCGGGCCGCTCGTGGCCGCCCGGATCACTTCGGGACTGGTCAGCGCCTGAATATGGCCCTGCCGCTGCAGCAGCGCCTCCGCAGGATCGATCAACCCCGACACGTCGACCGCCAGCACAAGCTCCAGATCGACCGCAAGGTCCGCTTCGGCGACCGCATCGCGCGCGGTCGCCAAGCCGATCAGCAACATCAACGTGCCGAGGATCCAGCGCATGGCCATGGCATTGCACGCCTCAACCACAGCACTGTCCAGGGGGATCGACGGTCAGCCGACCGTCGCGGGCCACGCAATTGAGACGGTCATAGCCGGCACCAGTGGCTCACGCCGCGGTCTATTCGCTCAGTGAGGCCAACTCGTCGACGGTCACCGGCTTGATCGGCGCGCGGATCCGGTAGTAGCCGGTCTGTGCCGGCGTCGTGCCCTGGGCCCGCGCGATCATCTCGGTCACGGTCAACCCGCACAGCCGACCCTGGCACGGCCCCATGCCGCACCGCAGATAGGCCTTGGCCTGGTTCGGGCCGGCAGTGTGACCGGCGACCGCACGAAGTTGGGCGGCGGTGATCTCCTCGCAGCGGCAGACCACCGCATCGTCATCCGGCGCCGCGATCCAGTCCGGTGCCGGGTATAGCGCGTCAAGCAGCCGCCGCAACGCCCGATCGCCGAGCCGACGCATCTGCCAGCGGGCCGCCTGGAACTCCTGGGCGCTTTCGTTCAACCGCCCCAGCCGGCGGGCCACCGCCAGCGCCGCCAGCCGCCCAGACCCTTCAGCAGCCCGTGCGCCGAGGATGCCGCCGCCATCGCCGGCGACGAACACGCCAGCCACCGTGGTCTCCCCCCAAGGATCGGTCACCGGGTGGAAGCAGCGCTGCACCGCGTGCCAGCGGTGCTCGGCACCGACCAGCCGGGTCAGTTGCGGGTTCGGCACCACGCCTTCGTGCAGGGCCAGCACATCGGCCTCGATCCGCTCCTCCTCACCCGATGCCGAGCGGAACCGTACCGCCGCTACCGCGCCGTCCGGACCCGCCTCGGCCCGCAGCCCGAAGGCATCCCGCCACACCGGTACGCCTGAGCGGTCGCGCGCGCGCAAAAGCGCCAGGCCTTTGCACAGCGTGTCGGGTGCTCCAAGCGCTGCCATCGGCACATGGGCCATCGCCGCGGTCAGCCGACCCGGCGGCGTGGTGTCGATGATCGCCGCCACCGGGATGCGCGCCGCGCGCAACTGCTCGGCCAGCAGCAGCGGCAGCGGGCCGGAGCCGGCGATCACCAGCCGTCCCGCCGGATAGATCGCCGCCTGCTTGAGCGACACCTGGACGGCACCGACGGTGGTCACCCCCGGCAGGGTCCAGCCGGGTATCGGCACCGGTCGCTCCATGGCGCCGGTCGCGATCAGCACGGTACGGCCCGATACACGCTGCGCCCGTCCATCCCGCGACCAGATCACCTCGCGCGTGCCGTCATTCGCGGTCGGGCCGATCTGCCAGACCGTGGCGCCCTGGCGGCGGTCGATCCCGCTGGCAGCGTCCACCAGCGAGGCGCCGTGGGCGTAGTCGGCGCCGAGGAATCCCAGATCGGCCGGCCGACGCTCCGCCACCCGAGCGACCGAGCGGTAGATCTGGCCGCCGGGCTCCGGCTGCTCGTCCAGCATCACGGCATCGAGCTCATGGTCGCGCGCCTCGGCGGCCGCGGCCAATCCCGCCGGCCCCGCGCCGATGATGACCAGGTCGCGGACCGCGCTCATGGCGCGTCCTCCACGATCACCGCCGGCCCCGCTTGACGGCGCACCGACATGCCCTCGGTCACGGCGACCAGACAGCCCTGTCGGTTGGGAGTGCCGTCGATCTCCACCAAGCATTCGAAGCACACACCCATCATGCAATAGGCGCCGCGTGCCGAACCACTGACCGCAGTGGTGCGGGTGGCACCGGCGCCCGCCGCCAGTAAGGCGGTGGCGATCGTGTCGCCCTCTTGGGCCTCGACCGGCTCCCCCTCGAACAGGAACACGATCCGGCGCGATCGGCCGGGATTGGGCAGTCGGGCGAAGCGCATCATGCGGAGGTCCAGGTGGAGGGAGGTTCGTGAACGGCCATGGTGAAGCGGACGAGGTCCGAGACCGCAAGGTAGGCGTGCCGACGGTCTCCGGCAAAGGTCATTCCGTCACCGGCGTCGAGATCGAACCGCCGGCCTTCGACCTCGATCGCCAACATGCCTTCGACCACATGCACGATCTCGCGGGTGCCCGACGCGTGGGCTGCGCCATCGTAGCGCTCCCCATCGTGCAGCACCCACTCCCACAGCTCCAGCATGTCCGGACCGCGGGTTCCAGCAAGCAGGCGCGCGGTGCCGCCATTGGGCCCACTCCACAGCACCGGCACCTCGTCGGCGCGCACCAGCCGCACGCCGGCACCGGAATCCTCGGCCAGCAGGTCGACCACCGCGACCCCCAGCGCCGAGGCCAGCCGGCACAAGGTCGCAATGTTCGGGTTGGAGCGGGCCTGCTCGATCTGCACCACGACGCCCTTGCTGACCGCTGCGCGCCGGGCAAGCTGCTCGTAGGAGAGCCGCTGGCCGTGCCGCAGCAACGCGACGTTGCGGGCGATCACGGTGGTCATCGCGGCGGGTTCAGTGATCGCCATCGGTCATTCCGTTGACACACTCGGTAGTTTCGATATGGATATTATACCGAAACGACCGGTTAAAGAAACGACATGACGCCTAACTTCAAGCCGTCCGTCTCTCCCGCCGTGCGCGCGCTCCGCCCGGACTTCCGTGCGGTCAGCGTGCGGGTGTTCGGCGCCGTGAACTGCGTCGAGGAACCGCAAGCGACGGCGATGCTGCGCGACGCGATCGAGCGCATCGGCGACGGTCCCGCCTGGGCCGACGCCCATCTGGCGTCCTGGGCCGAGGCCTATCGGGCGTTCGGCGCCAAGCCAAACCGCACGCCATGCTCGGCCGAGGCCCTGCGCAAACGGGCGATGAAGCAGGGTGCATTGCCCGCCATCAACGCGGTGGTCGACGTCTACAACGCCCTGAGCCTGCGCTACGCCATCCCGGTCGGCGGTGAGGACCTGCAAGCCTACGCCGGGTCGCCGCGCCTGATCGTCGCCGACGGCACCGAGCCGTTCGAGACCTCGGCCAACGGTGAGCCGGTGATCGAAACCGCCGACCCGGGCGAGGTGGTGTGGCGCGACGACTCCGGCGTCACCTGCCGGCGCTGGAACTGGCGCCAGGGCCCGCGCACCCGCCTGACCGAGGATAGCCGCGACATGTGGTTCGTGTTCGAGCGCCTGGATCCGATGCCGATGGAGGCGGTGGAGGAGGCAGCCCAAAGCCTGGTCGCCTATCTGCGCCGCTTGGCGCCGGACCTGCGCGCGGACGTGACCACGCTCGATTGAGCGTCCGTCATTATCCACTGCGTAATTTCGCGGGACACCTGCTGTCGGCATCCTCGGGCCATCATCAACGAACGCCGAGCGATGATCCGATGACCGAGCGCGCCTACACCGCCGACAACGTCACCTTCATCCTGACGTTGCACCTGAAGTCCGGCTGCGAGGAGGAGTTCCGGGCTCTGCTCACCCCGGTGCTCGACGCCATGCGGCAGGAACCGACCTTCATCAACGCCGCCCTGCACCGCGATCCCGAGGATCCGTCACGCTTCATGCTGTACGAGACCTGGGCCGACCTGGACGACGTAACCCAGGTCCAGATGCACCGCGGCTACCGCGCCGCGTACTGGGAGCGGCTGCCGGATCTTCTGGCCAAGGACCGGCAGATCCAGGTGTGGAAGCCGATACGCGGCGACTTCGCGTGAGCCGCGCCCGGCCGATTACGCCGCTGCCGTGGCCCTGAACCGATCCGGCGAGAATGCCGCGAACGTTTCGTTGAAGCCGTCGCGCAGCAGCATCGGGGCAAGGTCAAGGGCGTGGGCCGCCGCCAGGGTCACACCGCTGTGGCAGGTCACCACATAGGCGCCGGGGCAGGTCTCGGACTCGGCGTAGATCGGGAAGCCGTCGGGCGACATGATACGCAGGGCCGACCAGCTGCGCACGATGCGCGCCCCGCCGATCGCCGGCAGCACCCGGCGGGCCCGCGCCGCCAGCCGGGCGACCGTCGAGAAATCCAGCGAGGTGTCGTAGCCGACATGGTCGGAGCTGGCGCCGATCATCACGGTGCCCTCCTCGGTCTGGCGCAGCCGGGTCATCGGATGCGAGAGAACCGGCCCCAGTCGTTCGGTCACCAGGATGTGCCCGCGGTCCGGCGCCGTCGGTACGTCGAGACCGACCATCGGCCCGAGCCGGCCGTTGCCCAGGCCGGCGGCCAGCACGACCTTGCCGCCGTAAACCATCCCGCGTTCGGTCACCACGTTGTACCCGGTGCCCGCCCGCTCGATCCGCTCGACCCGGTGGTTAAGCCGGTAGTCGACCCGGTGCCGTGCCAGCCCGGCATGCAGGCCCCTCAGCAGGTACAGCGGGTTCACGTGGCCGTCATGCGGGCAGAACGTCGCCCCTACCACCTCGGGTCCAAGCAGCGGCTCGAGCGCACGCGCCTCGCCGGCATCGATGATCCGGGCGTCGTTGGCGCCGACCCCCGGTTGGTTGTGCATTCGCCGGATCTCCAGTTCCCCGGCATCCATCTCCGCCTGGTCGAGGAACGGCTCCAACCCACCGGGCTGACGCAGTCCGACGTCGACGCCCTCCTCCTCGGCAACGGCGGCGGCCAGTTCCGGCCACCGCGTAGCGCTGTTGCGGGTCCAGGCCGCGTATTCCGGCATGCCGTCGCCCTTGCCCTGGACCCAGACCAGCCCGAAGTTGCCGCGCGACGCCCGGATCGCGTCATCGCCTTCGTCCAGCACCACGACCTTGGCCCCGGCACGGCCCAGCCCCCAGGCGACGGCGGCGCCGACCAGCCCGCCGCCGATCACCACGACATCGGCGGGACCGGTCACTTCAGTCCCTCCACCTTGGCCTGCTCGGCCTTGCCGAAGCCGACCACCGTGGTGCCGTCGCCGGCCACGAACACCGGCCGCTTGATCAGCGCCGGATTGGCGGCCAGCAGTTCGACCACCGTCGTCGGGTCGTCGGCCTTCGCCTTGGCTGCGTCGTCAAGTCCTCGCCAGGTGGTGCCGCGCCGGTTGACCAGAACGTCAGCGCCGACTGCGTCGAGCCAGGCCTGGATGTCACCGGGCGACAGGCCGTCGGCGCGGACGTCCTTGAAGCTGTGTGCGGTGGACCGGCCGTCCAGCCAGGTGCGCGCTTTCTTGCAGGTGTCGCAGTTCTTCAAGCCCCAGACGGTAATCACAGGCCTGCCTCCCAATCGTCGATCATCACCAGCATCGCCTCTAGGCAATGGCCGGCCAGCAAGGCGCTGCGCTGCGGCGACCAGCCGACCTCCGGCATCGGGTTGTTGGCCGTGTCCTTGAACGGCATCTCCAGGGTCATCGCGGCGCACCGGAAGGTGTTGGCGATATGGCCGGTCGAGGTCGTCAGGTTGCCCTGCCCCGGCGCAGGCTTCGGATAGCCATGCTCGATCTGGAAGTCCGGAGTCAGGCGCGCCAACTCGCTCTTGTAGCGCGCCAGCGGTGCCAGATGCGCTTCGGTGACATCGGGCACGCCCTCGTAACCGGCGATGAAGTTGTACGGTAACGCCTCGTCGCCGTGGGCGTCCAGGCACATCGCGACGCCGGTGGCCTGCATGCGCTGCACCACGTGGAACACCTCTGGGCTGCGCTCCAGACTCGGCTCGCGCCATTCGCGGTTCAGGTTGGCACCGCTGGCGTTGGTGCGCAGATGGCCTCGGAACACGCCGTCGGGGTTCATGTTCGGAACCACGTGAACGGTCGCCTGCGCCATCAGCGCGCGGGATACCGGGTCGTACGGATCGAGCAGCCGGTCGACCAGCCCCTCCATGAACCAGCCGCACATCGACTCTCCGGGATGCTGGCGGGCGATCACCCACAGCGGCTTCGGCCCGGATCCGAAGGTCAACAGGTCGATGTCCCGACCGTCGAGCGTCGCGCCCAGCCGCTCGGCTCTGGCGACGCCACGGGCTTGGGCGCGCGCCATCAGATCCTCGTGCCGATCCAGCGAGTACGGTGCGAAATACGCGAACCAGACCGCGTCGGCGTCGGGCGTGTGGCGAATGGTCAGCGTGGTCCCGTCGTAGCCGGTCTCCACCCGGCCCCAGTGCTGGCGATCGGTCGAGGCGACGGCGCGGTAGTCCTCCCAACCCTTCGGATAGCTGGCCGCCCCGGCGTTCTCGATCGCCAGGGTCAGCGGCACGCCCTTGGCGCCGGACACCCGGAAATGGAACCACTGGAAGAAATCGGCGGCGCCATCCTTGACGATGCGCAAACGGATGGCGTCGGCGCGGTCGGCGGCGACCACCTCGATGTTGCCGGAATCGAACTGGCTGGAGATATGGATCACGACGGCTCCTCAGGCGACGGAGCGCAGACGGTAATCGCTCGGCAGTCGGCTGAAAAGCCAGTGCGGCCATGCGACCGAACCGCCGCCGGGTTGGCACGGGCCGGGCGGAGTCTGATATACGGGGTGATCATCCGACGGAGAGGCCCGTGGCCGACGCCGAACGCTTTACCGGACATGAGCACGACCACGCCCACTGCGTGGCGGACGCGCTGTCCGCTGCCGACATCGTGTGCAGCCAGCGCGGCACGCGGCTGACCGAGCTGCGCCGCCGGGTCCTCACCCTGATCTGGGAGAGCCACGCCCCGATCGGCGCCTACGAGCTGATCGACAAGCTGTCGCGAGCCCGCGAGGCCGATGGCGAAGCCGGCCGGGTGGCACCGCCGACCGTGTACCGGGCAATCGACTTCCTGATGGAACAGGGGCTTGTCCATCGCATCGAAAGCCGCAACGCCTTCGTCGGCTGCGCCCAGCCGGAGCATCCGCACCGCGGCTATTTCCTGATCTGCGAAGGCTGCGGCACCGCCCACGAACTGGAGGGTGGAGCGCTCGACGCCAACCTGAAGGCCCGGGCCCGCGACCTCGACTTCGACATCCGCCGCATTACGATCGAGGTGGCCGGCCGTTGCCCCGGTTGCCGCAAGCCGGGCGCACGCGCCGGCACGACCCATTCCCACGCCGGAGACCACGCATGACCGACACCGCCCCCTCGCCGCTCGACCGCCTGCCGGTGTCGATCCTTACCGGGTTCCTCGGCAGCGGGAAGACCACGCTGCTGAAAGCGCTGTTGGCGCACCCGGCAATGGATCGGGTGGCGGTAATCGTGAACGAGTTCGGCGAGATCGGGTTGGACCACGCCCTGATCGAGAAGATCGACGAGGATACCGTCCTGCTGGCATCCGGCTGCCTGTGCTGCACCGTGCGCGGCGACCTGCTGGACACCTTGAAGTCGCTATACAAGCGCAAGTCCAAGGGCGAGATCGCACCGTTCGATCGGATCGTGATCGAGACCACCGGCCTCGCCGACCCGGCGCCGATCCTGCACACCATGATGTCCGATGGCTTCCTGGTGACCCGCTTCACCCTCGACGGGGTGATCGCGGTGGTTGACGCGGTGAATGCGCCCTGGCAGCTCGACCAGCAGTTCGAGAGCGTCAAGCAGGTGGCCGTCGCCGACCGGATCGTGCTGAGCAAGACCGACCTCGCCGAACCCGCCGCCGTGACCGCCCTGGAGAGCCGCCTGCAGGCCATCAACCCGGCCGCCCCGGTGCTTCAGGCGATCAGCGGCGCGATCGAGCCGGCGGCCCTGTTCGACGCCGGGCTGTACAACCCGATGACCAAGTCGTCCGACGTGCAGCGCTGGCTGAAGGAAGAGGCCTACCGGGATACCGAGGGCCACGTCTACAACCGCCCCGGCGAACACGATCATAGTCACGACCATTCTCACGGGCATGACCACCACCATGGGCATGACGGGCATGGACACGACGAGCATGGCCACGGCCATCATCACCACGACGTCAACCGGCACGACGATCACATCCGGGCATTCTGCCTGACGTTCGACAAGCCGTTCGCCTGGAACGCCATCGCCCCGGCGCTCGACATGCTGGTGCAGTCCCACGGCCTGAACCTGCTGCGCATGAAGGGCATCCTGAACGTCCAGGAGGTCGAGAAGCCGGTGGTGGTGCACGCCGTCCAGCATCTGTTCCACCCGCCTGCCAAGCTCGACGCCTGGCCGGACGACGACCGGCGCTCCAAGCTCGTGATCATCGCCCGTGACCTGGAGAAGGACGCGGTGGAACGGATCCTGAATTCCTACCTGGCGCTGGAGTTCGCGTAACCGCGCAAGGTACTCAGTAGAATAGGAAATAGTCTCCGCTGAGCTGTGCGGTCGAGACGTTGGCGATGCGCAGCAGGCCCGCGAGGCCGAGGTCGATCGCCACGTCGCCGTCATCGGTGTCGGTCGCCCGGTCCATCAGGTCGTCGAATGACGCGATCCCCGTGCCGTTGATGTCGATGCGCAGGGCAATGCGGTCGCCATCCTGCAACTTCAGGTCGGCAACCGTGTCGAGGCCGCCGCCGGAATCGATGACGAACAGGTCGATGCCCTCACCGCCGACGAGACGGTCATCGCCGACACCGCCGAGCAGGATGTCGTTGCCGGCACCGCCGTCAAGCCGGTCGTTTCCCTGGCCGCCGAAGAGAACGTCGTCACCGGCACCGCCGGACAGCGTATCGGCCCCCTGGTTGCCGTAGAGCACGTCGTCGTCGCCCGCACTGCCGACACCGGACCCAGTCCCGGTCGAGACGTCGGCACCAATGCCGACCGTGAGACCGGTGCCCGGCCTGTCGGCGTCAAGGCCGACACCGACCGCTATCGCGGAGTCTCCGCTCGGAGTGATGCCTCCGCCGTTGCCGGATCCACCGACGAGCAGGTCATTGCCAGACCCGCCGAGCAGCGTGTCCCGGCCGCGCCCGCCGTCGAGCGCATCGTTGCCGTCACCGCCGGCAATCAGATCGTCGCCCAACCCGGCCACCACCGTGTCGTCCCCATCGTGCGCGACGACCAGCAGCGCGCCGGTTTCGTGCGAATAGTCGGCGGCGTCATCGACCGGCAGGTTCCAGCCGTTGACGTTGTTGCTCCCGGACACGTCCGCGATCGCAGCGTTGGTGCCGTTCAAAGCGATCACCCGTTCGAACCCAACGAACCGAACGCCGGCGGTCTCCAGCGCATCGGCGACCGCGGTCGCGTTCAGCTCGTAGAAACTGGCGTAGTGCTGGGCGAGGAAGTTGGTCTCGAACCCGGCCGACAGGGCGTACTGGTCGACGGACGGCGCTTCGATCTCGATCCGACCCTCCATGAAATGCAAGTGCTCGCGCAGGGACGACGTGGCGGCGGTGGTGAAGGACACCTGCCCGGCGTCCGGATCCTTGGCAGCGTGTTCGCCTGGATCGTAGCGGTCCGGGTTGCGCACGATGTCGCCGGCATGATCGACCTGGGTGTAGCCGTCGGGTGCCACCAGCCGGATCACGCCATCGGCGTCGATCCGGACCAGCGACGGGTCGAAACCCGGCCGCAGCGCCAGCGTCGCCGGATCGATGCCGGCCGACGCCAACGCGATCATCTGCAGATCGACGCCCTGAAGTGCCGCGAAGGCCTTGCTGTCGTACAGCGCGAACAGGTCGACCATCGCCCCGCCCAGGCTGTGCCCCGACACCACCACTTCGGTGATGCCGTTCGCCGGGTTGGACACGTAGTCCAACACCTGATCGATCAGCGGCTTCAATTGCTCGTAGTACCGCACCTGCCCCGGACCGGTTCCGGCCTCGCCGTCCTTGCCGAGATCGGCGTCGGTGCCGCGGAACACCAGATGCAGGGTCTTTCCGGCCTCCGTCTCGCGAAGCGCCGTCAGGGCCACCGCAGCGGCATCGGGGAACGGCACTTCAACGGTGCCGTCGACATGCTGGATGTGATTGCGCCACAGATCGCCGGCGTAGCTGTAGTTGCGATCCAGGCCGTTGCCATCGCCCGGCAACAGGTCGTCCGACGCCGAGACGTCCGCTGGCCGAAAACCCAGTTCCGCCGATGACAGCGTTCGCAATCCCACCGGTTCGAGATAGGCGTCGTAGCGGTCATAGGCGTTGAGGTCCCGGCGGATCCCGGCATCGCTGGGGTCGACAGCCGGCGCGTAGGCATAGAGGAAGCGGTCCGCCAGTTCGTTGGCGCCGCCGTACACGGCCCGGTTCAGCAGCACGACATCGGCCAGCACGCGAATCGCCCTGCTCGAAACGGCCCGCGCGCCTTGTTCGGCATCACCCGGTTCCTGCATCCGACCCTCCCGCTGTCCGCTGCCACGCGGCAGTGCGCACGGATCAGGAACACGCCGGTGGGATCGGCGGTTGCCGGTACGGCCTGTAACCAAACGGGGCGGAAATTGTGCCCCTTCACCAATCGCAATTGGACCGCAAGCACCGGAGCGCGGAGCCGGGCGGGAGGGCCTAGTTTCCCGGCGTCCGACACCCTGAACGACAGGTCCGCCATGCCAACCGAAACCACCCGGCTGCCCGCATCATTCAACCGCCTCGCCTGGTCCAACCTGGCCGCCCAGTCCGCCGAGCAGATCGCGCTGGCGGCGGCCCCGCTGGTCGCCGTCCTCGCGCTCGGCGCCGGGGAGGGCGAGACCGGTCTGCTGCAGACCGCCCTGACCCTGCCGTTCCTGCTGCTGGCGATCCCGGCCGGGGTGCTGGCCGACCGGATGTCGCGCAAACGCCTGATGGTTGCCGCCGAAGCGGTGCGGGCGGCGGCCCTGTTCGGCATACTCGCCTTGGTGCACACAGGGCTGCTCAGCTGGTCGCTGCTCGCCCTCCTCGGCTTCATCGCCGCCTGCGGGACCGTGGCCTACAGCGTGGCGGCACCCTCCCTGGTTCCGGCCCTGGTGCCGCAAGCGCTTCTGGGGGCGGCCAACTCCCGCATCGAACTGGCGCGAACGCTGGCCTTCATGGGCGGACCGGCGGTCGGTGGCGCGCTGGTGGGATGGACGGGCGGCAGCGCCGCCTTTGCCGCGGCCACCGGCCTGTCGATCCTCGCGGTGATGCTGCTGATCGGTCTGCGCGAGCCGGCGCGAGCCGCCATCCAGCGCCGGCGGCCGATGCAGGACATTGCCGAGGGCGCCTCGTTCGTCGCCCGCCACGCGCTGCTGCGTCCGGTGCTGATCACCCAGTTCATCTTCAACACGGCGTTCTTCGTGATCATGGCGGTGTTCGTGCCCTACGCCGTGCGGCATCTCGGCCTGGACGCGTCCGGCATCGGGTTGGTGCTGTCGCTATACGGCACCGGCATGGTGATCGGCGCGCTTCTGGCGCCGGCAATCCTGCGTCGCCTGCCATTCGGCACCGTCATCGCCATCGGCCCGGTGGTCGGATTGAGCGCGTCGGTCGTCCTGGCCGCGACGATCTGGATGCCGACGCCGCTGCTGGCGGCCCTCAGCCTGTTCCTGTTGGGCGTCGGCCCGATCCTGTGGGTGATCAGCACCACAACCCTGCGCCAGGCGGTGACGCCCCAGGGGCTGCTCGGCCGGGTGTCGTCGTTCAGCGTCCTGGCACAGGGCTCCCGCCCGCTCGGCGCCGCGCTCGGAGCGCTGGTCGGGTCGCTGTGGGGCGCCGAGGCCTGCCTGCTGGTCGCGGTCGGCGGGTTCGGGCTGCAGGCGCTGGTGATCCTGGCATCCCCGGCGGTTCGCCTGGCCCGTCAGCCGGAGATGCCGTCCGACCAGCCCGACCAGGCGGCACCGGTCCTGACAGCGGCAGTAGTGGCCCGGAACGATCGAACCTGACCCATCGGGTTCAGAACGGCAGGCCGGCGAAGCGGACCAGGTAGATCACGATCGGCAGGCTGATGAAGCCGAGAATGGTCGACTGCAGCACCGCGCCGGCCACCGCCTCCGGCCGACGGCCGTAGCGAAGCGCGAACAGATAGCTGAACACCGCGATCGGCATCGACGACTGCAGGATCAGCACCCCGGCCGCCACGGGCGGCAGGTCGAACGCCCAGGCCACCGCCGTGCCGATCCCGAAACCGATAAGCAGCCGGGCCAGGGCTACTGCCAGGCCGTCACCAAGCGAGCGGATCTCCAGCTTGGCCAGCGATACGCCAAGCGCGATCAGCATCACCGGAATCGTGAACCCGGCCAGCAGGTGCAGGGTCTTGCCCGCCACAGGAGGGATCGTCAGGTCGAAGGCCATGACCGGGATGGCAGCGGCGACCGCGTACAGCACCGGCGCGGTGACGATCGTTCGCCACGACACACGGCCGGAGGCGATCCCGATGCCGACCGTGAACTGCAGCATGATCATCATTGCGAAGAACGACACGGCGAGCGCCAGGCCGCGGTCACCGAACGCAAACAGGCAGGTCGGCAGCCCGATGTTGCCGGAGTTCGGGAACATCAGTGCCGGCAGGAACGTCCGGCGGTCCATGCCGCTCAGGTGAAGCCAAGCCAGCGCCAGCGCGCCAAATCCGCCGACCGCGACGGCGGTGGCCAGCGCCATGGTTCCGAAATCCTGCAGACTGAGATCGAGCCGGGTCAGCGTATCGAACACCAGACACGGCGTGCCGATCTGCACGGTCAGTCCGGTGATCGTCTCGCTGTCGAACGCCTTGCCCAGCTTCGCCCAGACGAAGCCTATGATGGCACAGACGAACACCGGAATGACGATGCCCAGCAGATCCAGAGCGATCACGCGATTTCCCCGCCAGCCATAGTGCGGCACCGCACCGTTTCCATCCACCGCCGTTGCGCCGACGGCCCGAGTGCGGCACATCTGCGCCCGTCTTAGCGCGAGCGGGAGTGATTCGCATGATCTTCTACCAGCCGGGCCGCCACAAGGAGCAGGGCTTCAGCCACGATCCGTTCAAGGCGGTGGTGTCGCCCCGGCCGATCGGCTGGATCTCGACCGTCGACGCCGAAGGCCGCAGCAATCTGGCGCCCTACAGCTTCTTCAACGCGATGGCGTTCCTGCCGCCGGTGGTGGTGTTCGGAACCGGCACCCACCCCGACGGCACGCCGAAGGACAGCCAGCGCAACGTCGAGGCGACCGGCGAGTTCGTCTGCAACATCGTCTCCGAAGCGCTCAAGGAGCAGATGAACAAGACCTCGGCCCACCTGCCGCATGGTGAGGACGAGATGAGCTTCGCGGAACTGGAGGGCGCGCCGTCCAAGCTGGTCAAGCCGCTGCGCGTGGCCGCCGCCCCGGTGGCGCTGGAATGCCGCTACCTGCAGACCGTCAAGCTACCGGCCTGGAACGAACCGGCCGGCAACTACGCCATCTTCGGCGAGGTGATCGGCGTCCACGTCAATCCGGAGATCGTCGAGAACGGGCTGATCGACGTGACCCGCTACCGTCCGGTCTCCCGCCTCGGCTACTTCGACTATTCGACGGTGACCGAGGTGTACCAGATGTTCCGGCCGGACTGAGCCGAGACCGGCGCCGCTAAATGAAGAAGCCGTCGTTCACGTCGGACGGGGGAACACCGACGAGCCGAACCGTGTGGTCAGCGGACAGTCTCAGGAGGGCATCTCCCTCGCTCGAGGTCTCCACTGTGACGTTAGCGGTCGTGAAGCCATCAGCAAGGATGAGGCGGTCCACGCCCGCTGCAAAGTCGGCAACGATGTCATGGCCGCCATTGGCCTCGATGACGATGTAATCGAATCCATCATCCGTCACCAAGAAATCGTCACCGGTGCCACCGAACAAGGTGTCGTTGCCGGTACCGCCGAACAGAGTGTCGTCGCCGGCATTACCGAAAACGTGGTCATTGCCCTTGTTCCCAAGCACAAGGTCGTTCCCGTCGCCACCCGAGACCGTGTCGTTCCCCTGACCTCCGAACAGGGTATCGTTCCCGCCCTCTGCCGCCATCAGGTCGTTGCTCGCATTGCCGTAGAGGATGTCGTCACCGCCACCGCCGAGGATTGTATCGCCGCCGGCACCACCGCTCAGCGTGTCACTGCCATCGGACCCGCCGATCATCTCCGCGCCGGTCAGGTCAGCAACCGTGACGTCCCCCGCAGCGATCCCCACCAGTCGAACGACGGAATTGCCGATCAGCAGAAGCGCCGTCCCATCCACGTCGGCGCTGATAGACAGTCCGCTATCGTCCGTCTGCCCGATGACGTCGTTGCCGACCTGGAAGCCCGTTATGGTGTCGATCCCGTCATCACCATCGAACCAGTACGTATCCGGACCATTGCCGCCGCTCAGCGCATCATGACCGTCGCCGCCGGCGATCTCGTCGGCACCGTTGCCGCCAAAAATCACGTCGTTCCCGCCGCCACCGGACAGGACATCCGTTCCGTTGTTTCCGAACAGGACATCGTCGCCGTCACCGCCCAGAAGAGTATCCTTGGCCTGACCGCCGTATCCGGTGTCGTTCCCGGAGCCCAGGTCGATGAAGTCCGCACCTTGGTTGCCATAGACAAGATCGTCACCCTCAAAGCTTGAGACGGTGTCGGAACCCTGAGCCGCAACGATTACGTCTGCCAGGATGGTGCCAGTGATTGACTCGGAATTTGGGTCGGACATGTCGGGTCTCCGTTGAATGCAGTTCGAACGGTGTCCCCTCTCCCGCACGACAACATCCGTGCAAACCTACGGTTCCGACCTCTAGCGTTTCTCTTCTGCCAGCGGATCCGGAACGAAGCACGATACCGGCTGCCTTACGACAACGATCGCCGGCACTGAGTTCACCTTCCGCCGCAACGGCATCGACGGACTGCCGGCAACCCGGGTTCATCGGCGACGCGCACCCGGCCGAACAGGAACGCGGCAACTGCCAGGGCCTGAATTGCCGCGGCGGTGATGAACAGCATCGGCGCCGAGCCATCCATCGCGTCAGCCGACCCTTTGGATGCCGTCTGCACCAGTCCGAACGTCACTGGCGCGAAGGCATAGGTCGCTTGGCCGATCGCCACGACCAGGGCAACGACGCGGGCGACATCGTCCTTCACGAACTCGACCTGGGCGATCAGCGGCGGCAGCGACGTGGCGTTGCCGATGCCGGCTCCAAACAGCACGACGCCGAGCAGCAGCAACGGAACGCTGGTCCCGGCCGCTGCAATCAACGTGGCCGATCCGGCGATCTGCACCCCATAGCTGGCGCACGCCACCAGCCGCCGGTCGGCGCCGACCGGCATCAACCAGCCGACCAGCGTGCGACCGCCGATCGCCGATGCCGTCGCCAAGCCCATGGCCAGTCCGGCGTTCTGCGCGCCGAGCGCCGGTACCAGCAGCGAGAACAGATGGGCCAACAATCCGGCCTGGGCAAACAGGCCCAGGGCCATCCCGGCGGCGAGGGTCAGGAACCTCCGGTCACCCCAGAGTTGCCGACCGGCAAGCGGCCGTGCATCGGGCATCGTCACCGACCGTGCTGGGGTATCCGCGGCATCGCCATCCGGGGATTGCCCCATGCTCTCCGGTGAGGAGGAGAACACCCGGTCCGCCAACACGCAGATCACCACCACCATGACGGCACCGAACACGCTGGCGGCCGTCGGGAAGCCGAACTCGGTGATCGCCAGCACCAGCAGCGGCGAGAACACCACGCCGCCGATGCTGGCACCGTTGTAGGCGCTGGCCAAAGCCGCCGGCCGGGCGCGCACGAACCAGGGCGAGATGATCGCGTTCACCGCGGCAGCCCCCATGGCGACCCACCCGGCCCCGCTGAACAGCGTTGCGGCAAACAGCTGCCATGGCGCCTCTGCGTTGGCCCAGCCAATCAGGCCGACAGCAAGTGCCATGGCACCGGCCTTGGTCACCCTCGGCACGCCGAACCGCCGGTACAGCCGCGGCAGGTTGGCGACCACGGCGGCGCCGAACAGAAAATGCACCGTCACCGCACCGGACACCACCGCCAGCGGCCAGTCGTGCATCTGCCGGACGGCGTGCAGGAAGATCGGCGGGCCATAGAAGCCGAAGCCCCAACCGAACATCGCCAGCACGAAAGTGGCCGCGACCACGCGCCACCCGTAGAACGATTGCCTGCTCGGCCTGTCGGTCATATCCGTCTCCCTGAATCGCCGTCTTGCGCCTGTGCACCGCCGGAGCGTTCTCCGAGCGGCGCGGACGCCGACGTATCGCGTGGGGACGGTCCTCGATGGTACGGTCACGGCCGAACCATCCCAGGCCGCGAACGGCGATACTGGCTGGCAACCGAACCGATGCCCGGCTGAAGGGAGACGATCGATGGTGAGCACCGCCATGTTCGCGGAAATCGCAACCCTCGCCGGTGATCCGGCCCGCGCAGCGATGCTGAACGCCCTGATGGATGGGCGCGCGCTGACCGCCACGGAGTTGGCCTCGGTTGCCGGCATCACCCCGCAGACCGCCAGCGGCCATCTCAATCGGATGACCACGGCAGGGCTGCTCGCCGTCGAAAAGCAGGGGCGCCACCGCTATCACCGGCTGGCCGCGCCGACGATCGCACAGATGGTCGAGAGCATCATGCAGGTTGCCTCGACCTTGCAGCCGCAGCGCAAGCGGGTCGCGACCGGTCCCCGCGACGCAGCTCTCAGAACCGCGCGAACCTGCTACGACCACCTCGCCGGTCAACTCGGCGTGGCCCTCGCCGACGCGCTGGTCGACGCCGGCCATGCAGAACTGGATGGCGATGTCGGGGCGATCACCGAAAGCGGGGTCAAGCTGTTCTCCAGCCTGGGGATCGACCTCGACCGCCCGACGGATCGAGGCGGTCGCAGATCAGCGCGCGTCCTGTGCCGACCATGCCTGGATTGGAGCGAGCGGCGGCCGCATCTCGCCGGCAGGATCGGTGCCGCGCTGTGCACCCACGCCTTCGAGCACAATTGGATCCGGCGGGTCGACGGCACGCGGGCGGTATCCATCACCCCGAGAGGTCAGCAGGCCCTGCGCTCGAGTTTCGGAATCACGTTGCCATAACCGCTGGATTGCAGATGGCTAAGCCCGGACTGCGGCCTCGGCATCCTTGCCCAGGGCGGCAAGCGCGGTCGCCACGATGCCGGCGGCGTCGAGGCCGGCTTGGGCGTACTGCAACTCGGGCTTGTCGTGGTCGATGAAGCGGTCAGGCAGAACCAGCGGCCGCACCACCAGGCCGCGATCCAGCAGGCCTTCGGTGGCCAGGTAGTGCAGCACCTGTGAGGAGAAGCCGCCGATCGAGCCTTCCTCCACCGTGATCAGCAGCGCGTGCTCGGCCGCGAGGCGGCGCAGCAGCACGGTGTCGATCGGCTTGGCGAACCGGGCGTCCGCGACCGTGGTGGACAGGCCCCGGGCGGCCAGATCATCGGCAGCCGTCAGACACTCCTGCAACCGTCCGCCGAGCGACAACAGCGCGACCGATGTCCCCTCGCGCACCACCCGGCCCCGGCCGATCTCCAATGGCTGACCACGCGCCGGCAGCTCGACGCCCACACCCTCGCCGCGCGGATAGCGCACGGCGCTCGGCCGATCGTCGATGGCGGCAGCGGTTGCAACCATGTGAACCAGTTCGGCCTCGTCCGACGGCGCCATGATCACGAAACCCGGCAGGCAGGCGAGATAGGCGAGATCGAAGGCGCCGGCGTGGGTCGCGCCGTCTGCCCCGACCAGCCCGGCCCGGTCGATGGCGAAGCGCACCGGCAGGCTCTGGATCGCCACGTCGTGCACGACCTGATCGTAACCGCGCTGCAGGAAGGTCGAGTAGATTGCGGCAAACGGCTTCATGCCTTCGGCCGCGAGCCCGGCGGCGAACGTCACGGCGTGCTGCTCGGCGATGCCGACGTCGAACAGACGTTCCGGGAACCGCTTCTCGAACCGGTCGAGCCCGGTGCCGGTCGGCATGGCAGCCGTGATCGCGACCACCCGGTCGTCCGCCTCGGCCTCGGCGATCAGGCTGTCGGCGAACACGTTGGTGTAGGACGGCGCGTTGGCTTTCGGTTTCGCCTGGGTCCCGGTCACCACGTCGAACTTCGCCACGGCATGATACTTGTCGGCGCTGGCCTCCGCGAACGGATGGCCGCGGCCCTTCTCAGTCACCACGTGCAGCAGCACCGGCCCATGACCCGGGGTGTCCCGCAGGTTCTTGAGGACCGGCAGCAAGTGGTCGAGGTTGTGGCCGTCGACCGGCCCGACATACAGAAAGCCCAGTTCCTCGAACAGCGTACCGCCGGTGACCATCCCCCGGGCGAACTCCTCGGCCCGCTTTGCGGTCCGCTCGATCGCCTTGGGCAGATGCTGCGCCACCTGCTTGGCCATGTGGCGCAGCGAGCGGTAGGACCGCGACGACACGATCTGCGAGAGGTAGGCGCTCATGGCGCCGACCGGCGGCGCGATCGACATGTCGTTGTCGTTCAGGATGACGATCAGTCGGCTGTCCATCGAACCGGCGTTGTTCATCGCCTCATAGGCCATGCCGGCGCTCATCGCCCCGTCGCCGATCACCGCGACGACGTTGAACCGCTCGCCCTTCAGGTCGCGTGCCACCGCCATCCCGAGACCGGCCGAGATCGAGGTCGACGAGTGGGCGGCGCCGAACGGGTCGTACTCGCTCTCCGATCGCCGGGTGAAGCCGCTCAAGCCACCGCCCTGGCGCAGGGTCCGGATGCGGTCTCGCCGGTCGGTCAGGATCTTGTGCGGATAGGCCTGATGGCCGACATCCCAGATGATCTTGTCGCTTGGCGCGTCGAACACGTGGTGCAGAGCCACGGTCAACTCGACCACGCCAAGGCCGGCGCCGAGATGGCCGCCGGTCATCGAGACGGCGTCGATCGTCTCGGTGCGCAGTTCGTTGGCAAGCTGCTTCAGCGCGTCGATTCCCAGACCTTTCAGGTCGGCCGGGGTGCGCACCGTGTCCAGCAGGGGAGTCTTGTAGTCGACCATATGCGGTCCCTCACTTGGTCCGCGCGACGACGTAGCGCGCGGCCTCTCTTAGAAGATCGGCCTTCTCGTCGAACAGGTCGAGTGCCGTAATCGCCTGGTCGATCAAAAGACCGGCCTGCGAGCGCGCCCGCTCGGCTCCCAGAACCGACACAAAGGTCGCCTTGCCGACTTCGGCGTCGCGGCCGGTCGGCTTACCGATCCATTCGGAGTCCCCGGTCGCGTCCAGCAGATCGTCGACGATCTGGAACGCCAGCCCGAATTCCTGTGCGTAGTTGTGCAACGCCATGTACGCCCGGTACGGCCCTTTACCCAGGATCGCGCCGGACACCGCCGAGAACGCGAACATCTCACCGGTCTTCAAACGCTGCAGACGGGTAATGGCTCCAATGTCCATCTCGGTGCTTTCGGCCAGCAGGTCCATCATCTGGCCGCCGCACATGCCGCGACCGCCCGAGGCACGCGCCAGATCGCGAACCAGTTCGGCGCGCACCGCCGAGTCGGAGTGGGTTTCCGGCATCACCAGAGTCTCGAAGGCCAGCGCCTGAAGGGCGTCACCGGCCAGGATGGCGGTCGCCTCGTCAAATTCCTTGTGGCAGCTGGTCCGGCCGCGCCGCATGTCGGCGTCATCCATGGCCGGCAAATCGTCATGGATCAGCGAGTAGGTGTGCATGAACTCGACGGCCGCCGCGACCCGCGCCGCGCAGCGACGGTCGACGCCGAACTGCCGCGCCGACTGCATGACCAGGAACGGCCGCAATCGCTTACCGCCGGCAAAGGCGGAGTGACGCATTGCCGAGTACAACCGTGCCTCGGGGCCTTCCGGTTGCGGCAACAGCAGGTCCATCATGCGCTCGACGTCCTCGGCGCACTCCGCAAGCGCGGCCTGCAGGTCGACCATCGCTTCCTCCGCTCAGCCGTCGAGGCCGGTAGTGCCGCTGGGTTGTCCGCTTTCGTCGAGCTTGATCTTCTCGACCTTCAGCCGAGCTTCCTCAAGCTTCGCCTGGCAGTATTTCTTAAGCCGGGCGCCCCGCTCGTAGGCGGCGATCGCATCGTCCAGCGCGCCCTGGCCACGCTCCAGCGTCTCGACGATGCGCTCAAGCTCCTTGAGCGCGTCCTCAAAACTCAATGCCTCGATAGCGGTCTCCGGGGCAGCCCCGGCGGCGGTGTCGGTCGTCACGGCGTCCCTCCGAAAGAGGCGCGGAGTTTAGGCACCGGCTGATGGCGAGACAAGGGCAGCGGACCGCGACCGAGCGACGCGATCAAAACCAAACGTCGTTCAATCCAGTGCTTGAATGCCCCGTTAGCAGGTGAGAGTATCCCCGCCAACGCGCGGAGGTTGCACCTTGATCCGCTTTCTGAGACCCACATCCGAGCCAGCGCCGGTCGAACGACTCAAGGCCGAGATCGCCGATTCCGAGATGGAGCGGCTGCTCGATTCATGGCTTCACCTCGCCGTCGACGGCACATTGCCGGACAAGGCGAAGTTCGATCCGCTCGAGCACCCCGGCTTGCTGCCGCGCATGTGGATCTACGAGCTGACCGACGATCGCCGGGATTTCGTGGGCCGGCTGTGCGGCGAGGAAATCCGCCACGTCTGGGGCCAGACCACCAAGGGCCTGCCGTTGTCGCAGATTTCGTCACCCGACCGGTTTCGGACCAGCTATCGACGCTGGCTGTACTGCGTGACCGCTCCGGCCGTGTTGCTGGGTTCGTCGACCGAGCAGGCCCAGTTCGTCGTGAAGCGCCTCTCACTGCCGTTCACCGACCAACTTGGCCGACTTTATGTCATCGGCGCCAGCAGATACGACTTCCGCCATATCGACCCTTATGCCGGCCGTCATCCCTATCGTCACTCCCAGGCGGCGCTGGCCGTGCGGGCCAGCGATCTCACCCGACCCGCACACCGTGGCGCTCAGGCGGCAAGCAACTCGCGCACATGGGCCGCACAGCCCTCGCCGAGCGCCTGAAGGTCGTAGCCGCCCTCCAGGCACGACACCACCCTGCCGCCGCACACCCGGTCCGCAACCCGCAGCAGTTCCTGGGTGATCCAGGCGAAGTCCTCGGTCACCAGCGCGATCGACGCCAGCGGGTCGTCGATGTGAGCGTCGAACCCCGCTGAGATCATCAACAGATCCGGATCGAAGTCGACCAGCGCCGGCAGGATCACCTCGCTGTAGGCTTGGCGGAACTCCTCGCTGCCCGCCATCGGGTGCAGCGGCACGTTCAGGATGTTGCCGACCCCACGTTCGCCACGCGCGCCGGTCCCCGGATATAGCGGCATCTGATGGGTCGATGCATAGAAGACGCCGCCTGTCGCGGCGAAGGCCGCCTGGGTGCCGTTGCCGTGATGAACGTCGAAATCGACGATCGCGACGCGCGCCAGACCATGCACGGCCCGGGCGTGCGCCGCCGCGACCGCAACGCTGTTGAAGAAGCAGAATCCCATGGCCCGCATCGGCTCGGCATGATGCCCCGGCGGCCGGACGGCGCAGAACGCGTTTCGCGCCTCGCCGGCGAGAACGGCGTCCACAGCCGCGACCGCGGCCCCCGTCGCCCGCAACGTCGCCTCGCCCGTTCCCGGCGACATGACGGTGTCGGCATCGATCGCCGCAAGGCCGTGCGACGGCACCGCCGCCAGAACCCGCCGAACCATGACCTCGGGGTGCACGCGGGCAAGCTGCTCCAGGGTCGCGCTCGGCGCCTCGCGACGCTCCAGCGCATCGAATTCAGATGCCGACAGGGCCGCCAGAACCGCCTTCAGGCGGGCCGGGTGTTCCGGGTGCATGCGGCCCGGATCGTGGTTGAGGCAGGCCTCGTGGGTGAACAGAAGTGTTGTCATGGCGAAGAGCCTATTACGCGGCCCCGAGCGCCCGCAACAAGTGTACGCGCCCATCACAGTTGACGAGCGGAACCGGCGATGATCCTCTCGCGCCAAGCGCCCCTGTCGCGCGCGATCCGTGGGAGGAAACCACCATGAAACAGACCCTGACGGCGGCACTCGCCGCCGCCACGCTGACCTTTTCGGTCATCGCC
This sequence comes from Thalassobaculum sp., assembly GCF_040219215.1. Lineage (GTDB taxonomy): Bacteria > Pseudomonadota > Alphaproteobacteria > Thalassobaculales > Thalassobaculaceae > Thalassobaculum_A. The sequence continues at coordinate 90,990 of NZ_JAVJSX010000019.1, forward strand.
GTACCGGCGGCGGCCGACACCCGCGTCACCCTGAAAGCGGCCAAGGCCGCGTCGTCCTACTACGCGATGGCCGTCCAGTTGTCCGAGGCCGCCAAATCGGCCGCCGGGCTCGACGTGACGGTCGAGGAGAGCCAGGGGTCGGTCCAGAACGTCAAGGAAGCGATCCGGCGGCCCGCCGGGTACGTGTTCACCTCTCCGCCGTCCCTGATCGCGTCGGCCCAGGCCGCCAAGAAGCCGTTCGAGGGCGAGACCGGATACGACGTGGTGCGCGGCCTGTTCCCGATTCCGTCGCTGACCATGCACTGGGTCGTGCGCGAGGATTCCGGCGTGAAGACGTTTGCGGATCTTGCCGGCAAGAGCTTCATCGCCGGCGGCAAGGGCAGCTTCGGCGAACGCAAGACCGGCGACGTGTTCGCAGCCTTGGGCATCGCCGACAAGGTCTCGTTCGTCGATGTCGAGTTGAACGCCGCCGTTCCGGCCCTGAAGAACGGCCAGGTGGCCGGCTTCGCCACCGCCGGATCCTATCCGGCGCCCAATGTCACCGAGGCTGGTGCCGGCACGCCGATCCGGCTGCTGAGCCTGAGCGCCGCCGATCTGGAGAAGGTCAAGGGCGACCAGCAGGTCATTCCGGCCGGCACCTATCCGGGCGTGAGCTATGATGTGACGACGATCTCGTTGCCGGTCAACGCCTACACCGTCGCCGCGACCGACGATGAAACCGCCTACAAGCTGACCAAGGCATTCTGGGAGAGCAAGGCCGCCATGGCGAAGAGCAATCCCTGGTGGGGCGGCGTCATCACCTCGATGCTGGCTGACATGGGTGCCACGTTGCACCCGGGTGCCGCCAAGTACTACGCCGAGGCCGGAATCGCCGTGAAGTGACGACGGCGAACGGCGTTCTCGTCGACCCGCTGAACCATCCGCTGGTTCGGCGGGTCGCTGTTGTCTGGGGGCTGATCGGCGCCGGGTACCATCTGTATCTGGTGTCGTCCGGCCTGTTGCCGAACCTGATCACCCGGCCGCTGCACCTGCTGCTCGCCCTGCCATGGGTGTTCCTGTTCGCGACGACCACCAGCCGCACGGCCCGTTGGAGCGGCTGGCTCGCCGCCGCGGTCGGGATGGCGGGCTCGCTGTGGGTCGCCCTCGACCGCGACACCCTGGTCGATCAGTACGGAGCTCTGAACGGTCCGTTCCAGACCGCCATCTCGGTTGCCCTCATCCTGGTGGTCCTGGAGATGGGTCGCCGGGCCATCAAATGGATCCTGCCGGCGGTAGCACTGGTGGCCCTTGCCTACGGCCTGTTCGGCGACCTGCTGCCCGGCCGGTTCGGCCACCCGGGATTTCCGCTCGAAAGCTTCCTTGGAACGCTGACGATCGCCGAGGGCGGCCTGTGGGGGCCTTTGACCGGCATCTCCGTCGACGTGGTCGCGGTGTTCGTGCTGTTGGGTGCGGTGATCGGTGCCGGGGAAGCCGGCCGGGCTTTCATGGCGATCGCGACCTGGAGCGCCGGCGGCCTGCGCGCCGGTGCCGCCAAGGTGGCTGTCGTGGCCTCCGCCCTGTTCGGATCGATCAGTGGATCGGCCTCGGCCAATGTGGCGTCCACCGGTGCGATCACCCTGCCGACCATGAAGCGGCTGGGCTATCCGGCATCGCTGGCGGCCGCGGTGGAGGCGGTGGCGTCGACCGGCGGCCAGATCATGCCGCCGCTGATGGGTGCCGGCGCCTTTGTGATGGCCGAGTTGTTGACCCGCCCGTACACCGACATCGTGGTGGCCGCCACGTTGCCCGCCATCCTGTTCTTCGCCGCGGTCTGGATCGGCGTCGACCGTCAGGCCGCACGCGCCGGGCTCGCGCCGATGCCTGCCGACGAACGGCCGAGCGGGCGGGCAGTGCTGCGCCTTCTGCCGTTCTTCGCGCTGCCCTTCGGCGTGCTGCTGGTTGTGCTGTTCGGCAGCGGCCGGACACCGCAACTGGCCGCCGGTGCCGCCATCGCCACCGCCCTCATGCTGCTGCTGGTCGACGAGCGCCTGCGGCCGGTACCCCGCCTGTTCCTCGACCGGATCGGGCGCGCGGCGGTCGACGCCGGCCGCCAGACCGCCGGGATTGCCGCGATCATCGTGTGTGCCGGGCTGATTGTGGGCGTGCTGAACCAGACCGGGCTCGGGGTAAAGGTCACCTCGGCAATGATCGCGCTGTCCGGCGGACACCTCTGGGCGGCACTGCTGCTGACGGCGCTCGCCTGCCTGATCCTTGGCATGGAGGTTCCGACCACCGCGGCCTACGTGATCTGCGTGGCGGTCGCCGGGCCGGCGCTGATCGAGCTCGGCCTGCCGCCGCTGGTAACCCACCTGTTCGTGTTCTGGTACGCGCTGCTGTCGACCATAACGCCGCCGGTATGCGGCACGGTGTTCATTGCTGCCGGGATGGCCGACGCGCCCTGGCTCGCGGTTGCCGGCCGCGCGCTCAAACTTGGCCTGGGCCTGTACTTGGTGCCGATCGCGTTTGTCGTGCAGCCCGCCCTGCTCGATCCGCTTGGCCAGCCGTTCGAGGCGACCGTCGCGTTTCTGCGGATCGGAGCCGCGCTGTGGCTGGTGTCGGCTGCACTGGCCGGCGGAGAGGATGCTTTGGCCCGCTCATGGCTGCGCCTGAGCTTCCTGGTTTCCGGATTGGCCCTGCTGCTCGTGCGACTGGTTTGAGGACCTGCCGCGTTAGGTAATCGACGATCCTGTTCGCAGCTGCGAGGATTCGTTGATATAAATCCGGGTCCGGCAAGGTGTCCGGGCGCTGTTCGAGTTTGCCAGGATGCGCCACATGTTCCCCAGTTATCGCACCGCCCTGCTCCTGATCGGTGCTTTGGGACTTTTGGCATCCGGGCCTGCCTATGCCCAGTCCGCGCCGGCGGCGCCCGCCAAGGAACGCAAGGAGGCGGTCGGCGTCGATCCGGTGCGCCTGGAGCCGCTCAGCCAGACCATCGACGTTCTTGGCCGTCTCGTCGCCCGCCAGAACGGCGTGGTGGCGGCGCGTGCCGCCGAGCGGGTGGCTATCGTCGAGGTCCAAGTCGGCGACCGCGTGAAGCGTGGGGATGTCCTGGCCCGCCTCGCCGACGACCGTCTGGCCAGCGAACGGCAGCTCCGTGCCGCATCCAGCGAAGCCGCACGTGCGGCGGTCGCACGGGACCGCGCAACGCTCGCCAAGGCGCGCCAGGCCTTGGAACGCCATGACCAGCTCAAGGGCTCCACCGCATACCGCAAGGACCGCACCGAGGACGCCCAGCGGGACGTCGAGATCGCCCAGGCGGCACTGGCCCGCTCCCAGGCGGACGCCGCCGCGGCGATGGCGCAACTGGAGTTGGCCGAGATCGCCGTCGCCGACGCGAGCGTGCGGGCGCCATATGACGGGGTCGTGACGATCAAGCACACCACGGCCGGGGCCTATGTCAGGGTCGGCGATCCGGTGGTCAGCCTGTTGAACGATTCCGAGATCGAGATCGAAGCCGACATCCCCGCCGACCGATTGGCCGCCCTTCCGCCGGGCACCACGATCGAAGCCGAGGTTCAAAACGGCGGGCACATCTTCGCCGCCGTCCGGGCCATCGTTCCGGAGGAGAATCCGCGGACCCGGACCCGGGCCGTGCGGTTCGTGCTGCAGGCCGACAACAAAGTGCAGAACGACATCGCCGCCAACCAGTCGGTGGTCCTGCACATCCCGGTCGGCGGCACCCGCGATGCGCTGACGGTGTCCAAGGACGCCATCGTGCGCAACGGCGACCGCGAAGCGGTGTTCGTCGTGCTCGACGGCAAGGCCGTCTACAAGACGGTGGCGCTCGGTGAAAGCCTGGGCAGCCGATACGAAGTTCTGCAGGGGCTGAGCGCCGGAGATGTCGTGGTTGTCCGCGGCAATGAAGGCCTGCGATCCGGCCAAGCCGTGCAACCCCAATCCTAACGCGAGGCCGCCATGGACATCATCCGCGCCTCGATTGAACGCCCGATCGCCGTCCTGGCGACCGTCCTCATGGTGGTGCTGTTCGGCTATGTCGCGCTGGTCAGCATCCCGATCCAGTTGGCGCCCGACGTCAATCAGCCGGTCATCAGCGTGCGGACAAACTGGGCCGGTGCCGCACCGGCCGAGGTCGAGCGCGAGATCACCAACCGCCAGGAGGACGAGCTGCGCGGCCTTGAGGGCCTGCGCAGGATGACCAGTCAGTCGGAGATTGGACGAGCGTCGATCGAGCTCGAGTTCCTGATCGGCACCGACATGAACAAGGCCCTGCTGCTGGTTGCCAACCGGCTCGACCGGATCAGTGGCTATCCGGACGAAGCCGAAGAGCCGATCTTCGACACCGCGGGTTCCGACGACAACGCCATCGCCTGGATGGTGCTGATGGCAGGACCGGGCAACGAGCGCCGGATCGGCACCTACTACGACTTCGCCGAAGACATCATCAAAGACCGGATCGAGCGGGTCCCCGGCATTGCCCGTATGAACATCTACGGCGGCAGTCAGCGCGAGATTCAGGTGATCGTCGATCCGGAACGCCTGGCGCGGTTCCAGATCACCGTGCCCCAGGTGGTCAACGCATTGCGCCAGGCGAACGCATCGATCTCCGGCGGTGCCGTCGAAGAAGGCAAGCGCCGCTACACGGTACGCACCCAGGGTGACCTCGACAGCCCGGCCGCGGTCCGCGAGGTGGCCCTTCGCACCGACACCGACCCGGCAACCGGCCGCGTCGCCCGCGTGACCGTCAACGATGTTGCCGACGTCACCTTTGACTACAAGGAAGCGGTCTCCAACATCCGCCGCTTCGGCGTACCGGCGATCGGCATGCCGATGTACCGGGAGACCGGTGCGAACGTGATCGAGACCATGGCTGGTGTAAGAGCCGCGATCGACGAGCTGCGGCGCGACTACCTGCCGGCGCAGAACCTGATCCTGCAGCAGGTCTACGACGAGACCACCTACATCAACTCGGCGATCGATCTGGTCACCCAGAACATCTACATCGGAGGCGCGCTGGCAGCCGTCGTGCTGTTTACCTTCCTGCGCTCCTGGCAGGCCACGCTGGTGGTCTCGCTGGCAATCCCGGTGTCGGTCATCGGCTCGTTCGTGGCCATGGCGGCCCTGGGCCGTTCGATCAACGTGGTATCGCTGGCCGGCATCGCGTTCGCGGTAGGCATGGTGGTCGACGCCGCGATCGTGGTGCTGGAGAACATCTTCAGGCTCCGCCAGCAAGGCCACAGCGCGCGGGAAGCGGCCTACCGGGGCGCCGCCCAGGTTTGGAGCGCGGTGCTGGTATCGGCACTGACCACCGTCATGGTGTTCCTGCCAATCCTCATCATGGACCTGGAAGTCGGCCAGTTGTTCCGCGACATCGCGGTCGCCATCTCGGTGTCGGTCCTGTTGTCGTTGCTGGTCTCGGTAACCGTGATCCCTGCACTGGCGGGCCGGCTGCTGGGCGCAAACCCGGATAGCGCCGGTGCGCGGCGGGTTCCGTTGCTGGACCCGGCAGCGGCTGCCTTCAAAGCCGGCGCCCTGGCGCTGACCCGTCATGCCATTCGACGGAAATCCGTCGCCATCGGCCTGATCCTGGGCCTGACCGCCGTCACGTCGGTGATCACCTGGGCGATGTTGCCAAAGATCGACTATCTGCCGAACGGTAACCGCAATCTGGTCATCGGCTGGGTCCAGCCACCCGCCGGATACAACCTGGATACGATGACGTCGATCGCCGGCCGGATCGAAGACGCCACCCGGTCCCTGTGGAACGTCGATGGCGGACCGGTGTCAAGCGAGGACGGAAAAGTCCGGATCGACCAGTTCTTCTTCGCCGCCTTCCGGGCCAACGCAATCGTCGGCGCCTCTGCGGCTGATCCGAGCCGCGCCGGCGAACTGATCAAGCCGATGCGTGACGCGGCGTTCCAGGAACCCGGCACTTCCGGATTCTTCCGCCAGACGTCCTTGTTCGGACGCGGTGTTGGCGGTGCGCGGGCGATCGATCTGGAGATTGCCGGCGGCAGTCTGGAACAGATCGTCGACGTCGCCGGGCGGGCTGCGCGAAAGGTTGGGCAGGCCCTGCCGCGCGAAGGTGGCACCCAGATGCGGCCCCGCCCCGGCCTGACACTGGGCGCGCCGGAAGTGCGGGTGGTGCCGAACCGCCTGCGCCTTGCCGACAATGGTGTGACCGCCGTCGAACTCGGGCAGACCGTGGACGCGTTCAACGACGGCATGCGGGTTGCCGAAGTGACGGTGGCCGGCGAGCGCATCGACCTGACCCTGCGGGGCCCGTTCAAGCAGATCACCGAAACCCAGGGCATCCGCGACTTGCCGGTGGTCACATCGTCCGGAACCATTGTCCCGGTCGGCTCGCTCGCCGACGTGTACGAGACGACCGGTCCGACCGAGATCCGCCACAGCGAGCGGGCCCGCACCATCACCCTGCAGATCAGCCCGCCGGCGGCGATGCCGCTCGAGCAGGCGATGGATATCATCCGTGAGCAGGTTATCGAACCGTTGCAGGCGGAAGGGTTGCCGGCTGGAACCAAGCTGCTGATGTCGGGCACCGCTGACAAGCTGACCGAGACCTGGAATGCGATGGTCCTCGACCTCGCCCTGGCGTTGGTCATCGTCTACCTGGTCATGGCGGTGCTGTTCGAGAGCTTCTTCTATCCGCTGATCATCATCTTCTCGGTGCCGCTGGCCACGGCCGGCGGGGTCATCGGCCTGTTCCTGCTGAACCAGCTCTACCAGCAGAATCTCGACATGCTGACCCTGCTCGGCTTCGTCATCCTGATCGGCACGGTCGTCAACAACGCGATCCTGCTGGTCGACCAGACCCTCTATCACCTGCGCCGCGAGGGCATGAGCCCGGCGGACGCCATCCTGGAGGCAACCAGCAACCGTATCCGGCCGATCTTCATGTCCACCCTGACCAGCGTCCTGGGCATGATGCCGCTGGTCCTGATGCCGGGCGCCGGGTCGGAACTGTACCGCGGCCTGGGTTCCGTGGTGGTGGGCGGACTGTCGCTGTCGGCGGTCCTGACCCTGGGCCTGATCCCGTCGATGCTGTCCTTGTTCATGGCCGCCATCGAAGGCAGGTCGGTCAAGGCCCGTGCAACCGGATCAACGGGTACGGCGGTGAAGGGCGAAGCGCCGGCCGAGTAGCCGTCCCGCCATGCGTGTTGCGAGCCGGTTCACGAACACAACCTACAATGCGATAGAGTATGTTAACCTTTGCTGGGACATAGTTGGGGACGTCTCGATAGTTTGACGATGGGATCTCGGGGGCGCCGGCATGACGCCGCAGCAATTCGTGAGCATACTGCAGGAGCATGAGGCTTGGCTGTCCAAGGGCCGTGGCGGCGTTCGGGCAAACCTTGCCCGCCAGAACCTCGCCGGGTTCTCGCTTGAGGGCGCGCGCCTGCGCGGCGCCAAGCTGTCGGGTTCCGATCTGACCCGTGCCATCCTGGTCCGCACCGACCTCAGTCAGACCGACCTGTTCTGTGCGGTGCTGGACGGGGCCGACGCAAAGGGCGCGAGTTTCGAAAAGGCCGATCTGCGCGGCGCGAACATCCGCAACGTCAACTTCAACGGCGCGAACCTGCGGGGCGCGGACTTCCGCGGCGGCACCCTGATGTTCGGCTCCGATGGCGAGGACGGCAGCCGCGAGGCGCCGACCCGCAACGAGCGGGGCGCCGATCTCTCGAATTCGGCCATGGCCAACACCAACCTCGCCGGCGCCAATCTGTCGGGCGCAAACCTGTCGAGCGTCAATCTTCGAAACGCCAACCTGGAAGGCGCCGACCTGTCGAACTGCATCCTGTCGGAGACCGATTTCACCGGCGCCAACCTGCAGGACGCCAATCTCAAGCACGCATTCATCAACAGCACGATCTTCAAGCACGCCAATCTCGCCGGTGCCAACATCGATGGCTGCGACATGTCATCCGCCAATCTGACCGGCGCCAACATGGTTCGCAGCGAGGATTCGCTGCCGTCCGACGTCCGCGACACGCTCAACAACCACTACGTCTGGATTCGCGAAGACGGCCGGCTCGGTCAGCGCGCAACGCTGGTCAATACCGACCTGACCTACATCGACATTCCCGGGGTCAACCTGTCGGGCGCCGACCTGCACGGATCGGACCTGACCGGAGCAAACCTGTCCGAGGTGTTGCTGGTGATGTCGGACCTGGGGAAGTGCACCCTGGAAGGCGCCAATCTGTCGAAAGCGTCGCTGGAGGGCGTCAACCTGTCCGGCGCCAATCTCACGGGCGCCAATCTGCAGAACTCGATCATCGGGCCGGTCAATCTGAAGGACAGTAAGGGCAAGCCGACCGGGCGGCTCTGGCCGGCCAACCTGTCGGGCGCCAAACTGAATGACGCCAGCCTTCGCGGCGCCAATCTTCGAGGCGCCAACATGTCCCACTGCGACCTCACCGGTGCCGATCTCGCGGGTGCCGACATCACCGGCTGCAACTTTACCGATGCCCTTGTCGGGATCGATCAGTTGGATGCAGCGGTGAACAACGAGGCCGCCCCCGTCTGAGGTCCCCGAGCAACGCGCAAAGTGTGCCCGGTTCCTGATCTGCAAGATGCGCGCGCAGTTCAGAGAGAATGCTTGCGGAGCCGGATACAATCTTGCCGACGACCTTCGACTCTCTTTGACCCGGTGCGCGCAGGAATTTCCGCCACGCGGCAGCCGAAATGTGGAAACATCCTTTTAACCTCTTCTCAGTAACGGTATGAGATGATGGAGCAACCGAGCAAAACGCTCGGCACACAGTCATTAGCGATGAACGCAAACTTGACAGCCAGCCCATCAGCCGCCCGCAGCCGAACGCTTGCAACGATCAGCGACCAGTTGGAGCGGCTGGCGATGCGCGTCGCCGATGATGTGGCGCGCTACGCTGATGCCAAGGCCGGCTCCGCAGGCGCGGGATTCGTCATCTACTACTTGACCGACAATTCCGGCGAACCGTTGAAAACCACGAATGCCGGGGATTTCGGCATCTCCCTTGACGACATTCAACGGACCAGCGGCTACGCACATCTCAGCAGCTACTGCGAGGAGTTGTCCTTGTCACTGCGCATCGACGAGCACTACTACGCAGATGAACCTCGGCCGACGAAGATCTATCGGGTCGTCGTCGACGGCTGGAACTGATCCCGTTCGATGTCGATGACCCCTGACCAGATCCTGGACATCATCTCGAGCCACGAGCGCTGGCTGCAGCGCCGATCGGGCGGAGCCCGCGCCAACCTGTCGGGCTGCAATCTCGCGGATTTCAACCTGGTGCAGGTCAACCTGCAGTCCGCCAAGCTCTCCGGCGCGTACATGGCACGGGCCATCCTCTCCGGTGCCGACCTGTCATACTCGGACATGTTCTGCGCCAACCTGGACGGCGCGGACTTGAACCACGCCCTGCTGATTCGTGCCGACCTGCGGGGCGCGTTCATGCGCGGCTCGAACCTGGCTGGTGCCAATCTGAAAGAAGCCGACCTGCGCGGCGGCGCATTGATCAGCGGTAACCCGGCGGCACCGGCGACCATCATCCGCTCGAACATCGGCCAGTCCGACATGGACGAGGCAGACATGGGCGGTGCCAATCTCTCCGGCACCGACCTGTCGCATTCCAGCATGATCGGCGCGACGCTGGAAAAGACCCTGCTGTGTGGGGCCAATCTGTCGGGCGTCAACCTGGAGGGCGCCAACCTGCAGGGGGCGGACCTTTCCGGCGCCAACCTGTCGAGCGCGCGAATCGTCGGCGCCAATCTCTCCGGCGCCAACCTGTCGGGCGCACTCATCCATCGCACGATGTTCCAGAAGTCCGAACTGCAGGGTGCCATTCTGGAGAACGTCGATCTCTCCACCGCCGATCTCTCGGGCGCCAACCTGACCTCAGGCGACGGACGGGGCCTGTCCAGATCGTTGCGCGACATCCTGCACGAACACGCGGTCTGGATCCGCGAACAGGGACGTGGCGGATCACGCGCGCAGTTGGCCAAGACCGAGTTGACCGGCATCGATGTGTCTGACGTCAACCTGTCCGGTGCCGATCTGCGTGAGGCAGTCCTGGTCAGCGCGGTCATGCGGCGGACCAGTCTGGTAATGTCCGATCTGTCCGGCTCGGATCTTTCCGGCGCCGATCTCAGGGATGCCGAACTGGCCGGTATAAACCTCGCCGGTGCCAACCTGACGGGTGCCCGGATCGCCGGCGCCGACCTGACCTCGGTTGAACTGAAGGGCCCGGACGGTCAGCCGACCGGACGGCTATGGGTATCCAACCTTTCCGGAGCGGTTCTGGTCAACGCAGACCTGACGGGCGCCCGCCTGACTGGCGCGAACCTGAAGGGCGCCGACCTGACCGGCGCGAAGCTCGCTCGGGCTCAACTGAAAGGCGCCGATCTGGATGGCGCGCGCGTGACGGCCCAGCAGCTTGCCCAGGCGATCGTCTGACCGGCACCGGGACAACACCACCCAGCTACCAGCCGTTCACGCGATCCCAGAACGCCTCGACCGGCTGCTCGTCGCCCTTCTCGCTGCCGTCAACCACGGCGTACCTGTCATACATCGCCGCCGTCATGCAGACGTGGTTCGGCAGCACCCGCACTCGCGAGCCGATCGGCAGAACCCCGAACGGCACCCCTCCGGCACCGGCCAGACGGCCATGCTCCTGGTGCACCGCCTCAACGCACAGCCCCGGCAGCGGAAGGCCGAAGACGTCGGTCACCAGACCGAACCCCCGATCGATCGGTTGCGCGCCGGTCGACCGGTCCTTGGACAGAGCCAGCGCACCGGCGTCGATATGGGCGGTCCCCTCATCCGGACGGTGATTGATCACCGTACCCAGCACCGTCAGCGCAATCTCGTCGATGCCGCAGCACCCGACCCCCGCCTGGAACAGGTCCATGAACATATACACGCCGGGGCGGAACTCAGTGACACCATCCAGGTGCTTGGCGAACAGCGCACCGGGGGTCGATCCGACGCTGACCTCCCGGCAGGGAATGTCAGCCTCGCGGATGCGGCGGGCTGCCGCAACGGCGCCCGCCCGTTCGGCTTCGGCAATCACCGCCACCGCCGCCGCGTCGGTGCAGCCGTAGGTGTGTCCGGCGTGGGCGAGGACCCCGCGGACTTCCATCCCGCCGTCGTGCAACGCACGGGCCGTTGCCAACAGCGCATCGGAATCGGCGGCGACGCCTCCCCGGTGCTCGCCTACGTCAACTTCGATCATCACCGCAAAGCGCACCCCGAATTCACCTCCGGCGCGGACGATCTCCGCTGCCACCGCCGTGCTGTCCGTCGTGATCGCCAGATCCACGCCGTCGCGCAGCAAGGCTGCCGCCTCCGGCAGCCGGTTCGGTGCGATGCAGTTGGCGTGCACGATGTCGCGGACGCCATTCTCGGCAAAGTACTTGGCTTCGCGCAGGGTCGACACCGTGACCATGAGGGGTCCGGCACCAACGGCCCGCCGTACGACCTCGGCCGACTTTGCGGTCTTGCCGTGCGGCCGCAGGCGAACGCCCAATTCCGAAGCCCGTCCGCGCATCCGGGCGAGGTTGTGCTCAAGCTTGCGCCGGTCCAGCACCAGATGCGGCGTGGGAAGATCCCTGATCAGCATGTCCCGCCTTCCACTGTCGTTCACAGGCTGCTCATGCAACCCGGTGCATCAGATCCTGCCCGTCGCGCAATCGCCTGATGTTCTCGACCGCGATCGACAGGCTGCGTTCCAGGGTCCCAAGGGTAAAGAACGCCACGTGTGGTGCCAGGACCACCCGGTCGAGCCCCAACAGCGGGTTGCCGGGCGAAGTCGGCTCCTCGGCGAACACGTCGAGACCGGCCCCCATCAACCGCCCGGTGCTTAGGGATGCAATCAACGCGTTCTCGTCCACCAGACCGCCTCGTGCGGTGTTGATCAGGATCGCTCCGGGCTTCATCGCGGCCAGCGCGTCACGGTCAAGCCAGTGCCGGGTCTCGTCGGTCAGGGGCATGTGCAGGGAGAGGATGTCGGATCGGGCGAGCAGTTGCTCCTTGTCGACCCAGGTTCCAATCGCGTTGGACTTCGCGGTCCGGCAGCAATAGATGACCTCCGCGCCCATGGCCGCCAGAACCGGCGCCAGCATCTCCGGTACCGAGCCATAGCCCGCCAAGCCCACGGTTCGACCGGCCAGTTCGCCCAGCGTGTCCTGCATCTCCTTGGGCCAGCCCCAGCCCTCGCCGCGTCGGGTACGGGCATCGAATACCGGCAGCCGACGCAGGCATGCCAGCATCAGCAGCAGCGTCATTTCCATCACGGCCCGGCTGTTTGAGCCCGGCATGTTGCACACGGCAATCCCGCGCCGTTTGGCCGCTTCCAGGTCGATCGTATTGACCCCCACCCCGATCTTCTGGATCAGGCGCAGACGCGGTGCCGCCGCCATATGGGCCTCGGTCACGGGCTTCAGGTTGTGCAGCAGAACGTCGGCGTCGGTCAGCAGCCGGGCGAACCCGTCGTCATCGTCCTCCGGGCAGGTCGAGATCTGTATCCGATCGGCCGTCGCCAATGCAGACAGCCGCTCGGCCAGCCACGGACCGACATCGTAGTGATAGATGGCCTTCATGCCCGCCGTCCTTCTACACTTGGCCCCACGGATAGATTGATCGCTTCGGCAATGCGTGGCCAGTTGGCACGACCTCACCCAGGCGCAGTCCTTCGTTCCACTTTGCCATGCGCTCCGACCGGGCGAACGACCCAACCTTGAGCTGAGGAATGCCCCATCCGACCGCCAGGTGGACGATCGTGACATCCTCGGTCTCGCCTGAACGCGCCGACACGATCGCTCCCCAACCGGCCGACCGCGCTGCCGCCAGTGCCTCCGCCGTCTCTGTGAGCGTTCCGATCTGGTTCGGCTTGATCAATGCGGTGTTGCCCGCCCCGGCTTCGGCAGCCGCCCGGATTCGAGAGGCGTTGGTCGTCACCAGATCGTCGCCGACAATCTGCACGCCCCGCGGTGCAGCCTTCGCGAATGCCGCCACACTGGCAAGGTCGTCCTCGGCGAGCGGATCCTCGATCGACACAATCGGATAGCGCGCCAGCCAGCCGAGCAGCATTTCCGACAACCCGTCGGAGTCGATCTCCCGGCAATCGCGCGCCAATCGGTACCGGCCCTGCTTGCCGAAGTCACTGGCCGCGATGTCCAGGGCAATCGCCACCTCGTCTCCGGGAATCCGGCCCGCCCTCTCGATCGCCCGCACCAGGAGGTCAAGGGCGTCCTCGTTGCCATCGAATGCCGGCCACCAACCGCCTTCGTCGGCCACCCCCTGAAGCCGGCCCGCCTCGGCCAGCAACTCGCCGGCCGCCCGATAAACTTCCGCCGTCCAGTCGAGCGCGGTCGGATAGTCCGGGGCACCGACCGCAATGACCATGAAGTCCTGAACGTCGACCCGCCGCGCAGCGTGCGCACCACCGCCCAGGATCTGGATCTCGGGGAGCGGCAACGGGCCCGGGCTGTCTCCCGCCAGATGACGCCACAAGGGAGTACCGTGGACCGCTGCAGCCGCATGGGCGAGCGCCATCGACGTCGCCACGATCGCATTGGCGCCCAGCTTGGATTTGTCGGCCGTGCCGTCGCAGGCGATCAGATCGCGATCCAGCACTCCCTGCTCGACCACCGAGCGGCCCATGAGCGCGTCGGCAATCGGTCCGGCTACCGCAGCCACGGCTTCTCGGACATCCCGGCCGCCGAACGCCGTTCCGCCATCACGCTTGTCCAGCGCCTCGGCCGATCCGGTCGAAGCACCCGCGGGGGCGATGGCGCGGCCGACGGCGCCACCTGCACAGCGGATCTCGACCTCCACCGTCGGTCGTCCACGGCTGTCCCACACCCGGCGTCCGATCACCTGTTCGATCCGGTCGCTCACCCGCCAATCTCCCTTGTCCAGTCCGCGCGAAGGTCGGCCAACCGCTCGAACGGGCTGGCAAGCCAGGCCCGTGCCGCGTTTCGGACCCGATTGCGATCAGTTTCGTCGGTCAGGTACTCAACCGGCGACTTGCCATCGATCCGCGCCAGGAACAGGCCCGGCAACAAGGTCGCCACGCGCGCCTCGACGGTATCGACCGGCTCCCAGTCGACGTGCGAGCGGTAGCCTGTCCACAGCGCGTCGAAGGACGCCAGCAGATCTGATGCAACGCCCGGCACCCACAGCGTCTTCAGGAGCAGGTGGTTCAGACAGAAAGCGACGTCGAACGCCGGGTCGCCCCACCAGGCGCATTCGGCGTCGAGCAGGACCGGACCGTCGGGGCCGATCTGGATGTTCTTCGGGCTGACGTCGCCGTGAACGAGACACCAGCGGGTTTCCGCGGTCCGCGCCACCAAGGCCGCCAGGACGTCCGCGCGATCCGGATGCGCCCGTGCGGCGGCCTCCAGATACGGTTCAAGCCGGATGGCGTGGAAGATCGCATCGGTGGCGAAATCGACCGCCAGTTCCGGGCGTGCAGCCGTGCCGGCATGGATCCGACCCAATCGATCCCCGACCGCCCAGGCAACCGCGGGATCCGCCACCCCGGCTGCCAGGTCGGCCTTCCACAAGCGGTGCGACGACGGATCGAGCCACGCCATGGCGAACAGTCCGGCCTCCGCGTCGTGGCCGAGCAGTTCCGGAACCGCCGAAGGCACTTCGGCGCGCGCCTCCCTGAACCAGGCGACCTCGAAGACATTGCGTTCAACGGGAGCCAGCCATTCCGCGGCGACCTTCAAGCGAGCCAAGGCCCGCTTCACGCAGAATGCCCCGCGGGCCGAATCGATCCGCCAGATATCGGACGCCACCCCACCCGTCAGTGCCGTCGCAACCGGAATCTCTCCGGCACCCACCAGTTTCATACGGCGCAATGCATCCAGGACTTCGACCGGGAGATGGCTGGACATCGGGCGATAAATTCCGTGGGGTACGGTGATGACGGATACGAAGCAGCGCGCAGACGCGACAACCGATCCTCCCGTGAACACCCCGACGCTGGCAACCCCGGTCCGTCGGCGAAACGTGCTTCTGATTACGGACGATCAGGTACACAACACTCCGGACGGGCCAACGGCCCGGCTGGCCAGCACGCGCCTGCGGCTGCTGGTTGCGCTCAAGGCGCTCAATGCTCACGGACATCAAGCGGCATTGGTCGCGAACACCACACCCGAACACATCGAAGGCAGCCAGAATTTCATAGATGCCGACCACATCGTCATCGGCAAGGTGTTCCAGAACTACCGCGGGCTGGCCGACCGAGCCCGACGCCTCGGCAAGTCCGTCACCCTCGACGTCACCGACGATCTGGCGCGCTACCAGGCGCTGGCGCCGATGCACGCCCTGACCGAGCACGTCCACGCCTTCACCGCCTCGTCCGAAGGGCTGGCGGCACTTGCCCGCAGCTGGTCCAAGACAGGCGCGCCGGCCTACCGGATTGACGACCCGCTGGACGAGTCGCTGCGGCCGGTAGGCGGCGACCTTCGACGACGGCCCCTGCGCCTGATCTGGTTCGGTTCGCCAACCAACGCACGGTACCTGAACCCTCAAGTGCCTGGACTGCTCAAACTTGCCGGGCAGTTTCCGCTCGAGCTCTCCCTGGTATCGACGGGCGCACACCTGTTCGAGGGTTTGGTGGAGCGGTACCGGGACGGCCATGCCGGGCTGACGGTGCGCTACACCGAATGGTCCCCGGACAGCCAGCGGCGGGGACTTGAACATGCCGATCTGGTGATCCTGCCGGGCGATCTCGACGCCGACTCCGCATTGAAGAGCGCGAACCGACTGATCACTGCGATCGCGGCCGGACGGTTCTGCGTGGCTTCGCCGCTGCCGGCGTACAGGACGCTGGCCGACTACGCTCTGCTGGTCGACGATCTGGCCGCCGGAATCGAAGCCGCGACGCAGATCCCATCAGCGTCGATCGACGCCGCCATCCGCTCCGGTCAGACCTTCATCGCCGAAACCTACAGCCCGGCGCTCATCGGCGAACAGTGGGTCGACGTCCTGGCCCGGATCAGCGATTCAGCTCCCAGACCATGAGCTGAACGGTCTTGGCCCCGTTCTCGGTGTCCTGGGTGCCCACACCTCTAAAGCCGAGCCGTTCGTGGAAGCGCAGCGAGCGGTCGTTCGACGGCCGCAAGTTGACCTCGCAGGCCAACCGTGAAATGCCGCGCTCCCGAACGACCAGTTCAAGGTTCCTGTACAGCGCCGCACCGATACCGGCTGACCGGACGTCGGGATCGACGACAACACGATCGATGTAGAGGAACCCGTCATAGCGTTCCTCAAACCACCGGTAGTTCAGGCTGCCATAGTCGAGGCCCGGCGCCAGCGCGATCATCAACCCGACCAGACGGTCCCGGATCACGGCCACCTGGAAATGGGGAGCGATCTTCAAGAACCGCTGAAGATCGCCGCGGTCGAGTTCATTGACCGCCGGCACCGCTGCGTTGTTGAGCACCAGAAGCCGGTCGAGGTCGGCCTCGACACCGGGTCGGATTGCCAGCTCCGGCATCACACGACCCGACCGCGGCGACCGCGGCGACGCGGCGCACCCGGCTGCTCCACGCCGAGCAAGTCCAAGATGCGATCAACCTCGATCAGATCGCTGGTGTCGCAAACACCGCGCGTCGACCGGATGAGATCGGCGCTCAGCGACGAAACATCGGTCGGGGTGCCGCCCAGCTTGGCCTGCGCATCGGTCCGCCAGCACGCTTGCCCCAGCAACGCGAGCATCGTCTGGCCGAAATCCAATCCGCCGATCACCGAGGACGTCAGCGCCAGCCGCCGGCGTGGCGCCCGCGCGCCCTCGATGGTCGATGCCATTACCAAAGCTCGCCGCATCGTCGTCACCGCCGATACGCCCGGCTCCATCAGCCCGGCCACCGCAGCGTCCGAGCAGCCTGCATCCGCTGCAACAAGCGCCGCCAGGGCCGACGAACGGCCGTGGGCGTCATCCGGAACACTCATGACCGTATCGTCCGCCAGAACCGCTTCACCGGGACGCAGCGCCGGATGCCGGACCGGTCGCGCCGCCCCCATCTCATCAGCGATCCAGACGACGCCACCGACCGCCATGGCAGCGGAAGGCGTGGCCGGCAAGGCCAGAAGCGGAGGCAGCGCCGATGCATCCACCGGCACACCCTCGCCGCCGGGATCGCAGGCGAGAGCACTGTACGGACTGCGCTGGCCAGCCATGAGCGCTGCTCCCTTCGCGACATCCATCGCCACGGCACTGCCGATCGCGATCAGCGCATCGCAGTTCTCGAAGTGATAGCTGGCGACGGCGTCGGCCACGACCGAGATGGACGGCGTCGTAGCCCGGTCGAAGCACCACACCGCCAGTTCGGCCGCCTCCAGCGCGTGGACCAGCGCAAGCGCCTGGGGGGTCGCTGTCAGAGATCCACCTCCCACAAGCATCGGCCTCGTCACGCGTCGTGCCCGACACCAGTCAACGATGGCCGGCAGTGCCGTTGTGGACAACCGCGTCGCAACCGGCCCCGACCACAAGTACTCAATGCCATCCATCGTCTAGATTTCCCGTCGCATCTGAAGACCGCAGGCCAATGCCCGCCTCGGCCGGATGGCCGCGAATCCTCTTTGGTTCCACCGCTTCGGCCGCTACGCAAGTTTCCATTTACCATAACCGTTTGACATCTCCAGACGCTCGCCCAATGATTTCGCCGATACGAAGCGGCGGAGGCGGAAGTCGTTCGTCGTGTTGCGGACGGCGCGGGGACGACGCCGGGGTCGACTGAAGACGCCAACCAAGATCGATAAAAATGCGTCTCGACCATCAATCTCGGAATGTCGCAGCCGCCTAGGATTACGGCTTCCTGGGCCCGTGAGATGCGGGCAACGACAACGAACGGGAGAGACGGGAGCAGATCATGGACAAGCGCAAATCGGGGGCAAACCACCCCTATATCCCCGAGCTGAAAGAGCAGCTCAGCCGGGGAGAGGTCGATCGCCGCGAGTTCCTTCGGACGATCACATTGCTCGGCGTATCAGCCGGCGCAGCGTATGCGATGGCAGGCCAGATCCTCGGTGAGGGAATGGTGGCGCCGGCCCGTGCCCAAGGCAAACCGGGCGGTACCTTCAAGTTCGCCATGAAGGTCCAGGAAATGACCGATCCGGCGACGTTCGATTGGACGGAGAAGTCCAATGTCGCCCGTCACGTTGTCGAGTATCTCACGATCACCGGCCCGGACAACGTCACCCGGCCGTACCTCGCGGAAAGCTGGTCGGCGTCCGAGGATCTCAAGACGTGGGAATTCAAGCTGCGCAAGGGCGTGAAGTGGAACAACGGCGACGACTTCAACGCCGACGACGTGGTCCACAACTTCACACGCTGGCTTGACCCGAAGACCGGTTCGTCGAATGTCGGCCTGTTCTCCGCCATGGTCGAGGACGTCGACACCGGCAAGAAGGACGACAAGGGCAACGCGGTCATGTCCAAGCGCATGACCAAGGGCGCCGTCGAGAAGGTCGACAGCCACACCGTGCGGCTGCACCTCAACTCGCCGGTCCTGTCGATCCCGGAGAACCTCTACAACTACCCGACCGCGATCGTGCACCGGAAGTTCGACGAGATGGGTGCCAACCTGTCCAAGAACCCGATCGGCACCGGCCCCTATGAACTGACGAAGTTCACCGTCGGCAGCCAGGCGGTCCTGACCCGACGCAAGGACCCGTACTGGGGCGGCGAGGTGTTCCTCGACGAGATCCACTACATCGACCTTGGCGAGGACGCATCGGCCCAGGTTGCCGCCATCGCTTCCGGTCAGGTTGACGGCATTTACGAAGTCGATGTCAGCCAGCTCGACGTCTACGACGCCCTGCCTGGCGTGAAGGTCTACGAGGCGGCGACCGCGCAGACCGCGATCGGCCGGATGAAGGTCACCGAGAAGCCGTTCGACGACATCAAGGTACGCAAGGCCGTTCAGCTTTGCATGGATACCGATGCGATCCTGAAGATCGCCTATCGGGGCCGCGGCCAGGCTGGCGAACACCACCACGTCTCGGCGATCCATCCGGAGTACTTCAAGCTGCCGAAGCCGAAATATGACCCGGCAGCGGCCAAGGCCTTGCTGGCGGAGGCCGGCTTCAAGGACGGCATCACGCTGAAGATCGACTTCGGCCAGACCTCCGGTGCTTGGGAACTGGCGGCCATGCAGGCGTTCAAGGAGCAGTGCGCGCCGGCCGGCATCAACCTTGAACTGAGCCCGGTTCCGGCGGCGACCTATTGGGGCATCTGGACCACCACACCGTTCGGGTTGACCTCCTGGACCCACCGCCCGCTCGGCGTGATGGTGCTGAACCTGGCCTATCGCTCCGGAGTGCCGTGGAACGAGTCCGGCTACGCCAATCCGGAGTTCGACAAGGCCCTGGATCAGGCAAGCGCCATCCTGGATGTGAACAAGCGGAAAGCGGCCATGGAGAAGGTCGAGAAGATCCTCCAGGACGACGCCGTCATGGTGCAGCCGATCTGGCGCTCGGTGTTCTCGGCCACGACCGACAAGGTGCATGGCTACACAACGCACCCGACCCTGTACCATCAGTGGCACAAGGTCTCGCTCAGCGCCTGAGGCGACGAGCGAACGTCAGGCGGTGCTCCGGCACCGCCTGACGACCTTATAGACGCATGATCGCGCGCATCTGTAGCGCGCCACCGGGGGAAGCGGTCTTCGGCGCCGTCCGATGAAACCGTATCGCGGGAGGCGAACCGAGCGATGCTGATCTTTCTCGCCAAGCGCCTTGGATACCTGCTGTTCACCATGGTCGTGGTGTCGATGCTGGTGTTCCTGGTTCTGGAGCTCGACCCGAGCAACGTCGCCCAGAAGGTTTTGGGTCCCTATTCGAACGACGAACAACGCCAGCTCTGGATGGAAGCCAACGGCTACCTCGAGCCCCTGCCGATCCGCTACGCGAGCTGGCTGGGCAACTTCATGATCGGCGACTTCGGAATGTCGACCCGGTTCAAGGTCCCGGTGGTCGATATTCTCCTCCCCCGCCTCGGCAATACCGGTCTTCTGGCACTCGGGGTCCTGCTGGTCATGGTCCCGCTGTCGCTGCTGCTGGGTGTCCTGGCCGGCATGAAGGAAGGCTCCGTTCAGGACCGGACGATCTCGGTGTTCTCGATCGCCACGACCTCGATCCCTGAGTTCGCCTCCGGCGTGTTCCTGGTGGCGATCTTCGTTCTCTGGCTCAAGCTCCTGCCCGGCGTCAGCAACATGATCGGCGGTTTCGACATCGCCCAGATGGTGCTGCCGGTCGCCGCACTTGTGCTCTACGGCTTCGGCTACATCACCCGCATGACCCGGGCGTCGATGGCCGAGGTCATGCAGACCCATTACATCCGCACCGCCATCCTCAAGGGCGTGCCGCATCGGCAGGTGATCCTGAAGCACGCGCTTCGCAACGCGCTGATCGCACCGTTCACGGTGATCATGCTGCAGATCAACTGGCTGCTCTCGGGCGTGATCGTCATCGAGTACCTGTTCGCCTACAAGGGCTTCGGCTCGCTGTTGCTGGAAGCCGCTCTCAACAAGGACATCTTCGTCATTGAGGCCTGCACCATGGTGGCCGTCCTGGTCGCCGTCGGTACGCAAACCCTGGCGGACATCGGGTACATGTACCTGAACCCGCGCATCCGGTTCAGTTGAGGAGAGCGCGATGGTCGCAAGTGCGGAAACCGAAGAACCGGTAGCGCAGCGCCAGTCCGGGCTGACCCGAGTCGTCAAGGCCATCGGCCTGCTGCGCGAAAGCCCGGTCGGGATGATCGGCGCCGGCATCGTGCTGGCCTGGGTCATCGCGGCGATCCTGGCCCCGGTGCTGGCGCCGTTCGACCCGAACGCCACCATCATGCCGTTCCAGAGACCGGGTGCCGTCGACCCCGCATCCGGCGCCACGTTCTGGCTGGGTACCGACAAGATCGGCCGGGACATCCTGTCGCGGATCATCTATGGCGGACGCCGTGTTCTGATCTACGGCCCGATTGCCACCGTTGCAGCCTACGCGGTCGGCATCATCATGGGGCTGGCCGCCGGGTACTTCCGCGGATGGTGGGACGCGGTCCTGTCCCGCGTGTCCGACATCGTGCTGTCGTTTCCGATCTTCGTTCTCTACGTGATCGTGATCTCGACCTTCGGCGCCTCCGGCCTGAACATCGTGCTGGCGATTATCTTTGCCTCGGCACCGGGCATCATGCGTATCGTGCGCGGCCTGACCCTGGACCTGCGCAACCGCGACTACGTGGCGGCGTCGCAGACCCGCGGCGAGAGCGCGCTGTACATCATGTTCGTCGAGATCCTGCCGAACGCCCGCGGACCGCTGATCGTCGATGCCTGCCTGCGGCTGGGCTACGTGACCATCACCATCGGAACCCTCGGCTTCCTCGGTCTCGGACTGCCGCCGCCGGATCCGGACTGGGGCGGCATGGTCAACGAGAGCCGGGCATTGGCGCCCGCCTTCCCGCACATGATCGTGTATCCGTGCCTCGCCATCTCGTCGCTGGTTCTCGGCCTGAATCTCCTGGCCGACGGGCTGCGCGAAATCGCCATTCGGGACTGAGAGAGAGGGAGCGATGACAACCGACCCCCGTACCCCGGTCCTCGAGATCGAGAACCTGTGCATCTCGTACTTCACCCGGGCCGGCGAGATACCGGCGGTGATCGACTTCAACCTGACGATCTACGAGGGCGAAAGTGTCGGGCTGGTCGGTGAATCCGGCTGCGGGAAGTCGACGGTCGCGATGGCGATCATGCGCTATCTCGGTAGCAACGGCGGCATCGTCGGCGGCAGCATCCGCTTCAAGGGCCGTGACATCGTCGGCATGTCCGACGAGGAACTGCGCCAGATGCGCGGCTCCGAGGTCGCGATGATCTACCAGGAACCCATGGCGGCGCTGAACCCGTCGCTGACGATCGGCGCCCAGCTCATGGAAGTGCCGATCGTCCACGAGGGCGTTTCCGAACAGGAGGCCTACGACCGGTCGCGCCGGATGCTCGGCGACGTCAAATTGCCGGACGCCGACCGGGTCATGGCCGCGTACCCGCACCAGATCTCGGGCGGCCAGCAGCAACGCGTGGTGATCGCGATGGCTCTGCTGTCCAAGCCGTCGTTGTTGCTGCTCGACGAGCCTACCACCGCGCTCGACGTGACGGTCGAGGCCGGGATCATCGACCTGATTGCCGAGATCGCCAAGAAGTCGGGAACCGCACAGGTCTTCATCAGCCACAACCTGGGGCTGGTGCGCGAGACCTGCGACCGGATCTGCGTGATGTATTCCGGAGAGGCCGTCGAGACCGGTACCATCAGCGACGTGTTCACGAAGATGCGCCACCCGTACACTCGCGGGTTGTTCGGCGCGATTCCGCTGCCCAGCGCCAACAAGAACGACCGGCCGCTGGTGGCGATCCGCGGGCAGTTGCCACTGCCGCACCAACGCCCGCGGGGCTGCAATTTCGGCCCGCGCTGCGACTACTTCCAGGAAGGCGTTTGCGCCCCGGCGCCGGTGCCGATGCGCGATGTGCCGAGCCAGGCCGACCCGCACCAGAGCCGCTGCAACCGCTTCGAGACAATCGATTGGGACGCGCCGCTCAGCGCCGGCAAGGTCAACGAGCCGATCGAGCCGGGCGAACCGGTGCTGGTCGTCGATGGCATGCGCAAGTACTACGAACTGCACGACCGCTCGATCAAGGCCATGCTGTCAGGCGACGGGGTGCGCTACGTCAAGGCCAACGAGACCCTGAGCTTCAGCGCCCGGAAGGCCGAAATCGTCGCAATCGTCGGCGAGTCCGGATGCGGCAAGTCGACCTTCGCCAAGGTGTTGATGGGGCTTGAGACCGCCAGCGAGGGCACGATCACCTTCAACGGCGACGAGATCGAAAGCACCGAGGTACAGGACCGCCCGCGCGAGCAGGTCGCCTCGCTGCAGATGGTCTTCCAGAACCCGAACGACACCCTCAACCCGTCCATGACCATCGGCGGCCAGATCAGCCGGGTGATCCGCAAGTTCGGGGTCGAGGCCGATCCGGACAAGGTCCACGACCGGGTGATGCGGCTGCTCGACATGGTGAAGCTGCCCCGCGACTTCTACCATCGCCGTCCGCGCCAGTTGTCCGGCGGCCAGAAGCAGCGCGTCGGCGTCGCCCGGGCGTTTGCCGGCAACCCGGCGATGGTCATCGCGGACGAACCGGTATCAGCGCTCGACGTATCGGTTCAGGCGGCGGTGACCGAACTGCTGATGGACATCCAGCGAGAACACGGCACGACCCTGTTGTTCATCAGCCATGACCTGTCGGTCGTGCGTTACCTGTCGGACCGGATCGTGGTCATGTATCTCGGCCAGATCATGGAACAGGGCACGACCGACGAAATCTTCGCCCCACCCTATCACCCCTACACCGAGGCACTGCTCTCGGCGGTGCCGATCGCCGATACCACGGTCGACAAACGCAAGATCGTTCTGGAAGGCAACCTGCCGAGCGTGGTCAATCCGCCGATCGGTTGCCCGTTCCACACCCGCTGTCCGCGGAAAATAGGAGCGATCTGCGCCGACAAGCGCCCGCCGGTCCATACGGTCAGCGGCACTCACCGGATCGCCTGCCACATCCCCTTGGACGAGCTCAAGCGGGTCGAGCCGGTGTTCTTCGATGTGATCGCCGACACGCCGCCGACCGATGGTGCACCGAACCGGCCGGCGCAAGCCCAGTGACTTCGCCGCGACGCGGCAGTCGGCATCGTTAACGTCCTGTTCATCGATTCTCGATAGTGTGGCCGCTGACCATCCGACCGACGGAGGAACCTGATGGCAATCGATGGGATCGGCAGCACCCTGAGCACCACCAGCGTCGCTGGCGTGCGCGCAGCCAATGAGCAGGTCCGCACCCTCGGTGCCGGAATCTCGCAACTGATTCAGGGAGCCCAGCAGATTGCTGAAGGCGCCCAGGCATCCTCGACCGCTACCCCGACCACACCGGCGCCTTCGGTTGACCCGAACCGCGGCCAGACGGTCGACATCTTCGCCTGACCCCTCGTTAAAACGAGGGTGCATAAGAGAAGGGCGCGCCGCAGAAAGCGGCGCGCCCTCTTCTTTTCATGCGTCCAAGAGGACGCTCAGGCTTCTTCGGGAAGCGCCGTCGCGACCGACTTGACCATTTCCGTGATCCGCTTGCGCAGGTTCGGATTCTTGATCGAGTAGTAGGCCCGCACCAACTCAAGGGTCTCGCGGCGCGCCATCGGATCGGCCGGATTCTCCTCGTACTCGTCCTTCACGCCGCCGGCCTTCATGCGGCGCGGCGAATGGGCGGCCGTATCGTCCGAGATGTCGTCAAAGAAGAAGCTGACCGGCACATCGAGGATCTGGCCGATGTCCCAGAGCCTGGAAGCGCTGATCCGATTGCTTCCACGTTCGTACTTCTGGACCTGCTGGAAGGTGATGTTCAGCGCATCGCCAAGCTGTTCCTGGCTCATGCCAAGAAGCGTACGGCGCAGTCGGACACGGCGGCCGACGTGAACATCGATCGGATTGTTGTTGGTAATCTGATAGTTCGGATCGTCACGTCGATTTTCGGCTTTCACTTGTGCCATGTGACTAATTTAACCTCCACGTCGCAATGCATTGCCAGAACGACTACCAGCATATGCTGAAATTTCAGTTAACGGTAGCGCAGCGACCCGGCAAATCTATCAGTACTTTCCACAGTCGCTCCCCAGTACTTGGACGGCAACCGAGATCACAGAACTGTGAGATGCACAGCTGTCAACTGCCGCACCGCCGGTCCAACAACCGTCGCGGGCGGTATAGGGTTCCCGGAATTGGAACGCAATCAAAATGACCGTTCAATGACGGTCCAGGCACCTAGACCCAGGGGCAATGGCTGTTCGATGCGCCGAACGTGGCGCCTTCTCCGAATCGCGACAACCGGAACGGGGTGAGTTCCGAGACGGTTTCGCCGCGCACCAACTGCCGGGCGAGCAACTTCCCCACGCCCAGCATCTTAAAGCCATGGTTGGAGTCGGCAACCATGTACACATTGTCCGCGACCCAGTCGAAGATCGGCACGTTGTCCGGCGTGAACGCGCCAATGCCGCCATTGCGCCGGTCCCGGAACTTGTCGCGATTGCCTTCGAAGCGGCCCATCAACTGCCCCATCGCCGCGGTCATGTAGTCGGCGAAGGAGTCTTCCGCCTGGTAGGCATCGCTGGCGTGGCCGTAGGGCTCGACCAGCGCTTCCGCGCCGATCTTGATCGGGATGGTGCCTCCCTGGATGCCATAGCCGTCCATGCGTTCGGCGCCGTTCTTCCAGTAGACGTACAGATGGTCGTCCAGTTCCTTGCCGGTGCGCGGATCGACGACCGGCGTGTTCATCAGTTCGACATGCAGCACCGGCGGATCCCGGTCATCGGCAGTGCGGTACGGACGGTCGGTGTACACCTCGCCCTCCAGCAGGCGCCAGTACGTCCACATGTCCTTCTCGACGGAGGTGCCGTCCGGATAGCTGCACGCGATCCGGTCGCCCCGGCCCAGCATGTCCCAGTGCTTCGGGGTCCAAGCGCCGAGGCCCCAGACCACCACGTCGACCCCGACCGCGCCCTCTGGCGTCAGCACCCGCGAGACCCGGCCGTTGGCCATGTCATAGCCGGTCACTTCGACGCCCGAGTAGATCCGCACGCCACGCTCGACGCACTTCTCCGCCAAGCCGGAAATCGCCTGACGGGTGCCGGCGTATCCGCTCGGGTGCTCCATATGGCAGACATCGATGCCGTCGGTCTTGAAGTCCGGCCACAGCCGCTTCAGGAAGGCCTTCGCCTCCTTGCCGACATACAGGTCCGAGCGGTAGCCGACCTCGTTGTGGTGGGCGACCATCTTTTCATAGTCGGCAAGTTGGTTGCCTTCGCCCGCCGAGATGTAGCCAACCTGCTGAAAGCCGAACCGCACCGGGTCCGCCATCCAGACATCGACCGAGTGCCGCAGGATCGCGTGCAGCGGCTCCGTCATGTACATGTTGCGCACGCAGCCGCAGGCGATGCCGGAGGCACCGGCGCCGGGCGCGGTCTTGTCGATGACGATCACATCACGGCCGGAACCCCGGCCTGTCGTCTCCAGTTCCATCGCAAGATGCCAAGCGGTCGACAGGCCGTGCACGCCGGCTCCCACCACGCAGTATCCGATCGAAGACGGCAGTGTATCGGTCATGAACTCTCTCCCGGTCGAATCCGGCCGCTGTCGGGCCGGGGTGTTGGCAGATCTGGCGTCGTTCTCAACCTCGCTTGACGCTACGACGCCCGGCCAGGGTGCCGCGGATGATCGCGCGGCGTAACCAACCAGCGCCGGGCCACTTCGGCGTAACCCGACAGCCGATAGCCGCCGTTGCGCTCCAGCACCGTCTCGCGATTGGCGCGGTAGATCTTGGGCAGCACGAACCACGGCAGGCCCGGCCGCTCATGATGCAACGCGTGCAGATTGTTGGACAGGAACAACCACGCGAGCGGGCCGCTGCTCTCGACAATGGCGCTGCGATGCGCCGGGTCGGCCGCCAACCGATGCTCGGCGAACGACCGCAGCAGCATCAGCGATGTGGCCGGCCAAACCACGGCCAGTGCGTACAGCCAGAGCGGCACACCAAAGCCGAGGTCGATAACGATCGCGACCAGGGCGGTGGCCACGCCGTGGCGAATCCAGTCGCGACGACGGGTCGGGTCGCCGCGCCAAACCGCCCTCGCCTCCGAAAGCGCAAATCGAACCACGGTCCAAGGGGGGCCAAGGACCAGCCGGCCGACCAGAGTGTTAAGCGACCACAACACGAGGCGTCCGACCGGACCGGCGGCCTGCCAGTCCCGTTCGGTCACGTAGAAGCTCTCAGGGTCGTCCAATGGGTCGGTCAGGCGCTCGTCGACATGATGCTGCAGATGGGTGGCGCGGTATCGATCATAGGACAGCCACAGCGCCAGGGGAGGACCGGCGATCCAGCGGTTGAAGGACACGCTTGGCGTCGGGTGTCCGTGGATCACCTCGTGCTGCAGGGATGCCTGCCAGGCGACGCACCAGGCAACCACCGGCACCCACACGACCGGCGGAACCGCGCCGCTGCCCGCGGCCAGCATCGCCCCTGCCCAGACCGCGTATATTCCCGCTGCCAGCGCAACGGTGGGCCATTCGACACGCTCCGCTCGCCGGGGAATCGAAGCGGCCGTCGGCGCAGTGGGTACGGCAAATCCGGCCGCGGCCCCTTGTCCCAGGGGATCCCCTGCTGCAGTCGGCGCGACGGCGCCGAAGGATGATGTCTCATGAGTTGGTATCATGAGACCGACGCTAGTTTACCGAACTCCGTTGTGACAACGCGCCTTCGCACAACTTATGTTGACATTGGTGATAAAACATACATTACGGTGATAAAATACATCAGAGAGATGCATGTCAGCCAACCCCACGCCAACCGACAAGCGCTTCACCGTCCAGTTGTTCCGGGAACGGTTGGAGCAGGCCATGGATC
This sequence comes from Thalassobaculum sp., assembly GCF_040219215.1. GTDB lineage: Bacteria > Pseudomonadota > Alphaproteobacteria > Thalassobaculales > Thalassobaculaceae > Thalassobaculum_A. The sequence goes on from NZ_JAVJSX010000019.1 coordinate 118,482, forward strand.
GAGCCGGAACCACACGCGCCGGACTGGCCCGCCGCATCGGCGTCGACCGGTCGACACTGTCCCAGGTGCTGTCGTCGGAAAGCGTCCGGTTGCCGAGGGCCGACACTGTCGCCGCCATCGCCAGCGCGCTGCAGGTCAGCCTGGACTGGCTACTCGGCTTGACCGAGAGCAATCAACTCGGCGCCGACATTCTGGAGCGGGCTCCGGAGATTTCGCCGCGCAGCCGAGCGCCCGAGGATGAGAACCTGCGGCGATGGTATGCCGAAGCCGCTGGCTACAAGATCCGCTACGTCCCCACCAACCTTCCCGATCCCCTGAAAATCACAGAGGTCGTGAGCCATGAGTACCGGGAGGCTCATGGGCTGTCCGCCGACCAAGCCATGCGGCGTTCACTGGATCGGCTGGACTATGCCCGGCAACCGGAAACCGACATCGAGATCTGCACGTCGATCCAGATGCTCCGTGGCTTTGTGCTTGGGCAGGGCATCTGGGAGGATCTGGACGTCGCGATCCGCATCCGCCAACTCACCCACATCGCCGATCTTATCGACGAACTGTACCCGAGCCTGCGATGGTACCTGTACGATGGCCGCTCCGAGTATGCGGTCCCGGTCACCATTTTCGGTCCCAAACGCGCGGCGCTCTACGTAGGCAACATGTACTTGGTGTTCACCACAACCGATCACATCCGGGTACTGACCCGGCGGTTCGACGATCTGATCCGGCGCGCCGTGATCCAGGCGCATGAGGTGCCGGACTTCGTCCGCCGGCAGATCGACGAACTGCAGGGCGGCACCACATGACCGGAATCGCTGCGCTCTCGATGTACGACCTGCCGGAGATCCGAGGCGCAACCGACGCGTGGTGGAACACCATCGCCGCCTCGCTGCGCGCCGAAGGTGTACCCGACGTCCCGTCGGCACTCGACCGTTCGCGCCCGGTGGCAGCGATCTGGCGTGATCCGCTGCTGGTGTTGAGCCAGACCTGCGGCTATCCCCTGACCCACGAGTTCGCCAATTCACTGACGGCGATCGCCGTTCCGACCTATGCCGCCGATGGCTGCACTCCCGGGCGCTATCGCAGCGCGTTTCTGGTCCGCTTGGACGATCCCGCAGCCGAGTTGGAGGATCTCCGCGACCGACGGGTTGCCGCCAACGGCCCGGACTCGCAGTCCGGCTGCAACGCGCTGCGCGCCGCGGTTGCGCCGTTGTCCCGTGGCGGACGGTTCTTCTCCGCAGTGATCTGGAGCGGAACGCACCGCGCCAGCATCGCCGCCGTCCGGTCCGGCAGGGCCGACATCGCCGCGGTCGACGCGGTCTCCTTTGCCCTGATTACCCGACACGCTCCCGATGAAACCAGCGGGTTGCGGGTGCTGGACTGGAGCGCCGATGCGCCCGCCCTGCCCTACGCGACGCGGCGCAGCATCGACCCCGTCACTCGGGCAAGGCTTACGGCCGGGCTGCTACGCGCGGCCGAGGATCCGGCAGGCGCCGACGCCCGCGCGACACTTTTGATCGATGGTGTCTCCGAGGTCGACGACCGCGACTATTCCTCGATTCCCGGGATGCGCCAGACGGCGGAACGCCTCGGCTACCCGCAGCTCGCCTAGGTCTCCACGAACGGTTTCGGTTCGACTTCGGCTTGGTCATACTGCGGCCGATTCAGCTGGAGGATCGAACCATGCACAAGAGCCGCCTCGGCGCCCTGGTTATCGACTGCAAGACGGCCGATCTGGCCGATGCGACCGCGTTCTGGACCGGAGCGCTTGGCTACAGCGTCGCCCCAGGACAGCCCGATCCCGATGGCCGCTACGTCAGCCTGGCCGGTCCAAGCGGCGAGGTGAAGATCATCTTGCAGAAGGTCGAGCACGACAGCCGCGTGCACCTGGACGTCGAAACCAACGACATCGAGGCCGAGGTGAAGCGGCTCATCGACCTCGGCGCGACCGAGGTAACCCGTCTCAAGGGCTGGGTGGTGCTGGAGGCGCCGAGCGGGCACCGGTTCTGCGTGGTCAAGCCGCAACGCCCGGACTTCCAGGCCAACGCGACGCCGCATCCTTGAAGCGGCACTGACGTGCTGCTGATCTTCGATGTCGACGGCACGCTGATCGACAGCCGCGACTTCATCCTGGAATCCGCGCGCCGGACCTTTGCCGGAAGCGCGATCCCCTATCCCGGTGACGACGCGTTCCTGGCAACCATCGGCTTGCTGCCCGAGCGCATGATGGACCGGCTGTTCCCGGAGCGGACCGAGAACGAGCGGCTGGACCTGTCGGCACGGTTCGTCGACGCGTTCTGGACATTGCGCGCCGAACGTCCCGATGCCGAAGCGCCCTACGATGGGATGGACGGCCTGCTCGCGACGCTGACAGCGCAGGGCTTCACCCTTGGCATCGCAACCGGCAAGAAGCGCGCCGGCGTCGACCATATGCTCGTCCACACGGGCTGGGGCGATCGGTTCGCGACGATCCAGACCGCCGAGAGCGGTCCGAGCAAGCCCGACCCGACCTTGATTCGAAACGCGCTGGCCGAGACCGCCCGATCGGCAGGCGACACGGTGATGATCGGCGATTCGGTCTTCGACATGGAAATGGCCCGCGCCGCGGGTGTGACCGCGATCGGTGTCGGATGGGGTTACAACCCGAGCAACACGCTTGCCAAGGCCGGCGCGGATTACTTGGTCGACAGCGTGTCTGAGCTCGGCAACCTGCTTGTCAGGCTGCGCCAGCCGCGGTGACCGACGCCTCGGCGTCCGGTCCGGCGTAGCCGAAGCGGCCTGCGGTCTCCGCGGTGCACTCCCAGATCAACCGGCGCTGTTCCGGCGTGAACGGCTGACGGTAGTAGTCGGGCGCGCGAATCCGCTGCTCGGCCAGGTTCGGCAGTTCCTTGCTGGGCAGTCCGGCATGACGCTGGACCCATTGCATGACCTCGCCCGGTGCACGGCACAGATCCTCGAAACGCACCACGAAAGTGGCGATCCGGACATCCGGGTCGGCGTCGCAGACATCTGCCACATGCCGATAGATCATCGACCAGTATCGGGCCCAGCCTTCGACCTCTTCGCCGGACGACCAAAGGCGCTGGATACGCACGATGGCATCCTGGTCACCGACGTTGATCGGTCGCAGATCCAGGCCGAACTCGTAGTGGCCTGCCCGACGCATATGACGTCGGGCCCGCGGGTGCTCGCGCCCGACCTGCTGGAACCGCTCGTGCTGCCGCATCAGCGACGCGACATGGCTGATCGGATCCCGGATCGGGACGATGAAGCGGGCGTCCGGAAACAGCCGCCGCAGATAGCCGAGGCGCGTGACGTTGTAATTTCCCTTCGCGAGATACCGCTGTCCCCGGCGCATCCAGAGCAGTTTGCGCAGGTGATCGCGATAGAACGCGTCGAACTCCGGGTTGCTGTCTTCATGCCCCAGGACATTGCTGACCACGGGGTTGTGGGCATTCCGGAAGAACGTCATCCACAGGACCTCCTCGAAGGCCTCCGGGCTCTCCGCCGTCACCGCGATGCCATCGCCGTGGGCGCGCTCCTGCGGGCGTTCCGGCGTCTTGGCGTTGGAGTCCACGAACCGGTTCCAGAACCACGGGATATGGACCATGGGAAAGTCCCGGTAGCGGTGCGTGACGACATCCGGATGGCGCGACAACAGCTCAAGCAGCACCGTGCTGCCGGCCCGCGCCAGCCCGGTCACGTACACGGGGCGATCGACCGCCTGGTCCGCAAGTTCGGCCTGCAGGCGCCGGGTCTCCACGTCGCCCAGCCGGGTCCATGCCTCCGGCCAGCGCTCGACCAGCCCGCCGAGGATGTCGAGCCACGCCGGCACATGGTACCGGGTATCACCGTCCGCCCTGTCCGACATGCGCTAGATCACCTTCCGCGCCCATTTCGCGAACAGCGCGAAGATCATGAACACCGCAAAGAATGGCGCTTCCCAGCCACGGACCCAGCCCGGCCCGACGTTGAGGACCTCGATCCGCGGTAGATCAATGTCGATCCGTTCGAGCGGCGCTTCGTTCGGCAGGTACCCCGCCGGATTGCCGACCAGCGCGTTCCACCACTGCCATTTGTGGATGGTGGGCACCGGGGCCGGCACCGCCGCGCTGATCACCGGCTGGCGCGCTTGGTCCGTTACGACCACCTGGCCGACCGAGCCGTCCTGCCAGCGCGCATCCAGGGTCGCCGGTTCAGCTTTCACTGCCACCGGTTCGCCTGGCGCGGGCAGACGGGCGCTGTAGGTCCCGTCCAACCAGACCAGCAGGGCCAGCATCGGCAGCGAGGCCGCGATCGCCGCCGGAAACACCAGCAGCAGCCGATGGCCCGACGCCCGGATCATCCGCCCCATCAGCGGCATGGCGTCCTGGAACTCTCCGTCGAATCCCGCCAGTTCCGTCTGGGCGTGCCGCAGGTCCTGCGCCGCCGCGCTGATGCGCCGTTGCGGCGACAGCAGGCGGTACAGTTCGATCGACATCCAGGCGCCGAACGCCGCCCACAGGCACAATCGCAAGATCGGCGGCATGAAATCCGCGAGCGCGCTTTCGACGGCGCCGAACAGCGGTCCTGGAACGTCCAGAAGGCCCATGGTCATGACTCATCCTCACGAGTTGTGAACGCCGCGGTCGTGCGCCATGTCGTCAGGGTCCGACGCATCGCGCCGACGCACTGCTGCCGCCGACTGCTTCTCGGCGGCCCGGCGCCGCAGCAACCGGCGGACTGGCCAGCTCAGGGTGAAGGCCATGATGGTTCCAACCGCCACCAGGATGGCCCAGAACGCCGCGGCCAGGCTGAGACCGGCACCTGGGCCGACATAGGCCGACGCCATGCTCGGCATGCCGGCCAGAGCGACGATGAGGCAGAGGGTTGCGGTGTCTCGAAACTTCATGGGTCAGTCCTCCGTTCAGGGGTCCGAGGGGGCGGGATGGGCTCAGAGCACACCGGGCTCGAAGAAGCTCGGCTCCAGGCGCTCGCCGCCGGCAATGATCGGAATCCATTCGTTGCTGTCGCCGCGGCGGACCGGGTTCACGTATTCCCAGACCACCTCGCCGGAACGCGTGACCTCCAGCAGCCGGCCGCCGTTCGACTCGTTGATCAGGGTGTTTCCATTTGGCAGGCGCTGCTGATCGGCACGGATCTCGCTGTCCAGGGGCCGATCGTCCGTTCCGCCGTACTGCCAGACGATCGCCGCCGTTCGCGGATCGATCTCGAGCACCCGCGACTTGCCGCTCGGCTGGTCGAACTGGCCGAGGTTATCGAAGATCAGCAGGTTGCCGTTGGGCAGGATGTCCGGGTCGTGCTGGCCATACCAGGGACCGCGCAACGCCCACACGATGTCCTCGCTCTCGACATCCAGCACGACGACGGCGCCGATATCGCGGAACGACAGCAGGATCTGCCCGGATTTGGTACCCGGGATCGCCGCTGCCATTTCAGGGGTCAGCACCTTCACCGTGTTGGTGTGCAGCGGGTCGGCAAGCGAATGCGCCGGCACGGTGTGCAGCAAATGCAGGAACCGCGATCCGGCCACCGCCTCCAGCAGAGAGACCCGTTTCAGCAGCTTGCCTGCGGGGCTCAGGATTTCCAGGAAGTCGTCCAGCCGGGTCGCTTCCAGATGGTCCATGCCCTTGAGCGCCTTGGTACGATTCTCATGGGTCAGCGCGTAGATCGCGCCGTCCGGACCAACGTCGAAATCATGGTGGGTTCGTCCGAAGTACGACCACAGGACATTCGACTCCCGGTCGAGCTTGACCATTCCATAGCCGTAAGGTGTGTCACCGGCCCCTTCGTAGATGGCCAGCAGGTCGCCATTCGGAAACGCCTTCAGGCGTCGGAAGTAGACGTTCTGGTCGGGTAGCGGGTTGCGGACGGGAGTCGCATCGGACCAAACCGTGCTGTATGGCCGGGTCCAGCTGTGAACCACCGCACCGTCCGACGACAGCAGATAGGCGGTCGCTTCATGGCCGGAACTGTACAGCGTGTAGCCCGGCTGGACTTGCGCCGGATCGTTGATGACCACCCCGCGGGCGTCAGTGCGGGATTCACGCCACAAATCGGTCTGGATAATGTCGCCGTACTGCGTCCACTTGGCGTACAGCGCCATGCCGCCGTTGTAGGCGTCCTTCAGCAGTGGTGCCGGAAACACGCCGAGAATGGCGACCAGGACGCCGCCGACGAACAGCAGGAGCGCGAATCCACCAATCGAGATTGCGCGCATGACCCGGTCGATACCGGAGAGCGAGTCGCTCGAATAATCCTCAGTACGCGAAGCCATCGTCCGACCACAGCAGTTGCTACCTGCTGCTAACGACCGAACCGGCCCCGTGTTGCATCCACACCTTCGCGCCGGTCACAAGTTCACGGCTTGTTTACAGCCGTGGACGCAACACGCACGCATCCCACGAAATTGACACAATGACGCCCTTGAACACTCAGACAGCCGTCAAGATCGCCCGCGCCAGCGCCACCAGGTCTTCATCGGTCGGTTGCACCGTGTTGGACTCGACCATCGGCTTGTTCTCGATGGCCACGGTTATCGTCACCAGGCGCGCCACATCCGTCTCGCCCAGCCCGTCACCCGCGAGCGACACCGGCAGTCCTACGGCCCGCAGCAGGGCTTCGAACCGACTCGCGCCCGCCATCGCCAGTTCGCGCTCGTCGGCCGTACCGCGCGGATCCACGCCGAGCGCCAGCGCGACCGGCGCATAGAGATCCGGTCGCGCCGCACAGGCCCATGGCAGAGCCACCCGCATCGCCAGGGCCACCGCCCGGCCGTGATGGACATGCGCCAAGGTACCCAGCGCGTGCCCGAACGCGTGGGCGATCCCCGTCCCGCAGGCGTCAATCGCGACGCCGGCGATGGCCGAGCCGAGGGCCACCCGTCCGCGAGCCTCCAGATCACCCGGCTCGGCAATGACCCGCTCCAGATTACCGGCCATAAGCCGGATCGCCTGCAGTGCCATTCCCTCCACCACCGGTGTGGCCCGGCGGTGGGTACAGGCTTCGATCGCGTGCACGAGCGCGTCAAGGCCTGTCGCGGCGGTCAATGGCGCCGGCAACCCGCGCGTGACCATCGGATCGAGGATCGAGAGGTCTGCCTTGAGCGTCGGCCCCCAGGCCCACACCTTGCGTCCCTCCCCAATGCCATAGACCGAGGTGCGGGTCATTTCCGCTCCGGTTCCCGAGGTCGTCGGGATCAGGATCTTCTTGATCGGTTTGTCGGGCAGCGGCCGGGCCATCACGGCATAGCCCTCCGCCGGGATGTCCGCGACCGCAACGCAGGCGGCGAGCTTGGCCACGTCCAGGGGCGAGCCGCCGCCGAGCCCGATGATCAGGTCGGCGGAGATCGCGCGTACCCGAGCTGCCGCAGCGTCGATCGATGCGGCACTCGGATCGCTGCGGACGTCGGAGAACAACTCGACAAAATGTCCGGCGTCTCGCAACCGCTCCGCTACCTCAGTCGGCAGGCCGGTTGCCATCAGTCCGCCGTCGGTCACGATCAGCACCCTGGCGGCGGGGCCGGCGAGCGCGGCGACATCGCCCGGAAGCTGTGCCAGACGATCGACCCCGAAGGTCATCGACGGTGACGGATCGTGGGTGAACGCTTCAAGCATGACCGTCTCTCAAACAGAATTAAGTGTGAGACTGCCGGACAGCGCGGGGATCTGCGCGCGCAGGAGCGTCATCCCGCGTCGCTTCCAGCATTGAGGCACCCAACTCGGTATTGATCGGGTCAGAGCGGCTCGGCACGACCAGCGGACAAGTCGGCGATCCGCGAGGCGTGAAACGGCGCGTAGCCACTTGCCTCGTTCACGCGCGCGCCCTTCATCAGTTCAGAGTAGTCCGGCAACGCATGGAACGGGATCGCCGGGTTGGCATGGTGCTCTGCATGGTGCGGCATGTTCCAGGCAAGCCAGCGCACCGGAGCGACCGACACCGTGGACCGGGTGTTGGCCCACATGTCCTTCACCGAAGGGCAGCCCCAATGCTCGTTCAGCAGGTACAGGCGCAAGAACGGCTGGCCGAGCAATGCCGGTACCACCCAGATCTTGAGCACGACATCGGTGGCGAGTGCCATGGAGCCGATCGCCAGCGCCCCGTACAGCACCAAGTATATCCGGGCTTCCAGGATCGCGCGGGTCCGCAACCGGTCGTCCAGGAAGCTATCGGGCGCAATTCCAAACGCCCGCCGGACGAGGCCGCGGATGGTGCGCTGCCAATACTCGATCCCCGACACCACCCAAACATAGTCCAGCAGAGTCGTCGGCTTGGGGCTCGCGAGTTCCGGATCGCGCGCCGGGTCCTGGGTGAAGCGATGATGTGCAAAATGGAACGCGGCGAACCAACGCGGAGGCAGAATCAGCAGGAACCCAGCGAGATCGCCGACCCAGCGATTCATCCAGCCGCTCTTGAATGCCGTCCGGTGCACGCACTCGTGCAGCGGCGCGAACAGGAACACCATGATGATCCCGTGGACCAGGGCCGGAACCAGCCACCACCCCGCGCCGGGAGCCGCCAGAACCGCCGCACCGGTCGGCGCCAGCAAACCAAGATGAGCCGCGATCCGACGGAGTCCCGGCGCATCGCGACGCTCCGACAGCTTCTTCAGAGCCGCCCGATCCGGGAATTTTTGCTGTTGCAAATCAGTCACATCAAGCTCGTTTCCAATCGACCAAAATACTTTTTGCGTCCGCTCACAAATTTTCCACTTGCCATACGCGGCGCGGGAGACCAGATTTTGCAGTGCAGCACGACTGCCCAACGTGCTGCTTTACTTCTTGGGCGTTTCCTCCCTTAACTCGGGCCGCCGCAAGGCGGCCCTTTTTTCTGCGCCAAGTGCCGCATTGCGGGATTCCAGCCCGTTCGGCCGCCATGCTATCCCTTGGCCAACGGCTTTGCCTACCGGTGCAAACAGCGAAACGTCGCCCTGTCAGGCAGTCGCAGCCGGAAAGTTCGGACCGAGCCGGAAAGCCTTGCCGGGGCCGCGGAGGCCGGTTCCCCGGCAAGTTCTGCCGCCACCTCCGACGCCTCAGAATAACTTACTGAACTAACTGAATATTTTATCGGCCAGCCGCGTGGCCCGAGCCTTGCGTTGTCTTCAGCGACCGAACACCAATCGCTGGAGCAAGACAATGTCCGACTACGATCCGCGCGCCATCGACAGCACCACCGCCGCTTGGCCCGCCGTGGTCGACGGTCCAGCCCCAGACGTCCGGAGCCGGTCGGCGATTGACATGTGCGGCCGTGCCGCCGGCCCGATCGAGATCGCCCCGGCCAACCAGAACACGCAATTCGACGACGAATCCGACATCGGCGGCGGACAGTTGTTCGACCAGCTGCCGCGGGTGATCCGCGAAGCGGTTGACGAGTGGGCCGCCAAGCTGATGGCGCAGCCCTGGCGGTTCCGCCGCGAGATCATGGGCCATTTCGCCAAGGTGTTCGCCGATCAGTTCGAGGCCAACATCCCGGACATGACCGAAGACGCGTACGAAGGCCTCAAGGAGATCGGCTTCACCTGCCTGCTGGAGCGCCTTGAGGATGGCCGGCCGATCGCCGATCTGGATCAGGCACGGGTCTACATGGACAGCGTGCACGCCCACCACAAGCTCGCCGCACAGCAGTTCCTCGGCCAGACCACGCCCCGCGCGCTGCTCCTCAACTGAGCCGTGTTGCCTACCCGTCCTGCAGGACGGCTTCTTCGCCTAGCTCCCTCCCCAACTCGGCCGTTCCCCTCGGGAGCGGCCGTTTTCTGTGGGGCATGCTCCAGCCGTGCTACGGAGCGATTGCGTGTCGCAGCGCGGCCCGCGCCAGCAAGCGCGTGGAGTCCAGCGTCGGCAGGGGGGAGTTTCCGTCATCCATGATCAACGGAATCTCGGTGCATCCGAGCACCACGGCATCACAACCGTCGGCCTTCAGCTTGGCCATGACGCGTTGGAACGTTGTTACCGCCTCCGGCTTGAAGACGCTGTAGACCAGTTCATCCATGATGACGCGGTTGATCTCTTCGCGATCGGCCACGTCCGGGCGCGCATATTCCAACCCCAGCGCCGACAGCTTCTCGGGATAGACATCGCTGTCGACCAGCCAGCGGGTGCCGGTAATCCCGATGCGTCGCATCCCGCGTGCCGTTGCCTCCTCCGCCACCACCTGGGCGATGTGCAGCCAGGGCAGCGGCGACCGCGCGGCGACATGCTCAAACGCCTGGTGAATGGTATTGTCGGGGCAGATCAGGAAGTCGGCACCGGCAGCCGCCAATTTGTGGGCCGACGCAAGCATCAGGTCGCCAACACCCTGCAGATCACTGCGCTCCAGGCAGCTCACGTAGTCGGCCAGCGACGGCGTGTGCATCGAGACTTCGGGATGGGCGTGCGAGCCCATCAGGTCGGCACCTTCCACGCAGATGGTCCGATAGCACAGTGCCGCCCCTTCGGCGGAGCAGCCGACGATACCGATGTGCTTGGTCATTACGGGCATTGTCCTTTGATATGACGGAATGCCGACCGGTCGTCAGGACGGCCGCAGGGGTCATGACACTAGACGGTTGCGTCGTGTGGCGAGGATTTCAAGACCCGCCCGGCCGACATCACACAAAAAAGGGGCCGCCCGGAAGCGGCCCGCGAAGTTTGGGGGGAATGAAAAGGCTCGTCGCGATCCTCAGCGGCGAACCATGCCGGAGACACCCACGTCGCCGGCCTCGATCGCGCTCTTGAGGATGTCGAGACCGCGAGCAAGCTCCTCATAGGTCTCGCGGTAGCGGGTCAGCTCGCGGACCTCGGTGTCCTGAACGGTTGATTTCGTGGGGTTGCCGAGATCGAGGAGTTTGGCGAGATATCGCCCCTTGATGCGGGCGGCCAGCTTGGCCACCCCTTCGATCTCGTTCGGATTCACGTCCATAACGATGTCTGCCACGGCCCGGCGCGACTCCTCGGCTGAAAATCGCTCGAACTCGCGAATGTATTGCGCGGCGTTGACCCGCCCGTGCTGCGGCAGGCCCTCGTGCAGCCACGACGCCTTCCCGCGATTCCTGGACGCCGCCACGTTCTTGGCGGCGGGTTTGCTGGAAAGCACTGCCCGGGCCTGGGTTGGCGCCGGAGCCGCCCGTGCCGCTTCAGGCTTCTCGGCCGCCGACCGCACTGCCCGCAGCCGTGCCGGCGAGCGTTCTGCCGCTGCGTTCACGTTGGCAGGTGCGGACCGGGGTGCCGGGAGCTTGGCCTGAGCCGCCCGCTCGTTCCCGGTCTCCGGGAACGGATCCCAGTCACCGAGGGTATCGATGGCGGCTTGGCCTTTCTTCAGCGCAGCGGCAAGCGACATTTGCGTCTCCCTGGTCTCGTCCGCGCGCCGGCCGAATCCGTCGCGCTTGTTCTCGCAACAGACAAAGCAAGTGGCATGCCACCCCGGAGCCTGACGCTGAATCGTCGCCTGCCGATCCGACGTCTGATACGTTCCGCGCCGGAATTCGTAAAACGCCGCCGCTGTGCGCAGGGAGGATGAATGGTCGCGGTTATCGAAGGGCTGCTGTCCAAGGAACAGGTACAGACCATCGCCAAGCGACTGTTCGGCGCCCAGTTTGTCGATGGTACCCTGAGCGGCGGCCCGCTGGGCGAAGCCATCAAGAAGAACACGCAGGTATCTCCGCAGAGCCCCGAGTACCGGGAGCTGTCGCAGTTGGTCCTGGGGGCCATGCGTCAGAACGACCAGGTAGCGGTTGCCGCCCTGCCCAAGCGTATCCTGTCGCCGATCTTCGCGTCCTACGTCGAAGGCAACCGGTACGGCGAACACGTGGACGCCGCCCTGATGGGACCGTACCCCGGCATGCGCACCGACCTGTCGATCACCATCTTCCTGAACGACCCCGGCGCCTATGACGGCGGCGAACTGGTATTGAAGACTGCGTTCGGCGAGCAAGTATACAAGCGGGCCGCCGGCGATGCCGTCCTCTATCCCACTCACTACGTCCATCGAGTGAACCCGGTCACCCGCGGCCGGCGGTTGGCCATCGTGACCTGGATCGAGAGCATGATACGGGACCCTGCCCAACGCGAGATCATCGAGGATCTGGCAGAGGCAATGGACAAGCTGGTCCGCGACGCGGCGGATGGCGAGATCATTCGCCGGGTGGAGAAGGCGCGTCTCAATCTGTTGCGCATGTGGGCCGACACCTAATCCACCGGCGCCTTGACCCACCACCCCGCACGCGCGAGCATTTGCGCTGGAGCCGGCAGAAGACCGGTTCAATTTGAGGAAACGCCATGGAGACTGGCCGCGCCTCCGCGCTTCTCAAACGATTGGCACGATCAAAGCCAAGCGCACCGGCTGACCTTCCGGATTTCTCGTATGCGACCCACGAGCATCCGCTGCTCAAGCGCTTCGTCATCCAGGTCGTGGAGCGGCTGACCGGCCAGCCCAAGCTGAAGCGGCTGTATCTTGAGCATCGCTTGGCACCGATTCCCGATGAGGATTTCTGGAGCGCCGCGGTCCGCAAGCTGCAGCTCAACCTCGTCTACGACAGGACCCGTTGGGATGCCGTGCCCAAGGACGGCCCGCTGGTCATCGTCGCCAATCACCCGTTCGGAGTGCTCGACGGGATCATCATCAGCTACATGACCTCGCGGATCCGGCCGCGCTTCAAGGTCCTGACCAACTCGGTGCTGTTTCGAGCACCGGAGGTCCAGCCGTTCCTGCTGCCGATCGACTTTGCCGAGACCCGCGAAGCGCTGGCCACCAACATCGAATCCCGCCGCCAGGCGCTGCGCGAACTGTCGGAAGGCGGTGCCGTCGTGGTGTTCCCGGGCGGCACGGTCTCGACCGCGACCCCGCCGTTCGGCCGAGCCTTCGACCCGGACTGGAAGCCGTTTACATCGAAGCTGATCGCCCAGGGCAAGGCGACCGTGGTACCGGTGTATTTCGAGGGCCAGAACAGCCGGCTGTTCCAGATTGCCAGCAACATCAGCCAGACCGCCCGGGAGTCCCTGCTGTTCAAGGAGATCGCCCGCCGTATCGGTACCGACGTGCCGATCCGCATCGGCCAAGCCATGCCCTACGCCACGCTGGAACGTTTTACCGACCGCCGCGAGTTGATCGAGTATCTGCGCCGCGTGACCTACGAACTCGGCGGCCAGGATCCGTCGAAGCGAATGAAGGGATAGGCGCGCGGCACCGACGAGATCGGTGCCGCGCAGGCCGCCCCGGATGTTCAGCGCGCCGCGGTAACGACAATCTCTATCAGCACGTTCTCGCCGAGGTCGGCCACGCCGATCGTGGCTCGTGCCGGCAGGTCGTCGGGCGCCAGCCATTCGTTCCAGGCTTCGTTCATCGCGCCCTTCTGGCTCATGTCGGTGATGTAGAGGGTGGCCGACAGCAGGTTCTTCTTGCTGGTGCCCGCCTCGGCGAGGACCTTCTCGATCTTGGCGAGGGCCGATGCGGTCTGGCCCTTCATCGACTGCGTCACGTCATCGCCGATCACGCCGGCGACATAGACCGTGCCGGCGTGCTCGACCGCGCGGTGCATGATTGGCGTGCGCATGTGTCTGGTGATCATGGGGGTCTCCTGGGGGTTGGGTCGTTCTGAGGCACGGAACGAAGCGCTCCGCGCTGCTTCTGTCAAACGTCCTGCCGGGCGTAGCCGAGAGCGCTCGCAACCGGGTCGGGCAGTTCACCGCGCCGGCCCAGGGCATCGACCTTCAGCAGCATGACTTGGGAGAACGCGTCACGGATCTCGCCGGACATGACCATCTCCAGTGCGGCGCGGAATGGCAGGCGGCGAATCTCCAGGACCTCGCCCTCGTCCGGATCGGTGGCACCGGCGTCAAGGCCCCAGGCCAGGAAGCCGAACCCGATCTCGTCGGTTACCGCGTTCGAAAAGTCGAGCTGCAGCAGTTCCTGCCAGCCCTGCGCCGTAATACCGGTCTCCTCGCGCAACTCGCGCTGGGCGGACTCGATCGGCGGCAGCGCCGGGTCGCCACCGCCTTCGGGCAGTTCCCATGAATAATAGTCGCGTGGAAAGCGGTGCTGGCCGACCAGCCAGGTCGAACCGTCAGCGTCGATCGGCACCACGCCGACGGCGATGCCCTTCATCGCGCATACGCCGTACAGGCCGGGGCTGCCGTCCGGGCGGATCACATCGTGTTCGGCGACCCCGATCCAGGGGTTGTCGTACACTTGGCGGGTGTTCCGTATGGTCCAAGGCCCGCGGCGTTGCTGGTCGGCCATTTCGACCCTCATGCAATTGCGGCGCGACCATACCGTTCCAACGGCGCAGCCGAAAGGGCTGAACCGTCCTCCGCCGGCAACACTGCACGGTCCGTTCAGCAGCCGGGCGCAACCTTCGGCCCGACACCCTCGACGCTCCGGGCCCGCCGTCGTACAGCAGTGGACCGGGCGCCGATCCGAGCGACCCAGCGGACGAACCGGAGACTGCGAGCCATGCAGGCAGCGACGACAGAGGCCCAGGCGACCGCCTTCTGGATCGCCAGACCCGGCCAGGGTGAGCTCCGGACCGAACCGCTGCCCGGTCCCGGTCCGGGGCACGTACTGGTCGAGACCCTGTACACCGGCATCAGCCGCGGCACCGAGGCCCTGGTGTTCGCGGGCCGGGTTCCGGTCAGCCAACGCACCACGATGCGCTGTCCGTTCCAGACCGGCGAGTTCCCCGGACCGGTCAAGTATGGCTACTGCTCGGTCGGTCGCGTCGTTGAAGGGCCGCGCGAACTGTCGGGCTGCGATGTGTTCTGCCTGCATCCACACCAGGACCGCTACGTCGTCCCGGCCGAGGCCGTCAGTGCATTGCCCGTCGCCCTGCCGCCATCGCGAGCGGTGCTGGCCGCCAACATGGAAACGGCGCTGAACGGGGTGTGGGACGCCGCCATCCGGCCCGGCGACCGGGTGTGCGTCATCGGCCTGGGCGTAGTCGGCCTGCTGGTCGCCTGGCTGGCATCGCGGATACCCGGAACCGACGTGCTCGCCCTCGACATCGACCCGTCCAGGCGTGCCGTGGCCGGGGCGCTGGGGTTAAGCTTTGCCGAGGCCCCGCCGTCCGGCGACGAGTTCGACGTGGTGGTCCACGCCAGCGGCCATCCGGACGGGTTGGTGACCGCGCTCGGGCTCGCGGGTTTCGAGGCGACCATCGTCGATCTCAGCTGGTACGGCTCGACCCCGGTAGCGGTACCGCTGGGGGAGGCGTTCCACTCCCGCCGGCTGACCATCCGGTCCAGTCAGGCCGGCTCGGTCGCCACCGCCCAGCGTGGACGATGGAGCTACGCACGGCGCATGGCCAAGGCGCTGGAACTTCTGGCCGACCCGGTTCTCGACATCTTGATCGATGGTGAGAGCCGGTTCTCCGATTTGCCGGCCACAATGGCAGCGCTTGCCGATGGCCGGATGACCGCCTTATGTCATCGCGTCCGCTTCCCCGCCGCCGAAGGATGAATGCTGCGATGTTCACCGTTACCGTCCGCGACCATGTGATGATCGCACATTCGTTTCGCGGCGCCCTGTTCGGCCCGGCCCAGGCGCTGCATGGTGCCACCTACGTGATCGACGTGACATTCCGGGCCGAGAAACTGGATCCGAACGGCGTGGTGATCGACATCGGCGCCGCCCATCAGGCGCTGAAGGACACGCTCGCCCCCTGGGCCTACAGCAATCTCGACGAGTTGCCGGAGTTCGCCGGCGTCAACACCACCACCGAATTCCTGGCGAAGGCGGTGTTCGACAAGCTGGCTGCCGCGGCACGCGCCGGGTCGCTTGGCCGGCCGGCATCGGAGATCGCTTCGATCGAGGTCGTGCTGAACGAGTCGCATGTCGCTTCCGCCGGCTACAGCGGCAACCTCTGAGCCGGCATGGAGCGTGCCCCGGTCTATTTCCTGATACCGGGCGATCCGGACACGCCGACCGGCGGGTTCGTCTACGACCGACACGCGGTTCGTGGTCTGGCCGAGGCCGGATGCCTCGGTGCCGTGGTCAGGATCGACGGCCCGTTTCCGGCAACCGACAGCGACACGCTGTCCAAAGCGGCAGCGGCGATTGCTGCCATCCCCGACAATGCCATCGTCGTGGTCGACGGCCTCGGATTCGCGCCGCTGATCGAGGTAATCCGGCCGCACGCCCGCCGGCTGGCCCTGGTGGCCCTGGTCCACCACCCGCTGGGCGACGAGACCGGGCTCGATGCTGCCGAGCGCACCCGCTGGCTGCACGCCGAAGTCGCGGCCCTGGCGGTCGCGCGACGGATCATCACAACCAGCCGAACCACCGTCACGCGTCTGGCCGAACTCGGGATCGATCGATCGATCGTTCATGCCGTGCCACCCGGCGTGGACGGGTTGATCGATCTCGCGTTCCGAGAGACCCGCAGTCCCGACGGACCGGTTCGGCTGCTGACGGTCGCCACCCTGGTGCCGCGCAAGGGCCAGGACCTGCTGGTTGGGGCTCTGGCAAACCTCGCCGACCGGCAATGGACCGCCGATTTCGTCGGTGATGCCCGCAATCCGGACTACGCGCGCCGGGTGGCCGACCGGATTGCCGATAGCCGGCTCGGCACCCGGATCACCCTGCACGGCGCGGTTTCGCACGACCGGCTGGAACCATTCTGGCGGCGCGCCGACCTGTTCGTGCTGCCCAGCCGCCACGAAGGCTGGGGCATCGCCTTCGTCGAGGCGGTGCGGTGGGGCCTGCCGGTGATCGGCACTACCGCCGGGGCCATACCGGAGGCCGTGCCGTCCGAAGCGGCGATCCTGGTCCCGCCGGACGATCTGAGCGCATTGACTGCCGCCCTCGCCCGCGTCCTCGATGATCCTGCCGAGCGCAATCGGCTGTCAGCTGGTGCGATCCGTGCAGCAGCCGGACTGCGCCGATGGTCCGATACGGCGGCCGAGTTCGCCATCGCCGCGACGGAGGGGTTGTGAGCTTCTCGGAAGACTGGCTGGGCCTGCGGGCCGGATTCGACACTCGGGCACGATCCCGCGCACTGGAGGAGCGGCTTGCGACCTGGACGTCGCAGCGCGTCGCCCGGACCGGCCGGCCGCTGTCCGTGGTCGATCTGGGTGCGGGTTCCGGCAACAACCGTCGACACCTGCACTCCCGCCTTCCCGTCGAACAAACGTGGACCCTGGCTGACGCCGACGCGGCGCTACTGGAGGCGGCGCAGCGCGCGGCACCGTCCGTCGCCGTCCAGACCGTCGATCTCGCGACAGACCTGGAGGACGCGCTTCCCGTCGGCACCGATCTCGTGACGGCGTCTGCCCTGGTCGACCTGGTATCGGCGGCCTGGCTTCAGCGCCTGGTGGCCCGCGTCGATACGCTGGGTGCCGCCCTGCTGGTGGTCCTGACCTATGATGGGCGAACCCGATGGGAGCCATCCGAACCGCTTGACGACCGCATTCTGGAACTGGTCAACCGCCACCAACGGTCCGACAAGGGCTTCGGCCCTGCCCTGGGTCCCGATGCAGCCCCGATGTTGGCGCAACTGGCCCGACAGCAGGTGGTCCAGGAGACCAGCGACTGGATCATCGAGGCGAATGAGACGGCGATGCGCCAGGCGTTGGTCGACGGTTGGGCATCCGCTGCGCTTGAGATCGCACCGGACGAAAGCGCGGCGATTGGCGATTGGCGAAGCCGGTCAATGGACCGCCACGCCCGACTGACTGTCGGGCATGTCGACCAGTTGATCACCCCACTGGCATGAGGTCGAACAGCGTGTCGTCCCCAAGGGTGTAGCGGCGGCTGTCGAACCGGCGTGCACCGTCCATCGTCATCACCTCCGGCAGCACGATACCGGGGCGCCCCGAGCCGAGCAGGGTCGGCGCCACCAGGAGGTGCAACCGGTCGATGCATCGCGCTTCAAGAAAACGCGACGCGGTGTTCGCTCCGCCCTCCACCAGCACGATGTCGAGGCCGCGGGCCGACAGCGCGGCCAGGACGTCGCGCGGTGTCGGTTGGGCTTCCGGGTCATCAGCCGTGCCGAGTCTTTCGGCCCCCGGCCGCGCCGGCCCGCTGACCAACGTCGGCGCCTGACCGTCTTTGAACAGCTTGCGGTCCGCCGGCACCCGGCCGGACGGGTCGAGCAGCACCCGCACCGGGTTGGCCCCCTCGACCCGCCGGGTGGTCAACGACGGATCATCGTCGACGGCGGTACCGGCCCCGACCACCACCGCGTCCACCAGGGCACGCAGGCGATGCAAATGATCCAGCGCCTCGGAACCGTTCACGTAGTGCGAATGGCCGCTGACCGTTGCGATGCGGCCGTCCAGGGTCTGACCCAGTTGCCCGACCGCCACGGGACCACGGGCCGCCAGGGCGACCAGATCGAGCAGCGCTCCGCCGGCCGGCGGCAGGTCGCCACGGGTTCGAAGCGATTGCAGTGTTCGGTCAAGATCGTCGAACAGCGCTTCGCCTCGTCGCACCGCTCGCGCAGTCGCCATCGCCACCCGGATGGTCGACCACGCGTTGCTCACCGGGCGATGCCCTGATAGGCGTGCAGTTCGGTGAGCAGTGTCGCCAACCGGCCCGCCGCCTGATCGAGCAGGGCCCGGCCGATCTCAACGGTCGCCGCCGCCGCATTGCCGGTCGCCCCGGACCGGTTCAGGTCCTCTGCCATCCAGCCCAGGCCGGTCTCGCCTTCGACCCGCAGAACCGAATGATCTGCCGCGATGTCTTCGGCGACCGAGCGAAAATCGGCGACCTCGCCGTCCCGGACGAGATCCGGGCGGATCGCCAGCATCAGCGCGGTCTCGACCAGCCCGCCATGCCAGCCGAAAGCGCGCTCGCGCGCGTCGATCGCCGGATGAGCGCCCATCAGCGCGAAGTAGGTCGAGCGCACCACGGTCATCCCGAACTCGGACCGCAGCCGCATTGCCACGATGTCGACCGGCGCCGTCTGTCCGCCATGCCCGTTGAGCAGCACCAGACGAAGGATTCCGGCTTGTGCCACCGCCCGGCCAATCGCGGTCCATTGCGCAATAAGAGTCTCAGCGCCGAACGACAGCGTGCCGTCAAAATTGGCGTGCTCGGGACTGAGGCCGATCCGCTGGGTCGGCAGGCGCAGCACGTCCACCGTATCCGACAGGCGAGGCAGCGCAGCATCGAGCACGCCGTCGGTCAGGATGGCATCGGTACCGAGCGGCAGGTGCGGGCCGTGCTGCTCAACAGCTGCAACCGGCAGAACGGCGACCGCGTTCCGGTATGCGCCGCCCGCCAGATCGGTTGTCGTCAGGTGTTCCCAGTGCCGCCACGTCATGCCGTGACAGAACGCCGAGGGCAGACCGACGTCAAGACTGAGAGCCTCGTCCGCGTGCGCGCCGTCACTCAGACGTCCGGCCGAGAGGGCACGGTGTGGTGCAGCGTCATCGTCGGTGCCAATGCGGCTGCGGGGCCGAGATTCGACAACGGGGCTGGCGTCATGGCCTCGGCGACTTCAACCGTCGGATCAAGCTCCTCGGGCACCGCGCATAGGCCGATGCGCCGAAGCCACCGGCCGAGCCCGGCATCAGAGGTCAGCACGGCGAACGGCACCGCAAGCAGCCACGCCGCCAGCAGGGGAGTGGCCCACGGCAACGCCCCCGGCGCCCATGCCCAAAGCGCACCCGCGAACACGGCCCCGCACAGGGTCTGCACCCACAATCCGCGCACCGCACGACCCCAGGCCACCGTTCGCAGGTCGCGCGCCTGGACATTCCACTGCACCCGTTTGCCGAACATCAGGCCGATCACGAACACGGTCTGCGCCACGGCGATGACCGGGGACAGCAACACGCCGAACAGCAACTCCACGACGGTGCCCAGCATCATCCGGCCGCCACCGCCGTACCGCCGCCGCTTTGCGGCGGACAGCATGACGTCGAGCACCCCGAAGATCTTCGGTGCGAACACGATGGTCATCATGGTGGCGAACAGGGCCATGCCCTCGCTCGAGTTCGCACGCTCCCAGACCGCTTCCATGAAAGCGAAATTGGTCTCGGGAAACAGCGTGACCGCCACCATCCGCAGCAGGCCGGTGAGGAGGAAGCCCATCCACATCACCGGCGACAGGTACATCAGGATCGCCAACGCCAGTTGCAGGCGACCGAGCGGGCGCCAGATCTTCCAGCTGATCAGCCGGAAGTACTGGATATTGCCCTGGCACCAGCGCAGGTCGCGCTTGATGAAGTCCGGCAACGTTGGCGGGTTCTCCTCGTAGGAGCCGCCCTCGATCGGCAGGACCCGCACCTCGTAGCCGGCTGCCCGCATCAACGCGGCCTCGACCTGGTCGTGGCTGAGGATCTCGCCGCCGAGCGGCCCCTCGCCGGGCAGGCGCGGGAGGCGGCAGTGCTGGATGAACGGTGCCAGGCGCAGGATGGCGTTGTGGCCCCAGTACGGACCGCTGTCGCCCTGCCACCACGCACTGCCGGTGGTGTAGGTGCGCATGCCGTGGCGCATGCCGAACTGGAAAACCCGGGCGAACGCACTGGCTGCCGGCAGCCCGACCACCAGGGTCTGCAGAATCCCGAGCCGGGGGTTGTGCTGCATCAGCCGCACCAGCCGCAGGATGGCGTCGCCGGACATCAGGCTGTCGGCGTCCAGCACCAGCATGTGGTCGAACGCGCCCCCCCAGCTGTCGCAGAACGATTCGAGATTGCCCACCTTCTGCCGGGCATTCTCCAGCCGGCGCCGGTAGTGGAGACGCTCCGGGTGCGGCGAGGTCAGGCGCCATTGCTCGAAACGCCGTTCCTCCTCTTCGAAGATCGCCGGCACGTTGCTGTCGGACAGCAGAAACAGCTCGAACGCTTCGGCCAGACCGCTGCGCCCCAACGATGCCTCGACGGCGCGCAGGTGCTTGAACACCCGCTCCGGGTCCTCGTTGAACACCGGCATGACGATGGCGGTACGGGTGGTGATGGGGCTGCTCGTGTCTTCCAGCCCCTGCAGTTGCACCACCGATTGCAGCCAATCGCGCCTCAGGTAGATCAGGGCGACGCCGATCACGGCGTTCCACAGGCCGATCACCACCCAGGGCAGCGTGCCGCCGTACATTGCCAGGATCAGAGCGTCGAACACGTCGATGCCGTCGGCACCGACCAGTCGGGTCATCCACCCGAACAGCGCCAGACAGGTGGCCGACACCAGGGTGAAGAACCCGATGCGCCGGCGCAGCATGATGCGATCGGCATCCGGCGCCAGATTCGTGCTGGAGTGCGACGGCAGATCGATGCTGGACATCCCTGGCGTCCTTTCACGGCGGCATGGCCCGGCTGTCGGGCGTCCCAATCGTGCCGGACTATGTGGGCCCGCATGGCGCGAATCCAGATGCGCAAAAAAGGCATGACGGGATCGTGAGGCGATATGAACTGAATTGCTTGACCGGGCCCCGGTCTCCGCAGTTCCAATCCCTCACAATCCCGTCAGAAGGCTTGATCCGAGTTGATTGGCCGAAGGTGCACCCGATCTCTTAGGCTGTTCCGGTCTACAGCGCTGATGACGAGGTTTTCACATGGCGGCGAGCGCCCCCGCACCAGGAGGTCTTCGGGTACGCGACCCGCGGCTCGACTTCTTTCGCGGCGTCGCGATGCTCATCATCTTCATCGCGCATGTTCCCGACAATTTGTGGAACGAATACATCCCGGCGCGGTTCGGCTGGTCCGACGCCACCGAGATGTTCGTGTTCTGCTCCGGCTTTGCCGCGGCAATCGCGTTCGGGGGAACATTCGTCAAAGCCAGCTTCGGCTATGGCACGGCGCGGATCGGGTATCGGGTCTGGCAGATCTATGCGGCGCATCTCGGCATGTTCTTTTTCATCGCCGCGCTTGTGGTCGTCGGAACCCGCCTGCTGGGCAACGACTATGTGGAGCAACTGAATCTGCACTGGTTCATTCAGAATCCGATGGACGGGCTGATCGGCCTGTTCACCCTGAGCTACGTCCCGAACTATTTCGACATTCTTCCGATGTACATCGGTGCCCTGGTCCTGGTGCCGGTAGTCATGGCGCTGTCACGAATCCATCCGTGGGCAGGGCTGACGTTCTGTGCGGCCTTGTATACGGCCAACTGGCTGTATGGCTGGGGGGTGCCGGCCGAGCCGTTCTCGGACCGCGAGTGGTTCTTCAATCCGATGGCCTGGCAGCTGCTGTTCTTCACGGGCTTCGGGCTTTCGATGGGGTGGGTGTCGCCGCCGCCGATCTCCCGGCCGCTGTTGTGGCTGGCGGGCGGCTTCGTGGTGCTGACGATCCCGGCGGCGCACTGGGGAACCGCCCAGAACTTCGATACCCTGCGCGCCCTGCGCGAGGTGATCTGGGTGTGGCAGGACAAGACGGATTTCGGCCTGTTGCGCTACCTCCATTTCCTGGCCCTCGCCTATCTGGCCATCGCCCTGGTGAAGGGCCGCGAACACCTCCTGCTCGCCGACTGGGCCCGGCCGTTGATCACCGTCGGCCGCAACTCGCTGCCGATCTTCCTGCTGTCGATGGGTCTTGCGCGGATCGCCGGCATGGTTCTCGATGTCATCGGCCGTACTCCGCTGACGCTGATGCTGGTGAATTTGGGTGGCCTGTCGATCCTGATCGGGTTTGCGTACTGGTGCACCTTCCTGAAGCGCCAACCCTGGCGGCGGCGCGAGGCCGAACACGCCGCGCGGACAGCCGCCGGGCAGGAACGCCGGGCCGTCACCGCCCACTCTTCGGCTAGCTACCCGGCAGGCGTCGCCCCCGCGGAATGACCACTCGGAGCGTCCTTGCCGGTGCGGCGCTGTTTGCAACCGTCGCCGTAGGCCCGGCTTCGGCCGGCACGCTGGAGAGTCGCACGTTTCACAGCCCGGCGCTGGGTCGCGACCTGCCGGCGGTCGTCTTTCACCCGGACCATGACGGTGGCCCCCTGCCGGTGCTGTATCTGCTGCACGGCTACGGTGGCAATCAGCGCGACTGGACCAACGCCGATGTCCTGTCGACCGCAGACGCGGTGTTTGCCGAGCCGGATGCGGTGCCGATGCTGATCATCATGCCGGGCGTCGGCAATTCCTGGTACGTGGACTCAATGCGCTATGGCAACTGGGATGCCGCGATCGCCATCGACCTGATGGCCGCGGTCGACCGCAGCTACCCGACGGACACCCGGCGCGCCGGTCGCTTCGTCGCCGGCCTATCGATGGGAGGGTATGGAGCGCTGCATCTGGCGGTGCACCATCCGACCCGTTTCCGGGCGGCGGCAGCGCTGAGCCCGGCGATCTTCGAGGATGTCGACGATGCCGCGGCGTTTCCAGACTTCCAGATCCAGTTCTTTGCCGGTGCGTTCGGCGACCCGCTGCAGCCGGCAGTGTTCAACGAGCGCAATGTCTTTACGCCGCTGACGTCACTCGCCGACCGGACCAGTGGTGCGCCAACGGCCTTCTACCTGATGACCGGGGACGATGACGGTTTCGGGTTGTGGCGCGGCACGCTGCGGTTCTTTCAAGCCGCCCGTTCAGCCGGCCACGCCGCCGAGTTGCGGGTCCATGATGGGGACCATGAATGGCGTCTCTGGCGCGACGAGTTGGCGCCCGTGCTGCGGTGGATCGGCGCGGTAATCCGCGCCGACCGCTCCGCTGCTCAGTGAGTCGTGACGCCGAACACCTCGACTTCGTCGGTTTCCGCAAGCGACCAGTCGTCGCCATAGGCGTCGATCAGTTCCTCGTGATCGGCTGACAGGATCGCAGAACTCATCAGTTCGCCCGTCATCGGCCCATAATCGTCAGAGAACTTCGGCAAGTGTCGCATCTGTCCCTCCTGGGTGCAGCGCCTGTTCTGCTCAAGGCAACGCAAGTAGCGTGCCATCGGTTCCCTATTGAACGATGCGCCAGCTGCCGTCGGGTTGACGGCAGGCCGTGCCGTACGCCTCCTGGGAGCGGCCACCGACGCGGGCCCGCGTGGTGTACTCCCGGCAGAAAGTACCGGAAGCCTCGTAGGTTCGGGTCGGAGTCATCGTGTACTGCGCGCCCGCGTCCGGGTTGTTCCAGACCACCGGGCGTCCGGTGTCCGCCAACTCCAGCGTCTGGTTGGCACAGGCCGCATCGGCGGCATCGAGCGAGCCGCCAATTTCGGTTCCAAGCAGCACGCCGAGCAGCGCACCACCGGCGGTCGCGGCCAGCTTGCCATTGCCCTTGCCGAACTGCGCACCGACGACGGCACCGCCGGCACCGCCCAGGATCTGCGACAGCAGGGTCTTGTTCCCGGTCAGCATCGACCGATCGCATCCGTAGGACGCACCTCGGGTAACGATCACCGGCTGGTCATAGTACGTGGGTCCGGCATAGCGGTTCGGCCGGTCGTAGTGATGATAGACATGCACTTCGCGATGCCTGTCCCGATGCTTGTGCCGATGTTCATGCTTGGCACGCCAACCATGGGCCGGTGCCCAGGGCGGGGGATCGGCGTAGGCCATCGTCACAGGGGCCGCCGTGATCATCAGAACCGCCGCAGCGGTTGCAAACCGGCGAGAGATCGGTCGCATGGACAACCTCCGTTCACGTTGACGCTGGCACACGAACCGCCAGCGGATATCCCGGTTCCCCAGTGTCCAAACGACGCTTCAGTCGATTTCCGTCGCACGGCCAGCCACGACCGGGCATCGTTTCGCAGCTTTCCGTGGAGGTCCCATGCGCAGTTCCACCCTCATCCACATCGTCGGCTGCCACGCCGAGGGCGAGGTCGGCGACGTCATCGTCGGGGGCGTCGCCCCGCCGCCAGGTGGCACGCTGTGGGAGCAGTCACGGTTCATCGCCCGCGACGCGAAGCTGCGGAACCTGGTGCTGAACGAACCGCGCGGCGGAGTGTTCAGGCACGTCAATCTGCTGGTCCCGCCCAAGGACCCGCGGGCCGCCATGGGCTTCATCATCATGGAGCCGGCGGACACGCCGCCGATGTCGGGCTCGAACAGCCTGTGCGTCGCCACGGTCCTGCTGGAAACCGGTATCGTCCCGATGACCGAGCCGGTGACCACGATGCTGCTGGAAGCACCGGGCGGCCTGGTCGAGGCGACCGCGACCTGTCGTGGCGGGAAGGTCGAGCGCGTGCGGATCCGCAACATCCCGTCGTTCGCCGACCGGCTTGACGCCACGATGGAGGTGGCAGGCCTCGGCACCCTCACCGTCGATACCGCGTTCGGAGGCGACAGCTTCGTGATCGTGCCGGCTGCCGACCTCGGTTTCGCGCTCACCCCCGATGAAGCACGCGATATCGCGGCGGTTGGCACCCGGATCACCGCGGCCGCGACCGAACAACTGCCCTTCAGCCATCCCGATCTGCCGGAGTGGACGCACTATTCGTTCTGCCAGGTGGCGGGACCGGTCCTTCCGCTCAACGACGGTTATACAGGCAAGAACGCCGTCGTCATCCGGCCCGGCAAGATCGACCGGTCCCCGACCGGCACCGGCTGCTCAGCGCGCATGGCGGTGCTGCACGCCCGTGGACAACTCGCCGTCGGACAGCCGTTCGTCGCCACCTCGCTGATCGACTCCCGGTTCGACGGCCGCATCGAGGCGGTCGAGCAGCGTGCCGGCAAGACCTGGGTCACGCCGTCGATCGAAGGCCGTGCCTGGATCACCGACACAAGGCAGTTGATGGTCGATCCGAGCGATCCTTGGCCCCAAGGCTACCGGTTGAGCGACACTTGGCCCGGTGCCTGAGGCGCAGGACAGCGGCGGAACCGAGCCGGTCCTACGCCGCACCCCCAGCATCAAAATTCAACATCTACGGAACCTTCCTGCGCAGGAAGGTGATTCCTCCCAGATGTGACATCGGCGCATTGCCGCCACCCGACACCCGACCGGGAGGAAACTGTGAAAGGATCCTACATCCGCTTCCTGGCGATGATCGCGACGTCGACGATCGTCATGTTCGGCCTGATGTACTTGAACACCTACGCGATCGATCACGTGTTCTTCAGCGAAACCCGCAGCTACATGGCGCTCTACATGGGCGCCACGATGGCCGTGATCATGCTGGCCTTCATGCTCGGCATGTACACCAACCGCTCGGCCAATATCGCGGTGTTTGCAGGCAGCATCATCGTCTTCGCCGCCGCGCTGTTCCTGTTGCGCAGTCAGGCGACCGTCCAGGACGTTTCCTGGATGAAGGCGATGATCCCGCACCACTCGATCGCAATCCTGACCAGCGAGCGGGCCGAGATCCGTGACCCCCGGGTGCGCCACCTGGCCGATGAGATCATCAAGGCTCAGCGCCTCGAGATCGCCGAGATGAAGGCTCTGATCGCCGACCTCAACGGCGGACCGGCGGCGACGCCCGAGATCGATGGGAAATAGCAGTCAAGGAGACATCCATGGCGGAAGGAGAGACGAAGACCGCCCGCCTCTACCGTATGGTCATGCCCGACCATGTCTGCCCGTACGGCTTGAAGTCGAAGGATCTGCTGGAGCGTCACGGTTTCGAGGTCGAAGACCATCACCTGACCACCCGCGCCGAGACCGATGCGTTCCAGGACCGGCATGGGGTCGACACGACGCCCCAGACCTTCATCGGCGACGCCAGGATCGGCGGTCATGACGAGTTGCGCGGGTATTTCGGCCTGAAGGTCGCCGATGGCGATGACGTCACCTATCAGCCCATTGTTGCGGTGTTCGCGACGGCCGCGGCGATGGCGCTGGCAACCAGTTGGGCGGCTTTCGACTCCGTCCTGACCGTGCGGACTGCGGAATGGTTCATCGCCTTCAGCATGTGCATCCTCGCCATCCAGAAGCTGCGCGACGTCGAGGGTTTCTCGACGATGTTTCTGAACTACGACCTACTGGCACGGCGCTGGGTGCGCTACGGCTACGTCTACCCATTTGCGGAGGCGCTGGCCGGCGTGCTGATGATTGCCGGCGCCGTGATCTGGCTGGCCGCTCCCGTGGCGTTGTTCATCGGCACGGTCGGCGCGGTCTCAGTAATCAAGGCGGTCTATGTGGATCGCCGCGAAATCAAATGCGCCTGCGTCGGCGGCGATACGAACGTGCCGCTGGGAGCCGTCTCGTTGACCGAGAACCTCATGATGGTCGGCATGGCGGTGTGGATGGTGGCGAAGGATCGGTTCCTCTAGGGATCGGGGCTCGTTCCGTAAACTCCGCATTGGCGGGACAATCAGCACGTCCTCTTAGCAATTCATTCATCCGAATCAGCCAGAGTCGGGGGACCACCCCGCTCGGGAGCGTACCATGACCAAGCTGGAGAACCTCGACGGCATCACCCTGGACCTGATCCGCGAGGCCTATTTGGAAACGGCGCAGGAAACGATGGAACGCGGAGGCTCCAAGCTGAAGGCACACATGGAAGCCATCATCGCCGCCTCGATGTATGTCGCCGCAGCCATCGGCATCGAGGACGAGGATGCCAAGCGCCTGGTCGTGAAGGTGGTGCGCAGCGACGCCGAGCTCGCACTGTAGACGTCGATCAGCCCGGTCCCTGCCAAACCATTGCGAAACTGACCGGGTGGCTGCGGTACTTCGCGAACCACTTCGGCTTGACGCTGGCCCAGGCTTCGTCGACCACCCCCTCGACCATCTCGCCAAGCCGAAGACCGACAGCGTGCGCGGCAGCCACATGATCGCTGGCGAGATGCACATGGCTTTCGATCGCGACGGGCTGTCCCGGTGCCCGGTCGAAATGCGTGGCAATGCCCATCATCAGGAAATGCGGGTGGTACCCGACCAGGACAAACCGGCCGCCCGGCGCCAGCAACCTCCGGGCCTCGGCGTACAACGGCCGCAGATCCGCCAGATGCTCGTCGACCAGCGACGTGACGACGAGGTCATACGCGCCTCCGTCGAAGCCGGTCGCTGAGAGATCGCCCAGGACCAACCGGTCGTGAGCCCCCTTCCTCCGTGCCATCTCCAGCATCTGCGGGGTGCAGTCGATGCCATGCGCCTCGGCAACCCCGGCCTGCTTCAGCCACACACCCGTCCGGCCGGTGCCGCAGGCCAGATCGGCAGCCCGTCGGCACGACTGCCAGTCGATGCTCGTAAGGTCGGCGAGCAGACGCAAGTCAAGCAGATCGACAACGGTGCCCTCGTAGGTGGCGGCCCATTCGCTGTAGCCAACCTTGACCGGAACCGTCTCGTAGTGGCGGGTATCGAAGGGACGGAAGTCCATTGCGGCACTCATTCGCTGAGGAAGCCGCGATGTTAGCCCACACCGGCCGGCCGCTGCCGCGCATAACTTATGCAACCTCTCTCGTGCTTAGCCCCGCGACCCTGTCTTCGCCGATACCGAGGATGATGATGCTCGGATAGTCGCGCAAGACGATGACCGTGTCTGCCAAGAATAGATTCTCAGCCAAATTCACCAAGACCAACCCAACCAAGCTGAGCTCGATCGTCGAGTGCGTGCAGTGGCGGCGAGCAACGGGAAAGCAAGCTACCGGTTAGACCCAAACGGAAGCAGGCCATTGGTCGATCGAACATCAAGTTGAGGAGATTCTGTCCGGTCCGACGCACTACGACCCTGAGGGCCGATCCATCCGCGGGAAATCAGCGTGGTGAAATGGCCAGATATTGCGCAACGCGAGCTTCCAAGGTGGAATCTTTTTGTATCGCACCCCAGGAGCGCCAATGACTTGAGCAACCGCGTTGTAGCAAGCCGCATTCAGTGCGTAGTAAACGGTAGGCGGTTCATCGGCTAAGGCCGCATAGAGTTCGTTGTGCCACTCTTGGATCCTGTGGGAACTGTCTTCAAAACGGTCAATACGCCCAGCCAATGCGAAAAGCCGCTGCCTCAGACTGTCATGAAGCCGGGCCTTTGTACTGATCCCGAACGCCGCCTCAATGGCCGCAATGACCGCCGGAAGAAGCATAAAGACCGCATTGTAGGCTGGAGTCGACAGCCATTGTGTTGCGACACTGACCGCAGCAGAACTTGCCGTCACAAACACAATGAAGTTTAAGGTTCGGTGAATGGCGTCAAAGAAGCCAGCCCTCTCGGCATGATACCGGGCCGATCGCTCAGCGTCCGCCCAAAGGTCATAGGCCGTGTCGGCCTTGGGAGCATCGCTCGTTCGAATCGACTTTGAGGTCGCTTGTTTCACTCGTCTCACCCTCTGGTCGGAGGATCATCATCCCGCGGCGGCAGTGACACATAATACACCGAACCAATAAAGTACTCCAACGATATGAATTCGTTAAAATAATAAGCTAATACCTCCACATTCTCGGGAGAATCTGTGTCACTAGCACGCGCCAAAATCTCCGCTTCAGATGCCCGAATAACCCTCAGATGCTCAATCAGTTCCCCTTCGCCAACCACCGAAAGCGGTCCGCTCCGCACACGAAGCATCAAGGTATCGAGATCCTCGACCGCTCTCATCCACGTTAGTAGCGAGACCGGCTGGTAGCCTCGCGAAAACTGCGACCGAAGCGCCCGACGGATGAACTGCAGCCTCTCCCGAATTTTCTCCGTGTCCAATGTCCCGCCCCCCGGCGACCCGCCCAACACATCCGTCACGGAGCGACATTCACGAGCGCCTAAACCAACGGATGTTTTTTTGACGATATCACAGGGCATTCAGGCGCCCAAGCTAAGTCGCGCGGGCCATAACTTATGCATCCGGCCGGTCGGGCGCGGTCATCGACCGGTTTTCCTGGGAACCGCCGGTGGTCGGGGATACCCTGCTGCCGCTCCGGATCGCGTCGCCGGGCCACCCGCAGCCTTCGAGGCACCAGATTGCCCGACCACCAAGAAATCTCGCCGTGCCAGACCTGCGGTGCCTGCTGCGCCTATTCCCGAAGCTGGCCTCGGTTCACGATCGAGGACGACGGGGACATCGAACGCATACCCCGCTATCTGGTCGACGAGGATCAGGGCGGCATGAAATGCCACGGTGACCGCTGCGCAGCGCTGGACGGCGACATCGGGGTCGCGACGGCCTGCTCGATCTACGAGGTACGGCCGGTGGTCTGCCGGTCCTGCCAGCCGGGTGACGAGGAATGCCTGATGGCCCGCCGGAGGCATGGAATGTCGCCAATCGAGGTCGCAGCCGGGGCGTAGGGGAATCGACATCCGCGCCCTGCCCGCACAAGCTTTGCGGCCGCTGCCGATCAACCGACGGAGCCCGCAGCCATGGACCCGATCTACATCACCTACCTGAACCGCCTGGATGTCGAGGAGCTCAAGCTCACCAACGACGAGATCCTGGAGGCGATCGAGACCGCACTGGCCGTGCAGGGCCGCGGCGAGGCGGTGATCGAGCCACGCATGCACCTGGAGCCGAAGGTGGCAAACGGCCACTTCAACGTGCTGCGCGGCGCGCTGAAGCCACCGGTCGACCTTGCCGGCGTCAAGGTGGTCGGCGATTTCGTGGACAACTACACACTGGGGTATCCGTCCGAGCTTGCCGTGCTGCTGCTGATGGATCCGCGGATGGGTGCACCGCGGGCCATCCTGGACGCCAGCGGCATCACCGACATGCGCACCGGCGCGGTGACCGCGATCGGCGCCAAGTACCTGGCCCGCAAGAGCTCCAGGATCCTCGGGCACATCGGCGCCCGCGGCACGGCCTACTGGAACGTCCGGCTGCTCGACCATCTGTTCGACTTCGACGAGATCCGGGTGCATTCCCGCCGCCCGGAAAGCCGCGAGGCGTTTGGCGAGCGCCTGACCCGGGATCTCGGCAAGCCGGTGATCGTCACTGACGATTGGAAGAGCTGCCTGGAGGGCGCCGACATCGTGGTCGAAGCTTCCCGGCTCAGCCAGCCCGAGCCGATCCTGAAGACCGACTGGATCAAGCCCGGCGCCCTGGTCATCCCCTACGGCACCATGAGCGCGGTCGAGCTGTCGTTGACCGACATCATGGCGAAGCTGGTGGTCGACGATTGGGGACAGTGCAAAGGCGGCCAGTTCGGCAGCCTGCGCGCCCATGTCGAAGCCGGCAAACTGTCGGAGCAGACCCTGCACGCCGAACTGGGGCAGATCGTCGCCGGCCTGAAGCCCGGCCGCGAGAACGACGACGAGACCATCCTGCTGTGGCATCGCGGCCTGTCGCTGTCCGACATCGCCCTTGGCCATGCCATGCTGGAGAAGAGCCAGCGCCTCGGCATCGGCCAGCGGTTGCGTTTCGCATGACCGAACCGAGGACAACCCTTGGCGATGAGCCGCTGACCGCGCGGGCGGTGGCTTCGGTGGCGCGCGGCCGGGCAGATCCGGCGCTGGCGTATGCCGCCCGCCGGCGCATCGCCGAGAGCCACAACACGCTGCTCGAACAGACGGCAGCTGGGACCAGGATCTACGGCGTCACCACCGGGCTGGGCGCGGTCGCCGATACTGTGGTTGCCGCCGACGATGCCGAACGGCAGCGCCGCGTCGTGCTTGGCCGCTCGGTAGGGGTCGGACGCATCGCCACCGACACCGAAGTGCGCGCGATGATGACCGCCCGTCTCGCCGGCTTCGCGGTCGGGCGCTCGGGTGTGTCGCCGCCGGTTGCGGAATGCCTGCTTGCCCTGCTGCGGCATGGGGTGAACCCGCTGGTGCCGATGACCGCGTCGCTGGGCGAAGCCGACTTGGCCGCCATGGCGCATATCGGCTCGGTCGTGGCCGGAGCCGGCGAGGCGCGCTGGCGCGGCGAGGTTCTGGCCGGAGGCGACGCCCTTGCACGATCCGGGATCGTGCCGCCTGCGCTGGTCGCCAAGGACGGCCTGGCACTGGTGTCATCGAACGCGGCATCCACCGGCCTTGGCGCCCTGGCCGTAATCGAGGCGACCGAGGCGCTGGGTGGTCTGGTTGCCGCGGTGGCCCTGTCGTTCGAAGGGTTTCGCGCCAATGTCGCGCCGCTGGCCCCGGAGTCGGTCGCGCTGCGGCCGGCGCCCGGCCAGTCGGCGGTCGCGTCCACGCTGCTGGGGTTGCTGGACGGTGGCGATCTGACGCAGCCAGGAGCGGCACGGCGCCTGCAGGATCCGCTGAGCTTTCGGTGCGTGGCCTCGGTCTACGGCAGTGCGGCCGCCGCCTTGAAAGCCGCCACCGCGGCGGTCGAATTGGAACTCAATGCCTCGGACGACAACCCGGCGATCGTTCCGGGCGTCGGCGTGGTTCCGACTGCCAACTTCGACTCCACCCATCTGGCCCAGGCGTTCGCGACACTGAACCTGGCGCTCGCCCGTGTCGCACCGACCATCGGGATGCGCACCCACAAGCTGATGTCCGACAGCATGAGCAGCCTGCCGCGCTTCCTCAGCCCGCTCCAGAACGGCCACAGCGGCTTCGCGCCGGTGCAGAAGACCGCCTCGGCCCTGATGGCGGAAATCCAGCACGCCGCCATGCCGATGCCGGTCTGGGTGATGCCGGTCGCCGACGGGGTCGAGGATGTCGCCACCCTCGCCCTGTCGACGGTCGAGAAGACGCGCGAGATCGTCACCCGGATCCGGACGCTGGCAGCGATCGAACTGATGATCGCCGCTCAGGCCTGCGATCTGCGCGATGCTCCCGTGCTCGGCACCGGAACCACTGACGTCCACCGCGCCGTGCGCGAGCGTGTCGTCATGCTGCGTGAGGACCGGGCGACCGCCTCCGACATCCGCACCCTCGACTTCCTGATTGCCGAAGGCCGGTTCGAGACGATCGCCAACGACCTGCTGGCCGCCGTGTGAGCGGCGCTCAGACCGGGCCGGTATACTCGCCGCGCGCGGGGTAGTTCTTCGAGATGGCGAAATCGAGGGCGGAGACCAACTCCGAGAAGTGCGGGCGCACGAACGGCATGGTCTGCACAGACCCGTAGTACAGGGTCTGCTCCGGCGTCACCATGAACAGGCCGGGCTCGGCGAACAGTGCCGGCTCCTCGAGGCCGATCGAGGTCGTGCCGCGCGACGTCGAGATGTACAGCCCCCACTCGCGCGCCTTGGCCAGCGACATGCCGTAGCCGAAGCGCAGCGCCTTGGCGCCGATCTTGTCGGCCATGCCCTGCGCCCGGTCCTGGGTATCGGTGCTGATCGCGATCGTGCCGACTCCGCGCTCGGCGAACTCCGGCGTGCGCTTCTCCAACTCGGTCAGGTAGTTGGCGCAGATCGGGCAATGCAGCCCCCGGTAGAAGCAGATCACGGTACCGCGCTCGGTCTTCTCCGTGCCGAGATCGAAGGTTCCGCTGGACAGCGTTTCGACCGACAGGCCTGGGGTTTTCTGGCGGGGCATCAGCATTGGAGATCTCCTGAACGACGCAATGGGTACTCAACCAAGCTACCAGACTGTATGATCCGAAAAATTCCAATAATCCGATCAGGACGCCCAATGATTCGCTACGACCGTCTATCGAGCCTGATGGCTCGGTTCGAGATGCGGGTCGCCGATGCCGCGCCGGGAACCGGCAACCTGCGAATCCTGGGGGATGCCGGTACCGGCGCGCCGACGCGGATGACACTTCATGTGCGTGGTTCCCCGGAACCGGACGGCATCGGCGAGACCGTCCTGATCGAAGCCCAAGCCAGTTGGGGAGGCGATGCGAACCCGCTGGTCGCCGCCCTGCCCACCTGCATGTCACTGTCGATCGGTGACGACACCGCGCCGTTGATCGGGTTGTTGCTGACCGAAGCCCGATCGGCGCGCTGCGGCTCCGGGGTCGTGCTGAGCCGGCTGGCTGAGGTGCTGGTAATCCGGTTGCTGCGTGCGGAGATCGAGCGTGGCGCGACCGGATCCGGCCTGGTTTCGGGTCTCGCCGATCCGAGACTCAGCCGGGCGATCGTCGTCATGCACGAGGCGCCCGGCCAGCCGTGGTCGAACGGCGATCTGGCCGCGGTCGCCGGGATGTCGCTCAGTCGGTTCACCGACGCGTTCCGGGCGCGGGTCGGCGAGACTCCGCAGGCCTACCTGCGGCGCTGGCGCATGACCCTGGCCCGCCAGGACCTCGACCGCGGCCACCGCGTGCAAACGGTGGCCCGGCGCTACGGCTATGCGAGTTCCGAAGCGCTTGCCCGTGCCTTTCACCGGCAGCACGGCATCAACCCGATGGCCGTACGCCACAACCCACCGCCGGCAGAACCGGTCGCGCCGCAAGCCTGACAGTCACCGATTGCGAACGGATTGTGCAATAGGCCGTTAAGTCCTTCCGCATCTGGGAAGGCCCCTGGACCCGGGGGCAAAGATTCCTCTAGGCTCCCCATTCCAAAACTCCTTAACAACGGAGGGGCTCATGACCTGGGGACGCTCGATCGCACGCAGCCTGCTGGCGGCGGCGGCGGCGGTGCCGATGATCGCGGGGCTTACGACCGCGACACCGGCAGCAGCCGAGACCACGTTGCGCGTGGTGATGCACTCGGATCTCAAAATCGTCGATCCGATCTGGACCACCGCGTACATCACCCGCAATCACGGCTACATGATCTACGACACGCTTTTCGCGATGGACGAGAAGTTGAATGTCACGCCGCAGATGGTCGATACGTGGAAAGTCAGCGACGACAAGCTGACCTACACCTTCACCCTGCGCGACGGCCTGAAGTGGCACGACGGCCAGCCGGTAACCGCCGAGGACTGCATCGCCTCGATCAAGCGCTGGGGTGCCAAGGACTCGATGGGACAGAAGCTGCTGTCCTTCGTCGCCGACATGAAGGCGACCGACGCCAAGACCTTCACCATGCAGCTCAAGGAGGCCTATGGCCTGGTGCTGCTGTCGCTGGCCAAGCCGAGTTCGAACGTACCGTTCATGATGCCGAAGCGGGTCGCCGAAACCCCGCCGGGCGACCAGATTTCCGAGTACATCGGCTCCGGTCCGTTCGTCTTCCAGAAGGATGAGTGGAAGCCGGGCGACAAGACCGTCTACACCAAGTTCGCCGACTACAAGCCGCGCAGCGAGCCCGGAAGCTGGGCCGCCGGTGGCAAGGTCGCCAAGGTCGACCGCGTCGAGTGGATCTCGATGCCGGACCACCAGACCGCTGTGAACGCTCTGGTCGCAGGCGAGATCGACGTCCTCGAGGCACCGCCGCACGACCTGCTGCCGATCCTTGAGGGATCGTCGGACGTGGCCCTGCTGAACACCAATCCGCTCGGTAACCAGTACATGTTCCGCATGAACTGGCTGCATCCGCCGTTCGACAACCAGAAGGTCCGGCAGGCCGCTATCGCCGCGCTGGCCCAGGAGCCGTTCCTGCAGGCGGTGATCGGCAATCCGAAGTACTACAAGGTCTGCCCGGCGATGTTCGTGTGCGACACACCCTTCGCGTTCACCGAAGGTGGTGATGCGCTGGTCAAGTCGGACTTCGACAAGTCGAAGGCCCTGCTGAAGGAAGCCGGTTACGACGGCACCCCGGTGGTGCTGATGCACTCCACCGACCTCGCCGTTCTGACCAACCTCGCCCCGGTCGCAGCCGACCTGCTGCGTAAGGGCGGCTTCACCGTCGACATGCAGTCCATGGACTGGCAGACCCTGGTCTCTCGTCGTTCGAAGAAGGAAAAGCCGGCCGAAGGCGGCTGGAATGCCTTCCTGACATCCTGGGTCGCGGCCGACATCCTGAACCCGATCTCTGCCGCCGGTTACAACACCGGCTGCGACAAGGCCTGGTTCGGCTGGCCGTGCGACGAGGAGATGGAGAAGCTCCGCAACTCGTTCTCGACCGAGACCGACGCTGCGAAGCAGAAGGATCTTGCCAAGCAGATCCAAATCCGTGCGATGACGATCGGAACCCATGCCCATGCCGGGCAGTGGTACCAGCCGACCGCCATCCGCTCGGACAAGGTCGACGGCATGTTGAATGGTCCGGCTCCGTTCTTCTGGAACATCACCAAGAAGGGCGGCTGACGGCCGACAGCATCGGGGCACGAAGAGAGATGGCAGATATCCGAGGGGAAGAACGCGCATGTTAGCCTTCGTCGCGCGACGTCTGCTGGCCACCATCCCCGTCCTGGCGATGGTGGCCCTCTTCGTATTCTTCATGCTGCGACTGACGCCGGGCGATCCGGCGGCAATCATCGCCGGCGACAACGCCACGCCGATCCAGATCGAGGAAATCCGCGAGCGTCTCGGTCTGAACGACCCGCTGCCAACCCAGTTGGTCATCTGGGCCGGCAAGCTGTTGCAGGGCGACCTGGGTGAATCCTTCTTCTTCAAAATGAAGGTCACCGACCTGATCATCCAACGGGTGGAGCCGACGTTGGCCCTGGCTACCACGACCATGCTGTTCACGCTGCTGGTCGCGATACCGCTCGGAGTGATCGCGGCCTACCGGCAGGGCGGCTGGTTGGACCGGGCGGTGATGGGACTGTCGGTCGCCGGGTTCTCGATCCCGGTGTTCGTGCTGGGCTACCTGCTGATCTACATCTTCGCGGTCGAGCTGAAATGGTTCCCCGTGCAGGGTTACAAATCGATCACGGCCGGGCTGTGGCCGTTCCTGCACCGTATGATCCTGCCCAGCCTGACATTGAGCGTTATCTACATCGCGCTGATCGCACGCATCACCCGCGCCAGCGTGATCGACGTGCTGGGCGAGGACTATATTCGCACCGCCAAGGCGAAAGGCCTGACCAATCGCGTCGTCCTGGTCCGCCACGCGCTGCGCAATGCCGCCGTGCCGATCATCACGATCGTCGGCATCGGTATCGCCCTGCTGATCGGCGGGGTGGTGGTGACGGAGAGCGTCTACAACATCCCCGGACTTGGCCGACTGACGGTCGACGCCGTGCTCGGACGCGACTACCCGACAATCCAGGCGGTGATCCTGGTGTTCTCGTTCGTCTACGTCCTGATCAATCTGCTGATCGATCTCTCGTACACGCTTCTCGATCCCCGCATCCGGTACTGATAGGGCGCACGTTCGATGACCGCTCCCGATCTCGTCGATTCCGCCGCACAGGCGGCCGCATCCGCCCAGCGGCCGAGCCTGTTTCGCCAGCTGCTGCGCAATCACAGCGTTACCTTCGGTACCGTGGTGCTGCTGGCGATGGTCGTCCTCGGCCTGCTTGCGCCCTTTCTCGGGACCATCGATCCGGCATCGATCGATCCGGTCTGGCGCAACAAGGTGCCCGGTACCGAGCGGACGATCACCACGCCGTCCGGCGAGGATATCGCGTTCATCCACTCGATGGGCACGGACTCTCTCGGCCGCGACCTGTACAGCCGGGTGGTCTACGGCGCGCGCATCTCGTTGATCGTCGGCCTGTTCGTGGCCCTGATCTCGGTTGCCATCGGACTGGTGATCGGACTGGTGTCCGGCTACATCC
Organism: Thalassobaculum sp.; assembly: GCF_040219215.1. Taxonomy (GTDB): domain Bacteria; phylum Pseudomonadota; class Alphaproteobacteria; order Thalassobaculales; family Thalassobaculaceae; genus Thalassobaculum_A. The sequence goes on from NZ_JAVJSX010000019.1 coordinate 155,594, forward strand.
GATGGCTCGACGGCATCGTCATGCGGGTGATGGACGGGCTGATGGCGATCCCGAACATCCTGCTGGCGATCGGTCTCGTCTCGCTGTGGGGCGCCGGAGTCGTCACCGTGATCATTGCGATCGCCGTGCCTGAGATCCCCCGGGTCGTGCGGCTGGTGCGCTCGATCGTGCTGTCGATCCGCGAGGAACCGTATGTCGAAGCGGCAATCTCGGTCGGCACGCCGCTGATCCCGATCCTGTACCGCCACGTGCTGCCGAACACCGTGGCGCCGTTGCTGGTCCAGGGCACCTACGTGTGCGCGTCGGCGATCCTGGTGGAGGCGATCCTGAGCTTCCTGGGCGTCGGCATCCCGCCGGAAACGCCGACCTGGGGCAACATCATGGCCGAGGGGCGCGTGCTGTTTCAGGTGTTCCCGCACAACATCCTGTTTCCAGGGGTCTTCCTGGCCCTGACCATTCTGGCGGTGAACCTGCTGGGCGACGGATTGCGCGACACGCTCGATCCACGCATGGCCAAGCGTTTCTGAGGGGTAGCAGGTGGGAAGCGCCGCAATGACCGACCGGCCGGTCCTGGAAATCGACAATCTGACCGTCAAGCTGCCCAAGGGGGCGGATCGGGCGAACGCGATCGAGAACATCTCGATCAGCGTCCGGCGCCGCGAAATCGTCTGCCTGGTCGGCGAGTCCGGATCAGGCAAGTCGGTCAGCGCGTTCTCGGTAATGGGCCTGCTGCCCGGCCGGGACATGGCGCCGATCGCCGGTTCCATCAAGCTCGAAGGCGAGGAACTGATCGGCGCCGACGAGGCGCGCATGCGCGACCTTCGGGGCGCCCGGATGTCGATGATCTTCCAGGAACCGATGACCGCCCTGAACCCCACCATGACCTGCGGCCAGCAGATCGAAGAGGTTCTGACGACCCACACCGAGCATGATGCCGACGAGCGGCAGAAACGGATTCTGAACATTCTCGAGCAGGTGCATTTGCCCGATCCGCCGCGGATGGCGGCGTCGTATCCGCACCAGCTGTCGGGTGGGCAGCGCCAGCGGATCATGATCGCCATGGCCCTGGTGCTGGAACCCGCATTGCTGATCGCCGACGAGCCGACCACGGCGCTCGACGTCACGACGCAGGCGCAGATCCTGAGGCTGATCAAGGAAATCCAGGCGACCCACGAGACCGCCGTGCTGTTCATCACCCACGATTTCGGCGTGGTCGCCGACATCGCCGACCGGGTGGCGGTGATGCAATGGGGCAAGGTGGTCGAGGAAGGCACGGCCGACGACGTGCTGCGCCGCCCGACTCACCCTTACACCAAGATGCTGATCGGCTCGGTTCCCAGCTTCACGCCGCGGATCCGCCCTCGCCAGTCCGATGCACCGGTGGTGCTCGCCACCGACAATTTGTCCAAGACGTATACCGGCGGCGGTTTCTTCCAGAAGGCCCGGCCCGTGCGCGCGGCCGACGCCGTGACCGTCGAGATTCGCAGGGGTGAGACCCTCGGGATCGTCGGCGAGTCGGGCTCCGGCAAGTCGACGGTCGCGCGCTGCATTGCCCGCCTGATCAACCCAAGCGGCGGCCACGTCTACCTGGACGGCGACGACATCGCCAAGGCCTCACCGTTCCAACTGCGCAGCCTGCGGCGGCGGGTGCAGATCGTGTTCCAGGATCCGTACCGGTCGTTGAACCCCAGGCGGACCGTCGGCGCCTCGATCATCGAGGGTCCGATGAACTACGGTACCAGCCACGCGGATGCGATGAAGCGCGCCCAGGAACTGATGACCCTGGTTCGCCTCGATCCCGGCAGCCTGGACCGGTACCCGCACCAATTCTCCGGCGGTCAGCGCCAGCGCATCTGCATTGCCCGTGCACTCGCCATGGGGCCCGACCTGCTGATCGCCGACGAGGCAGTCTCCGCGCTCGACGTATCGGTCCAGGCCCAGGTTCTGGACTTGCTGGATGACATCCGCCAACGGCTCGACCTCGCCATGCTGTTCATCACCCACGACCTGCGCGTCGCCGCCCAGGTCTGCGACACGGTGGCAGTGATGCATCGCGGCGAGGTGGTGGAGTACGGGACAGCAGCCGACGTCTTCGGCAATCCGCAGCACGACTACACCCGCTCGCTGTTCGCCGCCGCTCCGGGTCGGGGCTTCGCGTTCGGCGGCGCCGCGGCATAGGGACGGGGCGTCGGCAGTGACAATCCACGCGACCGGTGAAATTATCCGCGGATGACCGGATCCGCTACCAGCGACACCCCCAGCGTCATGTTCCTGTCGGTGGACATGGTGCGATCAAAGCAGTTGAAGACGGCCTACATTCGCCGCCAGGAGTCATGGCTGCCGCTGTTCCGCGACCTGTTCGAGACCTTCCCGCTGATCCTGGTCGGCAAGGTGGCGCTGCGGTTCGTCGACGAGGAGCAGGTTCCCCAGTACCGGGTCTGGAAGACACTCGGAGACGAGATCGTTTTCTCGACGCTGGAGCGCGAGGACAAGGCCCGGGCCCTGCTGCTCGGCGCTTTCCATGACGCCGTGACCGAGTTCGACAGCCGGAACCAGACGATGGGCGGCTACGGCGTCAAGGGATGTGCCTGGAACGTCGTGCTGGGCGGCATGAATGAGACGATCGCGATACCGGAGATGGCGTCGGCGGACGGCGCCGGATACGAGGACGTCATCGGGCCGGACGTGGATTTCGGCTTCGTCCTCGCCAAGCACGGCCGCGACGGGCACACCATCATCGATGCCGATCTGGCGCGCGTGGTCGACGGGTGTGATCCCGAGATCGATCTGTGCGCCATCGTCCACAACAGCTTCGACACGCCGTTCCGCCTCGAGGCATTGGCGCAGACCTTCCGGCTGGCTCCCCGGGGCGAGCCATAGGCCGCACGGGTCCGGGCGGTGCCTATCCGCCGCCGAGAACGGACTTCGGCAGCATGACGTGGATGCCCTTGTGCTCGTTGACCAGTTGCGTGACCCGCACGTCGGCGGCAAGGCTCATCAGCATGAACGCCTGGTGGCGTGACAGGTTCGACGTCGCGGTGACCCAGTCGATCATCTGCCGCAACGCATGGCTGGCCGCATCGTCGAGATCGGGGTCCATTCCCATGCTGATCCGGTGCGTCGGCGTCTCCGCACGCGGGTAGGTCCAGCCCAGGTCCTTGCGCAGGATCACCTCGACGGTGCCTTCCAGCGCCGTCTCGATCGCGGTGACACACACTTCGCCATCGCCCTGTACGCCGTGGCCGTCCCCGAGCGACAACTTGGCGCCCTCAGCGAATACCGGCAGGTACAGCGTGGTGCCGGGGATCAGTTCCTTGTTGTCGAGGTTTCCGCCGTGAGCGCGCGGCTGAATGGTCGAGATCGTACCCCAGCCCGGGGGCGGGGCCACGCCCATTACGCCGAAGAATGGTCGCAGCGGCAGCTCGGTGCCCCAGGGCAGCCGGCCGACGTTGCGCTCGCGATCGAGCGCGATGATCATCTGCTCGCCGGTCGGAAAGTCGTTCGGCAGCGCCCCCGCCAGCGGCCGGACAAACGTGTAGCCCCAGTCCTGACGCAGCTTGATGTCCAGGATGCGGATCTCCAGCACGTCCCCAGGCACAGCACCTCGTACGGCAATCGGCCCGGTCAGAATGTGCCCCGGCAGCTTGCGTTGAGCATGCTCATGGATCGCATACAGTTCCGGTGGCACATGGAAACCATCGCCGGGCAGGTTGGCCGGCCCGCCGGATACCGTTTCAACGGTAACGCGGTCGCCGCTGTCGATGGTCAGCGTCGGTTTCAGTTCCGCGTCGAACCAGCCCCAATGAACCGTGTCAGGGCTGGCGCCGAGCCGATGATGCGCCATGCCGATCTCCCTCAGCTATCCAGCGGTGCGGGATTATGGACCGCGCTCGCGGCGGACGTCGACCCGTGGCGGCTCTCGCATCGCCGACACCGTGGCTGCATCCGATGCCACGCCAAGCGTTTGGCAGATTTCCGCGAGGCCGGCGGCCGGGTCGGCCTCCAGGCGGTCTTCCTGAATGGTAATGATCCGGTCGATCGGCACGCCGAAACCGCCGACCCGGGCCTGAAAGGCGGCCAATGCGTCGCGCGCCGCCGCAATCACCCGCTCGATGCCGATCGCACCGATCGCAGCGGCAGCGGCCTCGGCATTGCGGACCAGCACCAGCAGCGATATCGGCGGCGGATTCTGGAACGGAAACAACGGGCCGGACGGGTCGTGGAAAATCACGATGCGCGCGCCACTCTCGGCCCGGACACCGGCGAACAAGCGGCTCAGTTCCGCCACCCCTTCGGTCCGCCCCAAGCTGACGAGGTCAAGCGGCTTCGCTCCCTCAGGGTTCGCACGGCTCGACCGGATCCTGGCTCTGGCCGCCCGGAACAGGCGCTGACCGATGTCCACGGCCGGGACTGCCGCAATCTCGGGATGGCGCCCCAGGCACACCAGCAGTTCGTCCGGTCTGGTAGCCGGTCCAGCGAGCAGCAGGATATCTCCCATACGGCGGTTGCCCCAGTTGCGGGTCACGGTGAGCGGCAGGTCATCAGCAGTGTCTCGCGAACCGACGCACACAGCAAGCGGTGGTAGAAGTACTCGCTGAATCGTTGTTTTTAAACGCACTCTTGGAGCAAGCTCCGGATCGTGACATGTTCCCAGCATTGGCGGGTAGAAGAGGTGGATATCCGGTATGCAGCCCCTTGCTGCCATATCATCTCAGTGGATCGACTCGACGGGCGAGACCGTCGACCTTAGGGCCCGGCTTGGCCGGTTGGGCGACGACGTCTCCGCCTATGCGCTGCACACGCTCGGATGGGTGCGGATTGTTCAGATCTCCCGATACTCGGAGTTCAGCTTCGACGCCCGGTCCGCTCGCGACCTCACGATCGAGGCTTTGATTGACGCCCTCAGGCGCCACGCGCGGTTCGACAGCCACCAGCTGTTGCGGATCGAGGTCTATGACGGTGAGAACTGGCAGCAGCAGACCTCGTCCGACGTTGAGTCCCTGGTGAAGTTCGTGCAATACGCCTGCGCACGGGCCAGCGCCGGTGATCCGGCCGCCGTGCTGCACCAGATACCTTACTCGATCGATCGGATCTGGACCCTCGGCGACCCGCAGGTTCGGGCGGTGGCCGAAGCGTGGCGCAGCACTGCCGGCCTGCTGACCGATGAACTGGACACGGCCATCGGTCGCGACTGCCCGGACCGCAGCGTCAAGGTCATGGTGCCGACGGACTCGACCTTCCGATTTGACCGCTACCGCAGTTCACCAACCGGGCCGTGGGACCGCAATGTCTGGGACCGGTTCATTGGCGAAACGGTTCGCGACATCGTCCCCGACCGGTCGCTGGCAACATCGGTAACGCGGGCCGGGGAACTTGTCCTGCGATCCCGAACGCCTCGTCTGGAACGGTGCAAGGGGCCGGTACTCGCCACTGAAGGGATCCGGAATTTCGCCTGGTATCGCATCAGTCTCCCGGTGTGGCTTCCCGACGACGATCGGACGCAGACCCCGCACGGCGTGCTGATGGTCCTGTCGCCCGACTGGCGCGAGGACGAAGCGGCCTAGGCACGCGCCTTGGCCGCCGAACCGTCGATCTCGTTGACCCGCAACCGGGTGTCGCCGCCGATCAGTTCGTCGATCTGGGCAAACGTCACTGGCGGTTCCTTGGCGATCAGAAACATCTCGGTTCGATCCGGAATGTGCGGGCGGAACCAGCGGATTCGGTCCAGCACGTATTGCGAACGGTAGCGCTGCTTGACAACCCCGTGGTCGACGATGCCCCGTTCCACGATGCTGATCGTCGTCTGCCGCCCCCATCTGGCCTGGATGACGCTGCCGCCCAGCACCCCCAGGACCGTCGGCAGGTTCGACACCCGCCCGCGGTAGTCCGGGCGAACCCACATCGCCCCGACCCAGACCACCGTGTCGTCAATCGTCGACGCGTATCGATCGGCCTCCCCCTCAATGAGCAACCGCTCGCCCCGGGCCATCTGTTCCACGGGATTGGCGTAGAACAGGCTGAGGGTCGTGAGGTGGTCGGCCAGTGTAGTGACACCGAAACGGTACAGCCTTACCGCATAGGTAGCGACGATGCCCGCAGCATCCCGGACCACGAAGCCGATGGCATCGCCGGAACGGAACGGCTTGATCTTGGGATCAAAGGCATTCGGCACGAACTTGCCAACCGACCGGACCAGGCCGTTGAAGTGCTCGAGATCGCCGGTGATCTGCAGGTCCAGGCCTGCGGCGTGGAAATCCTGATCGAACAACGGGAACACCGTTTCCAGCGCCGCCCGCTGGTCGAGAACGTCGGCGTGGATCGGCCCTATGGAAGCGAGCAAGGGTGTTTCTGTCATGGCCCCCTCTCCGGAAGTCACAGGGACACCGGGACATCCGGCTCCTTTGTAACCTTAGGCTGCACCGGCGCCGACCACGACGGAGCGCCCGCGACTCGGCACAGCGATTAGGGGGATTGAGGGAGGTGAATTTCGCGCCTGCCGCGACTCGGATCTCGTGAATTTGACCCTGGCAAGCCGATCTGTGCCGCTATACTGGCTCAAGGAGGAGCCCATGCCTGATCAACCGACCAGCGCCATCGAGAGTTGGCACGCGCACGTCTACTTTGGTGCGGAAACGCGCGAGGCGGCCCGCGCGTTGTACGATCGCGTCACGGCGGGCTTTCCCGATGTCGAGATGGGGCGATTCCACGAGCGGCCGGTCGGTCCGCATCCGATGTGGAGCTACCAGATCGCGTTTGCCCCGGCATCCTTTGCCGAGATCGTACCCTGGCTGGTCCTGAACCGCGGCGACCTGGACGTGTTCGTCCATCCGAACACCGGAAACGGCCGTTCCGATCACTCGGCCCACGTGATGTTTCTGGGCAAATCCTACGCGCTGGACCTATCGATCTTCAGCGATTGATCGATCAGGTCGATCTTCAGCGATTGATCGATCAGGCTGGCGCCCGCCCGGCAGCGTGGTCGTCCGCCCGCTTATGAGCGCGGTTGGCTACCATCCGGTCATGCAGGACGGTGATCGTGCGGCTGCCGGTCTTCACGAACAGGAACGGCAGTATTCCGTGAACCAGACAGGCAAGGCCCGCCAGCACCATTCGCGCACCAAAGCTGAACGCCACGCCCATGTGCTCGGGATAGGTCTCGCCAACCGACTGCGGGTGCTCGGTGAACAGGCCGGCCATATCTCGATCCTCCAACATCGCGTCACACTTTCATTCTGACGGTCAGAATACCGCCCGTTTCGCGAAAAGAGTTTGCGATCTTTCCATCTTCGAGCTTGATATGTAGAATTTTTTTCCATGGATGACCTTGATCGAAAAATCCTGACCCTCCTCCAGGTCGACGCCGACCTGGCGCTGGCCGACATCGCCGAGCGGGTCGGCCTGTCGACGACACCGTGCTGGCGGCGGATCCAGAACCTGGAGAAGGCCGGTGTCATCCGCGCCCGTGTGGCCCTGCTTGACGCCGCCAAGATCAATCTCGGAGTGACGGTGTTCGTGCGGATCAGAACCAACCGGCACGACCTGGAGTGGCTCGAACTGTTCGCCCGGGCGATCGCCGACATCCCCGAGATCGTCGAGGTCTACCGGATGAGCGGCGATATCGACTATGTCCTGAAGGTCGTCGTCCCCGACATCACCAGCTACGACGCCATCTACAAGCAACTGATCGGCAGCGTCCCAATGATGGACGTCAGCTCGAACTTCGCGATGGAAGAGATCAAGCTGACCACCGCATTGCCGCTCACCTACGTATGACCGGTCAGCGAACCGGCCGCCTGGGAAGATCCAGCGCCCGCCAAACCTCGTCCAGCGCCGACACCAGGCGTTCGATCGCATCGTCGTCGTGCAGCGGAGTCGGTGTGATCCGCAGCCGCTCGGTACCGCGCGGCACGGTCGGGTAGTTGATCGGCTGCACGTAGATCGCGTGCTCGGCCAACAGCCGGTCGCTGGCCTGCCGGCATAGATTGGCCTCGCCGACGATCACCGGAACGATATGGCTCGGATTGTCCATCACCGGCAGGCCAAGCTCGGCCAGACGGCGTTTGACCATCGCGGCACGTTCCTGATGGCGTTCCCGTTCGGTCCGGGACGACTTCAGATGCTCGATCGCCATACGGGCACCTGCAGCGACATGCGGCGGCAGGGCGGTGGTGAAGATGAAGCCGGAAGCGAAGGATCGAACGAAATCAACCAGGTCGCGGCTTCCGGCTATGTACCCGCCAAAGCTGCCGAACGCCTTGCCAAGTGTTCCCTGGATGACATCAAGGCGGCCGGCCACGCCATCGCGTTCAGCGACCCCCCCACCGCGTGGCCCGTATAGCCCGACCGCGTGCACCTCATCCAGATAGGTCAGCGCACCATGGCGCTCGGCGACGTCGCACAGCTCGGCGATCGGCGCGATGTCGCCATCCATCGAATACACGCTCTCGAACGCCACCAGCTTCGCCCGGTCCGGTGCGACCGCCGAGAGGCGTCGGTCGAGATCAGCCGGATCATTGTGGCGGAAGATCACCTTGTCGGCCCGGGAGTGGCGGATGCCCTCGATCATCGACGCGTGGTTCGCGGCGTCGGAGAACACCACGCAGTTCGGCAACCGCGCCGCCAGGGTAGCCAACGCCGCCATGTTTGCGACATAGCCCGACGAGAACAGCAGCGCCGCCTGCTTGTCGTGCAGATCGGCGAGCGATGCTTCCAGCAGAACGTGATTGTGGTTGGTACCGGCGATGTTGCGGGTGCCGCCGGCTCCGGCCCCCGACTTCATCAGTGCATCCTGCACAGCCTGCAACACCTTCGGGTGCTGCCCCATGCCGAGGTAGTCGTTCGAGCACCAGACCGTCACTTCCGCGACCGGGCCATCGTGATGATCGGCGCGCGGAAACGAACCGGCACGGCGTTCAAGGTCCGCGAACACCCGGTAGTTGCCGTCCGCTCTCAGAGTATCGAGCGCGTCGGCGAAGAACCGATGGTGATCCGCCGGCGTTGCTTCCGGGGATCGGGCCGTCGCCGGTCGGGCGGAATGCGGCATGGTCGTGCTCCTGCGCGGCGTCGGCCAGCAAATCGGCGAACTGTCACCGCTGGCTGACGGAAGTGCCGGTAACAATCGCGTGTCCGAATCGCAACCGGGCGTTACGCCGCACCTATGATGCCTCCACGATGCACGACGCTACTGCAAACCGTGGGCAATGAGGATACCGTTCGCTAATACAACCGTACGACGCAAGGACGTCGATCATGTTCGACCGCCCCTATTTCGACAACCAGCGCTCAGCCTTCGGCGACGAGAAGATCGCGCGATTCCTGTCGATGTTCGTGCACGAACTGTCGCAACGACGGGCCGCGCTCGACGTGGCGGCGCGATGCGGCAGACGCCAGGAACTCGCCGACCACGCCCACGCCGTTGCATCCGTAGCCGGCAGCCTTGGGTTCATGACCCTGGTAACCATCGGCCGTCGGCTGGAAGAGGACGTTGCGGAAATGCCGACCGACAAGCTGAACGACGCGCTTGGCGAATTCCGGCAAGCGATTACCGCTGCGACCGGTGTTGCCGTCGGGCTGGCCGACGAACTGGCCGATACCGCCGACGCTGGACGCCACGCCTCCGACACCTGATACGGCCGCCATCATCACGCCTGCCAGACGACGGGAAACATCTCGCAATCCATGACGTCGCCATGGGCCAGACCCGGATCTGAGGTCGGGAATCCAACCTCACCGGGCCGCACGCAGTAGCGCGCGTCGTCACCGGTCCAGCGGGTCGCCAGGGCACGCCGACGGTTGGCGCTTCGGTTTCCGGGGGCCCCGTGCACGATCATTGCCTGGAACACGAGGCAGTCCCCCGGCTCCAGCGCGAAACGCAGGATCCGATGACGGTCACGCTCCGCTTCGATGTCTGGAAGCGGCGGCAGACCGGTGTCGGCGTACAGCGTGCCATCGGCAAAGTGGTACGGGCTGAACTCTGGCCAGGCGTGCGACCCGGCGACGTACTCCACGCAGGTGTCCTCGGCGACCGGATCGAACGGCACCCACAGCGAGCACACCTGCCGGCCCGCGACGGCCCAGTACGGCTGGTCCTGGTGCCACGGGGTGCGTTCCGAGGTCCCGGGTTCCTTCACCAGAAGCTGGTCGTAGAAGAAATTGATCTTCGAGGCTCCCATGATGGCGCCGGCAACCCCGGCCGCCGGGGACTCGAACACGAAGCGACGGAACGGCTCGTGACGCCGCCACATCTCCAGGTCGCCGAAGAAACGGCCGCCGGAACGTGCGTATTCCTCGCCATGGCTGCCGGGTGCGGCCATCGCGCGGTCGACGGCCTCGCCCATGTACGCGATCCAGTCAGCATCGAAGACGCCGCGCAGGCAGACGATGCCGTCGCGTTCGTAGGCGGTGATGGCCTCAGAGGAAACGGGGGCGAGCGGGCGGCGGTTCATGAAGCGTTTCTAGCAGAACGCCCCCGCCCGGCGAAGCGGCTGGCAGGCGCTGGTCAGGCGGCGAAATTCACCGCCTGTCCACGGGGCCGGGCGGTCGTCGTGCCGCTGGACCGGGGAACGGATCCGGAGCCTGCCTGGCCGGACACCGCTGCGCCTTTGAAACGTGGCGAAAGTCCTGAAGGCGAGGAACTCCGGGTCGGTCCGGTGATGATGATCTGGAGCTGGTCCACCGGATCGGATGCGCCGTCGCTCATATCGGAACTCCTCGTACGTCGTTGCGTCCCAAGAATGCCCGACGGTGATGAAGGAAGCCTTGGCAGACAGGGTGAACGAAGAGTTAACATCGGCATTCCACCGATCAGGATCCTCACATGGCCAGCAACCTCTCACCGGTCGACGGCGAACGCTTCTGGAACACCCTGATGGCGTCGGCCGAGATCGGAAAAGGCTCACGCGGCGGTCTGGCCCGCCTAACGTTGTCGGAATCAGACGGGCAGGTGCGGAACCTGTTCCGGTCCTGGGCCGAAGCCGATGGTTACTCAGTCACGGTCGACCGGCTCGGCAACACCTTCGTGCGGCGCGGCGGCTCTGACGACAGCCTGCCGCCGGTGCTGGTCGGCAGCCACCTGGACACCCAGGCCGCCGGTGGCCGGTTCGACGGCATCCTGGGCGTGATGGCCGGGCTGGAGATCCTGCGCGCCCTCGACGATGCCGGGATCACCACCCGGCGGGCGATCGAGGTGGTGAACTGGACCAACGAGGAGGGGGGCCGGTTCCCGCCACCGATGCTGTGTTCCGGGGTATTCGCTGGGATCCACGACCTCGACTGGGCGCTGCAACGCACCGATCAGACCGGCGTCACGGTCGCACAAGCCCTGGATGCCATCGGCTGGGCAGGCGAAGCACCGGTCGGCAGCCGCGATCTGGACAGCTACTTCGAGATCCACATCGAGCAGGGACCTGCCCTTTGGGAAGCGGGAATTCCGCTGGGCATCGTGGTTGCTCCATACCTCGCCCGCGGAATGCGGATCGAGATCACCGGCGAGAATGCCCACAGCGGCCCCACCCCGATGGCCCGCCGCCGCAACGCGCTGGTTGGCGCCGCCAGCGTGGCGCTCGCCGTCAACCGGATCGGCCACGCCTACGCCGACCGGGAGGGCAAGTCGACCGTAGCCCGGCTGGAGGCATCGCCGAACATTCCCGGCATCATCTCCGACCGGGCGACCCTGTTTGTGGACTTCCGCAGCCCCGACCCGAAATTGACCGCCGAGATGGAGGAGCGCATCAGGGCCTCCCTGCCCGACAGCGCCGCCGAAACCAGCACCGAGATCGCCGTGGGCGATTCCTGGACCTTCGGCGAGACCTCGTTCGACCCGGAGTTGATCGACCTGGTGCGGCGCAGCGCCGACGATCTGGGTGTGCCGTACCGCGAGATGATGAGCCAGGCCGGTCATGACGCCTACCACCTCGCGCGGATCACACCGACCGTTCTGCTGTTCACGCCGTGCGACGAGGGCATCAGCCACAACGAGGCAGAGAACACCCGCCTGGAAGACCAACTCCCTGGCCTGCAGGTACTGTTCGGCGCCGTTCTGGCCCGAGCCAATCGATAGGAGAGAGGCATTATGGCGGGTGATCCGAAGTTCCAACCGGTCGACGCCGCCGTGGTGCCGCGGTTTGCCGACGTCGCCACCTTCATGCGCACCAAGCGCCACGGCATCGACCCGGAGGTCGACATCGCGCTGGTCGGCGTGCCGTTCGATCTCGGCGTCAACTACCGCACCGGCGCCCGGCAGGGTCCGGCCGGAGTGCGCGAGGCATCACGCCTGATCCGCCGGGTGCACCCGACCACCGGGGTATCGCCGTTCGACATCTGCAACGTTGCCGACCTGGGTGACGCGCCGGTCAATCCGCTCGACAAGTCCAAGTCGATCGCGCAGATCCAGGAATTCTACGAAATCCTGCGCGAGAACCGGATCGTCCCGATCTCCATCGGCGGCGACCACACCATCCCGACTCCCATCCTGCGCGGCCTGGTCAAGGACGAACCGGTCGGCGTGCTGCAGTTCGACGCCCATCCGGACACGCTGGCCGAGCTGTGCGGCGACACCGTCAACCACGCGACCTTCATGCGGCTGGGCCACAAGGAGGGCTGGATCGATCCGAAGCGCACGCTGCAGATCGGCCTGAGGGGCAGCCGGTTCTCCGAAGGTGACATCCAGTACGGCATCGATGCCGGGTTTACGGTGATCACCATCGACGAGTTCGAGGCGATGGGCCGGGCCGCGGTGATCGCCAAGATCCACGAGGTGCTCGGCGACAAACCGTTCTACATCACCCTGGACATCGACGGCATCGACCCGGCGTTCTGCCCGGGCACTGCGGTTCCGGAGATCGGCGGCCTGATCCCGCGCGACCTGCAGGTGATCCTGCGTTCGCTGACCGGCAAGCCGATCATCGGCGCCGACATCAGCGAGGTCGCACCCTGCTTCGATCCGACCGGCATCACCTGCGTCACCGCCGCCAACCTGATGTTCGAGATGCTGTGCGCGATTGCACCGTCGATCGAACGCTGATGCGTTTTCGTCCGGTGCACGGCACAGGACGGCGTGCTATGAGTGGCCCGTCATTGCGACTGCGCGGAGGTTCGGACACACCGGTCGATCGCTGAGCGCCAACGCTGGGCGCCACCCCAACCGGCATCTGTTCGTTCATCCTCCTCATGACATCCGGAGATTTGAGAGCCGACCGGCGGGTCGAAACGGCGCGTGCGCTCCTGGACAGCGGAGATCATGACGGTGCCCTGTCCGTACTGGAACAGACGCTTGAGCTGACGCCCGATTGGCCGGAACTGCACTTTCTGATTGGTGAAACCGCTGCGGCATCCGGTTGCCGCGACCGGGCGGTAGCCGCGTACGTGCGCTATCTTTCGCTCAGTCCCGGCGACCGCCTGGGTGCCCTGCCCCATCTCGCCCTGCTCGGCGCCACTCCGCTGCCCGACGGCCTGCCATCGGCGTACGTGGCGGCGTTGTTCGACGAATATGCGCCGCGGTTCGAGCGCTCCCTGCTGGTCGGCCTGGACTACCAGGGGCCGGCGCAATTGCTGCAGGCCATCGAAGCGGTACGCGGTCCGAACGCGAGCTTTGGTTCGGTGATCGATCTCGGCTGCGGCACGGGGTTGGTAGGCGAGCGTCTGCGCCGACGCTGCACCTGGATCGAGGGCGTCGACCTGTCGGTCGCAATGATCGCGCAAGCGGACGGCAAGGGGGTGTACGACGCGCTCCATGTCGGCGAATTGACCGACCATCTGGCGAACGACACCCGCCGTTTCGACCTGGTGACAGCCGGCGACGTCCTGATCTACCTGGGCGACCTGGCCCCGTTGTTCGAAGCTGTGACGCGACGTCTGGCCGATGGCGGCCTGTTTGCCGTGACGGCCGAGGCGGCTGAAACCGACTCGACCGGCGTCGACCGGCGGCTCCGTCCGTCACGCCGGTTCGCGCACTCTGCCGACTACCTGACGCGTGTCGCCGGCGAACATGGGCTCGTCCTCCACCGGCACGAGCGAACCGTTCTGCGCCGAGACGGCCCGGACGCGATTGAAGCCCACGTGATGGTGTTCGGGCGTGCTCCGGCGGACGGTCGACCGCGAACGCTAGCCCCGGAACGTCCAGAACTTGTTCAGCACGAAGTGCCAGAAGACCAGGCCGCCGGTCACCATGACCTGGGCGGCCAGATAAAACACGCCGAGATGGTCGACCAATAGCGCCATCAGCGCACCGTTCAGGACCAGCCCGCTGGCCGCGACGGCGAGAAACTTCGGACCGGCCGACCGATGGGCACGGTCCGACCGGAACACCAGTTGCCGGTTCAAGACGTAGTTGACCAGCGCACCGGCCAGAAAGCCGATCACCGATGCCATGACCGGATCGACGCCGCCGAGTTCGACCAGCCCGGTCAGCGCTGAGTAGTGCGCGACCAGGCCAACGATCCCGACGGTCGCGAAGCCCAGGAACTGGCGCAGCAGGAACACCGCTCCACCGTTCACCGGGCGTCTCCGACGAGCATTGCCCAAAGATGTTCGACCGACAGCGGTTCGTAGATGAACTGAACGCGGTGCTTCCCCGCTGATAGCGAGGCCGCCATGAACAACGCGTTGGCACGCCGCGGCTCCTGGCGCTCGCCGTCCACATAGGCAACCCAGCCCGGATAGCCGATGTCGTGCAGGACCACGAAGCCGGGCCGCTGCGCCGACACCTCAAGGTCGACCCGGTCACTGGTTCGTTCAAGCATCCGGACAAATCCTGCGCGTCCACGGACCTGCGCCGGCTGGATCGGCGGTTCCGGCAGCGGGTCGATCAGGGCTTCGCGGCGCCAGTCCAGACGCGGCAGGCCGCCTTGCTCGATCAGCGTTTCCGGATCGTACCGCCGCGCACCCTCGCGACCGATGAACAGGACCCGCGGCACTGTCCGTGGGTTCTCGTAAACCCAGCTGCCTCGAAATCTCAGGGCCGGCCCGAAAGCGGATGCGCTCGCCGGATCGACCTCTTCCATCGGTCCGCCGAGGACAATGATGCGCACCCCGAGCAGATCGGCGAAATCGGAGCGGTATCCGGTCATCAGGGTACCGAAGCGTCGCTCCAGGGTGTGCGAGTTCTGTTCGGACCCGACGGCCTTGTCATACTCGGCCAGCCGCAGCGGATTATAGCCGAGCGTGTCTTCGACACCGATCGACATGGGCAGGTTCTGCCAGGCACCGCCCAGCCCCAGGACTTCAACCCGCACCGGACCTTCGTACAGCTCGATCTCCGACACCTCGCATTCCAGCCACGCCGCCAGAGGCACGTCCTCGGGATCATCGAGCACCGTGAACGGCTTGATCGACATGGCGTTCAGCGGTGTGCCGACGGTGAAGATCCGCAGGTCAATCAGGGTCAGGAGCAGCAGGGCCGCAACCGCCGCTGTACGGCGCGCCGGAACGGCGGTGCGGCCCGACCGCACCGCCCAGGCGACGACCACGACTGCGGCGATAGCCATCGCCGCTGTGGTACCGAGGGCCGGCAATGTCTGGATCAATCGGCCCTGGCTATGCGCCACGCCTGCTCCGGCCGCCAGCAGCGCCATTGCGATCGCCGCTTCCACGCCTCGCCGCCACCCGGCAACCACCGGCAGCCCGTCGCGCAGCACGCGGTCGCACAGCCAGCCGGCCGACAATGCCAGAGTCGCCCCCAGCAGGAAGGTCGCGTCCGCCGGGCGTCGAAACCTGTCGACACCCGGAACATGGTCGAACAGCACCTCGAATATCGGCGTGTAGTGACCCAGCGCGTAGATCGCAAAGAACGCCGCAAGCGCCAGCGGCAACCGGCCTTCGCCTTTCAGCAGCCGACCGCGCAGCAGCCCGATCCACAGGACCAGGACGATCGGGATCATCCCCACGTAAAGCTGAACGATGGTGCGATCCACCGGCAGCTGCGGTGACCATAGTGCGCTGCCGGGCCCCCAGTAAGTCGTATGCGACGACACCCCACCGAACAGGTTGGGGATGAGCATGGTCAGCAGGCTCTCCGGCGGTATCGACTGCTTGGCCCCGAACGCAAAGGCGAAAGACGGGCGGTTGCTGACCTCCGCGAACTCGAGCGTGGCAAGCACGGGCACGGCTGCCAGCAACACCGCGACTGATACCGCCAAAAGACCGACCAGGAGACGCTCCTTGACGAAGCCGGCGCGATCGGAGGCTGCTGAGACCCGCGCCACTACGAATGCAAACAGCGCGATCAACCCCAGGAAGGCCACCTGATCGCGGCCGATAACCAGCATCCCGACGGCCAGCCCCGCGAGCAAGCCCCGTCGGATGGTCGGTCGGTCCAACGCCGCATCGAGCGCCAGCAGGACGACGGGGATAAAGGCATGACTCTGAACCAGCAGGGTGTGCTGCAGGCGGGCCGAGGCCGACGCGCCGACCATCATCACCAGCGCGGCCAAGACGGCCGCCGCCGGGTGCCAGCCGCGTCGCAGGCCAAACAGCGCAGCGGCCAAGCCGCCGATCAGCAACTCGATCAGGACCACGGCATCGCCGGCGCGCGCCGAAGGCTCGGGGTCGAGCGCGGCCAGCAGCAGGAAGCCTGGCGACAGGATCATCGACTGCGGGTCACCCAGCGCCGGCCGGCCACCGAAGCTCTCGGGCATCCACAGCGGCCAGTCGCCCTGTGCCAAATGCTCCGCGAGCCAGCGCAGCATCGCGAGGAAGTGGATCTTGGCGTCCCACGGGATGGTCAGGCCGCCAACCAGCCAGGGCCAGGCCAGCACAACCCAGGCGGCGGTAATCGCCGCCAAGGCGATCATTGCCTCCCGAAGCCGTGGCCGGTCCGCCAGAATCATCGCCGTGCCGGGTCCTGGGCGACGCCGATCTCCAAAACCTCATCAACCCCGATGGACTGATCGACGATGTACAGAGGTCGCCGCTTCACCTCGGTGAAGACCCTGCCGACATACTCGCCCAGCACGCCCAGGGTGATCAGTTGAACGCCACCGAAGAACGCAACGGCCACCATCAGCGATGCATAGCCGGGGACGTCGACACCTTCGATCAGCGTGCGGATCGCGATGAAAGTCCCGTAGAGCAACGCCAGCATCGACACCAGGACGCCGATGTACGACCAGACCCGCAACGGCATCACGCTGAACGCGGTGACCGCATCCAGCGCCAGCATCCACAGCCGCCAGAACGACCATCGGGAGTGCCCGGCATGCCGCGCCTCCGGCGTGAACGGCACGGCCACCCGCCGGAACCCGACCCAGGCGTACAATCCCTTGCCGAACCGTCCGCGCTCGGGCAGCGCGTTCAACGCCCGCACCACCCGTCGGTCGAACAGCGCGAAATCGCCGCCGTGGCGCATCAGCTTCACTTCGCCGACCGCGTCGAAGAACCGATAGAACCGGCGTGTCAGCCAACGCCGAAGGCCTGGAAGTTCGCCGGACCGGTCGCGCTGGCCGTAAACGATCTGCGCGCCCTGCCGCCACTCGGAAACGAAGGTCTCGATCAGCTCGGGCGGGTGCTGCAGGTCGGCGTCCATCAACACGACCGCGGCACCGGACGCGTGTCGCAGGCCGGCCGCGAGCGCGATCTCCTTGCCGAAGTTTCGGCTGAACCGCAGCGCCTTGATCCGCGGATCCCGGGCATTCAGCTCCGAGAGCCGTTCATAGGTCGCGTCCGTACTGCGGTCGTCGACGACCAGAACCTCGAACGGCAGACCGATCCGCTCAAGCGCCGCCGTCAGCCGGGCCAACAATGGGTCGAGATTGTCCGCCTCATTGTACGCGGGCACCACGACCGAGAGGCCGGACCGATCGGTCCCCGACGCCTCGTCTTTCGCCGTCATGATCTCTGGTACCGTGTCCATCTGCTTCGCGGCTACAGTGGGCCGCGAGGTCACCCCGGCGACACCTATCCCGCGTCCTCCGTTTCCGCGCAAGATGGATGAGTACGTATCAACGCCTTCAAAAACCTGTGATCCTGTGCGCCGACGACTACGGTATCGCGCCGGGCGTCAGCCGCGGAATCCGAGCGCTGGCCGCTGCCGGACGCCTGTCTGCGACCAGTTGCATGGCGCTGTTCCCAGAATGGCCGGCCGAAGCCGGCAAGCTCGGCGACCTGGTCGACCGGATCGACGTCGGCCTGCACCTCACGTTGACCGATCATCCCCCGCTGGGCGCAATGCCGAAGTTGGCGCCCGGTGGCCGATTACCGCCACTCGGCCGACTGATCCGCGACACCCACCTTGGCCGGTTGGACCGGGCCGAAATCTCCGGCGAGATCGGACGACAGTTGGATGCCTTCGAAGCGGCTCTGGGCCGGCCGCCGGCATTCATCGACGGTCACCAGCATGTCCATCTGCTGCCAGGGGTCCGTGACGGCGTCCTGGCATTGTTCGATCATCGCCTCGACAGGCGGACCACATGGCTGCGTTCGTGCTTTGAACCGACGGCAACCATCCTGCGGCGAAGGCGCGATGCGGCGCGGGCCCTGGTGATCGCGCAGCTCGGAAGGCCCCTCGCCCGAGTCACTGCCGAGGCCGGCATCGCCACGAATGTCGGGTTCAGTGGCGTGACGTCGTTTCGGTCGAACCGCGCGGTGGACCATGATTTTGCCGGCTATCTTGACCATACCGGCAGCCGGCCCCTGGTGATGTGCCATCCCGGCGAGGTCGATGACCTGCTGGCGGCCCGCGATCCGGTTCTGGCCTCCCGCGAAGCCGAGCTCGCCTATCTCCGCAGCGACCTGTTCGCCGAACGGATGGCTCGACACCATATGGTGCTGGCAAGAGGCCCTCATCCGGACGATAGAAACGCGATGCCGTCATGAAGGACGTTCTGTTCGCCCACGAGCCGGCCATCCGCCTTGGCATCTTCGCCGGGGTCTTTGCCGCGATGGCCTTATGGGAGTTGGCCGCTCCGCGACGGCATCAGAAGATCGGGCGGCTGGGCCGGTGGCCCGGCAACCTGGGTGTCGTTGCCGTCGACACCATCCTGGTCAGGTTGTTGTTCCCGACGGCCGCGGTCGGGATGGCGCTGCTGGCGGAAGCGCGAGGCTGGGGTCTGCTGGTCCTCATCCCGGTGCCGGGCTGGTTGGCGGTGATCGCCTCGGTCGTCCTGCTGGACCTGGCCATCTATCTGCAGCACCGGCTGTTCCACGCGGTGCCTTGGCTCTGGCGCCTGCATCGAATGCATCATGCCGACCTTGAACTCGACGTGACCTCCGGTATCCGCTTCCATCCGGTGGAGATCGTGCTGTCGATGCTGATCAAGCTCGGGGTCGTGGTGGCACTCGGCGCTCCGGCCGTGGCAGTCCTGATCTTCGAGGTCCTGCTGAACGCGTCCTCCATGTTCAATCACAGCAATGTGCGCCTGCCGCAGTCGCTCGACCGGGCGCTGCGATGGGTGCTGGTTACGCCCGACATGCACCGTGTCCACCACTCGATCGTCCGCCGCGAGACCGACAGCAACTTCGGCTTCAATCTGCCGTGGTGGGACCGGCTGTTCGCCACTTACCGCGCCCAACCCGAGGCCGGACATCTCGGCATGACAATCGGGATCCCGCAGTTCCGGGATCCCGGAGAACTCCGGCTCGACCGGATGCTGCTGCAGCCCCTGCGCAGCGATACCCATGTCGAGCAGGAGCCCGGCAAGCCGGTCGGCTGAGACATTCCCTTACACTGCTGAAGCAGTGAGCACGATGATCGCACCCAGCGACACCGATCGGCTATACGTTCTGACCGGCGGTCCAGGCGCCGGAAAGACGACCCTGGTAGAGGCTTTGGCAAAGGCTGGCTACGCCATATCCCCCGAAGCCGGCCGCGGCGTCATCAAGGATCAGGCCGCCATCGAGGGCCAAGCGTTGCCGTGGTCCGACCCAGGCCTGTACGCCGAGCTGATGCTGAGCTGGGACATGCGCTCCCACCATCTGGCGCGCCGGCGGTCGGGACCTGTGTTCTTCGACCGCAGCGTGCTCGACACCATCGGATACTTGCGGCTTCTCGGGCGGACGGTGCCGGTCCACATGGACAAGGCTGCCACAATGTTCCGGTACAATCGTCGGGTCTTCATCGCCCCGCCCTGGCCCGAGATCTTCGAACAGGATTCCGAACGCAGGCAAACCCTGGACGAAGCCACCCGAACCTATGAGGCGATGGTCACGACCTATCGCGACTACGGGTATGAACTGCAGGAGTTGCCGCGGGTGAGCGTCGACGAGCGGGTGGAGTACATTGCAGCGCAGCTCCCGACCGCGTTCGCCACCCGGAATCGGCCATAGCAACAACACAGCACCAGTGCTCAGACGGTGGTTGACGCTAATCAATGCCCTCGCCGACGCCCCCGGCATTCTGAGGGTACCGATCAGGGGGGCAGCATGGGCACGACGTTGCAGTTTCTAGGTGGGGCTGGGACCGTCACCGGCTCGAAATACCTGGTCACATCCGGTCGCACGCGGGTGCTGGTCGACTGCGGGCTGTTCCAGGGCTTCAAGCATCTTCGGCTGCGCAACTGGGCGCCGCTACCAGTGGTCCCGTCCAGCATCGACGCCGTCGTCCTGACGCACGCCCACATCGATCACTCCGGCTATCTACCCCGGCTGGTTGCGGATGGATTCCAGGGGCCGGTGTATTCGACCGACGCAACGCGCGACCTTTGCGGGATCCTGCTGCCCGATAGCGCACATCTTCAGGAGAAGGACGCCGAGTTCGCCAATCGCCACGGCTTCTCCAAGCATCACCCTGCCCTACCGCTCTACACCCGTGCCGACGCCGAGGCGGCATTGGCGCGCTTGGTGCCCATTGAGTTCGATATAGAGCGACGCATCGCGTCGTCCATCACGATCCGTTTTCAACCCGCAGGGCACATCCTCGGCGCGGCGATCGTCTCGATGAGCTGCGGAAAACAGCAGATCGTCTTCTCGGGCGATCTGGGCCGGACCGGCAGCGCCACCATGGTCGACCCCGCACCAGTCCAGAGCGCCGACTACCTGCTGGTGGAATCCACCTATGGCAACCGTCGACACGATCAAAGCGACCCCGAAGACGCGCTCGCCGCAGCCATAAGCAGGACGGCGGCAAGAGGCGGGACCGTCATCATTCCATCCTTCGCGGTCGGGCGAGCCCAGACCCTGCTGTACCACATTCATCGCCTGAAAGTTGCCCGGCGCATCCCGGATCTCCCCGTGTTCCTTGACAGCCCGATGAGCATCGACGCCAGCGAGTTGTTCTGCAGTCACCATCGCGAGCACAAGCTGAACGCAGAACAAGCGCGCGCCGCCTGTTCGGTCGCACGCTACGTGCGGGATCCGGAGGAATCGAAAGAGCTCGACGCCAATCCGATGCCGAAGATCATCGTGTCGGCCAGCGGCATGGCGACCGGCGGTCGGATACTGCATCACCTGAAGCACTACGCACCCGATCCGCGAAACCTGATCATGTTCGCAGGCTTTCAGGCAGGCGGCACCCGGGGCGCGGCCATGACCGAAGGCGCGGAGTCCATCAAGATCCACGGCCAGTACTTCGACGTTCGAGCGGAGGTCCGGAATCTTTCGATGTTCTCTGCCCACGCTGACGGTGATGAAGTGATGGAGTGGCTGCGGAACATGGAAGAGCCGCCAAAGCAGACCTTCGTGGTCCACGGAGAACCCACTGCGGCCGACACGCTGCGCCACCGGATCGAAGAGGAACTGGGATGGGACTGTCGGGTGCCCGAACATCTGGAGACGGTGCCGCTGCCGTGATCGCAGGGTTGCGACCATCGCGGCGTGGACATGTTCAACGGCCGAAACTATCTCTGCGGTAGATGCTGACGCACCGCGACATTTGGGAAGCCGATCGGTCATGGATCTGAACGCCGACTTCGCCCAGCGCGTCGCGTTGCACGCCGACGAGATCGAATGGCGGACATCGCCGACTCCTGGGGTCTCCCGCCGGATGCTGGACCGCATCGGCGACGAGGTCGCACGCGCCACCTCGATCGTGCGCTACGATCCCGGCAGCCGGTTCCCCGAGCATGTCCACGGCGGCGGCGAGGAGTTCATCGTCCTGGACGGCGTGTTCCAGGACGACCGCGGCGACTATCCGGCTGGCTGCTACGTCCGCAACCCGCCGCAGTCGAGGCACACGCCCGGCTCGGCACCAGGCTGCACCATCCTGGTCAAGCTGTGGCAGTTCGACCCCGCGGACCGAAGCCATGTGATCATCGACACCAACAGGATCGGCGCCGTACCCGATGGCAATCGGGCGGGCGTGTCGATCACCCCGCTGTTCAAGGACGCACGTGAGGACGTGCGCATCGAGCGCTGGGTGCCGGATAAGACGGTGTCGGTCGAATGGACGGGCGGTGCCGAACTGTTCGTGCTGGACGGTGGCTTCGTGCAGGCCGCGGAGGCGTTCCGCCGCCACTCGTGGCTGCGGCTGCCTGATGACGGTGAGACCACCGTCGACGTTGGCCCCGATGGTGCCACCGTGTGGGTCAAGACCGGTCATCTGCGGTTCGCGGCGCCGCCTGCCGGCTAACCCCGAGCCGGTCTCAACCGTTCGACACCGACACGCCCGGCTCACCCTTCAGCCGGTGGCCGATGGTGACGATCGCCTCGATCGCCGGCACCAGTTCGCTACCGAGCGCGGTCAGCGAATACTCGACCGACGGCGGCGAGGTCGGCTTGACCTCTCGGTTCACCACCCCGCGAGCCTCCAACTCCCGCAACCGCGCGGTCAACACCTTGGGCGAGACCGGCGGAATGTCGATCCGCAGTTCACTGAATCGGCGCGGGCCTGCCCGCAGGCTCCAGATCACGTTGACCGTCCAGGCGCCGCCGATGATCGCCATGCACTCCGTCAGAGGACATGACGGCGGCGGTTGCGGGCTCTGGTTCCTGCGAACCTTCAGCGGCACGGCTCACTCCAGGTTACCGAATGGAAACTTCAATATTAAGTATCTAAAGGATATCTGATTTACAATGGCAACCGTCATTCATACCTGTCGGCTCGATCTCTTCAACCAACCGGAACTCACGGAGACCGACCGATGAAGCTCTACTACTCGCCCGGCGCCTGCTCGCTGGCCGCCCATATCGCCCTGCGGATGACCGGCGTCGAATTCGAGATCGAGAAAGTCGACACCCAGACCAAGACGACCGCCAGCGGCGCCGACTACACGCGGATCAACCCCAAGGGCTACGTTCCGGCGCTGCAACTGCGGTCCGGCGATGTGCTGACCGAAGCACCCGCAGTCCTGCAATACATTGCCGACCGTAACCCGGCCGCCGCCCTCGCCCCAGCATCCGCCACATTGGAACGCGCAAGGTTGCAGGAGCATCTGAACTTCGTCTCGTCCGAACTGCACAAGGCGTTCAAGCCGTTCTTCGCAGGCACACCAATCGCCGATAACGCCCGGCCCGCCGCCGAAGACGTCATCGCCAAGCGCATGGTTCACATCGAGGCACTGCTGACTGACGGGCGCATGCATCTGGTAGGCAACACCGTCTCGGTGGCCGACCTTTATCTGTTCGTGGTGGCGAACTGGTGCAATTTCATTGGCATCGACCTCGGTCAATGGCCAAACGTGGCGGCGTTCGTCGAGCGCATGGCGGCCCTGCCGGCGGTGCGCGAGGCGATGACCGCCGAAGGTCTGATCCACTAGCCTGCTCTGCGCGGGACGTCGGCCGATATCGGATAGCGTTCCGCGCTTCACCCTCGCAAGGATGCATTCAATGGACCCTCGCTACGCCGCCGTCGTTGATACCCTGTCGACCTATTTCGACGGCCTGTACCACAGCGACGCCGCCAAACTCGCCACGGTCTTCCACCCCGACGCGCAGTATGTCTGCGCCACCGAGGAACCGCTGCTGCAACTGACCATGCAGGAGTATTTTCCGGTCGTGGCCAAGCGCCCATCACCGGCCAGCCGCGGCGAAGCACGCACCGATCGCATCGCCGCCATCGAGTTCGCCGGGCCGGCCACCGCGTTCGCCCGTGTCCATTGCTCGATCGGTCCGAAGCAGTTCACCGACTTCCTGACGCTGATCCTGGTCGACGGCCGCTGGCAGATCATTGCCAAGGTGTTCCACTTCGATCTGGTCGAGCCGATGATCCCCGCCTGACCGCCAGTTCGCATCAATCAAGGAATTCCATGCCATGACGTTCACGACCCGCCTGACCGAACTGCTCGGTATCGAGCACCCCATCCTCCTGGCACCGATGGGCTCGGCCTCCGGCGGTGCCCTGGCCGCTGCCGTGACATCGGCCGGCGGCTTCGGCTTCGTCGGCTCCGGCTACGCCAGCAGCGAGACGGTCCATCGCGAGATGTTGGCCGCCGGCAACGTCCGGATCGGCGTCGGCTTCATCAACTGGGCGCTGCAGGACCGGCCCGAGGCCCTGGACGCAGCGCTGGAACACAATCCGGCCGCGGTGATGCTGTCGTTCGGCGACCCGACACCCTTCGCCAGCCGGGTCAAGCAGGCCGGCAGCCTACTGTTCTGCCAGGTGCAGACGCTCGACATGGCAAAGCAGGCGGCCGACGCCGGTGCCGATGTGATCATCGCCCAGGGCCGCGACGCCGGCGGCCATTCCGGGCACGTCCGCGGGACTTTCGGGCTGGTCCCGTCGGTGGTCGATGCCGTCGCGCCGATCCCGGTGGTCGCGGCGGGCGCAGTCGCAGACGGCCGGGGCCTTGCGGCCGCCCTGGTCCTCGGTGCGGAAGGCGTTCTGATGGGTACCCGGTTCGCCGCATCGAAGGAATCGCAGTGGAGCGAGGTGCTGAAGCAGGGAGCGGTCGCCGCCGCCGGCGACGACACCGAGCAGACCCGGGTCTTCGACATCGTGCGCGGCGCCGCCTGGCCGACGCATTTTCCGGGGCGCGCGGTGCGAAACGATTTCTCGGCGCGCTGGCATGGGCGTGAGGAGGAACTCGCGGACCAGCGCGAGACCGAGAATACGCGCTACGACGCGACCGACGCCGGCGATCTGTCCACCCGCGTGCTGTGGGCCGGTGAAGGTGTGGATCTGGTCAAGGACATCCCGTCGGCCCGCGACATCGTCCTGCGCACGGTCGCGGAGGCTCGAAAGGCCCTCGGCGCCAGTTGGCCCGGGTGATGCGGACGTGATTTCACCAGTGTGCCGGTCGTCCAGTTCCGCGGGACGGTCGGCAACGCCGTCGCCAAGCACCTGTGATGCAGTGGGCGGGCGCGTCGACCGCGCCCGCCCTACCCGCCAGTCCGGCGATCGTCATGCTGTTGCAATACAAGCCTCACGCAACCGTAACGCTCACCCCTTATCAGAACGCACGTCGTCGACCGCCGCCCCGACCGGCATCCTCCGAAACGACGTGGATTCTCGACATGTTCTCTCTGATCCACTCACGTCTGAACGTGAAGTTGAGCCTGTCCCTGGCCATCACCTTATGCATCGTCATGGCCGGACTCTCGACCCTCTACTTCACTGCCGTCGATCGACTGATGGGCGAGCAGGAAGCCAGAGCCCAGTTGTATCGGGTTCTGAACCGGGACATGCGCGACGAGGTGTTCCGACTGCAGGCGCGGCTGGTCGACATACCGGACCGCCTACAGACCGATCCAATTCCGGTTCTACAGGCATGGGCACTGCAACAGCCGGGCACGATAGTCCGGCGATACGAAGGTCGCGACCAGATCATCGACCGCTTTGCCGACCGGCGCCAACGTCGCGACCTCCAGCAGCCGAACCGGGTCGTGATGACAGGAGGCGCCGATGACCCCGGTGTGGCCTACGGCTTGTTCGTCGGTGACACCTTCGCAGACGCAGTAGAAGAACTGGTCCTGCCTGGCGCTGATCCCGCACAGCTTGCAGCCAAAGTTGACGCGGTCATGTCTGCCGGCACAAGCCTGCAATCGCTGCAGACAAAGGTGTCGGAACTGCGCCGCGTCCTGGTCGATGACGCCCTGTCCGCTGAGACAACCCGCAACGCGCTGTTGGGTCAGGTCGAGACCATCGCGGCGATGGAACGGTCGGTCGAAGCCAGCAAGCGGGATTCCGGCCGTCTGATCATCGCCATGACAATCGGCGCCATCCTTCTGGCCAATCTGATGGTCTGGATCGTGACGCGAAGGATGATTACCGGCGCTCTGTCTGACCTGGCGCACGCCGCTCGGGCGATCGCCAACGGAGAGCATGCAACGGTCGACCATACCCACCGCACTGACGAAATCGGCGCGCTTGCGAAGGGCGTGAGCCGCTTCAAGCAGGCCCTGGTCGAGGTCCACACGCTAAAAGAACAGCAAGAGCACGAGCGTGCCGTCCGTGAGGCCGCGCTCGCAACCCGACTACGGGCGCTGAACGACGCGGTGGAGCAGGGGATGGGCGCCCGGGTGGCGGTTGTTACCAACAGCGCCAGCGAACTCGGCGGGATCGCATCGGCCCTGGACGGCTTGGCCGGGGGGACAATGTTGCGTGCCGGCGAATCGACCGAACTGGCAGGACGCAGCGCCCGGTTCGCCGAAGTCGTCATGACGACCACCCAGGTCCTGCACACCGCCGCTCAGGAGATCGCCGCGGACGTCCAGGCCCAGCGTGCGCTGACCCACCAGGTTGCCGCCGAGGCCGAGCAAGTATCAATGCTGATGACCGGCCTGACCACAACGGCCAGCGAGATCGACGGCGTCGTCCATCTGATCGAAAGAATCGCCAAGCAGACCAAGTTGCTGTCGCTGAATGCGACGATTGAAGCGGCCCGTGCCGGACCGGCGGGTGCCGGATTTGCTGTGGTGGCCGGCGAGGTCAATACGCTGTCAAGCGAGACTGCCGACGCAACCCATCGGATCGCCCGGCAGATCGCGTCGTTTCGCAACGGTGTAGCCAGTGCGGAAACTGCGGCCGGAACCATCCAGGATCGCATTCAGGCGGTCAACGAGGGCATGCAGCGGGCCGCGAGCGGTGTAACGGAGCTCAGTCAGAAGACCGCGGCGATTACCGATGGAGTCGCCGAGGCGTCCACCAATGCCAGGCAGGTTGCCGACGTGAACATACAGGTCGATGCATCGGCCCGCGAAACCGGGACGATGAGCGCCCAGGTCTCGGACTTGGCCGTCCGCATCGGGGCGGCCGTGGAGGATATGCGGGCCCACCTTCGATCGATTCTCGCCGACGCCTCCGGCGATACCGCCCCGGACGTGCCGCTGTCCGTCCCCACCCTGCACGATCTCGCCCGGACGCCGCCCCTCCGCCCGCTTCAGCCGCACTACGCCATTGCGGCGGAATGAGCGTGCCCTGTCAGTCGTAGGCGCCCATCACGTTCTGGTCGTGGTCGATCACCGATCCGGTCATCACCCCGGAATCCGACGACAGCAGGAACAGCACCAACCGGGCCACATCGTCCGGCTTGATCAGGCGGCCGAACGGCTGACCCGCCTCGGCGGTGGTCAACCAGTCGGCCGGTTGGCCCTCGGCCCGCTGGACGGCGTCCTCGTTCGGCGTGTCGGCCCAGCCGATGTTGATGGCGTTGACCCGGATGCGATCACGGCGCAGGCCGTGGGCCAGGTTGCGCGTCAGCACCGCGAGCGCGCCCTTCGACGCGCTGTACGGTACCAGCTTCGGCTGGCCGCCATGGCTCGACATGGTGACGATGTTGACGATCCGGCCGGCGGTGGCGTCGCGGCGCATCAACCGCACCGCTTCCTGGCACAGGAAAAAGGGCGCCCGCACGTTGACCGCGAACAGCCGGTCCCACAGCTCCGGCGTGGTGTCGTCGAGCGTGCCGCGATCGGTCACGCCGGCCGCGTTCACCAACCCGTCCAACCGGCCGAACGCCGTGTCGGCCGCAGCAATCACCAGGCGGCAGGCCTCGACATCCTCCAGTTCGGCCCTGACGAACAATGCCCGGGCACCGGATGCGCGCAGTTCGGCAGCCACCTGTTCCCCGCGCGGCGCGTCCCGCCCGGTGACGATCAGCCCCCGTGCCCCACGCTCCGCCAGACGCCGGACGATCGCTTCGCCGATGCCCTGGGTCGAGCCGGTCACCACGAATACCCCGCCGGCAAGGTCGGCCTGATTGTTCCACGAAGTCATCGGGCGAACCCCGGCGGTGGTGCGGGCAGGTCGTAGCCCGCCTCCCCGGCCAGCGCGTAGAACCGCTCCGCCAGTCGGCATCCGCTCGCCATCACGATCGCCCCGTCGGTGACCCCGTCATCGGCGGTCAGGTCATTGATCCAACCGCCGGCCGCCAGGACCAGCGCCGCGCCGGCGAACGAGTCCCAGGAGTTCATGTGCCCCTCGATATACGCGATGTAGCGACCGGCCGCGACATGGGCGAGACCGAGGGCCCCCGAGCCCGAGCGGTGATAGATCCCGCCCGCGTCGATCAGCCGGCCGATGAACGATACCGTCGGCGCCTTGGGCACCCGGAAGGAGAAGCCGACCTCGGTCAGGCCCGCCTGGAAGTCCGAAACGTCGGCCGGTGCGATCGGCCTGCCGTTGCAGGTCGCTCCGCCGCCGAGCGCACCGACGAAGCATTCGTCGGCACACGGGTCGACGATGACCCCGGCCTCGATCCGGCCATCGACCATCAACCCGATCGACACGCACCATGTCGGAAGCCCGGACAGGAAACACTGGGTGCCGTCGATCGGATCGACCACCCAGACCGGACCTTGGCCGTAGGAACCGCCGCCGCCGGTCTCCTCGCCCAGAAAGCCGTCGTCCGGAAACCGATCAGCCAATGCCCCGCGGATCAGTTCCTCGACCTCCCTGTCGGCCCGGCTGACCACGTCCTGCTGCCCCTTGGTTTCAACCACCAGGGCGTCGCGCTCGCGAAAATACCGCAGGGCCAGAACGCCGGCCCGGCGTGCAACGTCTTCGGCGAAAGCCAGCCGATCCTGTACCTGCTGCGTCACCGCACCACGAGCCGTCATCGCCGATTTGCCTCAATTTCGGATGGTTATCGTCGGATTCATTGCAGCACGCCGATATATTTTGAACAATGTCGAACAGACGGGTCGGCGCCTGCCATCCGTCGCAACGACAAACCGCCGCCCGAGGCACCACGACCTGCGGGCGCATGGAGGGAAGCATGCATCGAATCGCACGGGCTGCTGGGCTTGGGGTGCTGGCCGCCGGGCTGCTCGGATTTGGCACCGGAACGGCCTCGGCCGCCGGCAAGCTGACGCTCTACTGCAGCCCGCAGATCGAGTGGTGCAACCTGATGGTCGAGTCCTTCGAGAAGGAGACCGGCATCAAGGTGGCGATGACCCGCAAGAGTTCGGGCGAGACTTTCGCGCAGATCAAGGCCGAGGCGACCAACCCGAAGGGCGATGTGTGGTGGGGCGGCACCGGCGATCCGCACCTGCAGGCGGCCGAGGAAGGCCTGACCCAGGCGTATGATTCCCCGATGCGCAAGGAACTGCAGGACTGGGCGCTGTCCCAGGCCAAAGCCGCCGGCGACAAGACCATCGGCATCTATGCAGGTGCACTGGGCTTTGGTTACAACAAGGATCTGCTGGCCAAGGCCGGACTGCCCGAGCCGAAGTGCTGGGCCGACCTGATCAAGCCGGAGTTCAAGGGCCACGTGCAGATGGCCAACCCGAACTCGTCCGGTACCGCCTACACGACGCTGGCCACCATCATCCAGATCATGGGCGAGGAGAAGGGCTTCGACTACATGAAGGCCCTGCATAAGAACATCAACCAGTACACCAAGTCCGGCTCGGCCCCGATCAAGGCCGCCGCCCGCGGCGAGACCACGGTCGGCATCGTGTTCCTGCACGACGCCGTGACCCAGGTGGTTTCCGGCTTCCCAGTGGTGGTCGTCGCGCCCTGCGAGGGCACCGGCTACGAAATCGGCTCCATGAGCATCATCAAGGATGCCCGCAACCTGGACGAAGCGAAGAAGTTCTACGACTTCGCCCTGCGGGCCGACATCCAGGAACTGGCCGTGCAGGCCCAGGCCTATCAGGTGATGTCGAACAAGGCCGCCAAGCCGGCCAAGGAATCGCCGAACCTCGATACCATCAAGCTGATCGATTACGACTTCGTGAAGTACGGTTCGTCGGACGAACGTCGCCGGCTGCTGGAGAAGTGGGATACCGACGTCAAGCCGCTGCCGCAGTGATCAGCCGGCACTACTGACGTGAATGGCCTTGGAATAGGCAGGTACGTCCTCGGCTGGCAGCTGGTGGGACTGGCGGGTTTCCTGCTGCTCCCCTGGTATGCGGTCGAGGACGGATTCTGGGGATTCGGCTGGCTGTTCGACGGCTATCCGTTCGACCCGGACTATGCGCCGGCGATCGTACTGCTGCTGCAGGGAGCCAAGCCCTGGCTGTGGCCGATCGCCGGGTTCCTGCTGTTGCCGGCGCTGGCGCTGGGCCGGCCCAGCACCGAACGCTTCACGCAGAACGTACTGCTGCTGGTCGGCGGGCTGGGTGTCGCCTACATCCTCGCCCAGGGCTTCACGGTCGGGCTGCGCGGCTGGAACGCCGGGTTCCTGGAGGCGTGGTACGGTCCGCTCGGTGACCGGCAGTTCGGCATGGGCTACGGCGCCCTGCTGGCCGGAACCGGCCTGTTCTTCCTGTTCACCCTCGGCTGCGCCGCCCGCGGCGCGGTGAACGGCGACGGCTTCGTGGTCGGGTCGATCGGCCTGATCGTCATGGTCGTCGCCCTTTTCATATTCTTCCCGGTCGCCCGCATCCTGATCAGCGCGCTGCAGACCAACGAGGGGCTGTTCTCGGTTGCCGCGCTCCTCGACAAGCTGCTGACCGGCAAGATCTGGGGTCTGGACTGCGTCTACAGCCACCGGGCGTGTGGCGTCGCCTGGAACTCGCTGGCGCTGGCCATCGCGGTCGGCGCCGGAACCACTCTGCTGGGGCTGGCCTTCGCCCTGGTGGTGACGCGCACCCGGTTCCCGGCCAAGCGGTTGTTCCGCGGCCTGACCGTGCTGCCGATCATCACTCCGCCCTTCGTCATCGGCCTTGCCCTGATCCTGCTGTTCGGCCAGTCGGGCGCGATCACCCAGTTTCTGGAAGCCGCGTTCGGCATACCGGCCAGCCGCTGGCTGTACGGGTTCAGCGGGGTCTGGCTCGCCCAGATGCTGGCGTTCACGCCGATCGCGTTCCTGGTGCTGATCGGCGTGGTCGAGGGGGTCAGCCCGTCGGTCGAGGAGGCTGCCCAAACCCTGCGGGCCGACGCCTGGACGACCCTGCGCACCGTGTCGCTGCCGCTGATGCGGCCGGGCCTCGCCAACGCCTTCCTGCTCGGGTTCATCGAGAGCATGGCCGATTTCGGCAACCCGATGGTGCTGGGCGGCAATTTCAACGTGCTGTCGACCGAGATCTTCTTCGCCATCGTCGGCGCGCAGTACGACCAGGGCCGCGCCTCGGTGCTTGCCCTCGTGCTGCTGTTCTTCACCCTGCTGGCGTTCTACGCGCAGCGCCGCTGGCTCGGCCGCAAGTCCTACACCTCGGTCACCGGCAAGGGCGATGCCGGGATCGCGGTGCCCCTTCCCGGCCGGTTCGCCGCGGTGATCTTCGGAGTGACCATCCCGTGGGCGGTGATGACCGCGGTGATCTACACCACCATCCTGTTCGGCGGCTTCGTGAACCTCTGGGGCCTCGACCATACCCTGACCCTGCGCCACTACATCGACGCGTTCGGGATTACGGTCGGCGACCACGGGCTGGTGTGGAGCGGCGGGGCCTGGAACTCGTTCTTCACGACCATCGCGATCTCGGCGATCTCGGCGCCGCTGACCGCCGCCATCGGCCTGCTGACCGCCTATCTGCTGGTGCGCCAGCGCTTCCTCGGCAAGCAGGCGTTCGAGTTCGGAACCATGCTGAGCTTCGCCATCCCCGGCACAGTGATCGGCGTCAGCTACGTGCTGGCGTTCAACGTACCGCCGCTGGAGCTGACCGGCACCGGGATCATCCTGGTGATCTCGTTCGTGTTCAGGAACATGCCGGTCGGGGTGCGGGCCGGCATCGCCTCGATGAGCCAGCTCGACTCCAGCCTGGACGAAGCGTCGCTGACCCTGGGTGCCAGCAGTTGGCAGACCATCCGACGGGTCGTGCTGCCGCTGATGCGTCCGGCCATCCTGGCGGCGCTGGTCTACAGCTTCGTGCGGGCGATGACCGCGATCAGCGCCGTGATCTTCCTGGTCAGCGCCGAGTACGACATGGCAACCGCCTACATCCTCGGCCGGGTTGAGAACAATGACTACGGCCTGTCGATCGCCTATTCCTCGGTGCTGATCGTCATCATGTTCGCGGCCATCCTGCTCCTGCAGCTGCTGGTCGGCGAACGCCGCCTCGGCCGCCGCAGCGCCGCCAAACTGGAAATCGGAGGACAACCCGCATGACGGTCTCGTTCGGCGGCCGCGCCAGCTCCGTCCGGTTCGAAGGCGTGACCAAGGCATTCGGCGAGGTGGTGGCGGTCAACGCCATCTCCTTTTTGGTCGAGGCCGGCTCCCTGGCCACCCTGCTCGGCCCCAGTGGTTGCGGGAAGACCACCACCCTGCGGCTGGTCGCCGGCCTGGAACTGGCGACGGCGGGACGCATCCTGATCGGCGACGACGATGTCACCGGCCTGCCGGCCACCCGGCGCGACGTATCGATGGTGTTCCAGTCCTACGCCCTGTTCCCGCACATGACCGTCATCGAGAACGTCGCCTATGGCTTCGTTGTGTCGGGCACGCCCAAGGCCGAGGCGCACGCCAAGGCCGAGTTGGGCCTGGAACTGGTCGGGTTGAAAGGCTACGGCCCGCGCCTGCCGAGCGAGTTGTCCGGCGGCCAGCAGCAGCGCGTGGCGGTGGCGCGCGCCCTGGTCCTGGAGCCCCAGGTCCTGCTGTTCGACGAGCCGCTGTCCAACCTGGACGCCAAGCTGCGCCGCCGGGTCCGCGAGGAGATCCGCGACATCCAGCGGTCGCTCGGCCTGACCGTGGTCTACGTGACCCACGACCAGGAGGAGGCGCTGGCGGTCTCCGACAAAGTGATCGTCATGCGCAACGCCGAAATCGCCCAGGAGGGCAAGCCGCGCGAACTGTACGAGCAGCCGGTCGATCGTTTCGTCGCCGACTTCATCGGCGACGCCAACCTGATCGGTGCGGAAGTCCTGGCGGTCGACGGTCCCGATGCCCGCGTGTCGATCGGTGGGGTTGAGGTTCAGGTGCCTAGCCGAGGACTGTCGATCGGGCCTGTACAGACCGCGATCCGACCTGAATCGGTGCTGCTCGACGACCAGGGCCTCGAGGGTCTCGCCGGAACCGTGCTCAAGGCCGCCTATCTGGGCAAGCACATGGAATACACCGTCGACTCGCCGGTCGGCGAACTGTTCGTGGTGGACGAACGGGTCCACGCCCCACGAGCGCCGGGCACCGGCGTGACGATCCGGTTCGGTGACCGGATCGCCCTGATTCCACAGGAAGGCTAGGCAACCCGGCCGTCGGAGGGTCGCGCGGTGCTCTTCACTCGATCGGCAGGCCGTGCATCTTCAGGAACGAAAGCTTGTCCCAATAGCCGCGCTGGAAGGCGATCCGTCCATCCTGCACCGTGAAGAACCCGCAGCCGCGCAGCCCCAGCGGGTCTCGCCATTCGAGAATCGCGACGTCGCCGGCGTCGTGGATCGCCTCGACGATGCAGGTCATGTCAGCGTTGGCGAACTCGCGCTGGAACATCGCCTGGATCGCCGCGCGACCCTCCACCGGTTGCTGCGTCACTTGGTGGTTGATCGCATCATCCCGATAGAGTTCCGCCAACCCGTCGGCATCGGCGGCGTTGAACCGCCTTACCCACTCCTCAACGACTTCCGTCGGCGTCACTGATTCACCCTTGCGGCAACGGCACCGGGCGACCGGTCTCCAGCGACTGCTGGGCCGCATCAGCCAACCGAAGCGCCGCCAATCCGTCCTCGCCGGTCGGCACCGGCGGCTTGCCGGCCAGGACCGCCTCGACGAACGCGTCCAGTTCGGCCTTGTATGCCGGACCATAGCGTTCAAGGAAGAAATGCAGGATCGGGTCCCGCGCGTACCCGGCAGCCGTGGCGATCTCGACCGTGGTGCCACGCAAGTTGTCGGCCCGCAGCATTCCCTTGGAACCATGGCACTCGATGCGCTGGTCGTAGCCGTAGGCCGCCCGGCGCGAGTTGCTGATCTGCGCCAGCCGCCCCGAGGCGGTGCGCAGACTGACCAGGGCTGTGTCTACATCGCCGGCCTCGGCGATCGCCGGGTCGACCAGGGCCGAGCCCATGGCGTGCACCTCGACCGGCTCCTCGCCAAGCAGCCAGCGCGCCATGTCGAGATCATGGATCATCATGTCGCGGAACAGCCCGCCGCTGACCCGCACATACGCCAGCGGCGGCGGCGACGGATCGCGGCTGGCGATCGAGACGATCTCGGGTGTGCCGATGTCCCCGGTGTCCAGCCGCGCTTTCAGTGCGGCGAAGCTTGCATCGAACCGGCGGTTGAAGCCGACCGCCAGCGGCACTCCCGCCGCCGAGGCGGCCCGGACCGCCGCAGTCGCCCTGTTGATGTCCAGGTCGATCGGCTTCTCGCACAGGATCGCCTTGCCGGCAGCCGCCGCGGCTTCGATCAACGGGGCGTGGGTGTCGGTGGAGGTCGCGATCAGCACCGCATCGATCCGGTCGGTCGCCAGCGCCTCCTCGACACTGCCGACCGTCGCCCCGTGCTGGTCGGCTAGCGTCTGAGCGGCATCATGGGCGACGTCGGCAATCAGGCCCAGCCGCGCCTTGGGATGCGCCGCGATGTTGGCAGCGTGCAGGCGTCCAATCCGGCCGGCGCCGAACAGAGCGAAGGTCAGCATCGATCCTCCCGAGGGGCTCTCCGCCAGCGGCGGTGTTGTTGCGGACACAATAATGCAGCCGACGGATTGCGAACGCCACGGCGATCCGGCACTGTCTCAGCCCCGGACACTTCCACACTCGGCACTGCCGATCCGGATCCGCGCCATGATCGCCGCTGGGTGGGAACGCGCCATCGTCGAACGCCCAAGCAACCGCTTGGCGACCGACTGGACATGTCAATTTCAAAACGGATCTTGCAAATTCACCGGAATAGTCCGATATCAACACCGCTATCGTTCACTGGAAGCCACTGACCGTCTCTCGAGGCTGCCGGTCTTTCTGAACTGACCGAAAAGCCACGGCCGCAGCATATCGCGTGCGGCAACATGAGAAGGAACACGGAAATGGCCGTTGGCACCGTGAAGTTTTTTAACACCACCAAGGGTTTCGGCTTCATTCAGCCGGAAGACGGCAGCAAGGACGTGTTCCTGCACGTCTCCGCCGTCGAGCGCGCCGGTCTGCGCAGCCCGAATGAAGGCCAGAAGGTTCAGTACGAGATCGAGAGCGGCCGCGACGGCCGGACCTCGGCCGGGAACATCAGCTACCTCTAAGTAGCTGCCTTACTGCCGAAATTGCTGAACCCCGCGGGTCCGCCCGCGGGGTTTCTCTTTGTGCGGCACCGACCTCCTCCACGCAGCGCCGGCCGGTCAGGACGGGGCGCCTCGATCAGGGCCGCGGCACCACCACCTCCCGGCCACGCTCTTCAGGTTCGGAATCGGTGAGTTCGGCGGGAAACCCGGCTGCACGCAACTCGATCCCGCAGGCCTCCTCGTGGCGCCGAATGATCATCGACGACCAGGCGCGCGGTCCGAACCGCGCTGCGCCGTCGCGGAATATTTCCGTCAGCAACGGGGCCACTTCCAGCGCAACCCCGGCGTTGCGGGCGACGTTCTGGAACAGCCCGACATCCTTGAGCACCAGGTCCATGGTGAAGCTGATGTTGTAGCTGCCGTTCAGGATCACCTGCGTCTCGGTCTCGTGCACGAAGGAATTGCCCGACGAAATCCGGATCGCTTCATAGGTCGTGGCGAGATCGAGCCCGGCCTTACCCGCAACCACCAGCGCTTCACCCAGCGCGACCAGATTGGCCGTCGCGAGATAGTTGGTTACCACCTTCAGTTCCGACGCCGTGCCGAGATCTCCGGTGTGCAGCACCTGTCGCCCCATCATCGTCAAGATCGGCAGCACCCGATCGAACGCCGACCGGGCACCCCCGGCGAGGATCGCGATGTTGCCGGTCGCGGCCCGATGGCATCCGCCGGATACCGGACAGTCCATGGGAACCGCGCCGAGAGCCGACACCAGCCCACCGAGCCGGCGGACCTCGTCGGCATCGGTGGTGCTCATCTCGAGCCAGATCTTGCCCGCGCTCAATCCCGCCAGAACTCCATCGTCGGCTTCGAGCACCGCGGCGCAGATCGCCGGCGACGGCAGGCAGGTGATGACAACGTCGACAGACTCCGCCAGTTGCTTGGCGCTGCCGGCCCAGGCGGCTCCGCGATCCAGGAACGGTTTGGCTGCAGCCTGATCGAGATCCCGCACCGTCAGGGCGACGCCGTTGCGCTGCAGGGTCCCCGCCAGCTTGGCACCGACATTCCCAAGCCCGATGAACCCAACTTTCATACCAGCCTCCGCCTTGAGGTCACGGAACCGGATTGCCATGCATCTCCAGGTGCAGTGCCGTCCCGTCATAGGGATTGGCCAAGGCAACCGCTTCGTTCAGCTCAACCCCCAAGCCCGGGGCGGTAGGCGGCAGGACGTACCCCTCCTCCCAGCGGATCGGGGTCTGGAGGATCTCGGCGTGAAATCCGCCCCACGTCCGGATGCTCTCCAGGATCAGGAAGTTCGGCGAGCAGGCCGCCAACTGGATGTTGGCCGCGCCCACCACCGGGCCGCAGTACAGGTGCGGGGCAATCTGCGCGTAGCGGGTCTCGGCCATGCCGGCGATCTTCTTGGCTTCCAGCAAGCCACCGACCCGTCCCAAATTCATCTGCAGGATCGATGCAGCCCCCTGCTCCAGAACCCGAGCGAACTCGTACTTGGTGGTCAGCCGCTCGCCCGTGGAGATCGGGATCGAGGTCTGGCGCGCCACCCGGGCCATCTCCTCGGGAACCTCCGGCGGCGTCGGTTCCTCGAACCACAGCGGATCGTACGGCTCAAGCTGCTTCGCCAGACGGATCGCCCCGGACGCCGTGAACTGGCCGTGGGTGCCGAACAGCAGGTCCGCCCGCGTTCCCACCGCCTCGCGGATCGCGCGGACGAAGGCGACCGATCGGGCGATCGACTCAAGGTCCGGCTGCCGCCCGTCGAACACCGTGTAGGGTCCGGCCGGATCGAACTTCACCGCGGTGAAGCCGGCCTCGACCTCCTCGACGGCCCGTTCGGCGGCGCGCGCCGGATTGACATAGACATGGTCGGCGTCGGTGGTTTCGGGGTAGGCGCTGCCCGACTTCGGGTAGAGGTAGGTGTAGGTGCGCAGCCGTTCTTGGACGCGGCCGCCGAGCAGTTCGTAGACCGGCTGCCCGGTCTCCTTGCCGACGATGTCCCAGCACGCCATCTCAAGGCCGCTGAACACGCCCATCAGCGACACGTCCGGGCGCAGCGAGTAGCCGGTGCCATAGACCCGGCGGGTCATGGTCTCGATGCGCCGGGGGTCCTGTCCCTTTATGTGACGCTCGAACACATCCTCGATCATGCGAACGACCGTGTGCGGACCGAAGGTCGCCACATAGACCTCGCCGAGACCCTCGACCCCGGAATCAGTGACCAGCTTGAGGAAGATGAAGTATCGGCCGCCGTGGTGCGGCGGCGGGTTGCCGACGATGAAGGTCTTCAGGTCAGTGATCTTCATGGGCAACCTCCAGGCGCCGCCGCCTGGGTGACCGTGTTCACCGCCGGCTTGGTTCGATCACGCTAAGAGGCGCCGCTGACCGCCGACAAGCGAAATCGATCCGGCGACGCCTCCGCAGTCGCCGTCCCGGCGAAGCGGCGAACCGCCTCGCCGGTTCGTTTTAGCCGAACAGGCTCGACGAGTACTGGTAGGTGGTGTCGGCGTGAGCACCCAAGACACTCGCCGAGAGCCCCTGCACGCTGTTGCTGCCTTCCAGAAGGTCGATGTCCTCGTCGCCGTCCATCAGGAACAGTTGGCCCTCGCCCGGACCAAGAGCGGCGTGGTGATTGTTACCGGCCTTGATCGACACCGCCAGCAATTCATAGTCCTCGTAGTGTTGATCGACGAACCGTCCGATGTTCACGTCGTCCAAGTCGGTGATGCCGCCGTTCCAGCCGTCGATCTTAACCTTCAGGATCTCGCCGTCGTCGTCCTTCATGTAGAACACGACATTGGAGATCGCCTGCGCCTGCCCCTTCTTGTTGAAGAACTCGCCGAACTGGTCGACCGGCTCCTCGGGAACGCTGGCGATGCCCGTCACCGTCAGGTCGACGCGAGCGGTTGCGAAGCCGCCGTTGCCGTCGGCGATCTCGTACGCGAAGGTGTCGTTGGCGCTCTCGCCTTGTCCCAGCCAGTCGAAAGCGTTGTTCGGGTTGTATTCATAAGTTCCGTCGGCGCCGACCGTCACCAGCGCGCCAGAGCTCAGCGTCACAGTCGAACCGACCGCCGCCGCATCGCCGTTTACCGCTGAGACTTGAATGCTGTCGAGACGGTCGACGTCGCTATCGTTGCCGAGCAGGTTTCCGGTGATCGCCGTTGCCTCGTCGGTGACCGCGGCGTCGCCGACAGCGGTCGGATCGTCGTTCAGGCCGGTGACCTCGATGCTGAAGTCTGCCGTGTCCGACCCGCCGTTGCCGTCGCTCACCGCTACGCTGAATGTCTGGGAGACGGTCTCGCCGACCGACAGCGAGTCGGCGCCGGTGGCGTCGAGGGCATAGCTGCCGTCGGCGTTGATGGTGACGGTGACGCCGCCGTCCAGTACGACGGTCTGCCCGATCAGGCCGGCGTTGCCGTCGACCGCCGTAACCGTAGCGCCGTCGGCGATGCCGTTGCCGTCGAAGTCGACAGCGTCCAGGTCGCGATCATTGGCGAACAGGTTTCCGATGGCGTTGCCGTTCTCGGCCGTGACAGCCACGTCGTCGAAGGCGTCGACCGCGTAGGGCGTGAAGCCGTACAGCTTGTCCGAGGCGCTCCGATCGCCGCCCTCCTCGCCGACCGAAGTCTGTCGGACCGCAACGCCACCGAGGGCGATGTCGTCCAGGCTCAGACCGCGCAAGCTCGACGACAAGGTGAAGGTGGTGGTCTGGATGTCGTCGGCCGCCATGCCGGCGGTGCCGAACTCGATGCCGATCTCGTAGGGCGCATTCGGCACGCCTGAAACGGTGGCACCGTTGCCGAGGTTCGTGACGCTGCCCGACTGGTCGAACTCGGTGATGTCGCTACCCGCGGCCACCAGCGAACCGAGCAGGCTGTCGTCGGCAACGTCGAGGAACAACGCGCGCAGGTCGCCGATCATACCGTCGCCGTCACCAACGTTGCTGATCGCGAACGACAGAGATCCGTCAGACTGCTCCGTAACGGTCACGGTCGCCGGCGCCATCGCGTCGTTACCGGTCTGAGTGTCGAGAGTGAAGGTTAACGATCGCATGGCACGCCCCCGTCTGGCAGCGGGGTCTGGACCGGCCGTCGTACCGGACCGATGCAGCGGCGACCCCACGGTCTTACCTGCTGCTCTCCCGCAATCCCCACGGCCGAATATCCGGGTATTTAGTTAGGATTCTATGTATGAACTGTTTGGGAATTGTGTGGGGTCGGTCCGGTGAGCAACGCTCCGAAAGCGCATGTGCTTGTGGTTGAGGACGACCAGCCGAGCCGCGCAGTTCTTGCTTATCTGGCCGAGGACCAGGGGCGGGTGCGGGTGTCGCAGGCCGCGACGGCGAGCGAGATGCATGCCGTTCTGGCGCGCGATGCCGCCAACCTGATCATCCTCGACCTGAACCTACCCGACGAGAATGGGCTGTCGCTGGCCCGCCAGCTGCGCACCCGCTCCGACGTACCGATCATCGTTGTCACCGGCGACGTTTCCCGGGACACCCGCCTCGCGGCGCTTGAGATCGGAGTCGACGATTTCCAGACCAAGCCGTACGACCTGAAGGAACTCGGTCTGCGTATCCGCAACCAACTTCGCCGCTCGATGGCGATCCGCCGGCCCGGTCAGGTCGAGAGTTCGGCACGGGTCGCGTTCGACCGGTACGTGCTCGATCACAGCGAGCGGATCCTGGAACGCTCGGATGGTGTCACCATCCATCTGACCCGGAACGAGTTCATGATCCTGGCCGCCCTGCTGCGACGGCGGAACTCGTCGGTGTCGCGCGCCGCCCTGCTCGACGCCATCGGCAATGCCGATGACGGACCATCGGACCGCGCGATCGACATCTACATCAAGAACCTGCGCGCCAAGATCGAGGCCGACCAGCGGGACCCGCGGATCATTTCCACCGTTCGCGGCTTCGGATATCGACTGACTGGCTGAATGTCGCCGATCCCGAGAGATGAAAGTCCATAACTTATTATAAATATCAATATGATAAGAACCATATTCTGCGTTTCAGGCAGGCATCAGATGAGGTTCTATCGTCTAGCACCGAACCGTCCACACCCGCAGATCAGCCATTGCTTTCACCGATTCCGCAACGACCAGCGCGCAGAGCGCCGACTTAGATTTCGCCTACATCGTCCCCTCGACCGGAAGTGCGTGAACCGCGCTACACCCGACGGTCACAGCCTCACGTGCGGTGTGTCCGACGCGCCACCAAGGTCGGCAATCTGCATGGACGGGTCCTTGGCGGCGGTGGCGTCTCAATTGACGATCAAGGTTCGCAGGCTGTCAGGAGCCTGCGCGGCGGCGATCGCCTCGTTGATGGCGTCCAACGGATACCGGCCGGTGATCAGCTCGTCGAGCTTCCACCGCCCGGTACGGTAGAGATCGAGGATCGCCGGAACATCCCGTTCAAGACGGACAGTGCCCATCTTGCTCCCCAGAACCCGCTGGTTGAGGTTGGCGATCGTGCCGGGATCGAACGCCGCCAGCGCCCCGGTTGCCGGCATGCCGACCAGGACCACGGCACCGCCGGTACCGGTGATGGCAAACGCCAGATCGACCGCAGCGGTCGCCCCCACCGTGACGACCGCGTAGTCCACACCCGCGCCGCCGGTCATCGCGCGTATCGCGGCTGCCGGATCAGCCCCCGTTGAGTTCACGCACTGCGTGGCGCCGAACCGCTCGGCCGCCTTCAGCTTCGGCTCGGCCACGTCGACGGCGATCACCGGGTCCGCCCCATTCAACCGCGCCGCCTGGACGGCGTTCAGCCCGACGCCGCCGCATCCGATCACCGCCACCGCGCTTCCCGGCTCGACCGCCGCGGTGTGGACCACCGAACCGTATCCCGTCAGCACGGCACAGGCGACGACCGAGGCGGTCTGCAGGGACATCTCCGCCGGCAGCACCACGACCTGCGAGGCATGCACCGTCACCTGCTCGGCGAACCCGCCGGTCCGAAGCCCCTGGGCCACCGAACGGCCGTCGGGGTGCCGCAGCGGGCTTTCTCCGCCCAGTCGAAAGCTGCCGTCGCACAGGACCGGAAGGCCGCGACCGCATGACCGGCATGAACCGCATGAGCGGATCAAGGTGACCAGCACCGGGTCGCCCACTGCCAGGCCGGCAGTTCCACTCCCGACCGCCTCGACGACGCCTGCGGCCTCGTGGCCGAACACCGTCGGCACGACCGGTCCCCACAGGCCCTTGATATAGGCAATGTCGCTGTGACAGATCGCGCAGGCGGCAATCCGGATCCGCACTTCCCCCGGCCCCGGTTCGTCGATCGCCAGATCCTCGACCCGTAGCGGAGATCCGGCCTCGTAACAGATGGCTGCCCGCATGGTTGTCCAACTCCGGTCGCCCGGGGCAACGCTAGGAGGGACCACGGGCCACCGACAAGCGAAATCGGCCACGGCGTTGCGCCGTTTCCGCCACCTCCCTACGATGCAGCCCGAATAAGTGTTTCGGGGGCAAAGCATGAAATCGGCGCCATGCCTGTTGCGGCGGATGAAGGCGCCGTGGGTTGACGGCTGCGAATCGAGCGGCGATCTCAAAGCGTCGTCTGGTTGAATATTCCGGACATGGTCGTCGACCTTCTGCCGCTGTTCATGTTCATCGTCCTGATGGCGCTGGTCTTCACCAGCTATCCGATCGCGTTCGTGCTGGGCGGAACGGCCGTACTGTTCGGCCTGATCGGCATCGTGTTCGACGTCTTCTCCTTCGTCGAGTTCTACAACTTCACGCCACGGGTCTGGACGGTCGCCGACAACCTGCAGATCATCGCCGTGCCGCTGTTCGTGTTCATGGGCGTAATGCTGGAGCGGTCGCGGATCGCCCAGGATCTCCTGGAGGCACTGCAACTCATCCTGAAGCGGGCGCCCGGCGGTGTCGCACTCGCCGTGACCCTGATGGGCGTCATCTTCGCGGCAATCACTGGCGTGGTTGGCGCTTCCGTCATCATGCTGACGCTGATCGCGTTGCCGACCATGCTCGCGGCCGGCTACCGGCCGTCACTGGCGGTCGGGGTCATCGCATCGTCGTCCACGCTGGGCATCCTGATCCCACCGAGCATCCTGCTGGTGTTTCTGTGCGAACTGATGCCGATGTCGATCGGGTACCTGTTCGCCGGTGCCCTGGTGCCCGGTCTGCTGCTGGCGCTGCTCTACCTTGTCTACATCCTGGCCTACACCGTTGCCGTGCCGAGCGCCGGCCCCAGACCGCCGCCGGATGGAGCGAAAGCCGACTGGCCGGCAATCGGACGCGCCCTGGTCCGCGGCATCCTGCCGCCGGCAGTGCTGATTGCGCTGGTCATGGGCTCGGTCCTGGCGGGGGTCGTCACGATCACCGAGTCCGCCGCCGTCGGCGCCGGCGGCGCGCTGCTGCTGGCGTTCACCCGCGGCGGGCTGACCTTGGACGGTCTGAGGGAGTGCCTCCGGCGTTCGAGCATGATCATCGGGATGATCTTCTGCCTCTATATCGGTGCGACCGCCTTCGCCTACGTGTTCCGCATCCTGGGGGGCGACGACCTCGTCCATACCTTCATGGGCGCCACGGACTTCGGGCCCTGGGGCGTGCTGCTGCTCGCGATCCTG
Organism: Thalassobaculum sp.; assembly: GCF_040219215.1. Classification (GTDB taxonomy): domain Bacteria; phylum Pseudomonadota; class Alphaproteobacteria; order Thalassobaculales; family Thalassobaculaceae; genus Thalassobaculum_A. Next base: position 198,526 of record NZ_JAVJSX010000019.1, read on the forward strand.
CTGATCTTCCTCATGGGGTTCTTCTTCGACGTGCTGGAGATCCTGCTGATCGCCG
>NZ_JAVJSX010000020.1:0-3531 GCF_040219215.1 Thalassobaculum sp.
GGAAGCTGCGCCGCCACCGCCTCGCCGTGGTGTCGGGGGCGTTCCTGGCGTTGCTGTACGCCTCGGTGCTGATCTCCGAGCTGATCGCGCCCTACGCGCTTGCCACCCGGCACACCGGGTTCATCTACGCCCCACCGCAGAGCGTCCACCTGTTCCGCGACGGCCGGTTCGTCGGCCCCTACGTGCTCGGCCTGGACTACTCGCTCGACCTGCGGACCCTGAAGCGCGAATACACGCCGAACCCGGACAAGGTGCAAAAACTGCGCTTCTTCTGCACCGGCGACGGCTACGAGTTCTGGGGGATATTCGAGGCCGACACTCACCTGGTCTGCCCGGCCGAGGGCGGCACGCTGTTCCTGCTCGGCACCGACCGGCTGGGGCGCGACATGTTCTCGCGCATCGTCTTCGGCACCCGCATCTCGCTGACCGTCGGCCTGATCGGCATCACCGTCAGCTTCGTGCTCGGCATCGTGATCGGCGGCGTCGCCGGCTACTACGGCGGCTGGGTCGATGCCATCATTCAGCGGATCATCGAGATCATCCGGTCGTTCCCGGAACTGCCGCTGTGGATGGCGTTGTCGGCCGCCCTGCCGGTGACCTGGAGTCCGATCCTGATCTATTTCGGCATCACCCTGATCCTCGGGCTGCTGGACTGGACCGGGCTGGCGCGCGCTGTGCGCTCCAAGCTGCTGGCGCTGCGCGAGGAGGATTTCTGCGTCGCCGCCGAGCTGATGGGGGCGAAGCCGCGGCGCATCATCGCCCGCCACCTGCTGCCGAGCTTCATGAGCCACCTGATCGCGTCGGCCACCCTGACGATCCCGACCATGATCCTCGGCGAGACCGCGCTCAGCTTCCTTGGGCTCGGCCTGCGCCCGCCGATCACCTCCTGGGGCGTGCTGCTGACCGAGGCCCAGAACATCAACGCCGTCGAACTCTACCCGTGGATCATGACCCCGGTGATTCCGGTGATTCTGGTGGTGCTGGCGTTCAACTTCTTCGGCGACGGCCTGCGCGACGCGGCCGATCCGTACCGGTAGCGTCGGGCCCGGGCTCTCAGCGGCCCCGCCGCGTGTGCCTACAGCGTTAGTGTTAGCTAAAGTAGGCGACCGCGGAGGCTCGGAACGTCTTGAACTTGCTCGGCATCAGTCGCCCATTCTTGCTGGAGCGCGGTCTACTCGGCGGCAGTCTTCATGGATCGCTCGCCGCGGCGGCACCGACCAGGGCCGCAAACTCCGAAAAGCATGCCCGTCACGCCGATAGCAACATGATCCCGGTCGGCAGCTTCGCCCATGCCGCCAACGGCTTCGCTCCGGTCGTGATCCTGTGGGACCGGGACACCGGCGCCCGCGCGATCGATTCGCTCGGCCGTACGGTTCGTGAGGCAACCCATTCCGGCCTTGGCGGGCTGGGTGGCTGGCGTGGCGTTCATGTACCGGACCGCGCTGACGTAGCCGGCGTCGGGGAATTTCGACGGCAGCAACATCCATGGCGGATGTTAAAACTTAACCCGTACTGGCTGACCGGACCGCAGGCTCTCGTTCCCCCGAACCACGACCGTGTCACCGTCCGATAGCCCCTGCAGCACTTGATATCGGCTACCGACGCTCTCGCCGAGCTGCACGGTCTTGGCAACCGCCTTGCCGTCGATCACGACGAAGACCTGGCTGCGCTCGCCGGTCCGCACGATCGCATCCTTGGACACGGTCAAGACCTTGCGGCTGCCGCCGATCGGAATGTGCAACAGCACCGACTGGTTGGCCGCGATGGCGTAGTCCAGAGCCCCGTCCTCAACGGTGAAGCGCACCGCCCGCGTTCGGGTTCGGGGGTTTTCCTCCGGCACGACCGCCCGCACGGCGACGACAATATCGCCGCCGTTCTGCACCTCGGCCTCGACGCTGGTGCCCGGCGGCAAGGCCGACAGCCGGTCAACCGGAACGTCGGCCTCGATCTCGACATCGGAATCGTTCATCAGGGTCACGATCGGGTCACCGACCCTCGCATAGGCGCCGGCTGCCAAGTGCTCGACAGTGACGACACCGTCGTAGGGCGCCCGGATAGTGGCGTCCGCCAAGGCGGTCTCGACAAGCCCGAGTCGGGCGGTGGCGGCGGCAAGCTCGGCCTCGGACCGGGCAAGTTCGGCGCGCGCGACATCGACGTCACGCGCCGCGTCCTCCGCGCGATCCTGGCGGTATGCCGTCGATCCCTCGAGTTGCTCGTGGCGGCTGAAGGCCTGCCGCGCTTTGGTCAGAAATGAACGGTTCCGCACCACCGTCGCCTTGGCCCCTTCGACCGCGGCAGCCCACAGCCGGTGCTCGCTTTCCAAGCGGTCGTCCGACAGCCGGGCGAGGATGTCGCCCCGCTCGACCCGGTCGCCGACCTGAACGTCGATCGCCACCACTCGCTCGGCCACCCTCACCGCGACAACCCCGGCCTGCCGCGCGACCAATCGACCAAGGACCGGCACTGTCTGGTGCACCGCCGTTTCATCAACCGAATCGACCAGCACCGCCGCAGATGTATGCCGCTCCGCCAAGGCCGCTGTTGACACTAGGGCTATGAGGCCGATGGCGAGCAGGTGCGCCACGAACGAGCAGTGCCATCGGCCCAAACCGGCGCACATTGACTGGAGCGCACCGCCTGACGACGGTGGAAACGACGCTGCCAGCGACGGGCTGTTGCAGCGCTGAAGTTCGGGGTCATGTAGCAGCTTGGGCACCCGGGGTAAGTGGAATCGACATAGTCGCCTGCTTGCTCCGCATGCCTGCATATGTCTGGGCGATCACGAGGCTAGACTGGCGTGCCGCTCACTACAATCGGATGAGGCCGACACCTTAAGACTGACACGATATAACGTACGGTGTGCTGCATGGTCGCATTGTCGCTGTTCGAGTTTCCGGGGATACTTTCATAGAGATCAACCATCGCCGCCAATATGAAGTCAATTGAGTCAAGAAACAGGCGAACTCTGTTGTTTGCTGCGCTTATTGTAGCAAGCATGAGCGCGCTTGTTGTATATTCCCCGACGCTTTACCGGATGTTTTGCGACTTGACCGGATTCGGCGGAACCGTGCGGCGTGCCGCCGCGCCCGCGCCGGGAGGCGCTGGCAGCGGCGAGACGATCACCGTCAACTTCGATGCGAACGTGGATCCGAAGCTTCCATGGGAGTTCCGGCCGGAACAACGCAGCGTGCGGACCCGCTTCGGCGAGCCGACGCGCGTGCACTACTTCGCCCGGAACAACTCCGACGAGACGGTGGTCGCGCGTGCCACGTTCAACGTCACGCCGTTCAAGGCGGCCCCCTACTTCTTCAAGATCGAGTGCTTCTGTTTCACCGAGGAGAGGCTGGGGCCCGGCGAGAGCGCGCAGATGCCGCTCGTGCTCTACGTCGACGAGCAGCTTCTCAAGGATGAGAGCACGCAGGAGGTGCGGACGATCACGCTGTCTTACACCTTCTATAAGCAGGAGAATCTTTCCGCCGATGAGGTCGGTGCCGCCCGCGACCTGAAGGCCGGTTCCCGCGAGATCGACAC
>NZ_JAVJSX010000021.1:0-88617 GCF_040219215.1 Thalassobaculum sp.
AGAAGCGCCAGAAATCAGGACGCACAGTCAGATGCACAGATCGGCTCGTATGCCAGAACCCTCTCAGGTCCCAGCGTGCCCAGCAAAACCAAGCCAGACCGCCGCCTGCGCATCCCTTCCATTTCACAATGTCCAAGAGCCGCGGACCAGTTCCCCGGAGGGCTTCCAGTCCGTCGCCGCGACCCGATGTGTCTCGGCGAGGCGCGGCTTATACGAAGCCCCCGATTTTATGTCAAACCCCTTTTTTGAAGTTTTTTGGTCTTCCGTCGGATCGGCCGTTTGCGCCAGTATGGCTCCCGCGCGAGGGGAGAACGCGGGCAGTAGCTGATTAATCTGTCTGTTCAGGAAGCAGCTAAAACCACATGGAATCGTTCAGTTTCCTTGACAGGAGACGGTTCGAGAACGATCATGCGGCCAACGTCTTCGGGCGGCGGCACGGCATTTTGATTTTCGGGGAGACGCGGCCAATGAAGTGGACGAGCGCGGTGGTATTCGGGATTCTCGCCGCCGCATGGATCGTTCTCGGGCAATCCGAACCGTCGAACGCCCGTTTTGCCGAAGCGTCTCCGCCGCTGATCGACGGCGCCACCATCCGGCCGCAGAGCTTCGATGCCCGGCGTGCCGAGGAAATGCACGCCTTCCCGACGGTGGAATCCGAGCCCGGCCCCGAAGACCGGATCATCACGGTGTCCCGCGGCGACACCCTGATCGGCATCCTCACCGACAACGGCGTGGACCGGGTCAGCGCGCACAGCGCGGTCAGCACCCTTGGTAAGGTGTTCGACGTCCGGCGCCTGCAGATCGGCCAGGACATCACCCTGACCTTCAAGCCGAGCACCGACGGCGACCAGTTCCTCGGCATGGCCCTGCGGCCGTCGCCGGACCGCGACGTCCTGGTCAAGCTGGACGACGCCGGAAGCTTCACCGCCGAGGAAGCCGAGCGCGCGCTGGACAGGCGCTACGCCTATGGCGCCGCCACCATCGACAGCAGCCTGTACGAAGCGGCCATCGAAGCCAACGTGCCGATCGACGTGCTGATGGACTTGGTCCGGGTGTTCAGCTTCGATGTCGATTTCCAGCGCGACGTGCAGCCCGGCGACCGCTTCGAGGTGCTGTACGAAGGCTTCGACGACGAGTTCGGCGACCGGGTGCGCAACGGCGACATCCGCTATGCCGCCATGACCCTGTCGGGCAAGACCCTGGCGTTCTATCGATTCACTCCGTCCAGCGGCTTCGTCGACTATTTCGGGCCGGATGGGCGCAGCGTCCGCAAGGCGCTGATGCGCACACCGATCGACGGCGCCCGCCTGTCGTCGGGGTTCGGCAAGCGACGGCACCCGATTCTCGGCTACACCAAGATGCACAAGGGCGTGGACTTCGCGGCACCGACGGGAACCCCGATCATGGCGGCCGGCGACGGCGTGGTCGAGATGGCCGAGCGGTTCGGCGGCTACGGCAACTACGTGCGGATCCGCCACAACAGCGAGATCAAGACGGCCTACGGCCACACGTCGCGGTTCGCCAAGGGCGTCCGGGCCGGCAGCCGGGTCCGCCAGGGCCAGATCATCGCCTATGTGGGCACCACCGGCCGGTCGACCGGTCCGCACCTGCACTACGAAGTCATGCTGAACGCGCGGCAGGTCAATCCGATGAGCATCAAGCTGCCGACCGGCGAACAGCTCGCGGGCAAGGATCTGAAGAAGCTGCAGGCGCTGATCCCGACGATCGACGCCGAAGTCGACGCCGCCCGTGCCGAAGCCAGCGTGGTCGCGTCAAACGAGGGGCGCTAAGCAAGCCTGTTTCCCGGTTATCCGGCGATTCGCACCAGTGCGTCGACCGCCACGGCGCCGGTCTCGGTGACGATCACCGGATTGGCTTCGGCCTCCTCGACCCGGCGTTCGGGATCCAGCGCAAGGCGGGACAGCGCAACCACAGCCGATGCTAAAGCGTCGAGGTTGCCCGCAGGCCGGCCGCGCCAACCCGCCAGGGCCGCGAAGCCCTTGACCTCGCCGATCATGGCCCGGGCAGTCGCGAGATCGACCGGGGCCAAGCGCACCGCCACGTCGCGGTACAGTTCGGCGAAGATCCCGCCCACACCGACGGTGATGACCGGACCGGCCTCCGGATCCAGCCGGTAACCCATCAGGGCCTCACCAACCCCGCGCACCATCGACTGGATCAGCCAGCCGTCAAGCCGCGCCTCGGGCGCGCTCACCGCCAAGCGCTCGCGCATGGCCACACGGGCTGCATCGACGGCGGCACGATCGGCAAGGCCGAGCGCCACCGCCCCGGCCTCGGTCTTGTGCGGCAGGTCAGCCGAAAGCGCTTTCAGGGCAACGGGATAGGTCAATCCAGCAGGCACTTCCGCGTCCTGCTCCAGGTGCTGGCGCTCCACCGTCGGGACGCCAAGCCGATCCAGCAGATCGAGGCCGGCGGCCTCGTCGAGCAGGGCACCGGACGGAAGCGGATCCAGCGCGGGGATTTCCCCTATGGCAAGGTCGCGCGGCGGCGCCCAGGCCAGGAACGCCCGCACCGCGTCGGCCATCGCCTCGACCGTGCGGAACCCGGCGACGCCACCCTCGGCCAGCATTTCCAGCGCTCGGTCGGCCTGCGGCAGCGGAACCGCCGCCAGCGGGGTTTCATGGCCGGCCGAATCGATGATCGGCTGCACCGCCCGCTCCGGCAGGAACTGAGCCGACGACCCGATCGCCGCGATCACCGCAGCGTACTCCCCGCAATCGAGAAGGCCATCGAGCACCGCCTTCATGACTTCATAGCGCGCGCCCGCCAGCGTCACGTCGATCAGCCTCCCGCCCTTCACCTCAAGTCCGTGGTCCGCTTTCACCCGCTCGCGCAGCGTCTGGCTCGCCCCCGCCAACGCCACGCCGGCGCCGCCGAGGCGGTCGACCGCCATCGCCCCGCCGCCGCCGGTGGTGGTCACCACCGCCACCGGCCGCCCGGCACGGGCCGCATCGGGGCGCCTGCCCTTCAACAGCGCCGGCAATTCCAGCAACGCCTCGAACTGATCGACCCGAAGGATGCCGTGGTCGCGGAAGAACGCGTCCGCTGCCTGGTCGGAGCCGAGCAGCGCGCCGGTGTGCGACACCGCCAGCGCCTGCGCTTCGGGCGAGCGACCAAGCTTGTAGGCAATGATCGGCTTGCCAGCGGCGTGCGCCGCACGGGCGAATCGGGCCAGCCGGTCCGGTCGGCGCAGCGTCTCAAGGAACAGCAGGAACGCGTCGACTTCCGGCAGAGCGGTCGCCGCCTCGCCGATCGCACCCACGTCAAGATCGGCCTCGTTCCCGACCGACACCAGGTGCGAGAAGCCGATGCCGCGGGCGGCGCCACGCGACAGCAGCGTGCCGATCAGCGACCCGGACTGCGACAGCGCCATCAGCCGGCCCGGCAGCAGGGTCGAGGCCTCCAGGGCGGCGTTGGTGGTGAACGGAATCCGGTCGACGACGTTGACCACGCCCATCGAGTTCGGACCGAGCAGCCGCAAACCACCCTCCGCGGCCCGCGCCACCAGCCGGTCCTGGCGGGCACGCCCCTCGTCGCCCATCTCGGCAAAGCCGTCGGCGAGAACCGTCGCCGCGGGCACGCCGAGCCGGGCCGCCTCGACCACGGCGTCCTCGACCCGTTCGGCCGCCCCGACGATGTAGATGTGGTCCGGACGTTCCGGCAGCGCCTCGAGCGACGCCCACGCCTTCTCCCCCAGCACGGTGTCGCGCCGTGGGTTCACCGGATAGACCGCGCCTGAGTAGCCGTGCTTGCGCAGGAACCGCAGCGGCCGCGCGCCGTCCTTCCTGGGGTCGTCCGAGGCACCGATGATGGCGACGGACCGCGGCCGCAGGAGTGCCGCGAGCCAAGGGGCGACCGAGCCGGGGTCTGGCATGCTCACGCGGACCGCTTCGGCGCGCGCTGCGAGAACCGGCGATCGAAGACGCCTTCTGCGATCCGGTTCTTCATCATCTCCAGGCTGCCGCCGGCGATCTGCCAGCCGCGGGCCCGCCGCCAGCAGTACTCCACCAGACTTTCCTCGCTGTAGCCGAGCGCGCCCAGGACCTGCATCGATTCGTTGGCGGCGAAGAAGCCGGCCTCGTTGCACAGATACTTGACCAGGGCCGTCTCGTAGGCGTCGGGCAACCGGTCGACCGCCCGGGCCGCGACCCGGTACAGCATCAACTGGGCCGCCTCCATGCGGGCGGCCATCTCGGCGAACTTCCACTGTATGCCCTGGAAGTCGCTGAGCGTCCGGCCGAACTGGCTGCGGATCTCGGCGTGCTCGCGGGCGATGCCGAAGGCGTGTCGGCCGAACGCCAGCGAGCGAGCGGAATTGCCGAGGCGCTCGACGTTGAATGCCGCAATCTGCTTCTTGAAGCCGCCCTCGCGCAGCAGCACGTTGCCGCCCGGCACGAAGACGTTGTCGAAGTACAGCTGGCACCACTCGTCGCCGCCGACGTACCGGACCGGCTTGCCAACCGAGAAGCCCGCCGTGCCGCGTTCGATCAGCACAGACCCGATTCCGTCGACCCCCGGCCCGTAGCGCACGTAGACCAGGAACAGCTTTGCGTCCGGACTGTGCGAGGAGAACACCTTGGTGCCGTTGATCCTGAAGCCCTCACCGTCGGGCGTTGCGGCGGTCACGAGGTCGGTGACCGCCGAGCCGGCTTCCGGCTCGCTCATTCCAACCGAGATCAACGCTTCGCCGGCCAGCATCGGCCCCAGGTACCGGGCCTTCTGGTCGGGCGTTGCGTATTCGACGAAGGTCCTTATCGGTCCAAAATTTCCGGTCTGGATGACGTCCGCCGATCGCGGACAGACGGACGACACCGCTTCGATCGCCAGGATCGTATCCATCAGCGTGCCCTCGGCCCCGCCATCGGCTTCCGGGAAGGTGATGCCGAGCAACCCTTGCTTCGCCATCAGCTTCGCCACGTCGAACGGAAACGACGGTTCGTGCGCCCGCGCCAACGCGCCGGCCGCCAGATGGCGCTCGGCAAAGCCGCGCACCGAGTCGCGGAACTGGATCTGCTCTGCGGTCAGCAGGTCGTCGAACAGCGCGGTCATAGGCCAATCTCTCCGGTGGCAGGCGATACGTGGCGGATGGTCATTCGGCCGCCTGGGACAATGCGGCACCGGCAAGCAGGTCGTTGATCCGCCGGCCGGCCCCAAGGGTCTGCAACCGATGCAGCAGGGCAGCGGACCGCTCGGCGCCGAGCACCGGGCCGGCCAGTTCAGCGAACTTGTCGGCCAGGTCGGCGTCGGTCAGCGGGTTGTCGGGGTCGCCCTTGCGGGTCGGGGCGAACCGCTCGAGCCGACGGCCGTCCATGGTCACGATCGCCACGCGGGCCGACCGGGCCTTCGGGAACGCGGCCTCGCAGCCGGAGTCGACGGTGTGAACCACGCGCGCCGCCACCGCCCGAACGGTTGGATCGGCCAACGCCGGGTCCTCGAACGCCGCCCGACGCACCGAGCCGAGCACCAGGGTAGCCGCCACGCAGTACGGCAGGCTGAACTTCGCCTCGAACGCCGTGACCGGCGTGGCGTTGCCGCAGATCTCCAGCGACTTGGCATAGGAGCCGACTTCGATCCGGTCGATGTCGGCCGCCGTCAGGGCGTGCTCGTCCGCCAACGCTCGCACCGCGTCGACGGCGGCGTGCAGGTGGCCGCAGGCGGCGTGGTTCTTGAACGTCATGCGGGTGATCGTCCAATCGACCCCCAGGTCGGCGGTCACCGCATCCCAATCGATGTCGGCACCGCTCATGGCGGCGGCGAAGCCCCGCGGCCCTTCCAACGCATCAAGCGCGCCGGTGACCCCTTCGGCTGCAAGCCGGGCCGACAGCAGCCCCGCCTCCGCCGCCCGTCCGGCGTGCAACGGCTTGCTCATCGCGTCGGCGCGGAACGCCTGTTGCAGCCCGGCGGCCATGGTGGCTGCGCTGGCCAGGGCGTGGGCGGTGCGGTTGCCGTCGAGACCGAGAATGGCCGCCGCAGCGCCGGCGGCGCCGAAGCATCCGACCGTTGCGGTGGTGTGCCAGAAATCGTAGTGGCGCGGATTCACCGCCACGGCGATCCGGTTCGAGATCTCATAGCCGGCAACAACGCCAGCCAGCAGCTTTGCGCCGTCGGCATCGGCCAGTTCGGCCGCCGCCAAGGCCGCGGCGATGGTCGGCGCACCCGGGTGGTACAACCCGTCACGGTAGATATCGTCGAACTCCACCGTATGGGCCGCGGTGCCGTTGATCAGGGCAGCCGCCTGCCCGCCGGCCGGCGTACCGGACGGTATCAAGGTCGCCTTGCCGTGGCCGACCTGGTCCGCCAGCGCCCGGACCGCCAGGGTCGCCGGCGGCATCACGCCGCCGGGCAGCGTCGCCGCGAACCAGTCGATAACAGCGCGACGGGCGTGCCGCTGCACCTCATCGTCCAACGGGCCGGCGCACCGTTCGGCGGCGAACGACCCGAAGCGTTCGAGAACCGTAGCCATACTACCCTCCTCAACAACCCAGCCGGTCGGCCAACTCATCCATGCTGTTCACGGCATGGTCCCAGTCGTCCTCGGCACGGAAATCGCGGGACTGCTTGTCGCCATGTTCGGTCGGCCGGGCGATGAACGCGGTGCGAAGGCCGAGCGCGCGGGCGGCCGCGAGATCACCGTTGTGCGCCGCCACCATCATGACTTCCGCCGGCACGAGACCAAGCCAGTCGACCCCGGTCAGGTAGACCGAGGGCACCGGCTTGTAGTTCCGGGCGGGTTCGGCGCCGAGGATCATGTCCCAGGGCAAGCCAGCGTTCTTCGCCATGTTCAGCATCAGCGCCACGTTGCCGTTGGACATGGTCGCCAGGATGAAGCGCTTCTTCAACCGGGTCAGGCCAGTCACGCAATCCGGCCATGGATCGAGCCGGTGCCACGCCCGGTTCAGATGCTCGAGTTCCTCGGCCGGCAACGGATCCAGACCGAACTCCTCGACCAGGGTGACGAGGCTGGCGCGATGGAGGTCATCGAGACGGACATAGGGCTTCTCGCCCCGGCGCACCGGATCCATGGACGGCTGGTAAAGCGCCCGCCACCGATCGGCGAACGCGACCGGGTCGATGCTCCACCCCTTCGCCGCAGCAACGGTGCCGACCTCGCGCGCCACGCTGGTGCGCCAATCGACGACGGTGCCGAACACGTCGAACACCAGGGCTTTCACGGCGGGCTTTGGATTGGTCTCTGACATTGTGTCCTCCTGTCCGCGCCATGGGCTCTTTCTTGACCGACGGTACGTGGCGTGAAAATGTATACAAGCGCCTCACGGTGCGGCAACCGGTGGTCTCGACAAAGCCGGAAGATACGAATGCAGGGAACGGGGAGGTCGGTAGCCGCAGAGCTGCTCCTATCCGTCTATCAGCTCGTCCAGCCCAGCCTGCTGGCTGGCGGCGCGAGCGCAAAGATCGACCGGACCAGGGACGTTGCGCCCTGAACCGCGTCGCATGGGAAGGAGACGTCCACATGAGTTCAGGACTGAAGACATTCGCGGCTTCCGTCGCGGTCACTGCCGCGCTCGCCTTAGGGCTGGGCGGGGCCATGGCGGCGGAAACGCCGAAGAAGGGTGGGGTTCTCAAGTTCGTGGTGCCGGACGAGCCACCAAGCTTTGACGGGCACCGGGAGACCACCTTCGCGCTGATCCATCCGATCGCACCGTTCTACAGCCTTCTGGCCAAGGTCAATCCGGAGAATTCAAGCGATCCGACCGACATCATCTGCGATCTCTGCACCGAGATGCCGAAGGCCACCGACGGTGGCAAGACCTTCACCTTCAAGCTTCGCCAGGGCGTCACCTTCGAGGACGGCTCGCCGCTCGATGCCAAGGACGTCAAGGCGACCTTCGACAAGATCATCTTCCCGGCAGAGGGTGTCAGCTCGGCCCGCAAGGCCTATTTTGTGATGGTCGACTCGGTCGAAGCGCCTGATGCCAGCACGGTGGTCTTCAAGCTGAAGTACCCGTCGTCGGCGTTCATCCCGGCGCTCGCGATGCCGTTCAACTTCATCTACGACGACGCCAAGCTCGCCCAGGACATGCACTGGTACGAGAAGAACGTGCTCGGCAGCGGTCCGTTCCAGAAGTTCGAGCGGCAGGCGGGTGCATTCATCAAGGGCACTGCCAGTCCGAACTACTATGAGAAGGGCAAGCCGTACCTGGACGGCATCGAGGCGATCTTCGCCAAGAAGGAGTCCCTGCGGGTCCAGGCGATCCGTGGCGACCGCGCCGCGATCGAGTTCCGTGGCTTCCCGCCGCAAAGCCGTGACGATCTGGTCAAGGCCCTCGGCAAGGACATCACGGTCCAGGAAAGCGACTGGAATTGCGTCCTGCTGATCACTCCGAACCACCGCAAGAAGCCGTTCGACGACGTGCGCGTCCGTCGGGCGTTGACCCTCGCGGTCGACCGCTGGGGCGGCTCGGAGTACCTGTCCAAGATCGCCATCGTGAAGACGGTTGGCGGCATCGCCTTCCCGAAGCACCCGCTGGCCGCGACGAAGGCCGAGCTTGAGCAGCTTGCTGGTTATTGGCCGGATCTGGCCAAGAGCCGTGAGGAAGCCAAGAAGCTCCTCAAGGAAGCCGGCATTCCCGACGGGTTCAAGTTCACGCTCAACAACCGCGCCGTCGACCAGCCGTACAAGATCGTCGGCACCTGGCTGATCGACCAGTGGAAGCAGATCGGCCTGGCGGTCGACCAGCAGGTCCAGCCCACCGGTCCGTTCTACGACACGCTGCGCAAGAAGCAGGATTTCGATGTTTCGATCGACTTCAACTGCCAGTCGATCGTGAATCCGCTGCTTGACGTATCGAAGTTCATCTCCGCCGAGCGTTCCGGCAGCCAGTATGGCGGCTACGAGGACGCCGAGGTCGACAAGCTGTTCGACGCGATGAACCAGACCGACGACACCGCCGAGCAGCGCAAGCTGATGCGGCGGATGGAGCAGATCGTCCTCGACGAGAAGGCCCTCGGCTTCATCACGATGTGGTGGTACCGGATCATTCCGCACCGCTCGTATGTCAAAGGCTGGAACGTCAGCCCGAGCCACTACCTGAACCAGGATCTGGCGAACGTCTGGCTCGACCAGTAACGCCGACTTCCTGCCGGTGGCCTGCCGCCCAGCGCGGCGGGCCACCGGATCGTTCTTGATCGACCTTCCAGGACCGAAGGCCGCTGCTCATGCACCAGTACATAGTCAAGCGCATCCTGTTGATGATCCCGACCCTGTTTGGGGCCGCCGTGCTCGTCTTCTTCCTGATGCGCATGATCCCCGGCGACGTCTGCGAACTGCGGTTGGCCGGCACGGGCTCGACCTTCGATCCGCAGGCCCTTACGCTTTGCCAGGAAGAACTCGGCCTGGACGAACCGATGTTCGTCCAGTTCGCAAGTTGGGTTGGAGGTTTCTTCGTCGGCGACCTCGGGACCTCGATGTGGACCAACCAGCCGATCGTCAGCGAGATCGCGCTGCGGTTCCAGGTTTCCCTGCAGATCGCATTGATGGCGACCGTCGTATCGATCGTCATCTCGATCCCGATGGGGATCATCTCCGCGGTGAAGCGCAACACCTGGGCCGACTACGCGGTTCGGGCGTTCTCGATCGCCGGGATTGCCATGCCGTCGTTCTGGCTCGGGATCCTGATCATCCTCGGCCTGCTGGTGACCAGCCAGGCCTGGTACGGCGTACCGTGGATGCCGCCGATCACCTATGTGCCGATCTGGGAGGACTGGAAAGTCAACCTGTCGATGCTGATCTGGCCCGCGCTCGCAACCGGATACCGCTATTCCGCGGTGGCTACCCGCATGACCCGCTCGGCGATGCTTGAAGTGCTGCGCGAGGACTATGTCCGGACCGCCCGGGCCAAGGGGCTGATCGAGAAAGTGATCGTCAACCGGCACGCGCTCAAGAACGCGTTGCTGCCGGTCGTTACCGTGATCGGCATCGAGTTCGCGTTCCTGATGGGCGGACTGGTCGTCACCGAACAGGTGTTCAATCTCAATGGACTGGGCAAGCTGTTCGTCGAGTCGGTGAGCAATCACGACTACACCATGACCCAATCACTGGTGATGCTGGTGGCGCTGATCTTCGTGGTCACCAACTTCATCGTCGACCTGTTCTACGCGTGGCTTGATCCACGCATCCGCTACAGCTGAGAGGGAGAGGCTCAATGGCGACCTCGGAGCTCCCGGCAAACATGCCGACGAACGCTCGTACGCATCGGACGGCATGGCAGGTGTTCACGCGGATGGCGCGTCGGCAGCCGCTCGGCGTGGCCGGCGGCTTCATCGTCCTGCTGATGATCATCATGGCGGTCTTCGCCGACTACATTGCACCCCACGATCCCACGGCGATGAACTACAGCGCGTTCGCCGTCGCACCCGGTGCCGAGTACTGGCTGGGCACCGACCCGCTCGGTCGCGATGTGTTCTCGCGCATCGTCTATGGCGCCCGCACGGCACTGTTCGTCGGCTTCGTGTCGGCCCTGATCGGCGGTGGCGCGGGTTTGGTCCTCGGAGTCGGCAGCGCCTATTTCGGCGGGCTCGTCGACCTGATCTTCCAGCGGGTCATGGACATCTTCATGTCGTTCCCGCTGATCATCATGGCGCTGGCCATGGTCGCGATCTTCGGCACCGGCACCGACAAGGTGATCGTCGCCATCACCATCCCGTTCGTTCCACGATGCGCGCGGGTGGTGCGGTCCAGCGCGCTGGCGGTTCGCGAAATGCCGTATGTCGATGCCGCCCGGTCGATCGGCTACAGCCACAGCCGGATCATCCTGCGCCACATGGTGCCGAACGTGATGGCGCCGTTCCTGATCATGATCACCGCCTTCGTCGGCCAGGCGATCCTGCTCGAAGCGTCGCTGTCGTATCTCGGTCTCGGCGTCCAGGAGCCGACGCCGGCCTGGGGATTGATGCTGCAGGGTGGCGCCGAGCTGTACGCCGAGAGCGCCCCGTGGATCGCGGTATTCCCGGGACTGGCCATTACCCTGGCGGTGTTTGGTTTCAACCTGTTCGGTGACGCCGTCCGCGACACCCTGGATCCGAGGCTGCGGTCGCAGTAGAGACCGCAGCCTCAAGACATTAGGCGACAGGATCGCCTTTCAGAACTGTACCGATACGACCGGTCTTGTCGGCATCCATGCTTGAGTTCGGCTCGAGTTCCATGGCGCCGAACACCAACCGTGGCACCTCGTCTTCATCCGCTAGTACCGGCAGCAGTATCCGCCGGAACGACTGGTGATCACGCCCGTCGACCACCACGACGCCGCGATAGAACACCGGCCGGCGTTCATCCAGGCACTCGAAGAACAGGCGCGCCCGATGAGGGTACGACTCTGGTTGCAGGCGCTGGTCGAGATACTGTCCCCGTGGCTCGTAGCCGAGAGCCGCAACGAACCGGCCACCAGCCAAACGGCACTTCAGGCGATTGCCATCGACCCGTTCATACAGCGACAGGTCGGGCAGTACTCTTGACGGGATCGCCAACGGATCGAGATCACGGTGCCTTGGAAGGCCGCCGTCGCGCTTGACCAGATCGGACCAGAACTCGAATACGGCCGTTATCGACGAACCTTCTGGCACGTATCCGGACAGATCCATGGTCAGGCGGGTCTCCGGCCAACTGGTCGTTGTTGGCTCAGGCGGCCGCTGCCGCAGCAATCTCCTGCACGAAGTGTCCGGGACCCACTTCACGATAGTGGCGGGCCGGCGGCTCATAGCCGATCGGCTTCAACGGGCTGGGAATTTCGTCGGTCATAAGCCGCAGCTCGGTCTTGCGCTTGGTGGGGTCGGCGATCGGCACCGCCGACATGAGTTTGCGTGTATAGGAATGCTGCGGGTTCTCGAACACCGACTGGCGCGGCCCGATCTCGACGATCTCGCCGAGATACATCACCGCCACCCGGTGGGCGATCCGTTCCACCACCGCCATGTCGTGGCTGATGAACAGATAGGCGAGACCGAACTCCTCCTGCAGATCCATCATCAGGTTGACGACCTGTGCCTGGATCGAGACGTCGAGCGCCGAGACGGCCTCGTCGGCGATGATCAACTTCGGATTCAGGCCGAGCGCGCGGGCAATGCACAGCCGCTGGCGTTGGCCGCCGGAGAACTCGTGCGGGTACCGGCTGGCGTACTCTTCGTCCAGCCCGACCCGGCGGAGCAGGTCGATCACCCGGTCCTCCGCATCCTTGCCACGCGCCAGACCGTGCACCAGCATCGGCTCGGCGATCGCCGAGCCCGCCGTCATTCGCGGGTTCAGGGACGCGAACGGGTCCTGGAAGATCATCTGCATGTTGCGGCGCAGCGGCCGCATCTCGCTCGCCGACAGACCGATAACCTGCTGGCCCTCGAACTTGATCGATCCGCGGGTCGGCTCGACCAGGCGGATGATGCTGCGCCCGGTCGTCGATTTGCCGCAACCGGACTCGCCGACCATCGCCAGTGTCTCGCCCGGCAGCAGGCTGAACGAAATGTTCTCCACCGCGTGAATGCGCCCGGTGGCTCGGCCGAACATCCCGGTCCGGATGTCGAAGCGGGTCGTCAGGCCATCGACGGTCAGCAGCGGGGCCGCGTCGCGCCGCACCGTGTCGCGGATCTCCAAGGCCGTTTCGGGTTGGTCCTGGCGGTCGACGACCACGTCGCCCTCGGAGCGGGTGACGTCGACGTTGGCAAACTTCCGCGGCAGCTTGAAGCCCTTCATCGAGCCAAGACGCGGCACCGCGTCCAGCAGGGCCTTGGTGTAGGGATGCTGCGGGCTGTGGAAGATCTGTTCGGCCGGCCCCTCCTCGACCTTCTCGCCGCGCAGCATGACCACGACCCGGTCGGCGACCTCGGCCACCACGCCCATGTCGTGGGTGATGAACATCACCGACATGCCGATCTCGTTCTGCAGCAGCTTGATGAGGTCCAGGATCTGCGCCTGGATCGTCACGTCGAGCGCGGTGGTCGGTTCATCGGCGATCAGCAGGCTCGGCCGGCACGACAGCGCCATCGCGATCATCACCCGCTGGCGCATGCCGCCGGACAACTGGTGCGGATACTGCGAAAGCTGCTTCTCCGGTTCGGGAATGCGGACCAGCTTCAGCATCTCCAGCGCCTTGTTCAGCGCCTGCTCCTCGGACAGTCCCTGGTGCAGCATGATCGCTTCGGCGATCTGGAAGCCGACGGTGAACACCGGGTTCAGCGACGTCATCGGCTCCTGGAAGATCATCGAGATGTCGTTGCCGCGGATCGAGCGCATCTGCTCGGGCGTCTGCTTGACGATATCGACGACTCCGCCTTCGGGCTTGCGGAACATGATCTTGCCCGTCGGGATGTGCCCTCCGGCGTTGTCGGTCAGTCGCATCAGGGCCATCGCCGTCACCGACTTGCCCGAGCCGGACTCGCCGACCACCGCCAGGGTTTCGCCCTTGTCGATGTGCCAGGACACGCCGTCCACCGCTTTGACCGTGCGGTCGTCGAGCGGGAAGTGGACCCGCAGGTCCTCGACTTCGATCAGGCGCTTGTCATCCATGGCGTCGCGGTCCCCCTCACGCATCTCGGCATAGCCCGCGTCGGCGGGACGCAGCATTTTGCGTATGCTGGACCAAGACCACAACCGTTACCATGCCCGGATTGCATACAACCTTCGCCTATCGGAGCCTGACGTGACCAAATCCGAGAGTCGATCCGCTGCATTTCGCGGATTCCGCGATGCCATCAGCGTTCCGCTGCTGATGGTCGGCGGTGGGATGGCCGGTTTCGGCGCGCTTGCCCATGACATCGGCTTCGCGTCGTGGGAGGCGGTGCTGGCATCGCTCCTTGTCTGGGCTCTGCCGGCGCAGGTGGTTGCCGCCGACCTCTACACCTCCGGTGCCGACCTCATCGCCATCGCCATCGCAGCAACCCTTGCCAGCATGCGGTTCTTCCCGATGGCGGTCGCCCTGCTGCCGACCCTCGGCAAACCCCGTGGAGGGCGGTTGGGGAGAATTGCACAGGCCCAGTTGATGTCGGCAACCAGCTGGGCGTTCCTGATGCGCGGCAGCGCGCCTTCCGAGCCCCGGCAGAGACTGGCCTATCACACGGTATTCGCGCTCACCTGCCTGTCGATCGGGGCGCTCGGCACCATCGCCGGCTACCTCGGCGCCGCCGGCCTGCCGCGGCCGCTGGCGCTCGGTCTGCTGTTCCTCAACGCCGCATCGTTCACCGTGCTGCTGATCGAGACCCGCAACCGTCAGGCGCTGCTGGCGGTGGTGCTCGGCGCGGCGCTGTGCGCGCCGATCCATTCGGTGATTCCGGAAGCTTCGCTGGTGCTGGCCAGCGTCATTGGCGGAACCCTGGCCTTCGTGCTCGGCGACCGGCTGCGGAAACCCGCCGGATGACCGATCTGCCGCACGCGCCGCTCACCGTCGTGCTTGTCGCCGCGGCCGCCACCTTCGTGTGGCGGGCGCTCGGGGCAATTCTGGTCGACCGCATCGATCCCGAGGGCGCGGTGGTGCGCTGGTTCACGCTCACCTCCTACGCCCTGCTGGCAGCCTTGGTCGTACGGCTTGTCGGCCTGCCGACCGGCTCGCTCGGCGGCGTGTCACTGGCCATCCGGCTTGCCGCCGTTGCGGTTACACTGGGCGTGTGGTGGCTGACCCGTCGCAATCCGTTGCTGGGCGTCCTGGCCGGCACCGCGTGTTTCATTGCGGCGGTCACCTGGACCGCCGGTCCCTGACGCGTCAATACCTGAACTGGAGGAGAACGTCGTGAAGATCCCCGCCCTTCCGTTCACCGTGACCGACTGGTCCGGTGTCGAGCCGACCGAGCATCCCGGCGAGACCGGAACGGCCACATGGCGGACGCTCAACGTGGGCGACATCCGGATCCGGCAGGTCATCTACTCGCCCGGCTACCTCGCCGATCACTGGTGCGACCGCGGGCACATCCTCTATGTGGTCGAGGGCGAGTTGGTGAGCGAGTTGAAGGACGGCCGGCGGTTCACCCTGACTCCTGGCATGAGCTACCAGGTCTCCGATCACGGCGACGCGCCGCACCGGTCGGTGACCACGACCGGTGCGACGCTGTTCATCGTCGACTGAGCGACAGCCCGTCAGGCGTTGCCCGCCAGATAGTCCATCGCCACCTGGACGCCGCCCGGCTTGATCGGCACGCCGGCAATCCGCATGCCCATCTCGCAGCCGGCCAGGGTGCCCATCAGCATCAGGTCGTTGAAGTCGCCCAGATGACCGATCCGGAACATCGTGCCCTTCACCTTGCCGAGTCCGGCCCCGAGCGACATGTCGAACTTGTCCAGGATCACCTTGCGCACCGCGTCGGCGTCGTGGCCGTCCGGCATCACCACGCCGGTCAGCACCGGGGAGTACACGCTCGGCTCCTGGCACTGGATCTCCAGCCCCCAGGCCCGCACCGCGCGCCGGGTCGCCTCGCCGTGCCTTTCATGCCGGGCGAACACGTTGTCGAGACCCTCGTCCATCAGCATGTCGCAGGCTTCCAGCAAGCCGTAGAGCAGGTTGGTCGCGGGGGTGTAGGGGAAGTTGCCGGACGGGTTCTGGCCGAGCTGCGAGCCCCAGTCCCAGTACGACCGGGTCAGCTTGGCCGACTTCGATGCCTCGATCGCCTTCGGCGACAGCGCGTTGAAGCCGAGGCCCGGCGGCAGCATCAGGCCCTTCTGGGAGCCGGTGATGGTGACGTCCACGCCCCACTCGTCGTGCCGATAGTCGGCGGAGGCCAGGCCCGAGATGGTGTCGACCAGGAACAGCGCCGGGTGCCTGGCGGCGTCGATCGCCTTGCGCACCAGGCCGATGCGCGACGTCGCGCCGGTCGAGGTCTCGTTATGGACCACGCAGACCGCCTTGATCTTGTGTTCCTTGTCGCGGCTCAACCGTTCCTCGATCGCGGCGGGATCGACCCCGCGGCGCCAGTCTCCGGTGATTACTTCCGGCTTCAGGCCGATGCGCGTCGCCAGTTCCACCCATAGGGTGGAGAACTGGCCGGTCTCGTACATCAGCACGGTGTCGCCCGGCGACAGGGTGTTGACCAGCGCCGCCTCCCACGCCCCGGTACCGGACGACGGGAAGATGATCACCGGGTGTTCGGTCTTGAACACCGGCTTGACCTTGGCCAGCACTTCCTTGGCCAGGGCCTGGAAGGTCGGGCCGCGATGATCGATGGTCGGCCGCTCGATGGCGCGCAGGATGCGTCCTGGCACGTTCGAGGGACCGGGGATCTGCAGAAAATGCGGGCCGGCGCGATGTCCGCTCATGACGTCTCCTACTCCTTGCAAAACGGGTGATGCGCAAGGCCGGCCGGATCGGGCCGCTTTTGCCGCATCAATGGAAATCCGGTACCCTTGGGGTCGACGGGGTTCGCGAAGTGGCCGTATCCGCCAGTTCGCGTTTTGGATGCAGCCGCCGGTCGACGATCTACGGTCGGGCGTCGGGGTCTGTAGTTCAGCCATTCCGCTCGACAGGCGAGCGGCCGCTGGGGGATTGAAACATGATCAAGAACAGTGTTTCGCGCCGGAGCGTGATGGCCGGTGTCGCGGCGTCGGCCGCCATTGCGGGCCTGCCGTCGGCCGCTCACGCGTTGGCGCCGCAGCAGCAACTGGTAGCCACGACCCGCGAGATCGAGGTGAACGGGACGCTGGTGAAACGGCTGGCCGTGGTTGGCCCGGACGGCCCCGAGGGGTTGCGCGTGAAGCGCGGCGATTACTTCAGGTTCAAGCTCACCAACAAGCTCGACACCGAAACCCTGATCCATTGGCACGGCCTGATCCTGCCGCCGTCCCAGGACGGCGTGCCGGGTATCTCCGCTCCCGCCATTCCGCCGGGCGGATCGGCCGACTACGACTTCCCGCTGGTCCAGGCCGGCACCTACTGGATGCACTCCCACGTCGGCTTCCAGGAGCAACTCGGCCTGGCAATGCCGCTGATCCTGGAAGACCCGAACGACCCGCTGTCCAACCTTCAGGAAGTCGTACTGTTCCTGGAAGACTTCACGTTCAAGGACCCCGAAGCGATCGTCGCGGCGTTGCGTGCGCCCGGACAGTCCGACACGGCGGCCGGTCAAGGCACCAGCGCAACCGACACTGCCAAGCCTGGTATGAAGGGAATGGCAGGGATGGCTGGAATGGCCGGCATGACCGGTATGGCTCCAGCAACCGGAACGACCGCTGCACCGACCATGGCTGGGATGGTCGGATCGACCCCGGCAGCGGGAACAACCACGGCCATGGCCGGAATGGAGGGCATGGCCGACCTCAACGACGTCGACTTCGACGCCTATCTGGCCAATTCCCGCACTTTGCGCGATCCGCAGGTCGTCTCGGTGGAACGCAACGGCAAGGTCCGTCTGCGCATCATCAACGGCTCGGCATCGACCAATTTCTTCATCTCGGCCGGTGGGCAGTCGGCCCGGCTGATTGCGGTCGACGGCGAAGCAGTCCACCCGATCGACGACGTGATCTTCCCAGTCGGCATCGCCCAGCGGATCGACCTGCTGGTCGACGTTCCCGGCGGCAAGGCCCTGCCGATCATTGCGCAACGCGAGGGCGATACCGCCCGGACCGGCCTGATTCTCGCCGGTCCCGGTGCCGAGGTCGCGAAGCTGTCCGACAACGCCGACGCCAAGGCCGGCGCCATCGGTGTGGAACTGGAGGCGCGGCTGCGCGCCGTCAAACCGCTGCCGGAGAGGCCGATCGCGGCGGAACTCGACTCGCTGCTGTCCGGCGACATGGCGAAATACATCTGGATGATGCACGGCGGGGTCTACCCCAACAACAAGCCGCTGGTGGTCCGCACCGGAGACCGCACCGCCGTCCGGATCCGCAACCAAACCGGCATGTCGCACCCGATGCACCTGCACGGCCACGTGTTCCAGGTGATCGAGATCGGTGGCAAGCCTCTGGCCGGCGCGGTCCGCGATACCGTGGTGGTCCCGCCGCAGTCCGACATGGTCATCGCGTTCGATGCCAACAACCCCGGCAACTGGGCCTATCACTGCCACAACCTCTACCACATGGAGGTCGGCATGTTCTCCTACCTGACCTACGTGCCGGCGACGTGAACAACTGAGGTCGGCGAGCGGCAGCATCAGCCGAGGCTCCGCGCCAGGACGACCGCGACATGCTCCGCGGTCCGTCCGGCGCCGTCGTGGATCTGGTGGCGGCAACTGGTGCCGTCGGCGACCAGCAGGGTGTCCGGCCCGGCCTTGCGGACCGCCGGCAGCAGGTTGAGTTCGGCCATCTTCATCGACACGTCGTAGTGCTCGGCCTCGTAGCCGAACGCCCCGGCCATGCCGCAGCAGCTCGACTGGATCACCTCGACCTCGAGCCCCGGTATCAGCTTCAGGGCGGCGGTAACGTCGCCCATGGCGTCGAACGCCTTCTGGTGGCAGTGACCGTGCACCGCCGCCTTGGTTGCGATCGGCTTCAACGCCAGGCCGTCCAGCCGACCGGCTTTCGCCTCGCGCGCCAGGAAGCTCTCGAACAGCATGGCCTGGCCCGGCACCGCCCCGGCGGCGTCGCGCAGCAGCGACGGCAACTCGTCGTTCAGGGTGAACAGGCAGGACGGCTCCAGCCCGACGATCGGCACCCCGCGCCCGGCATAGGGCGACAGCGCCTCGACCAGCCGGCGCATCTCGGCCTCGGCCTGCTCGATCAGCCCGCTCGCCAGGTAGGTCCGGCCGCAGCACAACCGCCGCCCCTCGCCGGTCTGCGACGGGTCGACCACATGCACCGTGTACCCGGCGGCGTCCAGCACCCGCACCGCGGCGCGCAGGTTCTCAGGCTCGAAATAGCTGTTGAAGGTGTCGGCGAACAGCACGACCTCGCGGCCGTCGGTCACCGGCCGTTCCGGGACTTCGGACGCCCGGAACGGATCGCCGGAGAATGCCGGCAGGCTGCGCTGCCGGGCGAAGCCCATCAGCTTCTCCGACAGCCACGGCAGGCCCGGTAGGACATCGCGCAGATTGGCGAGGTAATGGAAGCGCGACGCCGCCTCAGCCCAGCGCGGCAGGGTAGCGATCATCCGGTCCTTCAGCGACAGGCCGTGGCGCCGGACATACTGGCCCAGCACCTCGGTCTTCATCTTCGCCATGTCGACGCCGGTCGGGCACTCGCGCCGGCAGCCCTTGCAGCCGACGCACAGGTCGAGTGCCGACTTCATCGCCGGGTCGGTCAGGCCATCGGGGCCGAGCTGGCCGCTCAGCGCCAGCCGCAGCGTGTTGGCCCGGCCGCGGGTGACGTGCTCCTCGTCGCCGGTGGCCCGGAAGCTCGGGCACATCACGCCGGGATCCCGTTTGCGGCAGGTGCCGTTGTTGTTGCACATCTCGACCGCGCCGGAGAGTCCGCCCCAGGCCGACCAGTCGAACCGGGTCGCCGGGTTCACCGGCTTGTAGTCCGGCGGGTAGCGGAACAGCGAGCGGTCGTCCATTTTCGGCGGATCGACGATCCGGCCGGGGTTCATCAGCCCCTGCGGGTCGAAGGCGCGCTTGACCTCGCCGAACGCGTCGACCACCCGGTCGCCAAACATTTGGCGGTGGAACTCCGAGCGCACGATGCCGTCACCGTGCTCGCCGGAATGCGAACCCTTGTACTCCCGCACCATGGCGAACGCCTCCTCGGCGATCGCCCGCATTTTCTTGACGTCGGTTCCGTCCTTCATGTTCAGGACCGGGCGGACGTGCAGGGTGCCGACGCTGGCGTGGGCGTACCAGGTGCCGTTGGTGCCGTGCTTGTGGAACACCTCGGTCAGGCGGTCGGTGTAGTCGGCCAGATCCTCCAGCGGCACCGCGCAGTCCTCGATGAACGACACCGGTTTGCCGTCGCCCTTCATCGACATCATGATGTTCAGGCCGGAGCTGCGGACCTCGGTGATTTGCGCCTGGAATGCCGGGTCCTCGGCCCGGACCACCGAATCCGCGAAGCCCAGGTCGCCCATCATGGCGTCCAGGTCTTCGAGGCGCTTCAGCAGCGGATCGCACTCCTCACCGGCGAACTCGACGACCAGCAGGGCCTGCGGCTCGCCCTTCACGAAGCGGTCGACGATCGGCCGGAACATCGCGATCTGGCGCGCCAGATCCATCATCGTGCGGTCGATCAGCTCGACCGCGTAGGGCTTCAGGGTGACCAGGTGGCGGGTCGAATCCATCGCCTCCCGGAACGTCGGAAAATGACAGACCCCCATGACCCGGTGCTTCGGGATGGCGTGGGTCTTCAGTCGGATGCGCCGCGACAGCGCCAGGGTGCCTTCCGAGCCAACCAGCAGAGAGGCCATGTTGTGGCCGCCGCGGCCGTCGCGCTGCACCACCCGGTCCAGATTGTAGCCGCCGACCTTGCGCATCAGCTTGGGGATCCGGCCGTCGATCTCGTCAGCCTCGCGCTCGGCGATGGCACGCACCGTCTGCACCAGGTCGCGGTACCGCTCCGGTCCGACCAGTTCGCCGAGATTGCCCGGCACGTGACCGAACCGCGCCTCGGTGCCGTCCATCAGGATGGCGTCGATCGCCTCGACGTTGTCGACCATGATGCCGTAGTGGATCGACCGCCCGCCGCATGAGTTGTTGGCGGTCATGCCGCCGATGGTGGCCCGCGACGCGGTCGACACGTCGACCGGGAACAGCCGTCCCTTCGGCTTCAGCCAGGCGTTCAGGTGGTCGAGCACGATGCCGGGCTGGACCGTGACTTCCTCGGTCTCTGCGTCGTAGTCAATCACGTCGCGCAGGTGCTTGGTGCAGTCCAGCACCAGGGCATGGTTGACGGTCTGGCCGCACTGCGAGGTGCCGCCGCCGCGCGGCAGCAGGGGCACGCCCTCCTCGGCGGCGATCTGCACGGCGATGCGCAAGTCCTGCTCGGTGCGCGGGATCACCACGCCGATCGGCTCGACCTGGTAGATCGAAGCGTCCGTGGCGTAGCGGCCGCGGTTGAAGGCGTCGAACAGCACGTCGCCCTCGAGCTCGCGGCGCAGCCGCGCGGCCAGCGCGGAATCGCCGATACGGGCAGTGGCGGCGCGGTTGGCGCTCATGGTCTCATTCCTCCCATCGCCTGCTAAACTACCCCGAGTGGGAAGCAACCGATACCGGACCAGCGGACAGCGAATGTCGCCGAGCGGACAGGACAACAAGAAGCAGACCGCAGCGGGACGCGACCCGGTCAGCGGCCATGTTGAGGCCGATGTGGCGATCATCGGCCACGCCGCCAGCTTCGCGCCGGGCGCCAGCGTGTTGTGGCACCGCCACAGCCGCGGGCAACTGGCGCTGACCCTGGCGCGGGTGATGCGGGTCGAGACCCTGGACAAGGTCTGGCTGGTGCCGCGCGGCAGCGTGCTGTGGCTGCCGGCCGAAACACCGCACCGCAGCCTCGCGCCCGAGCAGCGGCTGATGCGCAGCCTGTACGTCCGACCGGACAGCGCCGAATCCCTGCCGACCGCGCCGACCGCGGTGGAGCAGGGCACCCCATTGGCCGACATGGTGACCTGGCTGGCTGAGACCTATGACAGCGACCGGCTGGACAAGGCGTGGTCGACGGTCGCCGGCGCCGCGCTCGCCCTGGTCCGGCCGGGACCGGGGGTCAGCATCCGGCTGCCGCAGCCGGCCGACCCGGCCCTGGCGGTGATCGCCGATGCCGTGCTGGCCGACCCGTCAGCCGAGATCAGCCTGGAGGACTGGGCCGAGCGCTTCGGCATGGCCGCCCGGACCCTGCGCCGCCGGGTCCAGGCCGAGACCGGCCTGTCCTACCGCGACTGGCGCCGCATCCTGGGCCTGACCGTCGCCGCCGAACGCCTGCTGGCGGGAGGACGGGTCACCGACGTGGCGTTCGAGACCGGGTATGCCGGGACCAGCGCCTTCGTTGCGGCGTTCCGAGCCGCGTTCCAGGTGACGCCGGGGGAATTCCAGCGGCGGGCGGCGGGGCGGTAGCGACAGCGCTTCCCATCCGTTCAACCTCAGAACCGCAGGTGCACCTTCATCGACTTGCGCCGATCCGCCGCGGTGCGGAACGCCTCCATGGCGTCGGCGATGGCGAACTCGTGGCTGAGCACGGGGTCGAGCGCCAGCCGGCCGCTGCCCAGCATCGCGACTGCCACCGGGAATTCACGGGCGAAACGGAATGAGCTCTTCAGGGTCAGTTCCTTCGTCATCACCACGTCCATCGGGAACGTCGCCCTGGCGTCGGCGTAGACCCCGATCTGCACCAGGGTGCCGCCGGGGGCCAGTTGCTGCAGACAGGTGGCGAGTGCCGCCGGGTGGCCGGAGCATTCGACCGCCACGTCGAACCGGCCGCGCGGCCGGGCCGGGTCCGCGACGCTGCCGGGATTGGCCGCCACGTTGTGGGTACGGTCGGCGCCCAGCGCCTCGGCGGCCTTCAGCGGCTCCGGGGTGACGTCGGTGATCTCGACGGCCGCGGCACCGGCGTGGCGGGCGGCGGCCAGGGACAGCGCGCCGATCGGCCCGGCGCCGGTCACCAGCACCCGGCGGCCGAGCAGCGGCCCGGCGTGGGACAGGGCGTGCAGCACCACCGACAGCGGCTCGGCCAGCGCCGCCACCCGCGACGGCGTGCCGGGGGCGACCTTCACGCATTGCCGCTCATGGGTGGCGAAGGTCTCGGCGAAGATCCCCTGGGCGTGCGGAAACCGCCGCGACGAGCCGAGGAACACCATGTCGGCGCACAGGTTCTCGCGGTCGGAGCGGCAGTAGTCGCAGGCGCCGCACGGATGGCTCGGGTTGATCGCCACCCGGTCGCCGACCGCCACCGTGGTGACGCCGGATCCAATCTCCGCCACCGTGCCGGCCGCCTCGTGACCGAGCACGAACGGCTCGCGCACCGGGAAATCGCCCATGCGGGCGTGGTGGAAGTAGTGCAAGTCGGAGCCGCAGATCCCGCCGGACTCGACCCGTACCCGGACCTCGCCGGGGCCGAGCGGACGCTCGTCGCGCGGCTCGACCCGCAGGTCCTCGATCGCGTGCAGCACCACCGCCTTCATGGCCGTCCTCCCGGGGAATGAACCCCGGCAATCTGCGTCCGGGCGGCGCGAGAGGCAAGCGCCGGAGGCGAACGCCGGGCGCGGCCGGTGGCCCCCGGCTCCGACCCGCCGCCGGCGGGCCGGTCCGGGGTGACGGTGGTGATGGGGACGCGATGTGTCCCCAAACTCCGCCAAACCCTATCGTGCTGAGGTGCGAGCGCAGCGAGCCCCGAAGCACCGGGGCGGCCGCGACCGGCCCTTCGTGGCCGCGCGATGCGCGGCACCTCTGGGCGACAAAAAACGGGCGGCTATCCCTTAACCCGCCGTCATCCCGGGCAAGCGAAGCGCGACCCGGGATCCAGCCGCCCGCTCCGCCGCTCCGGAGCCCTCAGTCTCCCGTCGCGCGCGCAACCGCCGGCGGGGTTGCCGGGGCGTATTCCGGGACCAGACGGGCAAGGGTGCGCTGGGTCGCCGCGGTGTCGCGGGATCGCGCGGCCGCTTCCAACTCGTCAAGGCCGCGGGCCAGCAGCGCCAGGTCGGTGGTGCGCGGCCGGGCGCGGCGCAGCGCCGGGATCGCGGTCGGCTCCAGCGCCTCGGAATCGTGGAACAGTTCCTCGTACAGCTTCTCGCCGGGACGCAGGCCGGTGAAGGTGATCCGCACGTCCTCGTCCGGCACCAGCCCGGCCAGCCGGATCATCTGGCGGGCGAGGTCGACGATCTTCACCGGCTCGCCCATGTCGAGCACGGTGATGCCGCCGCGCCCGCGCTCGCTGGCGACCTCCAGTGCCGCTGCCTGCAGGACCAGCTCAACCGCCTCGCGCACCGTCATGAAATAGCGGGTCATCTCGGGATGGGTGACGGTCAGCGGGCCACCGCGCTCCAGCTGGCGCTGGAACAGCGGCACCACCGAGCCGGTCGAGCCCAGGACGTTGCCGAACCGGGTGGTGACGAACCGGGTAGCCGAGCCCTCGGCCAGATCCAAGGCCTGCGCGTACGCCTCGGCCAGCCGCTTGGTGGCGCCCATGACGTTGGTCGGGTTGACCGCCTTGTCGGTGGAGATCAGCACCACCGCCCGCACCCCGGCGGCGCGCGCCGCGTCGGCGACGATCCGGCTGCCGACCGCGTTGGTCAGCACCGCATCGTCGACGTTCGCTTCCATCAGCGGAACGTGCTTCAGGGCGGCGGCGTGGAACACGATCTCCGGTGCCGCGGCGCGCATGACCTCGGCGACCCTTGGCCGGTCGCGCACGTCGCCGATCAAGGCGCGCCGATCGAGCGCCGGCACCGTCTCCTCCAGCTCGCGGTCGATGCTGTAGAGTGCGTACTCCGAGCTGTCGACCAGGGTCAGGGCTGACGGGCCGAAACCCGCGATCTGCCGCACCAGTTCGGAACCGATGGTGCCGCCGGCACCGGTGACCAGCACCCGACGGTCGGCGACCAGCGCGCGCATCGAACCGCGGTCGAGCGTCGCCTGCGGCCGGCCCAGCACATCCTCGACGTTGATCGCCCGCAGGGTGACGGCCTCGCCGTCGGCGGCCTCCAGCACCCCGACCCTCGGCAGCCGGCTGACGGGAATGCCGAGCGTGTCGCCCTGCTCGAACACCCGGCGCACGGTCGCACCGTCCATGCGGGCACGGGTAAGCACCAGGCGCTGCGGGCGCAGGCCCTGGCCGGTCAAGCGGTCGACCACCGCTGCCAGATCATCCAGCCCGCCGAGCACCCGTACGCCGCGGATTTCCCGGCCGGTGCGGGCGTCGCGGTCGTCGACGATGCCGACCACCCGGTAGGGCGCTTCCTGGCCGCGCGCCATCTCGCGGATGAACAGCTCGGAACCGTCGCCGGCCCCGACCAGCAGCACCGGGATTCGGTCCTGGGCGTTGCGCTCGAACAGCGCCGACAACGTGCCGTCCTTCAGCAGCCGGTAGGCAAACCGCGGCGTTGCCAGCATCGCGGTCAGCACGAACGCCTCGATCACCAGGAAAGAGCGTGGGAAATCGTCCAGCCGGGTCAGCGCGAACTGCACCACCAGGAAGCCGGCCAGCATCAGCAGCACCGCCCGGACGATGCGGGCGAGGTCACCGATCGAGGTGTAGCGCCACACCGCGGTATCGAGCCGGATCACCAGAAGCACAGCGACGGCGGTCAGGGTGAAGGCGACCAGCCCGGTCTCGACCACCTGGCGCGGCCACGAAAAGATGCCGTTGCCGAGCCGCAGATACAGCGACAGCAGAAACGAGGCCGACGCCATCGCGACGTCATGGCCGAAGATCGCGGCCGATCGGCGAAACGCCCGTCCGGTCAAGGCCGGGTCCTCCGGTTGCTGCGGTGGCAGGATAGCATGGCCAGCGTCTGACTTAGAGGCATGGATCCGGCCCGGCAAGCACCGCGTCGGCCATCGCCTGGTCGCCATCCAGCGGCGGCTGCCAGCCGAGGCCGGTGCGGATCGCCCGGTCGTCGACCGCATAGGACTGCACCAGGCGCCGCGCCGATTCGGGTCCCATGCGGGCACCCGCTAGCGCCGACAGAAACACACCGGGCACCGGCAGCACCCAGGCCCGGCGTCCGAGCGCCCGCAGCATCCGCCGCACCAGGGCGTCGGTCGACAGCGCATCACCGTCCGACACCAGGAACGTCCGGCCCGCAGCCTCCGGAGCCTCGATGCAACGCACCAGCGCCGAGACCAGATTGGCGCGGTGAATGAACGAGCGTCGGTTGCCGGAGTATCCGAGCGGCAGGATCGCCGGGGCATGACGCAGGAAATCGATCATCTGCCGGAGATTGCCGGAACTGGAACGGCCGTAGACCGCCGGCGAGCGGACCACCACCGCGCCGGGCGTCCGCGCGAGAACACATCGTTCGGCCGTCAGCTTCGCTTCGGCGTACACGCCCCGCGGGGCCGGCGTGTCCGACTCGGTCAGCGGACGGACGCCCGATTCCTCGCCCATCGCCTTCAGGGAGCTGAGGTAGACGAAGCGCTCCACTCCGGCAGCAATCGACTGGTCCAGGAGCCGTTCGGTGCCGGCGACGATCACTTGGCTCGCCTCGTTGCGCTGCGCCGCCTCGTTCTTGTCCAGGAGCGGTGGCGCCACGGTATGCAGCACGGCCTGGATCCCCTCGAGCGCCGCCCGCCAGTCGGTCGCCGCGTCGACCGGCCCAACCGCGACGGCACCGGCACGCCGGCCCGGAGGCAACCGGTCCAACGAACGGACCGCCGACACCACCTCGTGGCCGGCATCGGTCAGAGTCAGACGGGCAGCCCGGCCGATATAGCCGTTGGCGCCGGTGACCAGGACCTTCATGCGCGGCCCGCGGTTGAGCGGACCGGCGCCGGCCGAAGCGCCAGGAACAACGCGAAGACCACGCCGCCGCCGAGTGCGAGCGCGGCAACGGGAGCCAGCGGCGCCATGAACCAGGCGAGGGCGATCAGGCATGCGTTGGCTGCCGCAATCCGGATGCTGACCGACGAATGGCTGGCGCCAGCGATGACAGCGCGCTGGTAGACATGCTCGCGGTGCGCCTGGGTCGGGCTCTCCCCGCGCGCCACGCGCCGGGCGAGGGTCACCGAGGCGTCCACCAGATACACCAGCGGCAGGACCAGGGCCGCCGCCAGCCCAACCACGCCCTGGCCGGCGACAATGACCAACAGGAAACCAAGCAGGTAACCGAGCGGCACGCTTCCCACGTCGCCAAGGAAGATGCGCGCCGGGTGCCAGTTCCAGACCAGGAATCCGAGGGCGCCTGCCGCCAGTACCAGCGCGGGTCCGGCGGCCATAGCCGGTGCCAGCCCCAGGGCCGCAAGGCCCGCCAGGCCGGCACCGATCGACAGTGTCTCGATGCCGGTGATGCCGTCGATGCCGTCCATGAAATTGTACAGGTTCAGAAACCAGAGCCAGCCGAGCGCGGTCAGCGGCAGGTCGATCCAGGCCGGTGCCACGGCGGCGAGCGCTCCCCTGCCGTCCAACGCCCACAGACCGACTGCCACGGCCGCCGCCTGCACGCCGAGCCGAAGGCCGGCGCCGAGATTTCGCAGATCATCGACGAACGAGATCCCCGCCAGCGCCAGACCGGCAGCCAACGGCGCCAGCCAGCGCACCGGATCCGTCATCGACAGGTCGGCGGCAATCCAACCCCAGCCGACGGCGACCGCGGCGACAACCGCGATACCGCCACCGCGCGGCACCGGTACCGCATGGCTTGACCGCTCGTTGGGTCGATCGAGCACCGCGCGCCGGGTGAGCACGCCAATCAGCACGCGGGTCCCGACACACGCGAGCGCGAAAACCAGGGCAGGAGCCATGAGCGCCGTGGATTCAGCCATACCGGCGCTTATACCGGAGCGGATCGACGCGAGATAGGTGTCAAGGGACGAGCCGAGACCGGCGGGACCGCATCAGCCGGCGCGCCGGTCCTCACGACGCAGCGCCCATTTGATGGTAAGCGCTCCGTCTTCGCGCACCGACGCCACCGGCGTCGACAGCACCAGCTGCTGGCAGCGCTGCAGCGTGCCGCGGTCACCGAAATAGACGCTGTCCTGCAACTGCAGTGCGCCACCGGCGGAGCGCAGCCGCCAGCCGGCACCGGACGCCGTCCGCAACAGGGCCGCCGCCCCGCTTTGCACGATCGACGCCGAGACCCTTGGGTGCAGGTGAAACCGGATGACCGCCTCCGATGGCCGGGCGCCCGGGCCGCCCGCGTAGGTCAGGACGTCCTCGCCCCGCAGGTCATCGCCGCCGGCCGCCAAATACAGGCGCCGCCGATGGGTCAGGCCATGGCTCTCGGCGTACCCGTCGTGCTCGGCCTCTACCCAGACCGCGCCATCGGCTTCCCAACGCTCCAGGCGTACCCGGGTCGGACATCGGCCGACGGTCCCGTTCTCATCGATCTCGCTGGAATTGGTGTCGTCGACCACCAGAGTCGAATGCGCAGCGGTGGCCCGCAGCACCGCCTCCCATCGAGGATCCGCCGGTGCCGCTCCGCAATTGACGATGAGGCGCTCCTTGCCCGCCGATACCTCGAAGGACAGTGTGCCTGCGTGCGCGGTCCCTTCCTCCTCGCTCGGCACACCGGTGTCGAAGATGACAACCGCCCGGCCGGCCGCCAGCCGCTCGAACCCGGTGTCCGAGGCGGATCCCAAGGCCCGGACCTTGGTTTCGGTACGGGCCAGCAGCGAGTCGAGCCGCCACACCGCGCCTTCGGTACCGCCATTGAACAGCGCCAACCCACCGTCGCCATGCCGCAGCATCCGCAGCACGCCGGTCATCCGAGCGATGGCATCATCCAGCACGCCCGTCGACTCCCGGCCGGCGGCACGCAGCGCGGCACGGGTATCGACCAAGCAGGCCAGGACCGTCATCTGGGCGCGCGGCGACCGCGACCGATGACCGCCATCGGGCAAGATCTGCTCGCGCAACGCGGCATCCAGCCGGTCGACCAGGGCCTGCAGGCGATC
Source organism: Thalassobaculum sp. (assembly GCF_040219215.1). Classification (GTDB taxonomy): domain Bacteria; phylum Pseudomonadota; class Alphaproteobacteria; order Thalassobaculales; family Thalassobaculaceae; genus Thalassobaculum_A. The sequence continues at coordinate 28,411 of NZ_JAVJSX010000021.1, forward strand.
ACCGTTCTGGCCGAGGGCGACAGCAACCGCAATTGCGCCCCGCAGCATCTCGATGCGGGCAACGCCGTCGGGGCCACCGGACAAGGCACCAATCAGATGGCGGTGCTGCCGAGCCATGCTGGCCAGCACCACGTCGCGGAAACCCTCGTCGGCCGATTCTCCGAAGAAGCCGAACGTCCCGACCCAGGACGACAGCCGGCTGGCCAGAATGTCGAGCCGCCACGCCAGACGATCCCAGCGCTCGAAATGCTCGATCCAGCCTTCGATGAGGTCGCGAGCCCGGCGACGCGCGGCGTCGCCGCTGAGATCGCGCAAGTCCCGCAGCCAGTCGAAGCGATGCAGGATCGCAATGGCGTCCTCGGTGACGCCCACGGCCTGCCATGGGTCGGCGCCGACGTGAACGAGTTGGCCGTCGATCGGAAAGGCCCCTTCCAGGATCTCCCGCCCGGCCTCGGCATCGCCCGGCCACGGATCGGTGAGAGAGACCGACAGGCCCACAGGCGTCTCGCCATCAAGCCGCCAGTCGTGGATCGGGGAAGCGTACCAGGCCTCGCGGAGCCGCTGGCCCAGGCCTCCTTCCCCGCTCACGCCAGGGCCTTCAGCCGCGCAATGTTCGCGGCATACTCGGCCGGCCCGCCTTGGAAGGTCGCGGTGCCGGCGACCAGCACGTCCGCCCCCGCCGCCACCACCCGTGGTGCCGTTGTCGCGGTGACGCCGCCGTCGACCTGAAGACGGATGTCGCGACCGGTGGCATCGATGCGGGCGCGCGCGCCGGCGATCTTCGACAGCTGGCTCTCGATGAACGCCTGCCCGCCGAAGCCGGGATTGACGGTCATGACCAGGATCAGGTCCACCAGGTCCAACACGTTGTCCAGTGCCTCAACCGGAGTGCCCGGGTTGAGCGCGATCCCGGCCTTGGCGCCCAGCGAACGCACCAGCTGCAGCGTCCGGTGAACGTGGGCGCCGGCCTCCGGATGCACCGTCACGATTTCCGCTCCAGCCTCGACGAATGCCGGCACGAACGCGTCGACCGGCGAGATCATCAGGTGAACATCGAACGTGCGGTCGGTGTGCGGTCGAAGTGCTTTCACCACGGCCGGGCCTATCGTGAGGTTCGGCACGAAGTGGCCGTCCATCACGTCGATATGGATCCAGTCGGCGCCAGCTTCGCTGACGGCACGGACTTCTTCACCCAGCCGTGCAAAGTCGGCGGACAGGATGGATGGGGCGATCAGGATGTCGCGGGGCATGGCCGGTCGTTATCAGGTTGCATCGGTGGCATCAAGCGCCGCCCGCCGTGCCCTCAGGCGCGAACCAAGCGGCAAGCGTAGAACCCGTCAATGCCGCCACGGTTCGCAAGTTGATCCGGACGGCTGCGCAAGTCGCCATCCTCGGTGATCAACTCGGCAAGGCCGCCAATCTCGTCGGCGCGAATCGGCACGCGTTTCAACTCGGGATTTGCCGCCAAGGCTGCCGCCACCCGCTCCGGCCCTTCGATCGGCTCCAGCGAGCAGGTGCAGAACACCAATGTGCCGCCGGGCGCCAGCATGCGCACCGCATTGGCGATCAGTCGGTCCTGCAAGCCGGCCAGCGAGTCAGCGTCATTGGCGTGCTTCAGCCACGGAATGTCGGGGTGCCGGCGGATCGTGCCGGTGGCCGAGCATGGTGCGTCCAGCAGAATTGCGTCGACCGGATTCTCCAGCTTCATCTCGGTGGCGTCGGCGACCCGGGTCGAGGCAGCCAAGCCCAGGCGGGCCAAGTTGCGTTCCAGACGCTGCAGGCGCGGCTTGGAACGGTCGACCGCCAGGACCTGCGCGCCGGCCGCGGCCAGCTGGGCCGTCTTGCCACCGGGGGCGGCACACAGATCGACAACCCGCCGACCGGCCACCGGCCCCAGCAACCGGACCGGCAGCGACGCCGCCATGTCCTGCACCCACCAGGCGCCCTCCGAGAAGCCTGGCAGCGCCTCGATCCGGCCGTCGAAGGCGCGCCGCAGCGTGCCGTTCGGCAGCAGTGTGGCGCCCAGCTTCTTGGCCCAGCCCTCCGGATCGTCCTTAACCGAGATGTCGAGCGGCGGCTCGACGAACCCGGCGGCGGCGATCGCTTCGGCGGTTGCCTCGCCATAGGCGGCGCGCCAGCCCTCGGCCAGCCAGTCCGGCAGCGCGTCCAGCGCCGACAGCTTCAGGATCTCGCCCCGACCCTCGCGGTCCAGGCGGCGCAGCACGGCGTTGGTCAGCTTCACAAACGGCTCATGGCCGCGAGAGCGGACCGTGTTGACCGCGCTGTCGACCGCCGCGTGCGGCGCCACGCCGAGAATCAGTAATTCGCTGGCCGCCAGCCGCAGGATATCGCGCACCACCGCCGCCTTGGTCGGCAACGGCTTGTCGATGCAGGCATCGACCAGCCGGTCCACATGTCCCAGACGTCGCAAAGTAGTCGCCACCAGCAGACGCGCAAACCCGCGGTCGCGCTCGGGCAGCTTGGCCAGCCCGTCGTGAGCCGCCAGCGCCTCGTCGAGCGGGGTGCGCTTTGCCAGAACGGCACGGAACAGGTCGAACGCGACGCTGCGCGAGGCGGAGACCTTGTTGTCGGATGCGGTGCGAGTATCGGCCATGGGCGCCGTTTGAGCACGCATAGCCGAACCCCTCAAGCCCCCTTGTTCAACCCCAGGGACCGCGCCCCTGAGCGGGTGCATTCGCCATCGCGCGCAGGCGCGCCACCCGTTCGTGCATCGGCGGGTGGGTGGAGAACAGCGAGTCGATCGATCGGACGTGCAGGGGGTTCACGATGAACAGATGGGCGGTCGCCGGGTTGGCCTCGGCGACATGGTTGTCGATGCGACGGGCGGAGTTGTCCAGACGCTCCAGCGCCGATGCCAGCCACAGCGGGCGGCCGCAGATCTCGGCGCCCAGAGCATCGGCACCGTATTCCCGATTGCGGCTGATCGCGAGCTGAACGATGGTCGCGGCCAACGGCGCCAGAATCGCCATCAGCAGCACACCGATCCCGCCCAGCGGACTGTTGCGGTCGCTTGATCCGCCGAACATGGCGGAGAACATCGCGAAGTTCGCCAGCATGGACAGCGCGCCGGCCAGGGTCGCGGTGATCGTCATGATCAGGGTGTCGCGGTTCTTCACGTGCGCCAGTTCGTGCGCCATCACCCCGGCGACTTCCTCGTGGTTCAACTGCCGCAGCAGGCCGGTCGTCGCCGCGACGGCGGCGTTCTCAGGGTTTCGGCCGGTGGCGAACGCGTTCGGCTGTTCCTGCTCGATGATGTAGACCCGCGGCATCGGCAGGTCCGCACGCTCGGCAAGCTGCCCGATCATGTCGTGGAACCACGGCAGGTCGGCGCGCCCGATCTCCCGTGCCCCGTGCATGCGCAGCACGATCGAGTCGGCGTTCCAGTACGCGAAGAAGTTCATGCCGACCGCGACGATCAGCGCGATCGCCATGCCGCCCTCGCCGCCCATGGCGTAGCCGGCGACCAGGAACAGCGCAGTCAGCGCCGCGAGCAGCAATCCGGTGCGGAAGGTGTTCATCTCTCCGTTTCCAAGATGCGATGGGACCGCTGCAGAAGTGGCCCGTGCCGTGCGCCGCTTCAAGGCTGGCGCCGGCCCGGCCGCGCGCCTATATCCTGATGTCATGAGCAAGCAACCCGGCCTGTTCCGAGATATCCGCACTCCTCAGTCGAAGGCGGCCGAGCCGCCTGCACCGGAATCCGCCAAGCCGGTCGAGGTGCCACCCAAGCTCGATCCTAGCGCGGCCGCGCAGGAGCTGCCGCCGGAGCGCGGCGGCTACACCGGGCCCGAACCGACCCGCTTCGGCGACTGGGAACACAAGGGTCGCTGCACGGATTTTTGATCCTTCAGCACCCGAACCTTCTCCGCCGAACTGACCCGGGGCCGATCGCGCCATGGAGTGACGTCGTGGGGGTCGGACCATCGCCCTTCGCACCCTTGCCGTCTCCGTGCCAAAGTCGCGTCAGCGACCAATGGCCCGATCCGGGAGGAACCCCATGGCATCCCTGCGCGACAAACTGAAACCCGGCAAGCTGCTGACCGCCCCCGGAGTGTTCGACGGCATCTCGGTCCGGCTGGCCGACCGGATGGGATTCGACTGCCTGTACATGACCGGCTACGGCACCGTCGCCTCGCATCTGGGCCTGCCGGATGCCGGCCTTGCATCGTACCGCGACATGGTCGACCGGGTGCGGGTGTTCGCCAGCTTGGCAACCACGCCGATGGTGGCGGATGGCGATACCGGCTACGGCGGATTGCTGAACGTCGAACACACCGTACGCGGTTACGAGCGGGCCGGCGCGGCGGCGATCCAGCTGGAAGATCAGGAATTCCCGAAGAAGTGCGGCCACACCCCCGGCCGTCGCGTCATCCCGATCGAACAGGCCGCCGCCAAGATCAAGGTGGCGTCCGAAGCCCGGGACAGCCGCGACTTCCTGATCGTGGCCCGCACCGACGCCCGGACCGCCCACGGCCTGGATGAAGCCCTGCGCCGCGCCGAAGCGTTCGCCAAGGCCGGCGCCGACATCCTGTTCGTGGAATCGCCGGAATCCGTCGAGGAGATGGAACGGATCGGCAAGGCGTTCGACCTGCCGCTGCTAGTCAATGTGGTGGAAGGCGGCAAGACGCCGGTGCTCAGCGCCGAGGAGTACGTCGGGCTCGGCTACCAGATGGCGATATACCCGGCCGCCGGCTTCCTGGCGGTGGGTGCTGCACTGGAGTCGGTCTATGGCACCCTGAAGTCGACCGGGGCTTCGACACAGGTGACCGCGCCGCTCGCCGACTTCATGAACTTCTCAAAGGCGATGGGATTCGAGGAGATCTGGGAGTTCGAGAAGGCACACGCCGGGCTGGAAGGACGGTGACGCCCCCCTACTCGGCTGCCTCGCGCTGCAACAGGATCAGGCGCGCGGCGCCATACCGCCGGTCGTCGGCCAGGGTGTAGCCTGCCGGCGCCGATACGGCTTCCTTCTTGCCGACTTCGACCGCGATCACGGTATCCGCGCCGACCCAGCCGCCGCGGCCGACCGTGTCAAGTGCTTCGACCCACAGGCCGGATCCGTAGGGCGGGTCCATAAGGACGAGATCGACCGGTTGCGGCGTCCGCTCCACAAACCGGGTAGCGTCGGCCTCGCGGACCTGGGCCATTCCGGCCGCGCGAAGGGTGGTAATGTTGGCGCGCAGCGCGGCTAATGCCGCAATCCCGCTTTCCACGAACACCACCTGGGCGGCGCCGCGTGAGAGGGCTTCCAGGCCGAGCGCCCCGGTACCTGAAAACAGGTCGAGCACCCGCGCGCCACGCAGGGTCAGCGGAAACCGACCGCCGTCGAGGATCGAGAACAACGCCTCACGCGCCCGCTCCGACGTCGGCCGGATCTCCAGGCCGTCGGGCGCGACCAGTCTAGCTCCGCGGTGCTTTCCGGCGACGATCCGCACCCGACTTCCCCCTGTCCGTTCCGGTTCCCTCCGGGTCGCTACGATCCGGCTTGGCGGCGCCAAAGCGCGAACCGCCCGGCCTGGCTTTGCCCGCCTTGGCCGCATCCGGCTTGGCCCAGCCTGTCTTCGAAACACCTGACTTCGTCGCAGCAGACTTCGATCCGGCGGGCTTTGCCGCCCCGGACTTGAGCGACACCTTCTCAACCGCCGCCGACCGTGGGGCCGACTTGACGACATCGGCGCGCGTGCGCTGGGGTCGTGCACCGGACGCCGGACGCTGGTTCTCAACGTCGATGTCCGCCGGCTTCGACTTGAGCCGCAGGGTGCCCGGCCGGCGGCCCGGCGGCTGGGTGCCGGTCCGTTCCGGCTTGGCCTTGGCGTGGCCGCTGTCGTCGCCCTTGGCGAGACCGAGTTGGTCCTTCAGAACCCGCCGCTTGATTTCCTCGACCCCGCCCGGTGGCACGTCGCCCAACTGGAACGGGCCGTAGGTGGTACGGATCAAACGGCTGACCGTCAGCCCGACGTGCTCCATCACCCGGCGGATCTCGCGGTTCTTGCCTTCGCGCAATGCCACGGTCAGCCAGGAGTTGGTGCGCGTAGCCTTGTCGATCGTCACCTCGATCGGGCCATACTCGACCCCCTCGATCCGCACGCCCTTCTTCAGGCTCGCGAGCTTGGCCTCGTCCAGCGGGCCGAACACCCGCACCCGGTAGCGCCGCACCCAGCCGGTCGACGGCAGTTCCAGGTACCGCGCCAGGCCACCATCGTTGGTCAGCAGCAGCAGGCCCTCGGAGTCGATGTCCAGCCGACCGACCGTCACCACCCTCGGCAGGTCCTTGGGCAACCTGTCGAACACCGTCGGCCGGCCTTCCGGATCGCGGTTGCTCGTCACCAGGCCATCGGGCTTGTGGTAGCGCCACAGACGCGGCGGCTCGATCTCCGGCAAAGGCTTTTCGTCGACCAGGATGACGCTGTCGTCATCGACGTTGACCGCCGGCGAGGTCAGCATCACGCCGTCGACCTTCACCCGGCCCTCCGCGATCCAGCGCTCGGCGTCTCGGCGCGAGCACAGGCCGGCCCGCGCCAGACGCTTGGAAATGCGTTCGGAGCCGCGGCTCTCCTCGAACAGCGGGGCGAGATCGGTCGGCGGGTGGCGGGGCGTTTTCGTTGACATGGGCCGCCGGTGTAGCGCGCCGCGCCCGGCGTGACAATCGAGTCTCGAACGGGTATGCCCGCGCCATGGTGGGTGACGGCTACATGGCACGCGCTCTGGCGCAGGCGGAATCAGCGGCACGCGGCGGGGAAGTGCCGGTCGGCGCTATCTTGGTGCACGCTCCGAGCGGACGAATCCTCGCCGAATCCGGCAACCGCGTCGAGACCGACGTCGACCCGACCGCGCACGCCGAGATGCTGGTGATCCGGGCCGCAGCCCGGGTTCTGGGCGCACCTCGTCTGGTCGATTGCGATCTCTACGTCACGCTCGAACCGTGCGCGATGTGCGCCCAGGCAATCGCGCACGCACGCCTCCGTCGGCTGGTGTTCGGCGCGTACGATCCGAAGGGCGGCGGCGTGGAGCATGGAGCGCGGGTGTTCGAACAGGCGACCTGCCACCATCGACCTGAAATCGTCGGCGGAGTCGAAGAGCGCGCGGCGGCCGGCCTGCTCAAGGCGTTCTTTGCCACCCGCCGCTGACCGGCCTGCTCAAGTCAGTTCCGACGTCGCCAACCGCCGGTCGTTGCCTTTTGCCTGCTTCTTGAGGCGCGCGATCTCGGCCATCACGCGGTCGGCCGGCACCGGGTCACGACCGGCCGGCAGGACCAGCATGCCGGCACTGCAGGTCAGCAACTCGAAACGGCGAACCAGGCCGTCGCGCGCCGCAGCTTCCAGATAGCCGAGGCAGCGGGCTTCCGGTTCGTAGAAGCTTTCAACCTCATGCTGGAACTGCCCCAGCACGTCCCGCACCCGAGCGGTCGTCGCAACCGGATCGTCGCCGGTGAAGCCCGCAAAGAAGTCATCCCCTCCGATATGGCCAAGAAACGCTCCGTCACCGGCAAACGCCTTCTGCATCAGCTCGGCGAACAGCTGGATGGCCCGGTCACCCTGTCGGAAGCCATAGGCGTCATTGAACGGTTTGAAGTTGTCGAAGTCGAAATACGCCAGGATTCGCGTCGTCGAGGTATCGGCCAGCGCACCGGAAACCCAGTCGCCAATCGACAGATTGCCCGGCAGCCGGGTCAGCGGGTTCTGGTCGCGGGCCGCCGCCAGGTTCTTCTCGTGGACTGCCCGCAGGATCGCGATCGAGCTCATGAACCCGGCGTATCGTCCGTGTTCGACCATCAGGATGCCTGGTGAATCCGTACGGTGGGCAAACACCTCCAGGATCTTCTCGATCGGCGTTTCGATCGCGGCCACCGGGCAGGGCAGAACCAGATCGCGCAGACGCTTGCCGTAGGTCTTGTTCGCCATCAGATCGCGCCCGAACGGCGAGTAGACATAGGTCTTCAGGTCGACGTCGCGAATCACCCCGATCGGCACGCCATCCCGATCGATGACCGGAAACAGCGTGAGTTCCCCGTGGCGTCGGAACGCCTCGAACACCTCGACCATGTCGAGCTCGGCCAACAGGGGCGGAAGCGTCTCGATCTGCTCTCGTACCAGGCCGACATCGCCTGATCGGTTGCGGCGCTCTTGATGGTTGATGCGCTCGACGATCGGATAGACCGAGCGCAGCGTCGTCCGGTCGATCGTCGGGTGCTGGATCAGGAACCCCTGGGCAAGGTCAAAGCCCAGATCCTTGCATGTTCGGAATTCAGCCTCGGTCTCCACCCCTTCCGCAATCATCCGGATCCCGAGAACCTGCATCACATCGACAATGCGCGACAGGAACAGCCGCTTCTTCGGTTCCGCCGAGATGCCGGAAATGAAGTACCGGTCGATCTTCACATAGTCGGGCTGATGCTCGTGCAGCAGCCGAAGCCGGGAATAGCCTTGGCCGAAATCGTCGAGCGCGAGGTGACAGCCGGCCTCCTTCAGGCGTCGGAACACTCCGAGCGCCCCGTCACCCGTGGCCAGGTCCTGGGTTTCGGGAATCTCCAGACAGAAGCGGTCGCGATCGATACCCGCAGCGTCGAGCCGCTCGGCGATCTCCTCGGCCACACCCTCGGCAGCGGCGACCCGTCGGGCATCGACGTTCAGGAACAGGCGGGCAGTGTCGCCCGGAAGTGCCGCAAACGCGTCGATCGCCTTGTTCTGCAGCAGCCGCTCCAGGGGCCCCAGCCATCCGCGATGATGGGCAAGATCGAACAGCGCGCCGATCGGCGAGAGCCCGAGCCGGTCGACGCCGCGCAGCAGAGCCTCGTAACCGTGAGCGATGCCGGTGTCGAAGTGGACGATCGGCTGAAAGGCGTAAGCAGTCGCCTGATCGACCGTGGCAAGGAAAGCCTCCAACGAAGCAAACGCTCTGGATCGCGCGTCATCCAGCCGGATGACGACGGCCTCGGTTTCCTTAGTCATGCATCCCCCACCCACAGGCCTTGACCTTGGAGGCCACGCTCGACCAAAAGTCCTAACGTGATCTTACCGAGCAGTGAAGTTTTCATGACCGACGCCGCGCAGACCACCAATCGCCGCATGCATCTGATCTTCGATCTGCAGCGCGGGCGGCTGGTCGCCAGGGAATTCCTGCGTGAGCTGTCGGCCCAAAACTGGCTGCTGCAAGTCACCGGTGCATCGAGGCGACACGATCTTGATCCGATGCATCTCGAGACGGTGATGGTCGAGACGATGCGCAAGGCCCAGATTGCGCTGGTGCTGATCACGCCGATGGCGTCCACCAGCCGCAACGTGGTGGAGGAGATCCGATACGCCAAACACGCCAATCTCCGGATTGCCGGCGTGTTGCTTGCCGGCTCGACCGCGCACACCCAGCTGCCGGATGGCCTGCACCGCTCGACCGTCGTCGGCTGGGATTGGGGCGCGCTGAAGAAAGCGCTGCTGTAGACAGCGGCGCTACACCAGATCCTGAAAGCCACCCTGGTCGTTGATGACCAATACACGCCCGCGATTCAAACCGACCTTGGGCGGTTCAGGCAGGTCGGCCTCCAGGGATTGCATGAAACCGCTCACCGCCTGCTCGACCTCGGCAGCGCTCAGATCGCGAATGTCATACCCGAAGGTGTTGAGCAGGTTCCGTTCGCGAATCCGTCCAAGCGAACTGTAGGCGCGATGCTCGACGACCATCCGTCCATCGTCGCTTGAATGGATCGGCTTCACGACCGTCCAATTGCGGCGCCCCCAGGGCAGCAGGTCGAACGGGTGCCAGTTCAGAAACAGGCTTGGGGTCCCGTACAGAAGCGGCACCAACGACAGTCCCGAGCTCGAGCCGATATGGAAGCGGGCGGTCCCCGGCAGCAGGATGTCCAGCGCCTCGGATTTCAACTCGGACACCGCATAGTCGAAGACACCGGCCATCGATGGCAGGGGCGTCATCGACGGGTCCCCAAGACGGACGACCTGGTAGCCTTGCTCCACCAGCGTTGCCAGCGTGTTTAGGTACGCCCTCACATCGACATCGCGCAGGCTGGAAGCGCCTACCGCTCGAAACCCGCTCTCCCGGCAATGCAGGGTTACGATTCGGGCGTCAGGGCTGATGCCGCTTGCGTCGAAGAAATGCCGCAGCGCCGGATCCCGCCGCGACGGTTTCTCCAGGATTGCACCGCCGGCGTCCCCGGATCGGTCGGCCACGATGCCGCAGGCTTCAAAATAGTCGACGAAGCGGCCGTCCACCCACTCGTGATGCGCGCTGTGATGATGGTCGGCAAACACCGATCCCTTCGGAACAATCTTGAAATTCTCCGACAGATCCGAAAGGCATTGCCAGAGAAACCGATTGGCAACACCTCCCTGCCAGATCTCAGCGTTGCGAAATTCCATCAGGCCCGCGGACTGACCTTTTAAAACATACATGAGAACCACTAGATGTCCGATCGCGAACGTCCACTGATCCGTAAATCCACGAGTTTCATCACCGTATAAATTTCTTCTTATTCTTCTAATAAACTTGGATTTTCCAATCGAAATTTCATCTCTAAATTTAAAAAATCCCGCTGATGATAAAATTTCAATAATATTACTCTTAAATCTTACGATATCAAACGCATCCATGACCTCGCTTGGTACAATTTTCTCGGACAAAATCGCCAAAGAAATCTCAAAATTATCCTGGCAGTTCTCGAAATGAATCGGGCTTTTGTTGATGTTTGATAAATTTACCTGACCGTTTACCAATAATACCGAAGCCACGAACGGTCTGATCTTGTAATCGCGGCTATGGGCGGATTCCGCATACTTCCGCAGTTGGCCAACGCCAACCTGTCCGGCGGCATAGAGCACCTTTCGGAGGGCCTTTCCCCCAATATCGGACTCCGAAAGCACCCTCGATCGCCGAAACCACGAGAACACCTCATCCGGATCATCGATCGCAAGAATGAGGTCGGCAAGATCACCGCACGACACGGGATCAATCAGGAGAGATCTTTGTGCTGGCCGTCCTTCCTTACGCACGACGTTGTTCATTCGCGTTCCAATAAGTCGGCATCAACCGGTCGCGACAGGAGGCGATCGTTCCAGCCATGAGCAAAACCCTGTCGGGCAACCGGACACACATGGGCGCCGCATCGCACCACAGTTGTCTCGCCACGAACCATCACCGCCCTGCCGCGCCATCCGGTAACCCTTCTCGTCAGACGGAGCAAGCACCGGGGATCGGCAGCGCCTTGACATCCACCTCCATGAATTGGCGCTCCATCGGGGGTTGCGGCGTCGGCAAATGCCTTGCCTAGCTTGTTGGAGCGGATTTAAGCTATTCTGTTGCTAGTTGGGAGAGGCTGTCAGTCGTAACCATTGCTTGGAACATGACCGTTCCGGTGCGGCTGCTGACGACGGGGATAGAAGTGTCCGGCAACAAGACATTCGAGATCCTCACGATGCGTGGGGGGTCGTGGTCGATAGAAGCAACCACGACATCACTGGAATCGGCGAAGGCCGAGGCCGCCAAGATGCTGAACCGCCCCAACACCCAGGGCGTTCGCGTCATACAGGAATCACGGAAATCGATCGCCCAACTCGGACCGGAAGACATCCTGTTCGAGAAGCTGCGGATCAAGAACGAAGACAAGATCTTCGTGCAGCACATCCTGGATGCGCCGATGTGCTCCAGCGCGGCGGACCTGTTCGAGCGTCCGGCCCGCATGACGATCAATCAGCTGTTCCGGGCCTATCTCGACAAGAACAACATCACCGCCGGCGAACTGATGCATTCGGCAAAGGAGATCAAGCGCCTGCTGGATGAAGGCACGCTGATCTCCTCGGCAACCGGCAAGGTCGCGACCATACAGGCGAAGAAACAGGAAGGCGCGACGACCAATCAGCGGCGCGACATGCTGTTCGAGTACGTCAACGAGATCAACGCGAAAGCCCGGACCGCCGCGGACCAGAAGCTGCCCAGGATCCGGGACGCCGGGTTCAACGATGTTCTGGAACGGATCACCGGTTCCGCCGCGGCAGGTGACGCGGACTATCTGATGCGGGTCGCCATCTCGACCGAGTTGCTCGATACCCGCAGCTATTTCGGCAAGCTGGTGCAACTCCTCGAATGGTCTTCGGCGGTCGAATCGGATCAGGCGTTCGTCCTGCTCGACTTCTTCATTTCCGACGTCCTGTGGAACGCCGACGTGATACGCGATCTGCTTGGCGACCAGCGCGATCTGGGCAGTGCGCTGGTCACCATGATCTGCTTCGCCAACGGCGAGCCCCTGACCGAGGAGCTCCCCGAGGGCCTGAGCCCCGAACACCCCAAGTTCGTCGGCATGCAGCTCAATCAACTGATCGCAGAAGGCCGGCTGCCGGATACCCAGACCGTTCTGTTCGACCGGATCAAACGGCAGTTGGAGGGCTTGAATCCGCTGTCGCGCGGCGACCGCGAGGAAGAGCGCGAAGTGTTTTTCGGCCTGCTGAACAAGCTGATCCCGGACATCGAGATGATCGGCGGGGCGGCGATGGCCGAAGCCGTCACGGCTCGCCAGTCGACACTGATCAACAAGGGCGGCAACAAGGGCATGAAGGAAGCGGCGGCATCGATGCTGCCCTCCCTCAACGACCCCGGCCGCAAGACCGGCTACCTTTTGGCGCTGCTGGAGTGTGAGATCGGCCAGGAGGTGCTGCGCGCCGACATCGACGACCACCTGGACGCCATCCTGGTCAAGCCACCATCGGTCAATCATCTGGTCAGGGACAAGCTGCCGCCGAACAAGAAGATGCAGAAGCTGACCTCGATCTATTACCGGGTCGAGAAGTCACGACTTCCTGATGACCGCAAGGAGCGGCTGACCAAGCATCTGGACGATCTGCTCGCTTCCTACATCGTCGACGGCAAGATCCTCGACAAGGTGAACAACCCGGAACGCCCGCTGCACATCCGCGCCAACATGCTCCTCAGCATGGTGCAACCGGACATGCTGCCGAGCGGCCGGGCGTCGGCGCTGGCCCGCGACATCATCGTGAAGCACCTGAAGCGGCCGAACTTCGAGGCGGAGTTCGTCTCGCAGATCCCCGATGCGGAGCAAAAAGCGCGGAGCCTGCGCCAGTTCCACGAGCAGCTGCGCCGGTGCGGCTTCTTCGGCTAAGCCGGTCGAGCCGCGGAACCGCCGGTCACTGGGCCTCGTAGCGCAACCGAGCTAGTCGCCCAGGTCCGCCCATTCATCGAGGTCACCGTCATCCTGCTGGCGCGCTTCCTCGACCATCGTCTCGAGCAGAGTATTATACCGGTCCCAAGCATCGTCGCTGACCGTCGCCTTGGTCGCCGCCCAAGCCGCCGCCAGGCCGGTTGCGCGAGCGGCATGGGTCCTGGCGGCAGCCGCCCTCGCGGCTTCGCCGGCAACGGCACCTTCGACGTCGTTCCGGGCGGCGTGAGCCCTCGACGCCTCGCGCGCGGCCGCCCGTGCCGGAACCCGGAAGTTCTCGTCTCCGGTCTCAAGATACTTCCGGACGACCTCGGGAATGTCCCAGATGTCGGCAACATCCAGGGCAACCCTGCGGGCGAAGTCCCGCAACAGTTCCTCACCGTCGAGTCGCCACTGAATCGTGCGGCTGCGGCAGACTAGTTTGTCATCCTGGCGGCTGACGATATCCTCGCAAACCACTCGGCAAATGGTGTTGCCCGGCGCGTATTTGAGCGCATCAAGCAAACGTTCGGATGCGTGCAGGCCGGAGGCGCAGACCGCAACTTCGTCGTCATAAACCAACACTTCGCCGTCGGGCGGGACATCGCGACCGTCCCGGAGCGCCTCGTCGACAAAATGCCAAGCCATCAGCGGTGACGCCGGACTGCCCTGACGATCTGCTGTACTGACACGTTCTGCCATTTTCCGCCTTCGCTGATGCCACGAACGTTGTACCGTTTCAGGCCCGGTTGAACTGTTGCACTGTACTCCAGTTCGCACACACCGGCTTGCTGCTTTGATGTCTGCGGGCACCCTCCATAATCCTTTCAAACCATGGAGAATCGCGACAACTATGGTAGGGAATGCTGTTACGATTAGGAAATCGAAAAGCGCCGCATGGCGTGTCCGTGATCCATCCGCAGGCGAATGGTCGGTGAATGCCTAAGATCCTGATTGTCGATGACTCGCGGCTTGTTCGTTTGACCGTCAAGAACATCCTTCAGCGAGCGAGCGGATTCGAGGTCGTCGGCGAGGCCGAGAACGGCCGGGAAGGCGTAGACATGGCCCGGGAACTCAATCCGGATGTGGTTACGTTGGACATTGAAATGCCGGTAATGAATGGCATCGAGTGCCTGCGCCGCCTGCGTATCCTGTGTGCCGCGAAGGTGGTGGTGCTGTCGTCCCTGACCCATCCGGCTTCGCCGAAGGCGGTGGAGGCACGCCTTGTCGGTGCCGACGCGGTTATCGGCAAACCGTCAGGCTCGGTCAGCAGCAATGTCGATGCGTCCGGTGGCGACCTGTTGGTCAACACGATCCGCCGACTCCTGAACACTGACACGACCCGGTTGCGAGAGGTTGCCTCGTGAGCCCCATGGAAAGCCCTGTCGAGGGGCAGAAGGTCCCGGTTCTTCTGTTCCTTTCGGGAGGTCGCCGTTACGGGGTCCGCCTGTCGAAGGTGCGCGAGGTCGTCGAGATCGGCACCCGGGAATCGATCGAGGGCGAAGCCGGCGACTACATCGGCGTCATGGTCCTCCGCGAAGAGCCGATTCCGTTGGTGGCGGTCGGCCAGGTGCCGGCCGACAGCTCTGACTCGGATCTGCCCATCTGCATTGTTCTCCAGAGCGGCCACGCAATCGTCGGATTGGCCGTCGAACGGATCCTGGGCATCCGGCAGTTCGGCCCGGAACGCCCGATGAAGGGCCTGATGTCCAACGATCGGCCACAATACGCCTATCTGGACGAGGAGGGCCGGCTGGTGCAGGCGGTCGACACCGACCGGTGGTTCAACGCGCAGCCAGCGCTGCCGCTGCTGTCCGACCAGCGCTCGTCCAGGCCACTCGCCGAACGGGCGGACGCCATCGACGAGGCCCGTCCGACCTACATGGCATTGACGGTGGGCGACCGGTACTTTGCTGTCGATTCGACGCTGGTTGAACGGGCGATCGACGACATCAGGGTAGCGCTGCTGCCGCGGCGGCCAGGAGTGCGCATCGATTCGGTCATCGAGGTCAGCGGCAACGTGCTGCCGGTGCTCCGGCTGTCCGAAGGCGGGTTCGAGAGCCAGTCCATCTACATCATCGTCAATTTCTACGACCACAAATGGGCCGTCGCGACCGAGCGCGTCCTGGGCATTGTCTCCAACGAGAGTCCGCCCCGGCCGGTCGGGGACGACGCGCAGGAGAGGGTGATCTCCCACAAGGGCGCGTTTCATGAGGTCATCGATCTGAAGGGCCTGATCGCCGCCCAGGTTCCCGACTTCATTCGACCTGACGGCCAGAGGGCCTGAACGTATGGACGATCTCGACGCCGCCGAAAGCCTGTGGGACCTCTTCGAGCAGGAAAGCGAAAGCTATCTGGCCCAGATCGAGGAATCGCTGTCGGGGTCGGCCGAGGAACTGGCCGATCCCGAGGCGATGGGAACGCTGTTTCGGGCGTTCCATTCGCTGAAGGGGGTTTCCGCGTCCCTGGGCCTGACCGGCCTGGAGACGATCACCCATTACGGTGAAGACCTTCTGGACATGTTCCGGAACGGCGAAGCCCAGCCGGACGAGGCTGCCCGTGAACTGCTGCTGTATGCGGCAGACTCTCTGGTGTCCCTGCGCGAGGCGTGTCTGGAAAGCCGCTCCGATATCGCCGGCGACGCCACCCTGGTGGCGGATCTCAAGGCGGCGAAGACCCGGCTGAAGGGTGGCGGTGCCCCGGCACCCGCAGCCAAACCGGCCACGCCCGAGCGAACGGCCAATGCCGGCGCGACGCAGAACCAGCCCCAAGGCTCATCCCCGAAACTGGCCGCCTCGGCGACGCCCCCGGTGTCCAGGGCGCCGGAACCGCAGCAGCAACCGACAGGGCAGAAGCCAACGGCCCTGCAGGTCTCCAAGGCCCCTGCCGATCCGTCGGAAAGTGAGTTTCAGGACGAGACCGTCGGACCCTTTGCTGCGGTCGTCTCGGCCGAACTCGGCCATCTGGCGGAGGCATTGGAGAATCCAGCGTTCGCAGCGTTGGATTCGCAGGAGATCATCGGCTCGGTGCTTCCGATCCGCGAAGCGGCCAACGACGCCGGCTATCTCGGCATTGCCGACGTCCTGAACGGCATTCTAGGTGCCCTGCAGGACTCCGAAACCCTCGACAAGACGGCGCTGACCCGCGGGCTCTGCATCTTCGTGCACCGACTGAGAGTGTTGTCCGAGTTGGCGGATTCCGGGTTGTCCATGGAGAACGTGGATGACTCGATGTCGCCGCACATCTCCAAGGAAGCCCGCGACGTCATCGACCGCCTGGGGGTCAATGGCGGGCAATCCAAGGATTGGGAACTCGTCGGTATCCTGGCCCGTGCACTGGGTGTTCACCGGCTCTCGGCGCTCGCCCGGCTGACCAGCGAGTTGACCGCGCTTGACGATTGGCGGGAGCGCCCGGGCGCGCTGGCCGTCGTCGAGGAGATCCGCAAGGAAAGCCAGGTGATCGGCATCGAGGGTCTCGACGTGTCGTCGCTCGATGTCCGGCAAGCGGACTACGATCGGCTGCGCGACCAGATGGCACTGCTGCTGACCAACGCCGAAGCCGCGGTCGCGGAGCTTCGGCAGTCGCTGGGTGACGAGATCTTCAACAGCCTGTCCCCGGATGCACGCAACAAGATCGCGGACTTCCTGAAAGGCCCGGGCGCCCGTTTGCTGGAGGTCCAGGCGGTGCTGGCGGACGGCAATCCGGACGCCCATGCCCTGATGAACCGGTTGAATGAAGAGAACGTGATCTCCAACCGCGTGCTGGTCGAGGTCGATCCGGACCTCTACCAGTTCCTGATCGGCATTGCCGGCCCGCCCGAACGCCTTGTCTCCGAGTTGAAGGCCATGCGCGGCGCGGCAACCGCGTTGAAGTCCTGGGCGGTTCTGGCGCAAAGCGAGCTCGACGAGGAGACGGCTGCGGCGCCGCCGTCGACCGATGACTCTGAAAGCAGCTATCTGGTAGTCGCCGACGATGCCTGGGAGATCGTGCAACAACCGAAGCGGCATCCGGAGGCGCGGCAGACAATGACGCCGGACATCACGGAGTGGGCGCCATCGAACGCCGCCGACGCGGTGTCGCTGGATCTGGTTGCTCCGGCGAGCCGACCACCGCAGGCCGAGGCATCCGCGCAGGCAACGCGCATTGAGTCGACCGAGGTCGATCTGCCCTCGGCATCGACCGACCCGAAGGTGCCGGCCGAGCGGAAAGAGTCCGGATCAGCCAAGAACATCGGCGGCAGTTCGCTGCGCGTTTCCTCCGAGTTGGTCGACAACTACCTCGACTCGGTAGCGGAACTGCGGCTGTGCCTGTCTCGGCTCGAGCAGGGAGCGTCGGAAGCCGGATTCGGAAGCACGACCGCCGAATTGCGGTCCGCCGCGACGCAGACCAGCGCGCGCACCGCGGAACGGTTGCGCGCGGCCGCCCGGCAGATCGACAATGCCGGCAAGGTGATCGCCAGCCAGATCGCCCGCGCCGAGACGACCCTGCGCATGCTGCATTCGGTCACACTCGAGTTGCGGGTGGTGCCGATCAGCATCGTGCTCGGCCGCATGCCGAGGCTGGTCAGGGATCTGGCCCGAAGCCTGGGCAAGCAGGTCAATCTCGACATCGAGGACGGCGACATCCAGATCGACAAGTCGATGGTCGACGCGTTGATGGAACCGATGGTCCACATGATCCGCAATGCCATGGACCACGGCATCGAACGGCCAGAGGAACGGGCGCGCACCGGCAAGCCGAGCAAGGCGACCCTTACGCTGAAGGCAACCCAGAACGGCAACGTCGCCCGGATCATGATCGCTGACGACGGGCGGGGACTGAACACGGCGGTCATTCGCGCAAAGGCCATCGAGCGCGGGTTGCTGTCCGAGCAGGACGCGATGCGGATGCCGGACCGGGAGATCCAGCGGCAGATCTTCGCGCCCGGCTTCTCGACGGCGGCCGCCATTACCGAGACATCGGGACGCGGCGTCGGCATGGACGTGGTCCTGGTGACGATCCGCCGGCTCGGCGGCTCGATCGACATCGACAGCGTCGAGGGCGAGGGCACCAAGTTCTACCTGAACTTCCCGGTCTCAGCGGCGCTGCAGCGCATCGTCGTGGTCTCCGACGGCGAACGCGATCTCGGTCTTCCGGAACGCGCCATTGTCGAGGTCATAGAGGTCGAGAAGAAGGCAATCCAGACGGTCGGGGAGTTGGCCGGTATCCAGCACCGCGACGGTTTCCTGCCGGTGCGCGCGATCGAGACCATGCTCGGCTGGGACACGCCGGAGAAGACCGCCAAGCAGACGGTGTTTCCGGTGGTCATCATCGGAACGCCTGAGCGCCGCGTCGGAGTCGCCGTCGCCCGGGTCAAGCGCCGCCAGGAAGTCTTCATGAAGGAACTTCACCCGGCACTGAACGCAGTCGATGTGCTGGCCGGGGCAACCGTCATGGGCGAAGGTCAGCCGCTGCTGGTGCTCGATCCGGAAACCCTGATCGCCATCGCCGGCGCCTAAGCCGACCAGTGGTCCGGCGCGGCTACTTCGACAGGGTCAGCGTCAGGCCGGACAGCCACCCGGCGATCTTCGACAGCGGCATCACGCTGTCGGCTGCGCCTTCCTCGAACGCTGCCTTGGGCATGCCGTAGACAACCGACGTCGCCTCGTCCTGGGCCACGGTTCGCGCACCGGCCCGCCGCATCGCCAGCAGGCCCTCGGCGCCGTCCCGTCCCATCCCCGTCAGGATGACGCCCAAGGCCCGTTTTCCGAGTTCCTTGGACGCGGACATCATGAGCGCGTCCACTGAGGGACAGTGGCCGCCGATGCGGTCGCTCTCGCCAAGCTTGGTCCAGATCCCCTTGCCGTCCTTGCGCAGTCGAAACTGACGACCACCCGGCCCAAGCACGGCCAGCCCCGGCCGCAAGGCGATGTTGTCGCGTGCCAGTTCCACGTCGATCGAGCAGGACTGGTTCAGGCGCTGGGCAAAGGAATCGACATACGCCTCCGGCATGTGCTGGACGATGGCGATCGGCGGGCAATACCGGGCCATGCCGGACAGCACCGAGAGCAGAGCATCGGTTCCGCCAGTCGAGGCGCCGATGCAGATCACCGGTCCAAGATACGGTGTACCGGAGTCCTTGGACGGTTCATCAGCGCGGGTCCGCGTACCGGCCTTCTCGGATTCCGGCGGCCGGGCCGCTGGCTTGTCGGACAGCCGTTCGGGCGGTCGCCAGACCGGCATGCGCGCCTGCTTGAGTGCCGCTTCGAGGCTTCGCGATGCCCGGGCCAGCTCGTCGCGAACGTTCAACCGCGGGATCGCGACGACATGCTGTGCCGGAATCTTCAGCCTGTCGGCAACCGATCTCCCCTCATCCTGGAAACCCGCGGCGATCAGAAGGGTTGCCCGGTTCGCCGAGACGATCGCGGCGATCCCGGCATCCAGGGCCGCCAGATCGTCGTGAAATGCCGCCAGAACGATGATCTCGCTCGCCACCAGGCGCTCCCGGGCCACCCGGGTCGGCGAAATGGCCTCCACCCGGCCGGCATCCGACAGCTGGATCAATTTCTCTGTGACGGCCTTGCGCAGCAGCGGGTCCGCGGCGATTACCAGGATCTCGGAGGATCGGCTCATCGGGCTGCCCGCTTCCGAAAGATGGCCGGCTGCAACTGATCCAGATACTCGCGAGTGTGGTCGGGATTGTCGGTGTGACCGATGAACAGGTACCCACCCGGCGTCAACAGCTCCGCCAGGTTGCGAATCAGCTTTCGGCGCGTATCGTCGTCGAAATAGATCATGACGTTGCGGCAGAAGATGACGTGAAACCCGCCCTTCAGGAAGTCCAGCGGGTCGACCAGGTTCAGCCAGCGGAACATGACGTCGTCGCGCACCGGTTTGACGACCCGGTACCGGCCGCCGTCCAGTGGCTCCAGAAACCGGGTGCGCCATTCTGCGGGCATGTACCGGAACGCGTCAGACTTGAATTCGCCGGCGGCGCCGCGCCTGAGAGCACGAACCGCGATGTCGGTGGCCAGAACACCGGCATCGAGGTCGTCATACTGCTTTCCGAAATACGCGCGCATGGCCATGACGATGGAGTAAGCCTCTTCGCCGGCCGCCGCCGCGGCACTCCAGATCCGCAGGTCCATGCGTCCCGAACGCGCGGCCCGTTGCTTGATCTCCGGCAGGACGGTCGAGGTCAGGAACTCAAAATGCGCAGGCTCCCGGTAGAAGTAGCTGTGATTGGTCGACAGCTGTTCGACCACTTCGATCAGCAGGTCGTCGCGCCCCTCGGTTCCAGCCTCGCGGATCAGCGCATTGATCGACCGGTGACCAGAAGAATTGATGTATCCAAGCAGGCGCGATCGTAGAAAGTTCTCCGCGTCACCCGGCAGAACAATCCCGAACCTGGCATGCATGAGCCGGCGAAAGGTGCCGAACTCAGCACTCGTGACGTCAATACTTTCCAAAATCGCCCGACGTGATCTTGTCCTGGGCGTCCTTGCCGGCGCCTTCGGTCGACTTGCCGGACTTGGGCTTTGGCGGCGTCGGCTCAGCCTCGTCATCATGGCTCACGCTGGCCGCCCCGTTCAGCTTGAACCGGGAAACCGACTGCTGCAGCTCGCGTCCACGGGTCGCCAGCGAACCCGACGTCGCAGCCATCTGTTGGGCGGCGGCGGCATTCTGCTGGATGACGGTGTTCAGGCGATGGATCGCGACATTGATCTCGTCGGCTCCGATCGACTGCTCCTCGCTCGCCGCCGTGATTCCCTGCACGAGGTCCTTGGTCCGGGTGATCTCCGGCAGTAGCTCGCTCAGCAGCCGGCTGGTGTTCTCCGCCGCCTCGCGGCCATCGGCCGATGCGTCCTGGATCTCGCTGGCCGCCTGCTTGCTGATCTCGGCCAGACGGGAGACTTCGGAGGCGACCACCGCGAACCCGCGGCCATGCTCGCCGGCGCGGGCGGCTTCGACCGACGCGTTCAACGCCAACAGTTCGACCTTCCGGGTGATCTCCTCGACCACCAGGATCTTGTCGGAGATGTGCTTCATGGCGGCGGCGGTCTGGCCCATCGCCTCGGAGCAGCGGGTGGCTTCGCTGGCCATGCGCTCGGAAACCTTCTCGGTCTCCTCGGCGTTCTTCGCGTTCTGGCGGATGCCCGCGGACATCTCCTCCATGGCCGCCGAAGTTTCCTGCACACTGGACGCCTGGTCGTTCACCCCGTCGGCAACCTGCTGGGCAGCCTGGCGAAGCTCGGCGCTTCCGCTGCTCACGCCATTCGATGCGGTGCGAATGGTGCCGAGCATGTCCCGCAGATTGTCCTGCATCGTCGCGACGGAACTCAAGACCCGCCCGATCTCGTCGGTTGCCCCGTCGGTCTCGACGGTCGCAGACAGGTCGCCGGCACCAAATCGGTCGACGATCTTAACGGTGGCATTGAGGCGCTGGCGAATCCGCAATGCCAGCGCGATACCGGCAAGCAAGGATATGATCACCGTAATCACGGCCCCGACGATCAGATGTTGAACCGCCGCCTTCTCGGCTTCCTCGACGATCAGCATCGATTTCGCCGTCAACGCGTTGGTGCGCTGCAGCAGGTCCTGCATGTAGGCGTTCGAACGCTGTTCCGCTTCCTCGATCCGCTGCATCTTGTCTTGGAGGAACGACAACTCAGGGATACGCCCCCCCGACGCCGCAAGCAGTTCTTTCAGCTGCGTGAACACAACCTCCGCGGAAGCGTTCAGACTGTCGTGCTCTTTCTCTATCTTCCGCATCAGGCCCTGCAGTTCGCGGTACTCGGCCGAACGCGAATCGTTTTCATTCACCACCGCATTCAGAAGAGCGTCGATCTGCTGGTGCTCCTCTTCCGCCTTGTGTGAATACTCCTTGAATTTTTCGATGTGCTCGTTGGTCTTTGCCCCGCGTCCCTGCCCGACATTGGACAACGTGATGTGTATTTCCATTTCCTGCAGAAGCTGGTGTTCGATCGAGCTGGCCACGAGCTGGGAAATCGGTGTTTCGACTTCCGCTATGTGCTCGATCTGCTTGCCGATCGTGGCCATCGTGAAAATGGCATATCCGGCGAAGCTGCTCAGGGCCGCAGCCATGAAAACAACCAGCGCCAACAGCTTCGTGGACAGATTTACGGACATCGGTCGCCCCTCGACACTATTCGAACAGTTCTGCTCGGCCCTGTAGTACCGACGGGCGGGCCGCGATTCGGGGGCGAGTATATAGTCGTCGGTGCGCTGTTGTCAGAGCAATCTGGCCTGAGCCGAGTCGGTATACTCCCCAAAGAGCCGAACCCCCGATCCGATCAAGGCCGGGAAGCATCTCAACGGCCCGGGCAGCGAAGGATTCAACCGGAATATCAGGAGCATCTGCTCGCGAATCGGAGCAAGAGAATCAAGCCAGCGGGCGCAGTTCCGTATCATCGTCGAACACCAGCACACGGCCCAGATTGCGCATCGAACGAACCTCTGCGGGAACCGGATCGTCGAGCGTCTCCAGGAACCCCTCGACGGCCGCGCTGACTTCGGCCGGCTGGAGATTGTGCACGTCGTGCCCCAGCACGTTCAGCATTCGGCGTTCGCGGATCTTTCCAAGCTTTGAGTAAGCCTGCCGGTCGACGACCCGCCGTCCGTCCTCCAGCGCCGTGATCGATTTCAGCACCGTCCAGTTCCGTCGCCCCCAAGGCAGCATGTCGAAGGGATACCAGTTCAGGAACAGGCAAGGCGTTCCGAACAGAAGGGGGACCAGCGACAACCCGGAGCTTGAACCGATGTGAAACGCCGCCGTCCCCGGCAGAAGAACATCAAGCTCCTGCGTCTTAAGCGGCGAATGAGCGTAGTCGAAAACCCCCTCGATCGGCGGCAGTGCACTCATCGACGGATCGCCCAGCCGGACGACCTGATATCCTCGCGCGACCAGGGAATGAACTGCCGGCAGGTACGTCTCGATGTCGGTGTCGCGCAAGGTGCTCACCTCGACGTCGCGGAAGCCCGGTTCCCGGCAGTGGAGTGTGACCAGCGGCCGTGATGGATCGAGCCCACCGGCACGAAAGAACGCGCTCACTTCGGGATCTGTGTCAGGCACCTTGTCAAAGATGGATCCGTCCAGCCGTCCTGACTTGTCCGCGACGACACCGCACATTTCAAAATAATCAACGAATCGACCATCTACATACTCGAGATTCGCACTCGAATGATTGTCAAAGAAAGTTGACCATCGATCCGTTGATTCGATGTTTTTGGATATTTCCGACAATTTATCGAACAAAAATCGATTAACTGGAGGCTCTCTCCAAAGACACACTTTGCGAAATGGGGTGTCTTCAAATTCTATGGATTTTACTATATATGCAAGAATCACCATATGCCCAATGGAGAACGTCCAGTGAGCCGACAGGGCCCTTTCATGTGATTTGTTAAAATTATATCGGTAATTTAGGATGTGACTTGAAATATTGGTTCGGAGTTTCGTTGATTCCACAAAATTGCACGTTTTAGCAAGCACCGACTCAATCCATTGCTTGCCTAGTACGATCTGAAAAGCTTCATTGATCGACTGCGGCACGGTCTTGTCAGACAAAAGAGAGATCAGTTTCTCATAGGTACTATCCTGCTTCGAGAACCAGACCGGCTCGCCCGACAGTCGATCAAGATCGACCCGGCGATGCACGATCAGCGCGGCCCCGACGAACGGAACAATACGCTTGTCGGTGATCTTCGTCGTGTTGACCCAGTCCTGAAGAACCTTCCGGTCGATCGTCCCTGCCGCACGCAGCGCCTTCCACAGGATATCCGCTTCCACCATCACCGGCAGGATCATCAGACGACGGAACCACCGGAAGATCGCCCCTGACGCAGCGACGCACCGAATACAGTCGGCGCACGCGACCACATCCTGAGGGTCGTTTATGACAGCGATGCGCGTTGCACGATCAGGTGCGTCGTGATTGAGCGTCATCACACCGCCGCTCGCTCAGCCGCGCGCGACCGCGCGCCAGCCGATGTCACGGCGGCAGAACCCGCTAGGCCAGTCGATCCGGTCAACCGCGGCATAGGCCCGGCGTCCAGCCTCCGCCGCATCACCCCCCAGTGCCGCAACGCCCAGAACCCGCCCGCCGGTTGCCAGCAGGCGGCCGTCCTCGGCACGCGCTGTACCTGCGTGAAACACTACGGCCCCCTCGGCCTCCGCGGCGTCGGTCCCGGCAATCTCCGTTCCCTTGCGATAGTCGCCGGGATAGCCCGCCGCCGCCATCACCACGCACAGGGCGGCCCGGTCGTCCCACCGCAGGTCGACATGGGCGAGTTGACCATCGGCCACCGCGATCAGCGCGGGCAGCAGGTCGCTCTTCAGCCGCATCACCAGCGCCTGGCATTCCGGATCGCCGAACCGCGCGTTGTACTCGATCAGCCTCGGCCCATCTGGACCGATCATCAGGCCGGCGAACAGCACGCCTTTGAAGGTACGGCCCTCCGCCTTCATGCCGGCGACCGTCGGCTCGATGATCTCGGCCATGATCCGCGCCGCCATCGCCTGATCGACCACCGGCGCCGGCGAATAGGCACCCATGCCGCCGGTGTTCGGACCAACGTCGCCGTCGCCGACCCGCTTGTGGTCCTGGGCGCCGGCCAGCGGCAACACCGACTGGCCATCGGCCAGCGCGAAGAAGCTGGCCTCCTCGCCGGCCATGAACTCCTCGACCACGATCTCGGCACCGGCGTCGCCGAACGCCTTGTCGGCCATCATCGCGTCGACGGCAGCCAGGGCATCGTCCAGCGTCTCGGCGATGATCACACCCTTGCCGGCCGCCAGCCCATCGGCCTTGACCACGATCGGTGCCCCCTGCTGGCGGATGTAGGCCTTGGCCGCATCGGCATCGGTGAACCGGCCATAGGCCGCCGTCGGGATGTTGTGGCGGGCGCAGAAATCCTTGGTGAACGCCTTCGAGCCCTCCAGCACCGCCGCCGCCGCCGTCGGACCGAACGCCTTGATGCCGGCAACGTCCAGCCGGTCGACCAGCCCGGCGACTAGCGGGCCTTCCGGACCCACCACGACGAAATCGATGCGTTCGTTCCGCGCAAAGGCCACGAGGCGGTCCAGGTCATCGACGGGGATCGGCACGCAGGTCGCCTCGCGGGCGATGCCGGCGTTGCCCGGTGCGCAGTACAGCGCGTCGACCAGCGGAGATGCCGAGATCGCCCAGCACAGCGCATGCTCGCGCCCGCCGGAACCAACGACCAGAACACGCATGACGGACCTCCTGCCCGGTCGGGCAATCTTTGTCGGGTAGGGACGTTCACAGGCGCCGGTGTGTAGCATAGATTGCCGCCATGCAAGACGCAGCGTCCCCGACTTCACCCACCCCCGGCAATCTGCCCCAATTCACCGTCGGCGAAGTCTCGCTCGCAGTGAAGCGCACCGTTGAGTCCGCGTTCGAACGCGTACGCGTACGCGGCGAGATCTCACGCCCGACCCGCGCCGGCTCCGGCCACCTCTACCTGTCGCTGAAAGACGACCAGGCGGTGCTGGAGGCGGTGTGCTGGCGTGGACAAGCGCAGCGCCTGTCGATCCAGCCCGAGGAAGGGATGGAGGTCATCGCCACCGGCAAGCTGACCACCTACCCGGGCCGCTCGAAATACCAGATGGTCATCGAGCAGATGGAGTTGGCCGGCGAAGGCGCGCTGCTGAAGCTGCTGGAGGATCGGCGCAAGCGCCTGACCGCCGAGGGCCTGTTCGAGGCCGAACGCAAGCGGCCGATCCCGTTCCTGCCATCGGTCATCGGCGTCGTCACCTCGCCGACCGGAGCGGTGATCCGCGATATCCTGCACCGCCTGGCCGACCGGTTCCCGGTGCACGTGATCGTCTGGCCGGTGCTGGTCCAGGGTGAAGGTGCGAAGGAGCAGATCGCCAACGCCATCGCCGGCTTCAACGCGCTGCCGGCAACCGGCGGCAAGATCGCGCGGCCGGACCTGCTGATCGTCGCCCGCGGAGGCGGCAGCCTGGAGGACCTGTGGGCTTTCAACGAGGAGATCGTGGTGCGGGCGGCCGCGGCCTCCGACATCCCGCTGATCTCCGCGGTCGGGCATGAGACCGACACCACCCTGATCGACTTCGCCAGCGACCGCCGTGCACCGACCCCGACCGCGGCCGCCGAGATGGCGGTACCGGTGCGCGCCGACCTGGTGGCCCGCCTCGCCGAGAACGCGGCCCGCATCGCCCACGCCATGGCGCGCCGCCTGACCGACGGCACGACGCGACTGACCGGGCTCGCCCGGGGTCTCGGCGACCCGGCCGCCCGCATCGAGCAGGCCCAGCAGCGCCTGGACTACGCCGGGCAGACCGCAGGTGCATCGCTGAAACGGACCCTGGAACGGCTGGCCGATCGCGTCGAGCGGCGCCTGCCGACCCCCTTCGAGATTTTGGCCCGCACCGAAGGTCGGCTCAACGCCGCGCTGCGCGGATTACGGATCGCCCCGGTCGAGCAGCGCATGCAGCAGAGCGTGCGAGAGTTCGCGCGGCTCGCCAAAGCCTCCGATACGGCGGTCGATCGGTTCCTGAAGGTCGAGGATGATCGGCTGAAGGCCCTGGAACGGGTACTCGAGGCAAATTCGTTCGTCCGGGTGCTCGACCGTGGCTTCGTCCTGGTCCGGGACGCCGACGGAACGCCGGTCACCTCGGCGGACGATGCCCGCGACGGCCAGCCCGTGACCCTGCGGTTCCGGGATGGCGAGCGGTCGGCCGTGGTCGGAGCTGGCGGTACCCGTCCCCGATCCAAAACACCGGCGCCGCCTTCGACGCAGGAAACGCTGTTCTGATGCGCGCTGTTCTGATCGTTTTCACATTCCTGGCGACGCTCGCCGGCGCGGCAGCGGCAACCAGTCTGGAGGGCAATATCGTCCAGGGCGGGCTGGTGATCGGCCGGACCGACCCCGGCTCCACGGTTGCGCTCGACGAACGGACGGTTCGGGTCAGCCCCGATGGCCTGTTCATTCTCGGCTTCCACCGTGATGCCGCGGCCACCGCCACACTGACGGTCACCGCGCCGAACGGAACGGTGGAGAAACGCACGCTCGAGGTGGCTTCGCGAACCTACGACATCCAGCGAATCGACGGCCTGCCACCGCGCATGGTGACCCCGCCGCCTGAGGTCCTGGAGCGAATCCGTCGCGAGAACGCGCAGATCGCGGCGTTGCGACAGATCGACCAGCCGGAGGCACTGTTCCGCTCCGGCTTCATCTGGCCGGCGACTGGACGCATCAGCGGGGTCTACGGCAGCCAGCGCATCCTGAACGGCGAAGCCAAGCAGCCGCACTACGGCGTCGACATCGCCGCTCCGGTCGGCACGTCGATCAAGGCGCCGGCCGACGGCATCGTGGTGCTGGCCGAGGCTGACCTGTACTACACCGGCGGCACCGTGATCCTCGACCATGGTCATGGGCTGTCGAGTGCCTTCCTGCACATGAGCGCAGTGTCCGTGAAGGTCGGCGACCGGCTGCGCCAGGGAGACGTCCTCGGTGCGCTGGGTGCCACCGGCCGGGTCACCGGGCCGCATCTGGACTGGCGGATGAACTGGTTCGAGTCGCGGATCGACCCGCAGCTGCTGGTCCCGCCGATGCCGGGACAATAACTGCCGACCGGCCGTCTACTGGCCGAGGACGCGACGCACCCAGGCGGCGATCGGCGACGGATCGCGCCAGACCAATGCGACCGGAAACACCTCCACCATCGCCCGCGCCTCGGCAGACAGGCGCACCGCGTCCTTCTCCGTCGTCACCGCCACGGCACCCAAGGCGTTCGCACGCTCGACCAGTTCCATGACCTCGTCGCCGCGCCACTGCTGATGGTCGGCAAAGCCGATCAGGTCGACGACCTCGGCGCCGGCTTCCGCCAGGCTTTCGGCGAACTTCGCCGGGCGGCCGATCCCGGCGAACGCCAGCACCTTCCGGCCGGCGAACCGTTCCGTCCCGGGCATCGGTTCCAGATGCGCGCGAATCACCGGGCGAACGCCGCCGATCGCCTCGATCACGCCGACCCGGTCCTCGCCAATCACCGCCACAAGGTCCACCCGGGCCAGCGCATCCGCGAGCGGCTCTCGCAGCGGACCCGCCGGCATCACCCGTCCGTTCCCGAATCCGGCACCGCCGTCCACCACCAGCAACGACGCGCTCGGCACGACCGACGTGTTCTGCAGGCCGTCGTCCATGACGATCACTTCAACGCCCTGGGCCTCCAGATACCGCGCGCCGACGTCTCGGTCGCGCGCGATCACGGTGATCCCCGACCGCGCCAGCAGCAGCGGCTCGTCTCCGACAGCGGCGGCATCGTGAACCGCCGGGTCGACCCGCAGCGGACCGCGTTCATAGCCGCCATAGCCGCGCGACAGGAACCCGACCCGCAGGCCGCGCTCCTTGATCTCGGCCGCAACGGCGAGCGCAACCGGCGTCTTCCCCGACCCACCGGCAACCGCGTTGCCGACGCAGATCAGCGGAACGGCCGGACGGTAGGGCTTGGCCGTCGATCGCCGCATCCGGCCGACCGCCGTCCACAGGGTCGACAACGGTGCCAGCAGCCGTGCGGTCGAACCGTCGACCGACCAGAACGCCGGCGCCTTCACTTGGATGCCTCCGGCGGAAGCAGCGGCTCCAGGGCCTCGACGATGCGCTCGAGCCCCGCGCGACCCTCCGCCGCCACCCGTCGTCCTGCAACCGCCATCGCGGTTGCCCGATCAGGTTCGGCGAGCAGTTCGCCGACCGCGGTAGCGATCGATGCCGCATCCTCGACCGGGCGGGCAGCACCGGCAGCGATCAGCGCATCGGCTGCGTCCCGGTTGTTCGGCATCAGCGGTCCGAGCAGCAGGGCCGTACCGGCATGCGCCGGCTCGATCGGATTGTGCCCGCCGACCGGCACCAGCGATCCCGCCAGGAAGGTGACCGGGGCCGTTGTGTAGAGCATGCCCATGTCCCCCAGGGTATCGGCGATATAGATCGACGTCCCGACTTCGGGCAGCGACCCCGCAGAACGCTGTGCCACGGTGAGTCCGCGACCGGCGGCCAGAGCCACGACGTCACCTCCCCGGTTCGGGTGACGGGGCGCGAGGATCGTCAGGATGTCGGTCCGGGCACTGGCCAGTCGCGCATGTGCCTCCAGCACGACGGCGTCCTCGCCGGGGTGGGTGTTGGCCGCCAGCCAGACCGGCCGATCACCGATCGCATCCGCCAGGGCCGCCGCCGCCTCGGCGTCAACCGGTGGCGGCGCGCCAGCCGCCTTGAGGTTGCCGACGAACCGCACGTCACCGCAGCCAAGCGCTCGGAACCGGTCGGCCTGTCCCAGGCTCGACGCCAGCACGATCTCGAAGGCCTCGAACAACGGCCGGGACAGCCGGCCGGAGCGACGCCAGCGCCGGAACGCACCGTCCGACATCCTGGCGTCGACCAGCATCAACCGAACCCCGCGGGCTTTCGCTTCGGTCACCAGGATCGGCCACAGGTCGGACTCCACCCACACGCCGACGCCGGGTTGCCAGTACTCCAGGAAACGCCGCACCCAAGCCGGCCGGTCGACCGGCACGAACTGATGGATCACCCCATTGGGCAGCCGGCGTGCCATGGTTTGCGCCGAGGTCACCGTTCCGGTGGTGACCAGCAACACCAGATCGGGCCGGTCGACGCTCAACCGTTCGACCAGCGGCAACAAAGCCACCGACTCGCCGACACTGGCAGCATGGAACCAGACCAGATGCCCGGGCGGCCTCGCCTGTCCGGGCGCCCCGCGCCGCTCGCCGATCCGGGCCGGATCCTCCTTGCCGCGCTCGATCCGCTTGCGCAGGTAGGCGTCGATCACCGGACCGAGCGCAGTCGCCACGCCTCGATACAGGGTCAGAGTCACGATCCGGCCTTCCGTTCGGGGGCCGGTTCGATCGGCACATGACCCATGCGGCGGTCGGCATCGGCAGCCACGGCGTTCAGGGCGTCCTCGACCTGGCGGCGGCTGGCTTCCAGGCCGACATCATCGGCGTCGGCTGGAACGTGGATCGGCGCCCCCAGGACGATCACACCGCGTCCAAACGGCCAGGCAATGATGAAGCGGTCCCAGGACCGCGCAACCGACCGGCGCGACACGCTCCAGGCACCCGGCACGATCGGCACGCCACTGCGTTTCGCCGCGTGGATCAACCCTGGTCGGCAGCGCATGCGCGGGCCGCGCGGACCATCCGGGGTGATGCCCACACTCAGCCCGTCCTGCAGCGCGCGCAGCATTCCCTTCAACGCCGCCATCGGATTGCGCCGGGACGACCCCCAGATCGGCCGGGTGATGTATTCGGATACGGCGATCCCGAGGATACAGCTGTCGCCATGCTCGGACTGCACCATGGCGATCGGCTTGCCCTTCGGCCAGACCGCTGAGATCAGCATCAACCGGTTGTGCCAGAACGCACCGATCACCGGTTGGTCGCCAGCCAGCAAGGCCGCCGCCGCCGGATCGGCGACCCGTTCCCAGCGGGTGGTGGCGTTGATCAGCCGGACGATCGCACCGGCCAGCGCGCCGGCTGCACGCACTCCGGCATCGCTCTTCAGCAGGCGTTTCAGCATGGATGCGGGAAAGCAGCGATCACCGGCGTCAATCGGCAGGTTGCGGAAGCCCGAAACCTATCACGCGCCGCCGGCAATGGGTACGCGGCGGCGTGCGGGAAATCGCGCTGCCGGCAAGGACGCCTGAGCCGGCTCGAACGGCTGGAGGTTGAGCAGAAACGCCTCGGCGCAACGCCGCCACGTGAAGTTCAGCGCGTGGGCCCGCGCTGCATTCCGGTCGATCCTCAACGCCCGAACCACCGCCCGACCGAGGTCCTCGTCGAGCGCGCCTGCCCCCGAATCGCCGATCACGTCCAGCGGCCCGGGCACGGGATACGCTGCAACAGGGACGCCGCACGCCATTGCCTCGATCAGCACCAGGCCGAAGGTGTCGGTATGGCTCGGAAACACGAACACATCGGCGGACGCATAGTGCGCGGCAAGAGCCTCGCCCTGTCTGGATCCGACGAATACGGCGTCCGGGAAGGTCCGCTGCAGTTCGGCGCGCTGCGGGCCGTCCCCGACAACCACCTTGGTCCCGGGATGGTCCAGCGTCAGGAACGCGGCGATGTTCTTCTCCACGGCGACCCGACCGACATACATCAGGATCGGCCGCGGCAGGTCGAGGATCGAGGGTTGCGGACGGAACAGGTCCACATCCACGCCGCGCGTCCAATCCCGGATGTTTTCGAACCCGTGCGCCTCGAGTTCCCGGCGCAGCGAGGCGGTGGCCACCATCACCCCGCTCGACGGACCGTGAAACCACCGCATCAGCGCATAGCTCCAGGCCAGCGGAATCCGCGACCGGGCCCGGACATACTCCGGGAACTTGGTGTGGTAGGCCGTGGTGAACGGCAGGCCGCGACGCAGGCAGTAGCGCCGTGCGGCATGGCCAATCGGACCTTCGGTGGCGATGTGGATCGCGCAGGGCGCCGCCGCATCCAGCATGCGGGCGACCTTGCGTTCCGGGAAAAGCGCCAGCCGTATTTCCGGATAGGTCGGGCACGGGATGGTGCGGAAATGCTCCGGCGTGACGAAGCTGACCCGGTGCCCGAGAGCGCGCAACTCGTCACCGGTCGTGGCCAGGGTCCGGACCACGCCATTGACCTGGGGGTGCCAGGCGTCCGAGACGATCGCGACGTGCAGCTTGCCGTCCGATCCAGCGGGGTCGAGCATGGCCCCGGCCCGGCTCAGGCAGCGAAGGAGAGTTGCCGGACTTCCGCCCAGTGCAGGATCTCCAGCTCGCCATTGGCGTGCTCGACCAGGGCGGTGCAGCTCTCCACCCAATCACCGTCATTGCAGTACAGGACGTCACCGATCTGCCGCATCTCGGCCTTGTGGATGTGGCCGCAGATCACCCCGTCAACGCCCCGCTTGGCGGCCTCGCTGGCCAGCGCGTCCTCAAACCGGCCGATGAACTCGACCGCGCGTTTGGCCTTCTGCTTCAGATACGCCGACAGCGACCAGTACGGATAACCGAGGCGCCGGCGCACGTCATTGAACACCGTGTTGAGCGACAGCAACGTGTTGTAGGACCAGTCGCCGAGCACGGCCAGCCACCTGGCGTAGGTCACCACGGCGTCGAACTCGTCGCCGTGGATGACCAGGAAGCGCTTACCCTTTCGGGTGACGTGGATGTGCTCCGGCCGGATCTCGATCTGCCCGAAATCGGCGTTGAGGAACTCCCGGAACATCTCGTCGTGGTTTCCGGGAATGAACATCACCTTGGTGCCCTTCCGGGCTTTGCGCAGCAGCTTCTGAATGACGTCGTTGTGGGTCTGCCGCCATGCCCAGGAGCGCTGCATCCGCCAAAGGTCTATGATATCGCCGACAAGGTAGAGATACTCGGACTCGGTGTGCTTGAGAAAATCGAGGAGTTGTTCCGCCTGACATCCGCGGGTTCCCAGATGGACATCGGAGATCCAGATGGTCCGATAGCGCGCCACGCCGCGTTCGGCATTCATCGCTGTTCTCCCGTCTCGTCCCGACCTGCGGACTGCAGCTCACACTCAAGCGGAGGGGGTAATCGAGACGCTATATCTGGTAAAGTGAAATATAAATGACACTACACTTGTATGTTTACTTTTCACTTCCCAGCAATCAGAACAATACGCTTGTCATATTTCAGTAATATTGGCGTTCTGAACGCCGCCCGAGTGCCCACCAAGGAACTGCCGCAGAATGCGCACGAAACCGAACCATGGTGCCGGCACGCTGACCGACGAGTCCCGAACCGACCCGGACCGCCGGCGGGTACTGATCATCCACAACCCCAACGCCGGTCGCCGCCGTCGACGCGGCCGACTGCAGGCGGTAGTCGCGGAACTTGAACGGCTGGGGGTCGCCGTCGAAGTGAAGGCCACGGCCGGAGCAGGCGACGCCGAGCGGTTCGTGCGCACCGCCTACGCCGATACCGCCGCCGGACGAGGACCGAACGTGGTGGTGGCGGCCGGCGGCGACGGCACGGTCAACGAGGTGGTGAACGGCCTGGCCGGTGGAACCATCCCGCTGGCGCTGCTGCCAATGGGCACCGCCAACGTGCTTGCGGCGGAGATCGGGCTGAAGGAGACCATCCCGGACATCGTTCGGGCGATCATGCAGGGGCCGTCCATCCCAATCTATCTCGGCGATATCAACGGCCGGCGCTTTACCCTGATGGCCGGGGTCGGCCTGGATGCCGACGTGGTTGCCTCGATCAATCCGCGGCTGAAGCGCGCCGCCGGCAAGTTCGCCTACGTGGCCGCCACCCTGCAGCGCTGGCTGAAGTACCGGCGCCACCGCTTCCAGATCGAGATCGACGGGGTGATGTACACCGCAGCCGCCGCGGTCATCGCCAACGGTCACTACTATGGTGGCCGGTTCGTGTGCGCGGACGAGGCACGCCTCACCGATCCGCACCTGCATGTCTGCCTGTTCGAGAAGCCGGGCCGCTGGCAGGCCGCGTGCTACATGCTCGGGCTGTTCGGCGGCTTTCTGTCACGAATGAACAACTACCGCGTGGTCACCGGCCGGGAGATCGCCATCCAGGATGACGGCGCCCACCCGGTGCAGGGCGACGGCGACGTGATCGCGCGACTGCCGGTACGGATCCGCATTTCAGACCAGATGGTGCCCCTGATCATGCCCGCGACCGGCGGATAGCCCGGTCACCGATCGGGCGTGCGCCCGCCGCGGCAATGGGCAATGATGCCGCGCTGCAACAACACCTCCAACCTCGGAGCGCGTGCGATGGAATCTGCGAGCCCCAGCAAGAGTCCGGAGAAGGACGCCCCGCTCCGCTACGACATCCGCCTGCTGGGCCGGATTCTCGGCGAGACCATCCGGGCCCAGGAGGGGGAGGAGGTGTTCGATACCGTCGAACGCATCCGCCAGACCTCGGTGCGTTTCCACAGGGACGCCCACGAGGCGGCGAGACGCGAACTCCAAGGCATCCTGGCCGGCCTCTCGACCGAACAGGCGATCACGGTGATCCGCGGTTACGGATACTTTTCCCATCTCGCCAACATTGCCGAGGACCAGCACCACATCCGCCGGACCCGGGCGCACGCCATGATCGCCGGCGCGGCTCCGCGCGAAGGCACCATGGCCCGCGCCCTCGACCGGGCCCGCCGAGTCGGGGTGTCCGGCGCGCAGCTGCAGGAGTTCTTCGACCACGCCCTGTGCAGTCCGGTGCTGACCGCGCACCCGACCGAGATCCGCCGCACCAGCTCGATGGACCGCGAGATGGAGATCGCCCGCCTGCTCGACGAGCGCGACCGGGTCCGGCTCACCGAAGCGGAGCTGACGGTCAACCGCAAGGCCCTGCGCCGCAACGTGCTGATCCTGTGGCAGACCAGCCTGCTGCGCAGCACCCGGCTGCATGTGCTCGACGAGGTAGTCAACGGCCTAGCCCACTACGACCACACGTTTCTGCGCGAGTTGCCACGCCTGTACGCGGACTTCGAGGACCAGTTCGCCGCCTTCGACCCGGACCAGCCGAATGTCCGGGTGCCATCGTTCCTGCGGATCGGCAGCTGGATCGGCGGCGACCGCGACGGCAACCCGTATGTCACGGCTGACGTCCTGCGCTCGGCGCTGCGCCTGCAGAGTGAGCGGGCGCTGCGGTTCTATCTGGACGAGTTGCACCAGGTGGGAGGCGAGTTGTCGCTGGACGGGCGCATGGTCGCCGTCTCGGACAGTCTGACCGCTCTGGCCGAACGATCGCCGGACCAATCCCCGCACCGGCAGCACGAACCGTATCGCCGGGCGGTTACCGGGATGTACGCGCGTCTGGCCGCAACCGCCCGGACGCTCGATGACGTCGACGCGCCACGCCACGCGGTGGGTATGGCACCGGCCTACCCGAGCGCTGAAGAGTTTCGAGCCGATCTCGACATCCTGATCGACTCGCTCACCACCGGGGGCTCAAGAAGCCTTGCACGTGGCCGGTTGAGCCTGCTGCGACGGGCGGTCGACGTCTTCGGATTCCACCTCGCCACGATCGACCTGCGCCAGAATTCAGACGTCCACGAGCGGGTCGTCGCCGAGCTGCTCGAGGCGGCCGGGACCAGCGGCCGCTATGAACCCTCCGACGAGGGCGGGCGGACCGCCCTGCTGCTGGCCGAGCTGACGAGCGCCCGGCCGCTCGCCTCCCAGCACCTCGCCTACTCCGAACTGGCGACCGGGGAATTGGCGATCCTGCGTGCCGCCGCCGAGGCGCGCCGGTCGTACGGGCCGGACGCCGTGCGCCACTACATCATCTCGAAGACCGACGAAGTCTCCGACATTCTCGAGGCGGCGGTCCTGTTGAAGGAGGTCGGCCTCCTGCACCCGCGCGAGGCCCGGCTGGATGTCGACATCGTGCCGCTGTTCGAAAC
The DNA here is from genome assembly GCF_040219215.1 of Thalassobaculum sp. Classification (GTDB taxonomy): domain Bacteria; phylum Pseudomonadota; class Alphaproteobacteria; order Thalassobaculales; family Thalassobaculaceae; genus Thalassobaculum_A. The sequence goes on from NZ_JAVJSX010000021.1 coordinate 63,991, forward strand.
CATCGCCGACCTGCGCCGCTGCGGCGACATCATGGACCGCCTGCTGTCCCTGCCGGAGTATCGACGCCTGCTGGCGTCGCGCGACGAGACCCAGGAGGTCATGCTCGGATATTCGGACAGCAACAAGGACGGCGGCTACCTGACCTCGATCTGGGAACTATACAAGGCCCAGATCACGCTGATCGAAACGTTCCGTCGCCACGGCGTCCGCCTGCGCCTGTTCCATGGCCGCGGCGGGTCGGTCGGACGCGGCGGCGGGCCCAGCTACCAGGCGATCCTTGCCCAACCGGCCGGCGCCATCCAGGCGGCAATCCGGGTCACCGAGCAGGGCGAGGTGATCGCCGCCAAGTACTCGAACGCCGAGGTCGGCCGGCGCAACCTGGAGACCCTGGCGGCCGCCACGCTGGAAGCCACGGTCCTGGCTCCCGACCGGGCGGCACCACATGCCGGCTACCTGACGATCATGGAGCGGCTGTCGGCGACCGCCTACGCCGCATATCGCAGCCTGGTCTACGAAACCGACGGGTTCGAGCGATACTTCCGGGAATCCACCGTGATCGGCGAGATCGCCAACCTGAACATCGGCAGCCGTCCGGCATCCCGCACCAAGTCGTCGCGCATCGAGGACCTGCGGGCGATCCCCTGGGTGTTCAGCTGGTCGCAATGCCGGTTGATGCTGCCGGGATGGTTCGGCTTCGGGGCCGCGGTGAAGGCATGGATCGCCGAACACCCCGACGATGGGCTGGCAACATTGCGGGCCATGTACCGCGACTGGCCGTTCTTCCGGACCGCCCTGTCCAACCTCGATATGGTGCTGGCCAAGAGCGACATCGCCATCGCCTCGCGCTACGCCGAGCTGGTGACCGACACCGACCTGCGGACCACGATCTTCGACCGGCTCCGCGCCGAATGGCAGGATTCCGTCGACGCCGTGCTGACGGTGATGGAGCAGAGCGAATTGCTGGAGGGCAACCCGTTGCTGGCCCGCTCGATCCGCAACCGCTTCCCCTATGTCGATCCGCTGAACCACGTTCAGGTCGAACTGCTGAGGCGCCACCGCGCCGGCGACGCCGATCCGCAGGTGGTGGACGGCATCCGGCACAGCATCAACGGCATCGCCGCCGGCCTGCGCAACAGCGGCTGAACTGCCTTAGGGGTTGGCCTGCCTCGCCCGGTGGTGCCACGCCTCGTCGGCCTCGGCGATGTAGCCTTGCGGATTGCGGTTCCACAACTCCTGCACCCGTTCATTGCTGTGCAGGTACAGCTTGCCGCCGACGACGTCAAACACCGTCGGGTCGATATCGTGCGCCTTGCCGATTGCCACACCGTAGGCACCGAAGCCGCCGTACTGCGGGGCATACGCCAGGGGGTTTGCGAGGAACCGGGCCCGGTTCCGCTGCGACGCGAAGCGCCACTCCCCACCCCGCCACTCGGCGCTGAAATCCGACGATCCGGGCACCGCTTCATAATCGTCCAGATACGCCACCGTGTCGTAGCCGTGAATCGCCAGGCCATCGCGGCTGTTCACGGAACGGTAGAGTGGCTCCTCGGAAACCACCGGTTCCTGCTTCGACACGGCGATGCCCGTGCCCAGGATCACGGCAAGCAGCACCAAGCGGGCCAGGGTGGGGAGAGACGGCATGGCGAACTCCGGACGCAAGCCCCCGCTCCCGAACCGTCGAGATGGGGCGTGCGATAGGGAAAATCCAGGGAACGCGCGCTCACGAGCACGCGATTGGAACGTGACTAGTAGATCAGGCGGCGGGTCAGTCCTGGCCGCCGGCGACCATCAGCCCTTCGACCCGGATCGTCGGAACGTCCATTCCGTACTTGAACACCAGGTCGTCGGCCGGGGTCAGGGTGCGGAAGATGTCCCGCAGGTGCCCGGCGATGGTCATCTCGGATACCGGGAATGTGATCTCGCCGTTCTCGATCCAGAACCCCGACGCCCCGCGGCTGTAGTCGCCGGTAACGAGGTTGACGGTCGAGCCCATCAACTCGGTGACGTAGAAGCCACGCTCGATATCGGCAATCAACGCGTCGCGGCTGACGGTTCCCGGCTCCAGATACAGGTTGGTCGCCCCGGGACTGGGCGGCGAGCCGGACCCACGGCCGGCATGTCCTGTGCTGCTCAGCCCGAGTTGCCGTCCGGTCGACAGGTCCAGGAACCAACTGGTCAGGCAACCGCCATCCACCATCGCCCGCGGCTTGGTCGGCAGCCCCTCGCCGTCGAACGGCTTGGAGCGCTGGCCCCGGGGGCGGTGCGGGTCGTCCAGTATCCGTATGCCCGGTGCGAACAGGGCCTCGCCCATGGCGTTCTTCAGAAAGCTGGTACCGCGGGCAATCGACACGCCGTTGATCGCCGATGCCAGGTGGCCGAGCACCGAGCGTCCGGCGCGCGGGTCATAGACAACCGGCAAGGTCGCAGTCTTCGGGCGGCGCGGGTTCAGGCGCCGGACCGCCCGTTCGCCGGCGCGGCGGCCGATCGTGGCGGCATCCTCGAGATCGGCGTCGAACACCGCCGCGGTGTAATCGTAGTCGCGCTCCATTTTCTGCCCGGTGCCGGCCACCACCGATGCGGCAATCGAGAAGCTGGACCGCCGGTATCCGCCGGCAAAGCCGTTGCTGGCGGCCAGCGCCACCTCGGTCGAGCCATAGCTTGCCTCGGCGCCTTCGGAATTGGTCACGCCAGCAACCGACCGCGCGGCCTCCTCGGCGGCCCGGGCGCGCTCGACCAGCGCCTCGGCGGACGGCTCGGTCGGATCGTACATTTCGATGCTGGGCCACTGGCGCGCGATCGCGTCGGGATCGGCGATCCCGGCATACTTGTCCTCGGGTGCCGCCTTGGCCATGGCCAGAGCCCGAACCACCAATTCGTCCAGGGCGTCAGATCCGAAATCGGTCGACGACACCACCGCCTGCTGGCGTCCGACAAACACCCGCAACTCGATGTCCCGGCCCTCCGACCGCTCGACCGCTTCCGGCTTGCCGAGTCGCTGCGACGCCGACTGGGCGACGCCGCGAGCGAACAACGCGTCGGCGGAATCGGCCCCGGCACGGCGCGCCCGCGACAGCAGGTCGTCAAGCAGGGACAGCGGATCGATGGCGGCGTTGTCGGTCATAGGCTCGCTCGGGTCGCTCGTTGGACGTGCGGGTGTGCCGGGCTCAGATAGAGTGCGTGGCAGCCCGGCGCAACCAGCGGAAGATGATTGAGGTCTCCAGAATGGCACTCGACATGGAACGTCTGAAGCGAATTCCGAACGGCGAACGGGTGCGCGGAACGTTCTCCGAAGCCGAGATGCAGCGCCGCCTGGGGGGCCTGCGGCGCATCCTGGCCGAGCACGACCTGGACGCCGCGATCCTGACTTCCTACCACGCCATCGACTACTACTCGGACTTCCTCTACACGCGGTTCGGACGCCGCTATGCGCTGGTCGTGACCGCTGATTCGGTGACCTCGGTCAGCGCCAACATCGACGGCGGCCAACCCTGGCGGCGCACGATCGGTGACAATCTGGTCTACACCGACTGGCGCCAGGACAATTATTTCCACGCGCTGCAGACGCTGCTGCCAAAGGCCGGGCGGATCGGCATCGAGTTCGACCATGTCGACCTGGACACCCGCCGGCTGCTGGGCGAGGCGTTCGAGGGTGCCACGTTCCTGGACGTCGCCGCCCCGTCGATGCGCCAGCGCATGATCAAGTCGGACGAGGAGATCGCGCTGATCACCGAGAGCGCCCGCATCGGCGACGTCGGGGGTGCGGCCTGCATCGAGGCGATCGCGGTCGGCGTGCCGGAGCACGAGGTTGCATTGCACGCTACCGGCGCGATGGTGCGGGAGATCGCCCGCAGCTTCCCGCATGCCGAACTGATGGACACCTGGACCTGGTTCCAGTCCGGCATCAACACCGACGGCGCCCACAACCCGGTCACCTCGCGGCGAATCGAGCGCGGCGACATCCTGTCGCTGAACTGCTTCCCGATGATCGCCGGCTACTACACCGCCCTCGAGCGCACGCTGTTCGCCGAGGAAGTGTCCGACGCGCACCTGCGGTACTGGGAGATCAACCTGGAAGTCTATCGCGCCGGCCTCGACCTGATCCGTCCGGGCGCGCGCTGCTGCGACATCGCCGACACGCTGAACGCGATCTACGCGCGCCGCGGCGTTCTGGACAAGCGGACCTTCGGCTACGGTCATTCGTTCGGCGTGCTGTGCCACTACTACGGCCGGGAAGCCGGGCTGGAACTGCGCGAGGACATCGACACCGTTCTGGAGCCGGGCATGGTGGTGTCGATCGAACCGATGATCATGATCCCCGAGGGCGAGCCGGGCGCCGGCGGCTACCGCGAGCACGACATCCTGGTCGTCACCCGGGACGGCGCGCGCAACATCACCGGGTTTCCGGTCGGCCCGGACGCTAACGTCATCCGCCGGGGCTGACCGCACCATCGCGGAACGCCCAGGCCGACACCGCCGACGACAGCAGGGCCAGGACCGCCAGCGCGGCCAGCGATACCCGGAACGCGGTTACCAGGGCGCCACGTGCTGCTCCGACCACGGCGTCGGCCTGATCGCCGGCCAGCGGCGGTGGGCGCAGATCGGTCAGTGCCGCCGGATCGGACAGCAGCGCCGCCAGCACCGGTGCCGGCAGGTCCAGCGGCTGCAACGCCGGCTCCAGGCCGGCCGCGAACACCGCGACCAGCAGCGGTCCGACCGCCGCCACCGCCAGCAATCCGGCGATCCGGCTGGCGGCGTTGTTCACCGCCGACGCGACCCCGGCATGGCGGTCATCGACCGCGATCATCACCACGGTGGTCAGCGGCGGAATGCAGATCCCCATCCCGACCCCCAGGACCAGCACGCCCGGCAGGAAAGTCGACCAGTACGGCGTTCCGGCTTCCGGCCATGCGAGCAGGCCGAGGCCGAGCGCGGCAACCGCAGGACCGGTCACCAGTGGCGGACGTGGTCCGTATCGGTCCAGCAGCGCGCCCGACCAGCGCGATAGCACGAACAGGACCGCCGGGAACGGCAGGAAGGCCGCACCTGCCTCGGTCGCGGTGTAGCCGTGCAGGCGGATCAGGCTGAGCGGGTACAGGAAGATCGCGGCTCCCAGGGCGCCGTACAGCAGCAGGGTTAACAGGTTGGCCGCCGCGAACGCACGAACCCGCAACAGCGCCGGCGGCAGCAGCGGTGCGGCACAGCGGGCCTCGATCCGCAGGAACAGCGCCAGCAGGCCGATGCCGAGAGCGGCGGCGGCGGCGATGACCGGTGGATGCCCGTCCGCCTCGCCCAGCGCAATCAGCGCCCAGGAGATCAGGCCGAGCCCTCCGACCGCCAGCACCGCGCCCGGCCAGTCCATGCGCCCATGCACGCCGTCATCCCGGCTCTCCCGGACCGCAACCATCGCCAGGACCAGGACCACGGCTGCGATCGGGACGTTGATCCAGAACGCCGCCCGCCACGACAGGGTGTCGACCAGCCAGCCGCCGAGCACCGGGCCGCCGGCCGACGTGATGGCGGCGAAGCCGGACCAGGTGCCGATCGCCCGGCCGCGCCGCTCTCTCGGGAACGCCGACGACAGGATGGCCAGGCTGTTCGGCACCAGCATCGCCGCACCGATGCCCTGGACCGCGCGGGCCAGGATCAGCAGCAGCGGCGACGGGGCCATTGCACACGCCACGCTGGAGACCGCAAACACCCAGACACCGGCCATGAACACCCGGCGCCGGCCCAGGCGGTCCCCCATCGCCCCGCCGAGCAGCAGCAGGGCACCCAGCGTAAGCATGTAGCCGTTGACGATCCATTGCAGGTCGCTGACACCGGCGTTCAGATCGCTCTGCAACGCCGCCAGCGCGACGTTGACGACGCTGCCGTCGATGAAGGCCAGCGACGAGCCCAGCACCGTGGTGACGAGCACCAGGGCCGATCGGTGTGCGGCGTCTGGACCGGAATCGGCCATCGTTCACAACTCCCGGTTAGGTGACTTCCTTACCGGGCACGAACGGCGACGACCAGGGTTCAGTCGGGGTCGGCCTCCGCGGCGGCGCGCCGGACCGTGGCGCTCATCTTGGCCTGCACCACCTTGCCGAACACCAGCGGGGCGACGAAGCCGACGACCGCGAGGCTCCAGATCCCGATCGACAGCGGGCTGGCCACCAGGGCCGACCATTCGCCGTTGGAGATCGTCAGCGCACGCCGCAGGTTGTCCTCCATCTGGTTGCCCAACAGGATGCCGAGGATGATCGGCACCAGTGGCACGTCGAGCTTGCGCAGCACGTAGCCGAGCGCGCCAAAGCCGATCATCAGCATCAGGTCGAAGGTCGACCCGGAGATCGAGTAGATCCCGACGAACGAGATCATCGCCACCGCCGGCATCAGGATGTGCGGCGGCACCATCAGCACCCGCACGAACAGCCCCACCATCGGGATGTTCATCAGCAGCAGCATGAAGTTGGCGATGAACAGGGCGGCGATCAGCCCCCAAACCACGTCCGGGTTGTTCTGGAACAGCAGTGGTCCCGGCGTGATGTTCAGCGCCAGCAGCATGGCCAGCAGCACCGCCGTGGTGCCGGACCCCGGCACGCCGAGCGACAGCATCGGCACCAGCGCGCCGCCGGCGGCGGCGTTGTTGCCGGCCTCCGGAGCCGCCACGCCGCGCGGATCGCCGCTGCCGAAGGTGCCGGCCTTGTCGACCAGCCGCTTCTCGAAGGTGTAGGCGATGAAGCTGCCGAGCGACGCGCCGGCACCGGGCAGCACGCCCGCGACGAAGCCGAGGACGGTGCTGCGCACCATCGTCATCCAGGTCTTGGCGAGCGTGGCCAGCGGGACCGTGATGCGGCCGAGCGACACCCCGACCGCGGCGTCGGCGCCGCGATGTTCGAGAAACAGGAACACTTCGGAGATCGCGAACAAACCGACGATCGCCACCAGGAAGTCGATGCCTTCAAGCAGGTGAATCTCGCCGAAGGTGAAACGCTGGGTGCCGGTCGAACCGTCGATGCCGATCATCGCGAGGCCAAGGCCGATCGCGGCGGCCATCGCCGATTTCGACTGGTTGCGGCTGGAGATCCCACCCAGCGTGGCGAACGCCAGGGTGAACAGCGCGAAATACTCCGCCGGTCCGAACAGCAGGGCCAGCTTGACCAGGACCGGCGCCAGCAGGACCAGGCCGCAGGTCGCGAAGAAGCTGCCGACGAACGACGAAACGCCGGACAGCGCCAGCGCCTCGCCGGCCTTGCCCTGCCTGGCCATCGGGTAGCCGTCCAGGGTGGTCATCAGCGCCGGTTCGTCGCCTGGGATGTTCAGCAGGATCGAGGAGATCCGACCGCCGTACATGGCCCCATAGTAGACACTGGTCAGCAGAATCAGCGCCGGGGTCGCCGGCAATCCCAGGGTGAAGGCCAGCGGGATCAAGATCGCGACCCCGTTCGACGGTCCCAGCCCCGGCAGGGCGCCGATGATGGTGCCGAGGAAGCAGCCGAGGAAGGCCAACGCCAGGTTCTCCGGCGTCAGCGCAACCGCGAATCCCTGGGCCAGCAGCGCAAGCGTGTCCATGGTTCAGATCCCCAGCGGACCCTTGGCGAGCGACAGGCCGAGGATCAGGTGGAACACCACGTAGATCCCCACGGCGATGCCGACCCCGCACAGGATCGATTTCAGCGGCGTGTTGCCGAGCCGCCAGGAGAGTGCGGCAGCCGCAATGGCGGTCGCCGGCACGAAGCCCAGTTCGGGGAGCACGACGGCGTAGCCGACGAACACCGCGAGCGCGAGGGCGATTTCCATCATCGCCCGCGCACTCGGCCAGCCGGGAGCCGGGTCCGGCTTCACCAGCGGTACGATCGAGCTGAGCACCAGGAGGCCGCCGATGATCATCGGGAACGTCTTGGGGCCAAGCGGATCGAGGATGAAGCCGGTCTGGATCCGGGAGGCGCCGAACATGAACGCCAAGCCCAGAACCAGACAGACGGCACCGAGAACCCGGTCGGAGGTCATTTGGTGAGACCGATTTCCTTCGACAGCGCCGCGATGTCCGCGACCTGCTTGTTCACGAACTCGGTCAGCTGCGGGCCGCTCAGGCCGAACGGCATCAGGCCGTTCTGTGCCATCGTCGCCTTCCACTCGTCGGTGGCGTACAGCTTCTGGATGGCATCCGACCAGTAGCCGTAGGCATCGTCGGTCATCTTCCCGGGGCCATAGAAACCGCGCCAGTTGGCACCGACCACGTCGAGGCCCTGCTCCTTGGCGGTCGGCAGGTTCGACAGGTCGCCCGGCAGCCGCTCCGGCGACAGCACCGCCAGCACCCGCAGGTCACCGGACTCCATGAAGCCCTTGGCCTCGGAGATATCGCCGGTGAAGGCCTGGACGTGACCGCCCACCAGCTGGGTGACCGCCTCGCCGCCGCCCTGGAAGGCGACGTACTTCACGGCGCGGACGTCGTTGATGCCGGCGGCCTTGGCCGCGATCAGCACCTTCAGGTGGTCCCAGCCGCCGACCGCGCTGCCACCGGCAACGGCGACCGAGGTCGGGTCGGCCTTGATCTTGCTCATCAGCTCGGTCAGCGACTTGATCGGGCTGTCCTTGGCGACCGCGATCACGCCGTAGTCGGCACCGACGGTGCCGAGCCAGCGGACCTGATCAGCCGTGAAGCCCGAGTACAGGCCCTGCGCCAGCCGCGTGGTCGTCGCCGTCGACGCGGCGACCAGCAGGTCGCTGTCGTCGTTGCGCTTGGAGATCACGCTGGCGTAGGCGACTCCGCCGCCACCGCCGGACATGTTGACGACCTGAACCGGCTTCGGCGTCAGCTTCTGGTCGTACAGGCCCTTGCCGACCTGGCGGCAGGTGAAGTCCCAGCCGCCGCCCGGGTTGGCCGGCGCGATGCACTCGGTCTGCTTCGGTTCGAAGGCCGAGGCCGGCCCGGCGGCGAAACCGATTGCCAGAACGGCGGCAGCCGCGGCGCGGCTCGCCAATGTCAAACTCTTCATGGTGTTTCCTCCAACGGTGATCGTCAGCGGGGATTGGCTTTCCCCATCTCGCATTGGGTGCAATTGGTAAACGCTGAACCTGTCGCGAAGCTGTCACCGCGCCGGCGGTTCGCAATCGAGCGGGCGTCGTGCACAGTATTCGCCGGCCGCCAACGGGGAACGGCATGCGGATACTGCTGGTCGAGGATACCGAGGATGTCGCCGAGGCGGTGGTCGCCGCCTTCGCGCGCCACGGCCATGCCATCGACCACGCGGCCGACTGCGCCGCGGCCGAGGACGCGCTGGCGGTCCAGGACTACGACCTGGTGATCCTCGACCTGATGCTGCCGGACGGCTCCGGCCTGGACACGCTGCGCGCGCTGCGGGCGGCGCGCCGGACCACCCCTGTGCTGGTGCTGACCGCCCGGCTCGACGTGGACGACCGGGTGGCCGCCCTCGACAACGGCGCCGACGACTACCTGATGAAGCCGTTCGACCTGCGCGAGCTCGAGGCCCGGGCCCGCGCCCTGATCCGCCGGCAGGGCGACGAGCGCAGCGGCGTCATCGAGTACGGCAACCTGACCCTCGACGCCGCCGGCCGGACCGCCGCGGTCGACGGCCAGCCACTGGCCCTGACCCGCCGCGAATTCGGGCTGCTGGAAGCGCTGCTGGTCAACCGCGGCCGGGTCATGTCGAAGGAGCGGCTGTTCGACCGGCTGTTCTCGTTCGACGAGACCGAGGTCGGGATCAACGCCGTCGAGCTGTACATCGCGCGGCTGCGCCGCAAGCTGGCGGCCTCACAGGTCTCGATCCGCACGCTGCGCGGCCTCGGCTACCAGATCGAAAAACATGGCTAGGCGCCCGGCGTCGATCGCGCGGCGGCTGGCGGTCGCCATCACCCTGATCCTGGGAGCCGGCGGCCTGGTGGTCACCGTCGCCGCCTATGCCTACGGCCGGCAGGCGGCCGGCGAGGCCTACGACCGGCTGCTGGCGGGTGCCGCGTTCGAGATCGGCCGCTCGGTGTCGATCGCCGGCGGCGGCGTGGTGGTCGACCTGCCGGTGTCGGCGTTCGAGCTGCTGGCCCTGGCCCCCGACGACCGGGTGTTCTACCGGGTCGTCGACCGCGACGGCGCCACCGTCACCGGCAACGACGCGCTGCCGCCGCCGCCTTCGGTCGCCGAGGACGTGGCCTTTTACGTCATGGACTTCGCCGGCGAACCGGTGCGGCTGGCGGCGATCCGTCGGCGGTTCGCCGAGCGGGCCTACAGCGGCCCGGTTGACGTGTTCGTCGGCCACACCACCCGCGCCCGCTCGGCCCTGGCCTGGGACATCACCGCCAAGGCCCTGCTGATCCTGGCGGCGGCCGGGCTGGCGACGGTGGCGCTGGCGGCGTTCGCGGTCCGATCGTCGCTGCTGCCGCTGGCGCGGATCGAATCGGAACTGCTGGGCCGCGACCCCAAGGACCTGTCGCCGCTGCACGTCGACAGCCCGCAGGAGATCGAGACCATCGTCGCCGCGATCAACCGGTTCATGGAGCGGCTGTCGCGCCGGGTGACGGTGATGCAGACCCTGATCGCCGATGCCACCCACCAGCTGCGCACCCCGATCTCGGCCCTGCGCGCCCAGGCGGAGCTGGCAACCGCCGAGGACGATCCCGACCGGCTGCGCGGCATCGCCCGGCGGATCCACCAGCGCGCCGTCGGACTCGGCCGGCTGGCCGACCAGTTGCTGAACCAGGCGCTGATCATCCACCGCGCCGACATCGCCGAGCGGGAGCCCCTGGACCTGCGTACGGTCGCCGTGCGGGTGACCGAGGAGACCGACCACGACCTGCCGGACATGGGCCGCGAGCTCGGCCTGGAGTTGCCGGACGACCCGGTGATGACCCGCGGCGATTCGCTGAGCCTGGTGGAAGCTGCGAAGAACCTCGTGAACAACGCTTTCCGCCACGGTGCCGCCCCGGTGTCGCTGGCGGTTGCGGCCCTGCCCGACGGCGCCTCGGTCGAGCTGTCGGTCACCGACCACGGCCCCGGCATTCCACCGGACGACTGGCCGGACAGCGGCCGCCGGTTCGCCCGGGCGGCGGGATCATCGACCCAGGGCGCCGGCCTGGGCCTTGCCATCGTCAACGCGGTCGCCGAGGCGCATGACGGCAGCCTGGTGTTCTCCCGCACGCCCGACGGCCGGTTCAAGGCCGCGCTGCGCCTGCCCGCGGCCCGGGGGTCGCGATGATCCGCCACCTGCCCGCCGTGCTGACCGGCCTTGCCGTCGCGCTGACCGTGACCCTGGCCGCCGCCGACAACCGGATCGTCACGGTCGGATCGACGTGGGACGACAGCCGCCTGCGCCTGTCGATCCAGGGATCGACCGACATCGAGCCGTTTCTGCCGGTGATGGAGGCGTTCGCGAACCGCACGCCCGGCCTTGCCATCCGCTACGAGGAGATACTCACCAACGACCTGCACGACCGCTCGACCCGGGCCTGCCGGGACGGCAGGGCGGCGGCCGATCTGCTGATCAGCTCGGCGATCGACCTGCAGGTGCAGCTGGTGAACGACGGCTGCGCCCAGCCGCACGTGTCGCCGGGTACCGCGGCCCTGCCGGACTGGGCGAACTGGCGCGACGAGATGTTCGGCATCACCTTCGAGCCGGCGGTGATCGTCTACAACCGGCAGCTGGTGCCGCCGGCGCAGGTGCCGCGCTCGCGCTTCGACCTGATCGACGCGCTGCGGCCGGCCGACAACCTATTCCTCGGCCGGATCGCCACCTACGACATCGAGCGCTCCGGCCTCGGCTATTTGTTCGCCTTCGTCGACGCCCAGCACGCCACCACCTTCGGCCGGCTGATCGAGGCGCTGGCCCGCAACCGGGTGGTGGCGACCTGCTGTTCGGCCGACATCATCGACGGCGTGGCCGAGGGCCGCTACCTGCTGGCCTACAACATGCTCGGCTCCTACGCCCTGGCACGCGCCCTGGTCGACCCGCGGATCGGCGTGGTCGCGCCGGCCGACTACACCCTGATCCTGTCGCGCGCCGCCGTGATTCCCCGACGCGCCCTGCGCCCGGACCTCGCCAAGCGGTTCATCGACTTCCTGCTGTCTGCGGACGGCCGCCGGCAGCTGGGCGAGGCGTCGCTGATCGTCCAGGTCGGCGGCACCGAGAACGAGGAGCATCCGCTGCTGTCGGCCGGCGCGTCGACCCTGTGGCCGATCCCGTTCTCGCCGGCCCTGCTGGTCGGCCTGGACCGGCAGAAGCGCCGGCTGTTCCTGGAGTTGTGGCGCTCGTCGGTGACCCAGGCCCGCGATTGATCCGCGCGCGATGCGGTGACCCGCAATTGAACCACGGCACCCGCTCCGCTATAGGGGCCGCCATACGGCACGGATCGGAGGCGGTGATGGCCTACTGGGTGATCGGCGGCAAGTACACGGACACCAGCTTCACCTTGATCGAAGGCGGTGACGCCGAGGAGAAGGTCGGCCCGTTCAACGACTACGAGACCGCCAAGTCGATCTGGGGCAAGCTCGCCTGGCAGCACGTCGACGACGCCCATGTGCGCTACCGCATCCTGCACGAGGAGGCGACCGAGTTCTGGCTGGTCGGCGGGGTCTACAAATCCACCGACTTCACCGAGACCATCGACGGCTCGCCCGAGACCAAGATCGGCCCGTTCGCCACCTACGAGGAAGCCAAGAAGCTGTGGCAGCAGAAGGCCTGGGAAACCGTCGACGACGCCCACTCGCGCTGGCGCATCGAGAAGATCAGCCACTAAGGCGCCGCCGCTCCCCCGGTTCTCGAACCGGGAAGGCCGGCCGTCCGACCGACAATTGAGCGAGGTCAAACATCCAGGTCGCCTGCGCAGGCTATCCTGGTCGTGACGCCTCGCGGCAGAGCTGCGGGGCAGCCGGGTCACGACGGACGGAGGATGCCATGACACGCGGCTTTACGGCCCTCGCCCTGCTTGGCGTATTCGGAGTCGCCCCGCTCCCCGCTATCGCCCAGGGCGGCGGTGACGCGCAGGAAGGCCTCGGCTTCGCCCGCAAGGTCTGCTCAAGCTGCCACGCCGTCGAGGACACCGAAACCCGGTCCCCGGTGGCGCGGGCGCCGGCGTTCTTCGCCATCGCCGACGTGCCCGGCATGACCGAGACGGCGCTGTTCGCCCTGCTGAGCACGCCGCACAAATCGATGCCGAACCTGATCCTGACGTCCGACGAGATCCGGGCGGTATCCGCCTACATCCTCAGCCTGAAGCGGCTCTGATCGCTTATCCCGCCATCCGCCGGCTTACGATCCGGAACCGCCAGGCCAGCGCCGCCCACACCACGGCGAGGCCGAGCGCCAGCCCGCCCCACACCCCGACGCCGCCGAGGCCGAGCGGGAACGCCAGCACCACCGCCCCGCCGATACCGAACACCCAGTAGCCGACGATCGCGATCATCATCGGCACGCGGGTATCCTTGAAGCCGCGCAGCGCGCCCGCTGTCACCGCCTGCCCGCCGTCGGCCAGCTGGAACAGCCCGGCCATCGCCATGAACGACGCGGCATAGCCGATCGCCACCGCCCCGTGGGCGTCGTCGGCGCTCAGGAACAGCCCGGCCAGCGGCCGGCCGGCGAGCACGAAGACCAGCGCGAACGGCACCACCACCAGCACGCCGACCACCATCGCCACCCGGCCGGCGCGCCGCGCGCCCTCGTGGTCGCGCCGGCCGATCGCCAGCCCGACCCGCACCGTGGCGGCCTGCGCGATTCCGAACGGCACCATGAACGCCAGTGCCGTGTACTGGATCGCCACCGCGTGGCCGGCCAGGGCGTCGACCCCGATCAGCCCGATCAGGAAGCCCGACGCCGCGAACAGCCCGGATTCCGCCAGCTTGGTGAAGCCGATCGGCAGGCCGACGGCCCACAGCTCGCGGTAGCGCGGCCAGTCGGAGCGCCAGAACCGAACCAGCAGGTGATAGCGCCGCCAGCGCCGGTCGGTCAGCACCAGCGCCAGCAGGCCGAAGAACATCGCCGCCTGCACGATCGTGGTGGCGAGGCCGAGGCCGAACAGCTCCATCCGGGGAAAGCCGAACTTGCCGAACATCAGCACCCAGTCGGCGAACGCGTTGACCCCGATGCCGCCCAGCAGGATCCACAGCGCCAGACGCGGCCGCGAATGGGCGGCGATGAAGTTCCGCAGCAGGCTGAACCCGGCCATGAACGGAAAGCCCCACATCGCCCCGTGGGCGTACTCGGCCGACTGCGCCGCCAGCAGCGGGTCTTGGCCCAGCACGTGAACCAGGATCGGCTCGGCGTACCAGAAATACAGCCACGCCGGCACGGTGACCGACACGATCAGCCAGAACCCCTGGCGGGCCGAGCGGCGCACCCCCTTGTAGTTCCGCGCGCCCAGTTCCTGCGCGAACATCGCCGAGGTGGCGAACAGGATGCCGATCACGGTGATGTACATCGGGAAGAACAGGCTGTGGCCCAGCTGCCCGGCAGCCAACGCGTCGGCGCCGAGCAGCCCGGTCATCACCACGTCGGTGGTGTTGAGCGACATCTGCGCGATCTGGGTGAGCGCGATCGGGATCGACAACGCGACGGTCGCGCGGACCTCGTCCCCGAGGACGCGGCCTGCGCCACCGCCACGCACGGTGGTAACGAATGACATTCGGGGCTCCGGGCACCGCCGTCCGGCGACGGGCCTATCCCGCTTTAGGTGTGGGGGGTCAGGGGGTCAAGGGGAATCGCGGAGTTGGGTAGTGAACGCACCTAGCCGTGACATGGGCGCGGTTTTGGGCTGCGCTGGCTGTACTGGTCGCGTGTCTCGCGAGTGGTGAGGCGCGGGCGTTAGGTGACTATGCCTTTTTGCATATCGGCCTTCAGGAGATGGACGTTAGGCGCCACGATTTCACTCGTAAAGTTCAAACCAACAACTGTATATGGGGCGACTGTCGTATGTACTTTCTCGTCTCCCACAATTCTGTAGGCGATGAATACAGCAAAAAACGGAATAACTGGAATACCAACCTTCTTCGGCCGCTTCATTGCCTCGGCGAGTTTTCTTCGGTCAAATACAAGTACTTGATTTTTACACTCTGCTTCATCTGGAAATATTACAGATTGAGAATAATTGGAGAACTCTATACACTTTAACAGTGTTTTATCAAACTCTCGATTGGCAATCGATTCATCGTCATTCCAAAAAAACGTATCAATCATCATATAGACATTTTGCGCTGGTGTTTTTCCAATGTTCTTTATGCTAAGATTTATAACTGATTGAGCGCCCGCGAGATTAAAAACAAATTTACTTTTCACTTCAGGGGTATCTATCTTCAGCCAGGCCCTATTCTCGGCGGCGGAAAGTTTGCGAGTGGCGTCAAGGGTCTTATAAATAGCGAGGACAGCCCACCCGCTGAGGCCGGCAGCTACGACACTCATCGCAGCCATGACCCATTGCGGGTAGGTGTCGCCCAAAACTCGGATCTCGACCTGCTGGTTAGGCTGGGGTTGCTGGTGGGGTTGGGGGGCGACAGCTTGGGCGCCTGCATGTGGTGGGGGGCTCGGCGCGGCGCTGACTTCAATCGGTTCCAGTGGGCTTTCTGGCTGTCGTTCCTCTGGCTGCTGCTGGTCTTCCTGGCGACCTTCGGAGAGCCGGCTTGCCGGGGCTTGCACAGCGACTGCGGCCCGTTCCTGGATGGTCTCTTGGCTCTCGCATGGCCCAACGCCAGCAGTTAGCAGAACGACGCCCGCAATCAGGCATCCTCTAACCGCAAGACGGTGCAACCGATTGCCACGAGACATTGGACAAGGACGCCGCTGAGAATCCCCCACGGCTGATCTTGTTCGCCGGATTGCGTTCTGTCTCGTGAATTCCGTGCATGCCGTGTGGTTCGCGACACTTCGATCATCGATGGCGCCTAGCTTGCATAAATCGCAAGCAGTTCCTACATTCACCATGCAATGAACAGCAGGCATCGACGAACCCTGGCTGCCGTCTTCACCGACCCGGTGCCGGGCACCGTCGATTGGTCGTCGATCGAGGGCCTGCTGGTGGCGGCCGGCGCTCGGGTGATCGAGGGGCGCGGTTCGCGGGTGCGGTTCGAGAAGGATGGCGAGGTCGAGACGTTCCAACGCCCGCACCCCGCCAAGGAAGCCAAGCGTTATCAGGTTCGCGCTGCCCGCGCGTTCCTGGAACGGATCGGAGTGACGCCATGACCAACACCATGACCTACAAGGGCTACTCCGCCCGGATCGAGTACGACGACGAGGACGGCATCCTGACCGGCCGGATCGCCGGCATCCGCGACGGCGTCGGCTTTTACGCCGACACGGTGGACGCTCTGCGCGCCGCGTTCCACGAGGCGGTCGAGGACTACATCGAGACCTGCGAGCGGGTCGGCAAGGAGCCGCAGAAGGCCTATTCCGGCCAGGTCATGTTCCGGGTCAGCCCCGACGTGCACCGCCGGGCCGCGCTGGCCGCCGAACTGGAAGGCAAGAGCCTGAACCAGTGGGCCGAGGAAGCGCTGGACCGGGCGGCCGGCTGAACGGAAGCGGAGCGCCATCGTGATCCTGCACACCGAACGCCTGCGGCTGGAGCCGTGCAACGCCGGGCAGTATGACGGGCTGCGGGTGGTGAACACCGACCTGGAAGTCATGCGTTTCCTGGGCGGCGCGCAGACCCCGGAGGAAACCCGCGCCTGGATCGAGCGTGCCGAGGCGGGTTGGGCCGCGCTGGGGTATTCGTGGTGGTCGTTCATCCTCGCCGAATCCGGCCGGATCGTCGGCGCCGGCTGCATCCAGCACATCGAGAACGACCCGGCCAAGGCGGTCGAGATCGGCTGGCGGCTGCTGCCCGACACCTGGGGCAAGGGCTACGCCACCGAGGCCGCCCGGGCGATGGCGGCGTTCGCGTTCCGGGAACTGCCGATCAGCGAGCTGTTCTCGAACGCCGATCCGCAGAATGCCGCCTCCATCCACGTCATGCAGCGGATCGGCATGCGGTTCGTGGGGCGGCGGCACTACTACGGCAGCGAGTGCGCGACCTATGCGATGGACCGGCCCGGACCGCCGGACGCTCCGGGCCGCTGATCCTATTCGGGGACCAGTTCGCCGGAGCCGCCGACCTCGGCCGGGAAGTCCTTCAGCTTGGGCAGCCCGTCCCTGATCGGCAGCACGGTCTCGGCATAGTGCAGGTGGACGCTCGGCTTGAACGCCACGCTCGGCAGGGCGGCGGCGCAGACGTCGACCAGGCCGAACGTCGGGTGGTCGGTCATCAGGTGGCCGCCGCACTTGGTGCAGTGGTGCCGATCGCTGATCCCGGTCTTGTTGAACCGGCCGATCAATTCGGCGCCCCTGGTGACCCGGACGCTGTCGGCCTTCCACAGGGTGAAGGCCATCACCGGGGCGCCCGAGTAGCTCCGGCAGGAGTTGCAGTGGCAATAGCCCATCTCCAGCGGCGCGCCGGTCGCCTCGATCTCCAGCGCCCCGCAGAAGCAGGTCCCGGTATGCGTGTCGGCCATGTGATCTCCTGAACTCGTTGCAGAGGGTTCGCGGCGTCGGAGGCCGCGGTTTCCCGGGCGGATACTCCGTCCGCGCGATCCTTGCAACGCCAACCAGACGTCGGCGTCGGCCATTATGAAGTGCCGGACCCCGCCGGACCGGCGAACGCCGCCAGGGCGGCCTCGATCACCGGTCGGGCCGCGCGGTCGCGGCGCCACACCAGCACCAGGTCGCGGTGGATCGGCGGGTCGAGCTGGCGTACGTCGACCCGGCGGGCGGCGGCGTCCTCGCGGGTCGCCATCTCGGAGATGACCGACCAGCCGAACCCGGCCCGCACATAGGCCATCTGGGCATCGGAACTGCCGATGTCGGTGATGCGGATCCGGTCGCGGTCGGCGCCGTCGAGCCAGCCGTCGATCGACCGGCGGATCGCGCCGGCCCGGTCGTACAGGATCACCCGCCGCCCCTCCAGGTCGCGCGGCGTCACGCTTCCGGTGGTCGGCGCCTGGGACGGCGGGGTCACGCACACCAGCCGGTCGCGATAGAACGGCCGGGTCTGCAGGTGCGGGTCGTGCACCGGCGCGGTCAGCAGCCCCAGGTCGATCGAACCATCCAGCACCCCGACCACCAGGTCGCCGGTGTTGCCGGTGACGATGCGCAGGTCGATGCCGGAATGGCGCGCGGTCAGCTCGGACACCACCGCCGGCAGCAGGTAACGGGTCGAGGTCGCCCCGGTCGCCAGCACCAGCGTGCCGGTCACCGTCGCCTGCATCAGGGCGATCTCGTCGAGGGCGGCGTCCAGGGTGGCCAGCGCCCGGTCGGCGGCGGCGATCAGCACCGCACCCTCGGCGGTCGGCCGGGCGGTCTTGCCGATCCGCTCCAGCAGGCGGGCGCCGAGCTGCTGTTCAAGCTGGCGGATCTGGTTGCTGACCGCCGGCTGGGTCAGGCCGAGGGTGTCGGCGGCGGACGAGAAGCCGCCGGTGCGCGCCACCTCGCGCAGCGCCCGCAGGCGGTCCAGGGACGGCAGATGGCGTCGCACCGTGGGTTTCTCCCGCACACGACCAGTAGATTCTGAAATGATTATCATCAGAAACAACAATTTCAAAAATAGCTGGATCGCCGCGATCCTGGACCCCGTCGCCACGCACCGGCGAACCGGAGGGACCCGCGATGAACTCGATCAGCCCCGCCCCGACACCAGAGGCACCGACGCAAGCCGTTCCCATGCCCACGGCACCAATCGGCGGCAGCTTCGCCTGGACCGCAGCGGAGGTGCTGCAGCGCGACGACTGGATCTGCCGCATCGAGGAGTCCGACGTGGCGGAGATCGACGCCGCGGTCCGGTTCACCCGCGCCCAGGGTCTGGCGATCCAGGACATCGGCCGCGACCAGTTCCCGCTCGGCCGGCTGACCACCCGGCTCGGCGCGCTGCGCGCCCAGATCCGCTCCGGCCTCGGGCTCGGCTACATCAAGGGCCTGCCGGTCGATCGCTACGACCGCGAGACCCTGATCCGGATCTACTGGGGCCTGTGCCGCCACCTCGGCGACCCGGTCACCCAGAACCGCAACGGCCACCTGCTCGGCCACGTGATCGACGTCGGCGACGCGGTCGAGGACCACAACAAGCGGCTGACCCAGACCAACGCCGAGTTGTGCTTTCACGCCGATTCCTGCGACGTGGTGGCGCTGTTGTGCATCCGGCACGCCCGCACCGGCGGCGAGAGCCTGATCGTCAGCGCGGTCGCGGTCCACGACGAGATGATGCGGCGGCGGCCCGACCTGCTGCCGGAGCTGTACCGGCCGATCTACATGGACCGGCGCGGCGAGGTGCCGCCGGGCAAGCTGCCCTGGTTCGGGGTACCGCTGTTCAACTGGCACGGCGGGCTGCTCAACGGCTATTCGCCGGTGCTGCAGTACATCGAGTCGCTGAAGCGGTTCCCCGACGCACCGCGGATGTCGAACGCCCAGCGCGAAGCGCTCGACCTGTACTTCGCGATCTGCGAGGAGGACCGGTTCTGCCTGCGCCTGCCGTTCGAGCCCGGCGACATCCAGTTCCTGCAGAACCACGTGGTGTTCCACTCGCGCACGTCCTACGAGGACTGGCCGGAGCCGGAGCGCCGCCGGCACCTGATGCGGATGTGGCTGTCGCTGCCCGACGGCCGCCTGCTGCCGCCGGCCCTGGCCGAGAAGTGGATCAACATCGAGCCCGGCACCCGGCGCGGCGGGGTTCCGACCACCGCGGCGCCGGTGATCCCGGAAGACCCACTGACCAAGGCCTATGCCTGATCGGTGGCGGCGGGACTCACTAATATATCGGTGGATGATATATTGCCCCTTGATAGGTTAATCGCGGCGATCTATCTTTGCGGTCATGAGCAACGCCCTGCGCGCACGACCGGCGGCCACCCCGAAGGCCAACGAGGTCGACTACACCGATCCGAAGTACTGGAACGGGCTCATCAAGATGAGTCTGTCGAAGTTCTTCATCCTGTGCGTCCTGAACCGCCAGCGCATGCACGGCTACGACATCACCAAGGCGGTCGAGGACACCACCCAGGGCTGCTGCTCGCCGACGCCGGGCGCGCTGTATCCGGTGCTCAAGGAATTCGAGGCCGGCGGCTACGTCACGGTCGAGCACGAGGTGGTCGGCGGCCGGCAGCGTAAGGTCTACGCGATCACCGACCGGGGCCGCGAGGCGTTCCGGGTCGCGGTCCAGGCCTGGACCGAGGTCGGCGCCTGCATCACCGCCGGCGGCAAGGACGCCTGCTGCGGGTGAGCGTTTTTTTGAGCTTCAGTATCACCCATCGATATATCGATGGCCAATAAGGAGGTTTGGACGTGGGTGTGGAAAGAATGACAAGCGCGGCGTTGCCGGTCGCCATCATCGGTGCCGGTCCGGTCGGCCTGGCCGCGGCGGCGTACCTGTCGGAGCGCGGCCTGCCGTTCGTCGTGCTGGAGGCCGGCGCCGCCGCCGGTGCCGCGATACGGGAATGGGGCCACGTCCGGGTGTTCTCGCCCTGGCGCTACAACATCGACAAGGCATCGCGGCGCCTGCTCGACGACGCGGGCTGGACCGCGCCCGACGACGAGGCGCTGCCGACCGGCCACGAGATCGTCGACCGGTACCTGGAGCCGTTGTCCCGGCACGCCGCAATCCGGCCGCACCTGCGGTTCGGCGCACGGGTGCTGTCGGTGGGGCGCAAGGACTTCGACAAGGTCAAGACCGAGGGCCGGGACAGCCAGCCGTTCGAGCTGCATCTGGCCGACGGTAGCACGCTCGATGCACGGGCGGTGATCGACGCCTCCGGCACCTGGCGGTCGCCGAACCCGGTCGGATCCGGCGGCGTGCCGCTGCCCGGCGAGCGCGAGTACGCGGACCGCTTGGCACACGGCATCCCGGATGTCCTCGACCGGGCGCGGTCGCGCTACGCCCGCAAGCACGTGCTGGTGGTTGGCAGCGGCCATTCGGCGATGAACGTCATCCTCGACCTGATCGCGTTGCAGGAGGATGAACCGGAAACCCGGATCACCTGGGCGTTGCGCCGCGACAGCTTCAACACCGTGTTCGGCGGCGGTGCCGCCGACGCGCTGCCGGCCCGCGGCCGGTTGGGAACCCGGGTGCGCGCCGCCATCAAGGCCGGCCACCTGCAGGCACTGATGCCGTTCCGGGTCCGCGGGATCGACGGCGGCGGCGGGCTGCTCCAAGTCTCCGGCATGCTGGGCGACGTCCCGCACACCACCGTGGCCGACGAGGTCATCGTGACCACCGGCTTCCGCGGCGATCTCGACATGCTGCGCGAGATCCGGCTCGGCCTCGACCCGTGGCTGGAGGCGCCGACCCTGCTGGCCCCGATGATCGACCCGAACCTGCACAGCTGCGGCACCGTCCGCCCGCACGGGGCCCGGGAACTGGCGCATCCCGAGACCGACTTCTTCATCGCCGGCATGAAGTCCTACGGCCGGGCACCGACGTTCCTGATGGCGACCGGCTACGAGCAGGTGCGCTCGATCGCCGCCTGGCTGGCCGGCGACGCCGAGGCGGCGGCCCGCGTCGAGCTTGAGCTGCCGGAAACCGGGGTGTGCAGCGTTGCGCCCAAGGTGGCGGAACCGGCGGCGGGGTGCTGCGGCGGACCGGCACCCGCCGGGACAGACGCCTGCTGCGTCCAGGATGCCGAAGCCAAGGCGGTCGGAGAATCAGGTTGCGGCTGCAGCAAACCGAAAGCGGCCGTTCCCGAGCGGCAGCCGGCGGGTTGCTGCTAGTGAGGCGGCCTGCGGTCCCGGGGCTGGCTCCGGGGCCGCAGCCCCTTAGGCTTTGGTCCCGGCCATTCCGTAGGGCGAAGAACGGGTATACACATTCTCAAATATAAACTTCGCGAACAATTCGTATTATATTACCGTGCGTTACGATTTTATTTTATTGAATCACTGTTTTCTCTGACCGACCCGCCATCGTATTCAAGACGGCGACCCCCACATCCTGGACATATGCTGGCACTCCCAAGCGGTGAGTGCCAAACCTTCGGAAAATCGGGTCGAGGAGACCATTTATGAAACTGCGTCCATTGCAGGACCGGGTCCTGATTCGCCTGATCGAACAGGTCTCCAAGACCCCGGGCGGCATCATCATTCCCGATACGGCGAAGGAAAAGCCGGTGGAAGGCGAAGTTCTCGCCATCGGCCCCGGCGCCCGCGACGAGCGCGGCGCGCTGTGCCCGCTCGACGTCAAGGTCGGCGATCGGGTGCTGTTCGGAAAATGGTCCGGCACCGAGGTCAAGATCGACGGCGAAGAGCTGATGATCATGAAGGAAACCGACATTCTGGGCATCCTCGCCCAGGGCGCAGCCAAGAAGCTTGCCGCTTAACCTTTCGGAGATCGAACATGGCTGCCAAGGACGTCAAATTCAGCACGGACGCGCGCGACCGTATGCTGCACGGCATCGATATTCTCGCCAACGCCGTCAAGGTGACGCTAGGCCCGAAGGGCCGCAACGTGATCCTGGCCAAGTCCTACGGCGCTCCCCGGATCACCAAGGACGGCGTCACCGTCGCCAAGGAGATCGAGCTCTCGGACAAGTTCGAGAACATGGGCGCGCAGATGGTGAAGGAAGTCGCCAGCCGCAGCAGCGACATGGCCGGCGACGGCACGACCACCGCAACGGTTCTGGCCCACGCCATCGTGCGCGAGGGCGCCAAGGCGGTCGCGGCCGGCCTGAACCCGATGGATCTGAAACGCGGCATCGACATGGCCGTGGAAGCGGTCGTCGCCGACATCCAGCGGGTCGCCAAAAAGGTCTCGACCAACGCCGAGATCGCCCAGGTCGGGACCATCTCCGCCAATGACGACCGCGAGATCGGCGAGATGATCGCGAAGGCCATGGCCAAGGTCGGCAACGAGGGCGTGATCACGATCGAGGAGTCGAAGTCGCTGCAGACCGAACTCGACATCGTCGACGGCATGCAGTTCGAACGGGGCTATCTGTCGCCCTACTTCGTCACCAACGCCGAGAAGATGATCTGCGAGTTGGATGAACCCTACATCCTCCTGCACGACAAGAAGCTCCCGGGGGTTCAGGCCCTCCTGCCGTTGCTCGAGGCGGTGGTGAAGAGCGGCAGGCCGCTGCTCATCTTGGCCGAGGACGTCGAGGGCGAAGCGCTGGCGACACTGGTCGTCAACAAGCTGCGCGGCGGCCTCAAGGTGGCTGCGGTCAAGGCGCCGGGCTTCGGCGACCGCCGCAAGGCCATGCTGGAAGACATCGCGATCCTGACCGGTGGCCAGGTCATCAGCGAGGATCTCGGCACCAAATTCGAGAACGTGACCCTCGACATGCTCGGCACCGCCAAGAAGGTCCGGATCGAGAAAGACAACACCACGGTCATCGACGGGGGTGGCAAGAAGAAGGCCATCGAGGCCCGCTGCACCCAGATCCGCGCGCAGATCGAGGAAACCACCTCCGACTACGACCGCGAGAAGCTGCAGGAACGTGTGGCCAAGCTCGCCGGTGGTGTTGCCGTCATCAAGGTCGGCGCGGCCACCGAGGTCGAGATGAAGGAGAAGAAGGCACGTGTCGAGGACGCCCTGCATTCGACCCGCGCCGCGGTCGAGGAAGGCGTGGTCCCCGGTGGTGGCGTAGCGCTCCTGCGCGCGCAGGACAAGGCGCGCGGCGCCAAGCCTGACAACCAGGACCAGCAGATGGGCATCAACATCCTGGTGCGCTCGCTGGAAGAGCCGATCCGTCAGATCGTGGCCAACGCCGGCGAAGAGCCGTCGGTGGTCGTCGCCAAGGTCGCCGACGGCAAGGGCAACTTCGGTTACAACGCCCAGACCGGCGAGTACGGTGACATGATCGAGATGGGTATTCTCGACCCGGCCAAGGTCTCGCGCACCGCGCTGCAGAACGCGGCATCGGTCGCCTCCCTCATCCTCACGACCGAGGCCATGGTGGCCGACGCACCGAAGGACGAGAGCGCCGGCCCGGCAATGCCGGATATGGGCGGCATGGGCGGCATGGGTGGTATGGGCGGCATGATGTAAGCGCCCCGGCACCCTGCCGAACCGAGAGAACCCCGCGCTTGCGCGGGGTTCTTTTTTTTCTGCCCCACGCTACCCCGCAACGGGGCGGCGAAGACTCCGGCGCCGATCCCCGCATCCACCAGGCCGCCGCGCCGCGCGAGGTCCGGCAGCGCCGCGCCCTTCCTCGATTTCCTGCCAGCCATCCAGCATCCGCACGGCACGTTTCGCACGTCGCGCTCGCGCCCTTCCGGCACGCCCGTTTACTTGAGCCAAGCTCCTGGCGCGGTCGTCAACGCGCACCACGATGGCGCCCGCGCGCACACACGTGCACCGCGGCGACTGGCAGCAGCACTACACGACTGCCAATCACTGCTTACGTTTCCGTTGCTTGGATCCGCGAGTTGAAGCGTGTGCTGCTGGCATGGTAATTGGATTACATACATCGACGAGCACACTCAAGGAAATCGCCGTCTCCCGCCGATACATCGGTAGAGAGCGAACGCAATCGATACCGGAGGTAAGCATGACCACCATCGATTCGAGTCTGATCACCACGACCAGCATGCGTGCCTATTTCAGTGATGCACTGGCCGCCGCCACACGCAACCAGGATGTCGCACTCAAGGACGCGACCTCCGCTTACGTGATCAACCTGCTCACCGCCTACTGTC